>NHHK01000016.1 GCA_002171125.1 bacterium TMED161 | reverse complement strand
TCCAACCGTAATCAATTGGATTTCTTTTATCTTCTGGTATATTTAGAAAAACATCTCTTGAAAATAAAATTGTATCATCAATATCAAATCCAACATTTAAAATGCCAGGGTTTGATGCATATAAATTAGAATGAAAATAAATTAATATGATTTGTAATAATATTTTTTGGTACTTCATGATAACTATAAAATTATATTTTTTTAAGAGTAATTTTATTTTAGCAACATCATCTTTTTGGTCTGTCTAAAATCCCCAGCTTCAATAGTATAGAGATATAATCCTGCTGATACTGGCTGTCCTTGGTTATTAGTAGCATTCCATTGGACTGATTTATAGCCTGATACTTGATCGGTGTTAACAAGATTGTTTACCACATTACCAAGCATATCATAGACAACGATATCCACGAATGAGTCTTTTGGAAGTTCATACAGTAAAGTTGTTATAGGATTAAATGGATTAGGATAATTCTGATGCAATGAAAATTCTTGCGGTGCAACAAGACCTGTTTGGTTATTTAAGTTGCAGTATGCTGACCAGTTATATGGCCAATTATTATTCAAAGAAAATGAATTATGGATAGCACACTTGTTATCATTTGAAAGAGCGTGTGTGACATTAAACATGTCTTCCATATTGGTAACATTAGAAACATCCCAATTAGAAAGATCTTGGTCAAAACTCCGAGCATTCAGAAACATTTTGAACATATCTGTTACGTTAGAAACGCTCCAATTTGATATATCTTGATTAAAACTCTGGGCGTTCCAAAACATTCCCCTCATTGATTCGACATTTGAAACATTCCAACTAGAAATATCACCATTAAAATTTTGTGCAACATCGAACATATTAGACATTACTGTTACATTCGACACATCCCATTGCGATAAATCACCTACAAAGTTCGTACAACCATAGAACATGGCCTCCATATTAGTTGTACTAGAAACATCCCAAAATAATAAATCTTGATTAAACTCATGAGCATTGTGAAATAAATATTCCATATTTGTAACGCTAGATACATTCCATGAAGAAATATCACCATTAAAACTTATTGCACCAGAAAACATACCTCCCATGTTGACGACGTTAGAAACATCCCATGATGAAATATCACCATTAAAACTTGTAGCATTAGTGAACATAGATGCGGTAGTCATAATATTTCCTACATCCCAAGAAGAAATATCATGATTGAAACTTGTAGCCCCAGCGAACATTCCTGCCATATTTGTAATATTGGATACATTCCATGAAGAAATATCACCATTAAAACTTGTAGCACCATTGAACATAGCTTCTACGTTCGTTACATTCCCTACATCCCAATTATAAATGACATCATTGAACGACTCCTTTCCTTGAAAAAGCATTGACATATCATTAATAAAAGACACATCCCAAGTGTTTATCTCACCATAGGTATCTACTGCGGTTACATTATCACTGACCCATAGATCTACTGCAGTTTGCAACTCTTCTCTCGAAAAAGGGGTAAAAAAGCAATGATTAGACCAGTCATACTGCCAATTTTCGTTCAAAGAAAAAGATGCATCGATAGTACATTTATTATAATTGGAAAGTGATTGCGTTCCATCAAACATCTCTTCCATATTTGTTACACTAGAAACATCCCAGCTAGATAAATCTTGATTGAAATCAAAAGCATTATAAAATAAATATTCCATATTTGTAACACTAGATACATTCCATGAAGATATATCACCATTGAAACTAACAGCTCCAGAAAACACACCTCCCATACTCGTCACATTAGAGACATCCCAGCTGGATAAATCTTGATTGAAACTTGTAGCGCCATCAAACATTCCCGTTAAATTTGTGGTATTGGATACGTTCCATGAAGATATATCACCATTGAAAGTTGTCGCAGCATTAAACATCCCCTTCGTGTTTGTTACATTAGAGANGTCCCAATTCGATATGTTTTGATTAAAGTTATTAGCATAAGCAAACATGTCTGCCATGTAAGTGACACTAGAAACATCCCAAGAATCGATATNACTATTGAAACTGGTTGCGCCAGCAAAAATTCCTGCCATATTTGTAACATTGGATACATTCCATGAGGAGATATCACCATTGAAACTTGTTGCATTATTAAACATGGCTTCCACGTTCGTCACATTGCCTATATCCCAATTATTAATGACATCATTGAACGACTCCTTTCCTTGAAAAAGAAAAGACATATCATTAATGAAGGACACATCCCAGGTGTTAATCTCACCATAGATATCTAGCGCAGCTATATTATCACTAACCCATAGATCTACTGCAGTTTGTAATTCTTCTTTTAAAAAAGGTGTGAAAAAACAATGATCTGACCAGTCATAAGGCCAATTATCGTTCAAAGAAAAAGATGTATTGATAGCACATTTATTATAATNGGAAAGTGATTGCGTTCCATCAAACATCTCTTCCATATTCGTTACATTGGAAACGCTCCATGAAGAAATGTTACCATTAAAGCTTGANGAATTTTTAAACATTTTCCGCATAATTGTTACGTTAGATACATCCCAATTAGATATGTCTCCATTAAAATTTTGAGTGTTTTCAAACATGGCGTCCATGTCAATGACATTGGAAACATTCCAAGATGATATATCTTGATTAAAATTAAAGGCACTGTNAAACATGGCCTCCATATCGTATAANCTTGACAAATCCCAGTTAGATATATCGCCATCAAAGCTTGAGGCTTCTCTGAAAGTATAATTCATTTGTGTGACATTTGACACATCCCATGAGGTTAAGCTTTGGTTGAAGTTTTGAGCTTGCCAAAACATAGCTGCCATATTTGTGACGCTAGATACATTCCATGCAGAAATATCACTATTAAAATTCTCTGCACCTGCGAACATAAAATCCATCGATATTACAGATGACACATCCCACGTAGAAATATCACTATTAAAGCTTGATGCATCTTGCAAAAAATTACTGAAATTTGTAACGCTTGACACATCCCACGTAGAAATATTTCCATTAAAATTGGATGCTCCACAAAACATCCATGCCATATTTGTGACATTAGATACATTCCAGTTCGATAAATCTGAGTTAAAATCTGAAGCCATTCTAAACATCTCTTGCATCGATGCAGCATTGGAAACATTCCAGCCGGACAAATTCTGATTCAAAGGTGTAGACATAAAAGTAAATTTGAATGTTGTTACATTAGATACATCCCATTGAGAGATATCTGCATTAAATTGNTANGCATGATAGAAAGTAGCATTCATATTAGTAACATTNGATACATCCCACGACGACAAGTCAGAAGAAAAATTNCTGCATTGTTTAAACATTTCTTCCATATTAGTTACACTAGACACATCCCAAGATGATAAATCACCATTAAAACTGTCGGCTAATCGGAACATAGCCTGCATATTGGTTACACTAGATACATCCCAACTTGATAAATCTGAGTTAAAAGTATTTCTATTGTTAAATAAATAGGACATATCAGTTATCAATGAAACATTCCAAGTATTGATTTCACCATATNTTTCTAAAGCAGTTACATTATCATCTATCCATAGATCTACTGCAGTTTGGAGCTCTTCTCTCGTTTGAGGTGTGAAATATGCACAATACTCAAACCAGTTGTATTGCCAGTTCGCATTAAATGCCCATGAATTATGAATAGCACACTTATTTGCATCTGACAATAAACTTGCACCCTCAAAGGTNTTGTCAAAATTAGTAACATTAGATACATCCCAGCTGGATAAATTTTGATTGAAGCTTGAAGCATTTTGGAACATCATTTGCATATTTGTAACGTTTAAAACGTCCCAATTGGATAAATCTTGATCAAAGTCTCCAGCATTAATAAACATTTCTCTCATTCCAGTAACATTAGAAACATCCCAATTGCTAATATTGCCATCAAAGTCGTGTGCATTTCCAAACATAAAATTCATCTCGGTCACATTACTTACATCCCACGATGAGAGGTCTTGATTGAATAGGAATGCATTATAAAACATTCGTTGCATGGTAATTACGCTACTAACTTCCCATGATGAAATGTCTTGATTAAACGATTCAGCATATGAAAACATTGATGACATGTATGTCACACTGCTCACATCCCAATTACTTACATCTCCATTAAATTCACTAAAAGCAAACATGGATGCCATATTAGTTACATTGCTTACGTTCCAGGCGCTCAGATCTCCNTTGAACGCGCTAGAAGAAAACATATTAAACATATTCTCAACGTATCTTACATCCCAGCTGGATAAATCTTGATTGAAGCTTGAAGCGCCATGAAACATCCAATCCATTTCTATTACACTGGATACATCCCAGCTACTTATATCATCATTAAACGTGGATTTATTACGAAACAGTTCCGCCATGTCTGTAATTAATGAAACATCCCATGTATTAATATCTCCGTAGTTAATTAATGCAGTAGAACTGTCACTTAACCATAGATCCACTGCAGTTTGAAGCTGTTCTTTTGTTTCAGGTTGGAAAACATCATCTCTTAACAAGTCAATTATCATAGAATCCAAATCGGAAGGTATGCCACTAGTAATATTTTCATGAAATACTAAATCGCCATTGGTATCCAATATAAATAAGTCTCTTTGCGAAGCACCCCAATTAATCCAAGCATTACTGGACCCATTATCAACGCAAACAGGAGAATTATTACTTGAGGTCCAATTACCAGAAGATGAACTTTGAGAACCATTTGCAACGCCAATTAACTCAACGTCGTATCCCTGAGATTTAAGGTCTTCGTATATATTGTTTAACTGGCCGAACCGGCTAGTACAGGTTCCTCAAGTAAAATAACCAAAATAGTGTAATGTTACATGATCTGAAAAATATCCAGGCCCAACATTTAGGCCATAGGTCTCAGAGGAAGAGTTCAAGTCTTCCAGGGAGTAATTATACTGAGAAAAAACAGCTGTTAAAGGCAAAGCCAACAATAAATATTTAATGATTTTCATAATTACCTTTGATTACTCAAACAAAATTTAATGAACTAATACAAATTTCTCAGAAAGATAATATTGACCAGAATATATAATTAAGTGTTGATACATCTTAATTATAAAATTCTAATACACACCAACAAATATAAAACCCCGATTTAACGGGGTTTTATAGAGTAAATAGTGTGGAGCTGATCAGGATCGAACTGACGAACTCTTGAATGCCATTCAAGCGACTTTGCTTCGCTACAGCCCAAGACGCAAGTAGATATGTAGCAGATTTTCCATAACATAGGAAATATTATGGCAAGTCTATATAAAAATCGAGGCACTTGGTACCTAGCAGTCTGTATTAATGGTAAGCGAATAAATAAAAGTCTTGGAACCAAGGATAAGAAAGTCGCTATATCCCTAAAGCCATTTGTAGAAACTTCATTATTACAGGAACTTAGAGGCTTTATTAAAAGTAATGCTAAACTATCATTTAGTGAGTTAGTAATGCGTTTTCTCAAGGCACATCCATCCTGGTCTAAGGCCACCTATGATCTAAACAAACATATACTAAATTCTCATATAAATGATAAACCATTGCCAATAAACCCTACATCACGAGCCATACATATCAGACATATCAATCTTTGTTGGAACTGGGGACTTAAGAACAATTTAGTTGAAAAGGCACGTCTAATCCCTGGTGACACCAAGGGTGAATCGAGAATTAGAACCTATAATAAATCTGAATTGAATCTTATGTTTACAAGTATTAGTAATGCCAGCTTTAATTCATTTGTACGATTTGCATACTACACTGGTGCTAGAAGTGGTGAAATACGGTCTATATCAAAAGATAATGTTTTAGATGACTCCTTAATTGTCTTTGGTAAAACTGGACGTAGAATGGTCAAATTAAATAGTCAGGCAAAAAAGATAATACATAGTCAAAAAGAACTGTGGAATTACTCCAAAGATTATGTAAGTCATAAGTTCAAGAAGGAAGTTCGAAAGTTGGAAATTAAGAATGCCAGATTCCACGATTTAAGAAGAACCTTTGGGCTTAATCTTATAAAGCAAGGAATGTCAATTTATAAAGTAAGCAAATTATTAGGACATAAATCAGTAAAAACCACTGAGCAGCATTACGCTCCCCTACTTACTGTGGAGATTGAGGATTTTGAATTGCAATAAAAATAAATGGACTTTCTTTGGTATATTAATTTTTTATGCTTGGACTTTCTTGGGCACTATTTCAATCAACCAAAAACACCATTCTATGGTAATCTTATAGTTTTTGGACTTTCTTTTTCTTTATTATGCCAAGTGGATATGTGAATAAAATATTATACTAATTAAACAAAAAACCCCAAGTAATTAAAATGTCAAGTTTTGTCAGGTTTAGAAGAGCTAAGATCCTTCAACCTTTTTAAGGGGAGCGATGATTGAGGTTGCTCGCTCGGTAATGCCAAGCCTAGATCCCAGTCGAGACAAGTCTTTTTGAAGTGTTTTTGTGTTTTCTTTTTCTTCAAGGTTGCTGTTTCATAAAATAACTCGGTTTGTTTTTTCCTGCTAAATCTACCCATCATCCCGCAAATAAAAAGCTCCACAAATGTGGGGCTACTTTTCTTTTTTGCTTGTAGAAACTTTCTTCTTATCTGTTTCATTAAGTGCAACATAAAAAATCATTCCAAACATAATTCCAAGTAGCCAACTTTGTAAAGCCAATCCGAGACCAACACCAGACACAAGCCCAACCGCTATAGGTTTACTATTAATTTTGTTAAACATTATTTTAATCTTTTAAGATATGCTTCTACTTTAAATCTACCAAAACTTTAAAAAGATAGCATCACAATGTGTGAGCCAGTTATACATCAGGTATACCCCCCCCATCTTTCTTGTCTGGGTTGGGAAAGTTAGGTTCAATTTTTTTAGTAGTAAGCGTTGAAGTTTTATAAAAATTTATTTGATTTTAAAATATTCAAATAATTTAGGGGTAAATAGTAAGTAGATAGATGAAATCTGAATTATTGAATTCAAGGAAAAAACCAGTCTAAATCCCAATGTATTAAGACCAATTTCAGGAAATGGCTCATAAGGAACAATAAATGTTAGTACAATAGCACCAATTAGATCGAATAACCCCAAAACATTCCAAGCNAATAAAATACCCCATAGAANATTTGATGGACTTTTATATAATTTNAATGTCAGTACTATAGCTCCAATACCAATTNCGAAATCTCCNATNAGTGTGACTATCCATTCATCAGGTGCACCTCTAGTGCTNCCTAAATATGATAAAATTAGCATAATTGAAGAACCAACAGCTCTAATTGAGTGCCATCCAGTTGCGAATAAAATCCATTTAATTTGTTTATTCATATGCTATAATATAAGATCGCTATTTCAAAAAATAGCATCATAATGTGTGAGTCTGTTATCTACCCATCATCCCACAANCCCCCCCCCACAAATGTGGGGCTAATCTTAATTAGTCCTTGTAGGGCCAATAAATATTTTTTTTATTAATTTGGTCGGTAAAAAAAATAGAACTTCAAACATAAAGTTTATTCGACAATTATTATTATCAATTATATCAAAGGGGTGTAATATAAAGCCATCCCCATCCTTTATGTTTTTAGGCTTAACTTTAAACTTGATTGGACCAATAGTCCGTAAAAGATTTAATATTGTTTTATAATTTTTGTCACCTTTTTCAGGCATCAGGTTATTGTTTTTTTCATTTCCTCGAGTCAATGTCAATAATAAAACAAATTTTTCCTTAAAAATAACTTTTTCCCATTTTATGATACCTTTATTAAAACGAAAGCATGCTTCCCTTGACATTAAAGGATGGGGATTAGCTAACCTTATAGACTCAATAAGAGAAAGAAAACGATTTTTCCCGCCCAATGACATAGCATGCTTGATAAGGCAATTTTTTAAATCTTGTTTTTTTCCATTTTCAAGTGAATTATAATTATTCATATATAAATCTACCCATCATCCCACAAATAAAAAACTTCGGACTTTCTTTTCATTTACTTATTGGCTGAGTCAAGGAAGCTTCGAACATATTTCCACAAATATATCCATATAATAAAGGTATTGTAAAAGTTTTTAAGTTTGATACCAAAATTGAGACACCCCATTCGATATTTCCAAACTGTTCATCCATGCCAGCACCTAAAAACCCAAGACCAATCAAAAAGCCAATCCAACCAGCAAGAATAAAGTCTTTTTTTAATGCTATACCTAATTCATTTTCTTTTAATGTATGTTTTCTCATTAGGGTGAATCCTATACCAACACCAAAAACAAGAATAAAAGAAGGGATACTCACAAATTGACCAAAACCTCCTGCGACACCATCAATAAAAAGTACATAAGCCATCGTGCCTACAATTGATAAATAAATTAATAAAAAGCCAATAGTGAGTGTCCAGGTAGCATTTATGGCAATATTCCCAAATAATTTAATTTTCATTTTCACGTTTTCCTTTATTTTTAATTAATTATTTAATGATAATAATAAAGCTTTAACAAATCTACCCATCATCCCACAAACAAAAAACCCCACGAATGTGGGGATTGGTGATATTTAATTGAAAAATATTTAGTCACATTCACCTTCAATCCATTCTGTAACACCTGCATTTTCTGCGAAGCAATCATTTGAATAAGTTTTTCCATCACACCCACAAACTGGAGCATACTCTAAATCACAATTATAGTCATCGGATATCTTCAATTCATCGATACAATTATCATTATTTTCGCATCCCCAAAAAGCCAACCCAATAAATAGTAATAGTGTAAAATACCTAGCCATATTCAAATCTAACACAACTTTAAAAAAATAGCATCATTGAGTATGCCTATGTGGATTTTGTTTTGATTTATTTCAAGCGGAATGCGGATTCACAAAACAGTAAAATATGCCATCCGCCCCTTAGGTGAAATAACCAAAAAATTATCCAACTCCCAGTATTTGACTTACAAGGCTAATTATATGATTGCAATACTAATATAGGAATGCCTTTATTTGCTCCAAAATGGTGTCTTTATCGAGGGGTAATGAAAACTTCGACTCTACATATGCAATGTTCAAATTTATATAATTTTTCTTAAATTTGGGCTTTAAAATTTTCAATAGATTTGATGTTTAAAATTTTAATTTTTCCATTAATAAACATATTGGCATAATTAAAAATGAATGAAGTCTATAATACAATTTATTGTATTATTTATTAGTGCCATATTATGGTAATAATAAATACATAGTAGGTATTATTAATTACTTAATGCCTATTATAAATAATAGTTTATATATATTATATATATAGTATATATATATAAATTAAGCTAGTTGGACCTTTTAAAATGCTAAGTGCTAATATTGCGGCACTTAAATGGAAGACCCCTTTAAATTAAACTAAAAGGGGTGCAATCTTCATTATTTTAACCCCCTTTAAATAATTTTAATGGGGTTGAGATTAATTTGTCTTTAATTTTTGTATTAAAGTACAATTATAATTCAAAAAAAGTTCATTTTGAATCCTGAATGCAAGTAATATGCAAGTAAATTTGTTAAATTCGTGGCATAAATAATTAATCACTGGCAATTTGTTACATACAAAAAAACCCCGATTTAACGGGGTTTTAGAGAGTAATTTGTGTGGAGCTGATCAGGATCGAACTGACGACCTCTTGAATGCCATTCAAGCGCTCTCCCAACTGAGCTACAGCCCCAATTTTAATGTTGGTA
>NHHK01000005.1 GCA_002171125.1 bacterium TMED161 | reverse complement strand
CAATTATTAATAAAAAAATGGGGCTTTAAATAAGCCCCATCTTTTCTAATCTATTTATTTATGAAATGCATTATTTCATTAGAACCATCTTCTTAGTCTTAATACCAGTTGGTGTTTGTAGACTGTAGATATACAATCCAGCTGATACTTGTTGACCTTGCTGATCTTTACCATCCCATACAACGCTGTATCCAGATTCGTAGCCTGAGATTTTGTATCCATCAACCAGTGTTCTAACCAAACGTCCCATCACATCGTATACTTTCAATGTTACCATGCCACTTATATCAACATTGTAGCTGATTGTCGTGCTAGGATTAAATGGATTTGGATAGTTCTGTGTCAGTGATAATGAAGTCACAATAGCACCTTCATTTAATACACTTGCTGTACCCGTACTTAATTCCATTGTATTTCCATATTGCATGTCAGATAAATCTGCAGATACTTTAAGCTCCACTGCTTTGTTTACACTAAACAATCTAAGCTCAATCATATCTCCAGATACATATCCATCAAGAACTGGACCTGCAAACTCGGTTAAATCAACAGAACCCACAGCAACCAGATCAACAGGATGNGTTCCATTTAAATGNTCTGGAACAATGTTGATAGAACCAACCATTTGGCCGTTNGCATACGCTCTTAATTGATCGCCTACANCAACCTCACCAGAAAGNTCAGATAGCAACACTAAGTGTGATTCACCTGTTAACTCAACATCATTGGTTCTTGTTCTAGATTTGTAATCCTCAACAAAATGATTTGAGTGGTTTGATGACATAACACCTGTTGGATATGTAAAGTCTAATCCATCGGCTCCGTTTAAGAATACAGCATATGCTTCACCTGGGCACATCTCAGTTAGAGTCTGTACACCAAATGCAGGAACATAGTATTCACTGTCATCATTTTTAACAACAAGTAAGTTATCCTCAACCCCAGCAAAAGCATCAGTTGTTGCCATGCATTCTTGCATTGGGTATGGCATTAAGTTCATTCTAAATGGATCTAAGTATGAACCGCCACCACTCATTGGTGCACCAGTTACATAAGCCATTTGCTCACTTGTACCATTAACAAATACTTTATAACCTTCCATTAAATCAACAACATCAATTTGATTTACACCAAAGTTTGGAACATAGTATTCACTGTTATCACTCTTAATAAGTAGTAAATCAAGTCCTCCAAATACCTCATTTACTGCAGCATCAGAAGGAACTACATTTAAAGATGTCATATTGAATCTAAACGGATCAAATGTTAATTCTTGATCTACTGTTTCATCTGTAGTTGCACATGCTTCGTTTGACTCAGCAACAACCTCGCCCATATCAACTTTAGCAACAACATAACAATATGTTTCACTTGCACCTAAACCAGAATCAACATAGCTCATCATATCCACTCCAGTAGCAATAACAGATCCATCTCTAAATACTGTATATGCAGCTGGTGGGTAAACACATGAACCATCATTTAAATTAGCATCAGGATCATAGTTATCAGCTAGAGGATCTGTACAGCCCTCATACTCACAGTTTCCATCATCAGCTGTAGCATCTGGGTTATAATTATCAGCTAAAGGATCTGTACAACCATATGTTTCTTGAACTCCAACATAATAAGCTGTTCCAAGATCAACATCTAAAGAGTTACCTAAAGCGTCAGACATAGTAGCTGAAGAAATTGAAAGCTCACCATTTTCACCAGTAAAAGATGCATCTACATAACAAAGAACTGATTCACCCGCAGGTATTGTAGCACCTGTGAATGAGAACCCAAGAACAAGCCCTGAGTTATTCGTTGATACAGTAAAGCCTGCACCTTGAGCACTTCCACCACTAGCATTAGTAACATTTAAGTCAGATAAACCATTACCTGCATCAACATCAAATTGGAAGCCACCAACAGGCTCTTGATTTGTCATTGAAATTTCAGCTTGACCATTTGCAAAGTTAGTGATTTGTAAATCAACAGTTGCTCTTGTTCTAGCATCTTCAGGTTCAACCCAACTTAATGTAATTGCACCAGGACCACCTTCAGCTGTCAATGATATTGGCATCTGGAATGGGTTTATAAATTCAGTACAACTTGCAAATGTAAAGTAAGGATTTGCAACAGGATCTGATACTACTGCATCAGAAAAACATAATTCAGATACAAANTCCATACCTTCCATTGGCTCATGGTATACAGTTGCTATTGCACCGGTTCCAGCAGGAATAGTAGTTCCTTGGAATGAGAAACCAAGTATAACAGCATCACCATTATTTTCATTACCTGAAACTGACCAATCAATAGGAAGTCTATCAGTTGCAACAACATCATTAAATACATAGTAATCAGGGGCATCATCAATTGTAAATTGGAAACCACTTACTATATTATTATTATCCATATGCAATTCAAATGCCTCATTAGATATTTGAACCATAGTTAGATAAACATCTGGCAATCCAATAGATAATGAACCAGGATCATATCCCCAGTACATTGCTTGTCCAGCATTATCAGAGAATGTTGTATCATCTGTTAAATCAATTGATATATCACCGTTTGGTGCATCATCATTTACAAGACATTCAACAATAAACAATTCATTTCTACCATTATCATTTGCAGGTATATAATCACCTGTCAAACTAAACCATAGAACGATTATTTCTCCATTAACCTGACTGAATGATAATGTGCCATCTAAATCAGCTAATAAACTACCAGGCATTACATTAGCAGCAGTCATTGCACCATAATCAGGAATATGTAATTCAAAACCATAAACATCGTAAGGATTTGACATGTAAACACTCATCATGCCACTTTCTCCTTGATCTAAAGGACCAGCAAAATCACTAAAGGAAATATCTATGCCTTCAACATCAATCATCGTCGAGCTACAAGCACTTTCAACCAAGAAAGCTGCACTTGACGCATCTGATAATGTTTCTCCTTCAGTACATAANNTGATATCAGTAGGCTCGCCCACAGANGTAGAAAACTCTACTTCNAATACAGCNCCTGAACCACCTTCAATAACACTACCACTAAATGAGAATCCAAGTAANCTTCCAGAACCNTTATCTTGNTCTGCAACACTTAATTGCCAGTCANCAGGTAAACGATNTGTTCCGACAGCACCTTGAATAACTAAGTTATCAGGAACGTCTACAAAATCAACTTGAATACCGCTTACAGGTTCAACATTATCCATAGAGACAGTTACAATTAAAGCTTCTCCTGACATAATTTCATCAGCATTTGATAAGCTTAAAACAATTGTTTCCATTGGAGTAGCTGAAGCTTGATTAGAATATCCTGACTCATTATCTCCATCAAACACAGAGCTAACAACATAAGTATATTCAACACCATTTGTAAGTCCAGTAACAACAAAGTCTGTTGTACTAGCATCTAAGCCAGCAACAAAAGAGTATGTACCACCAGAAACTTCATAAACGTTATAACCTGTCAAAGTATCTCTAGTCTCTAGAGGAACACATTCACCGTTTGTAATTGCATACAAATGATTATCTAATTGTTCAACTTTTGGACCACTAGCATTCATTGCACCTGTACAATCACCACCATCATTTTCATAGCATGTTAGATCACATCCATATTGTTGATCTTCACAATCTGGGAAACCATCACCTATCCATGTTTCTAGACAGCAATCAAAGTCATTCTCAGCACAATCTAGCACGTATCCAGCACCACAATCTCCAACTTCTGGACAATCCGTATCAGTATCAGCACATGTTCCATCCCAACACTCAATTTGTCCTAGCTCAGCACATGTTGCGCAATCATTAGCTTCTTCTTGGAAAGCACTTGACCCATCATCAAAAGTCATGGTAAACAATTCTGTCGCACCAGCTTCGAATCCGTAGAAATAAAAACCTCCAGTAAATCCAGAAGCAGACACATCTAAATCTCCTCCACTATAGTTGATACTTTGTGCGATACATCCACCAGACCATTCAAAATAATAATATCCTGTACCATCTGACCANCANTCNCCATANTATNNACCNGTTGGATCAGAACCATATACGATAAATGAATCNGAACATTCAGTACCACCTGTACCACCTGTAGTTCCACCACCATCAGTTCCACCACCATCAGTTCCNCCANCNGTACCNCCTCCACCAGACTGAACAGCATCCCAAGANAATGATACTTCTGTATCACCAGCTTCAGCTGTCAAGTTTTGAGGTATTGGAGATACAAATGGTTCAGGAGTAGCTGAGGCTTCATTTGAAAATGGAGATTCAACTACATCATTCCATAATGCAGTTACAACATAGTAATATGTCACCCCATTTGCAAGAGGCTCATCTTCATAACTGAATGTTGCAGCACTTACATTATCAATCAATTCATATCCACCACCTGATGTTAAAGATCTATATACATTAAATCCTGTATATTCTCTTTCTCTNTAATTATTACTGTTTGGTGTAAATGTTTTAGCAGAAGCAAACCCATCATACACAGATACCATCATATCTTTATCTGCTGTTGGAGTATTTCTTCCATCACAATCACCACCATCATTTTCATAGCATGTTAAATCTGCGCCATATGCTTGATCTTCACAGTCTGGGTATCCATCACCAATCCATGTTTCAGACCAACACTCACCAGAACCATCACAGTCTTCGACTGTTCCATCTGGACACCCAGCATTTGGATCATCACCTGGACAAGCACATCCAGCACAATCCCATCCATACTGAGATTCTAATGTCGCACAATTAATTCCAAACTCGCCCCATGCTGTATCACAGCACTCAGAGCCATAGTTTGACCAATCTAATTCACAACTTTCACAATCAGCTGTACCGCCTGTAGTACCACCTGTTGTAGTACCGCCTGTAGTTCCACCTGTTGTACCTCCAGTTCCATCACAAACACCTAGAGGATCATCTAAACCTTCACAGTCACCACAGTCATTACCCCATTCAGGACAACCACCACCAGCTAACCAAAATACTAATCCATATGTTCCATCATCACAAAAACCATCGCCTAACCATGCAACACAACCACCCGTACAATCTGCATCGTTAAAGCATGTAGCTGAACAATCAATATACTCAGCAGAACCATCAGGACACACTGGGAATGCTTCCCCGCCACCTGTTGTTCCACCACCTGTTGTTCCTCCACCACCACAAGGGTCTGAACACTGACCTCCACCAATTAATTGGGCCATGTAGCCACAGTCATCAGATAGACCAGGAACAACGTTACCATCACACGCTCCACCAGGTCCACCTTCACAATCATCTGCGCCACACGCATCGTAATACGCAGTACCTGCTAAACTTTCAACACATAAGTCCCATTGAGCAACACAATTAACTGTTGGCTCATTCCATGTTAAATCAATAACTCCATCTCCACCTGTCGCAACAAGATTTGATGGTGCATTTAATTCTTCATAGACACAACTGTCATCATCTACAGTAGCACTTGGATCATAGTTTGAAGCAGATTCATCCGTACAACCTAAACAAGAATAATCACAACTACCATCATCAGCATTTGCTGAAGCATCAAAATTACATGCACCACTATCAGTACAGCCAAAATTTAAATCACCAATCACAAAGTAATCACCATAATCAAAATCAATAGCTAGGCCAGCTGAATTAGAAAGAGTTGCCATATCTAAATCAAATAAACCATCCGCACCAGTCCACTCTGCAGTAAATGATGTTAAAACTGATGACTGACCAGAAGGTATTGTTCCACCCGTAAATGAAAAACCTAATACAGTACCATTATTTGTTTGAACATCAAAGCCAGCTGAAGCAGCAGAACCACCCGAGCCTGGGCTTGTTAATGTAAAATCATCTAAAGATGATATTACTTCAAACTGAAATCCTGCAACATCTTCCAAGTTGAATAAACTAATTTCTATAGTTCCAGAACTAGATACTCCCGCACCAGGTACAAAATATGTAATATCCATTGAACCACCTGATGAATCAGAAAATACCATTTCACTTAAACCAGAAGCATCTCCAGCTAAATCTAAAGTTGTTAAAGTTCCACATCCAGCAGGAACAGTTGCTCCAGTAAATGAGAATCCAAGAACTGTAGAGCCAGCTGCAGAAACTTGAAATCCTGCATCAGCAGCAGCACCACCTGCAGCACTATTTGCAGTTGTTCCATCTACTTCAAACTGAAAACCTGCAACTGCAGAATCAAAATTATATAAAACATCACCGCCTAAAAGGTGAACTGAGTCTAAAGGTAAATCACAACCACCTTCAACCACAATATCTTCAACATCATCAACATCTACATTACTAATCCATAATGTTGTATTCTCATAACAGTTGTTAGGATCTGTTTCAGGACCATCGCAAACTCCACAGGCATCAAGTTCAGTATCTCCATTACAAACACCCGTACAATCCTCTACTGATGTTCCTTCACAAACACCTGCGCAATCCTCAACCGCAGAGCCACCCCAATCACCAACACAATCTTGCGATACAGCAGGAAGTGCTAAAACAGTTCCATCATTTAATGCTGCAAATAAGCCAAATGCTGGATCGTCTCCAGATAAGAAACCAGAAGCAAACACAACAGCACTACCACCACCTAAACCAGATAATGGAGCCGTAAATGCTGCAATTGCACCAGAACCTGCTGGAGCTATTCCTAATGTATAATCTACAGCTGGAACTTCAGCATAACCTGAAAACGAACCATACTCCAAACTAGGAATTAATACAGAACCATCATTTGCATTTGCTTGAACATCCACAGCTGGAGCATCAGTTGAACCATGATAAACCTCAAGCCCAACTAGATCTGCATCAGAAGAACCAAATGTTGTTCCTGTCGCGGCTAAATCAAATGGAGTTACTGTATCACCTAATAAACCAGTTGCTACAACAACATATGAGCCATTTTCAGCTAGTTCAAATGGGAAACTAGCAATCACATCACCACCTGTTGGAGCAATGCCAACTTCACAAGAAACTGGTAACTGTAATAATCCAGTTGCTGATCTATATGTAAATCCTTCAATAGCTAGACCACCATCAACATAAACATCAACAGTAGGTGAAGCTGAGTTATGAACTATTTGAACAGTAGCAGCAGGACCGTTATACGTACCATCACAATCATAATTATCTAAAGGATACTCACAAGAACCATCATCATAATCAGCTGAAGGATCAAAGTTGCATGCACCCTCATCTGTACAGCCAAGTGCAATTACATAATATTCAAATTCAATAGCACCACCACTTGTATCAGAGAAAACAAGACCACTTAAACCTTCTGCATCTCCAGATAAATCTAAAGTTGTCAATGTTCCACATCCAGCTGGAACAACAGCACCTGTAAATGAAAACCCTAATACAGTTGAACCACCAGCTGAAACAGAGAAACCAGCAGCAGCAGCAGCACCACCTGCAGCACTATTAACAGTTGCACCATCTACATCAAATTGAAAACCAGCTACATCTGTATCAGAATTATAAAAAACTTCTCCAT
>NHHK01000015.1 GCA_002171125.1 bacterium TMED161 | reverse complement strand
TGTTCAATTAATGGATAATGGTGATTTATTATTTTTTGATAATGGAAATTTGAGTGAAATGCTTCTAGGCGATGAGAATCCAACTACACGTCTAAGAAGAGTACGTGTTATTGAAGATAGTTACTGTGAAACTGTTTGGGAGTATGAATTACCTCCTAATCTTTTTGGTCAGGGAATGGGAAGTGTATTAGAACAAGAAAATGGAAATTATTTGGTTTATACATTTGGTAATGGAATAAGCCCAGAGTGTAGTGTGCTTGAAATTATACCAAATGAATCGTTTGGAGGTCAGGTTGTATGGAAAGCTACTGCATCAAATCCAAATGCTGCTTGGTATAGAGCGTACAAAATCCCAGCAGTACATCCTGATTTATTTAGTGTAATTGCTAGTCACTACAATGAATTTGAGGAGGTAGATGCTATTTCAGTTTCACCTACAGCCCCAGAAGTTACTTTTACTATCCATAATGAAAGTGGATATATTCAAGATTACTTTTATACATTTCAGGATGAAGGAAATGGCTGGTTTGAAAACTCTAATGCTATAGTTACAATTGATCCTTTTAGTAGTGCAGAATTAAGCTTTACTTCAGAGTTTATATTTGGGGAACAATCAAGTATTTCTTTAACTGTCAATCCCATTCATCATTCTTACAGAACAAGAAGTTATAATTTTGAGGTTTCAAGTGTTCCAGATTTAATTCTAGGAGATGTCAATTATGACGAATCATTAAATGTTCTTGATGTGGTTGTGCTAGTAGGAATGATTTTAGGCAATCAGACTCCTGATTACAACACAGGTGATATTAACCTAGATAATGATGTTAATGTTTTAGATGTTGTTTTATTAGTTAATCTTATTCTTAACATATAGTTTTAATTAAATCATATTTATTCTCGTCCCTTTCCTCCTCTTAAAAATACAATGTTATTTTTCTGTTTTTTCCCTATATTAGAATCTCAATTAACGATTGATATTAATATACCTTGAGNAGAGAATTTGAGAAAATTATATTCATATATATCCTTTGTACTATTTTTGATGTCATTTGGCTATGCAGATGATTTTGGTTGTACAAATCAAAATGCATGTAATTATAATCCCAATGCAATAGAGGATGATGGTTCGTGCCTATACTTCGATTGTGCAGGTGTTTGTGACGGGGATGCTCTAATTGATGATTGTGGCACATGCTCATGTGCTATTGAGGGAGTTTCAGATTTAGCAGGTTGTGGATTTGGAATTGTTCAAGATTTTAATGCAGATGATATTGGGTGTGGATGTTCTGGTAATTATTCTGGGATTGAGCCTAATACTTATTATTTTGATGAAGATTTAGACGGACTGGGTTATGGTGATTCTCAGATTTATTGCTCTGAGTTTGATCAGATTTTAACAGAAAATTCAATTTATGATTTAGCTCCTGAAGGCTGGGTTTTAAATAATAGTGATATATGTCCTTTTGATGCAAATGATGACTCTGATGGTGATGGTTCCTGTGATAGTGATGATATTTGCAATGGTGAGGATGATAATTTAGATTCAGATTTAGATCATGTTGCTGATGGATGTGATATATGCCCATACGACCCTCTTGATTTAGATGATAATAACGACGGAGTCTGTGATATTCAAGGCCCAGAAGTTTTGATAAATTACCCTATAGAAGGAGAAGTTTTTGCAGTTAATCACCCATTTACGATAGAATATGAGACAACTTTGCCAAATTTAGTGGATGTTATTTCAGTCTATATTAATGATGAGAATGGCGATTGGCAATTAATAGGCGAAACAGATCAAATTAGTAANACTATTGATGTAACAATTGAATCAATAAATTCAAGTGTTTTAAGTAATTCATCAATTAAAATGATAGCCCATGCATTTAATCTTGAATTTGAATCTAGTGAGGTGAATCAAATTACTATTATAAATGACTATCAGAGTATTGTATTAGAACCAGGATGGCATATGATTGGTCTACCTCTTAATTTATATAATCCATTGTCTGAAAATTTATTCCCTACTGCAAATGTAGATGATTGGACTATGTTTAATTCTTTAGGAGATTTTAGTGATCTTGATATTAATTTTTCTCAAGGTTATTATCTTGCATTAAATACAACAGAGGAGTTAATTGCATCAGGAACACCTATTATCTCTAGTAATATTGATGACTCTGATGTCATTTTATCAAAAGGATGGAATCTTTTTTCTCATACTCTAATGACAGAATTTTCCAAATATGATATACAGATTAATCATTTAGAAAATAGTTATGACTGGAATGAAGCAGTTAATAGTGGGCTTATATGTCCAACTATTTATAAATGGAGTCAAAATCAATATCAACCTTCTTTATCACTATCTCCATGGGGTGCATATTGGATAAATACATCTAATGATGATATTATTTTAAAATTTATGGAAACTTCAAATTTTGATGCTAGGATTGAACAAAGTGAAAATAAAATTAAACTTCAAGTTTCAGATATATTTAATGAAATTTCATCAGATGAAATTAATATTTATTTAAGCGACTATTATTCAGAAGAATTTATCTATGGAGAAGATGAATACAATCTTGATAATAATATAAAGCCAGAATATATTGATATGTATATAGAAAAACATGATTGGATTGGGCATTATGATATTAATNATATCCTTTTAGAATCTCCAAGGTTCTCAACAATAAGAACATCAAATAATTCTGAATTAAAAACATATAATATTAAGTTTGATTACTNAGGAATTGATGAAANTAAACTTAACTGGGANNTTAGTGAAACAATAGAAGATGATTTACATCTTCTAATTAATGATAAAATATACAAACTTTGCGATATAGATCATTTGAGCTATAATGTTAGTGATATTAGTAATATGACTCTNTTGGTTGGGGATGTTAATAAGTTTATAGTTCCAGATGTATTTAGTTTAGATGATCCATATCCGAACCCTTTTAATCCTAGTACTTCAGTTAATTTCTATCTTTCTAAAAGTGAATACGTAAATGCTTCAATTTTTAATATTCATGGTCAAATAGTTGATGTTATTCTTGATGAAGAAATTTCTTATGGTAACCATACATTTAATTGGGATGCCTCAAATTATCCAAGTGGAATTTACTTTTTAAGAGTAAAAAGTAAAACTTATTCTGTATCGCAGAAACTAATTTTAATAAAATAAATATAAATTAATTTAAATTGTTTGTTCTTTTCATATTNACTTTTTTAACAATACTATTTTCAAATAGAATNGANTTAGGANNTGTTCAGAANNCACTAANATNGATGANGCNTCTGGNATTTCATCAAGNAAAAATAANNCTNANNTNGTNTGGNTNCATAATGATTCNGGNGATCTTNCNAAANTNTATGGNGTTGGNNTNNATGGNAGNNANCTTGGANCANTAAGNTTNNAAGGANNTNTTGCACGAGATTGGGAGGATATGTGTATTGGNCCTGGTCCNNANNANAATANAGANTATCTNTATNTNGNAGANATTGGAGATAATTTTTCAAAGTTTAAGAAGAAAAGAATACACAGATTTAAAGAACCTATAATTAATTTANANGCTAATTCACCATTTGACTTGAAAATAAAAGATTTTGATACGATTGTTTTTACTTATCCAGATGGTAATCGTGATGCNGAAGCTNTNATGNTNGANCCNANTACAAAAGATTTATATATNNTAAGTAAAAGAGAATCTTNAGTTTCNATNTANNGACTTCCNTNTCCNCAATCTACNNCNAANGTGATNGAAGCAGAAAANNTAGGNATATTTNANCGTTTCNCCTGANAAATCATATCGACGNTCNGATCAGATNACNGCAGCNGATATNTCTCNAGATGGNANTAAGANTAATNATTAAAACTTATTATGANATTATNATGNTNAATAATTTNNATAATANTNTNNCNTCTGCTNTTTCATCANANCANATNAANCTCGACTATACNCCNGNNANNGGTGGNGANGCNNTTTGNTGGNGNTGGGATCAAAGTGGGTATTATACTATATCAGAGCAGANAAGNGATTTTCCTGTTCATTTATATTTTTATCCTTTTTTATCAGAAAATTATTAATTAATTANCTTCAAAGTGATTTTTATCACATAGAAAACTACTTTCCATTTACAAATTATANCTNTGTTTTGGATAAAATTATGAANAGAATATCTAAATATAGATCAAATGGGATTCGTGTTGTTAAGTTTAACATCGGTGAGAATAATTATGATAAAACNATGATTTACTATAAAAGTGGTAAACCCAAAATGGAAAGAAATTATAAAAATGGTGACCTTGATGGTAATCTCATATCCTATTGGGAAAATGGAATTGTTCACACAAGGGGACAATATAAAGAAAATAGGCGAATTGGAATCTGGAATACATTTGATAAAAAAGGTAAAATAGTCCTCACTGAGCAATATTAAAAAAAACAAAAATTATATATCTTTAATTGTCTATAAGCATCATACTTGTATAACTTCTCTAGTTAATATTTTATAAATCTTATGAAGAAAAAGAATTTTAAAGATATATCTCCAAAAGTAGACTTTATTCAGCTTGAGCATGATATTATTGAGCTATGGAATGAAAAAAAGATTTTTTCAAAATTAGTTGAAAAAAATAGCGGAAATAAGACATGGTCATTTATGGATGGTCCTATAACAGCAAATAATCCAATGGGTGTTCATCATGCATGGGGTCGTAGTCTAAAAGATATATTTCAGCGTTTNCATGCGATGAAAGGGTATGATCAGCGTTATCAAAATGGTTTTGATTGTCAGGGGTTATGGGTTGAAGTNGAAGTAGAAAAAGAACTTGGATTCTCATCTAAAAAAGATATTGAAGATTTTGGTATTGAAAAGTTTGTTCAAATGTGCAAAGATAGGGTTGAGAAATATTCTGCAATTCAGACTGAACAATCCAAGAGACTCGGTTATTGGATGGATTGGGATAATTCATATTTTACCATGTCAGATGAAAATAACTATACAATATGGTCATTTCTTAAAAAGTTATTTGAAAGAGGTAAAATATATAAAGGNACNGATGTTGTTCCATGGTCTGGAAGNTCTGGTACTTCCTATTCCCAAATGGAAATTATTGAAGGNCGTAAATTAGTTGCTCATGATTCTGTATTTGTAAGATTTCCTTTGAAAGATAGAGAAAATGAGTANTTGCTGGTATGGACTACTACCCCATGGACTTTAACTTCAAATGTCTCTGTCGCATGTAATATCAAACTTGATTATGTAAAAGTTCAATCGAATGATGGTTCTATCTATTATTTTGCAAAAGAGAATTTAGAGTTCAAGAGATTAGAGAAACANTTTCAAGAAAAAAAATTATGGATTAAGGGTGTTCCTAAGTTGAAAACTATTGCCCAAATATTTAAAGAAAGAGGTGGGTATACTGTTATTGATACCATTAAAGGGAAAGATATGCTTAATTGGGAGTATGAAGGTCCATTTGATCATCTAGATGCTCAAAATAATCTTGGTGGATATCCATTTGAAAATGAAAAACTTAAAGAAAATGGTCTTAATGCCGTTAAATGTCATAGAGTAATTGATGGTGGTAAAGATAGTATAGGAAGTGATGTTGTTGTAGCTGGAGAAGGTACTGGGCTTGTACATATTGCACCTGGATGTGGAGCTATTGATAATAAAATTGGTAAAAAAATAGGAATTGTTGAAATTGCACCCCTAAATGATGAAGGTCACTACCTTGAAGGGTTTAATGAGTTTACAGGACTTCTTGCTACAGATCCCAAGACAAAAGACATTATTGTAGATGATTTAAAAAATAGAAGTTTTCTATTTCATGTTGAGAAATATCCACACATCTATCCTCATTGCTGGAGATCGGGAGATGAACTTGTCTATAGAAGTGTAGAAGAATGGTATATAGATATGGATTGGCGAGATGAAATTAAACAGCTAGTTGGACAGATAAATTGGATTCCTGAATGGGGCCATGATAGAGAAATGGAGTGGCTAGACAATATGGGTGATTGGATGATTTCCAAGAAAAGATTTTGGGGATTAGCATTACCTATATGGAGATTTGAAGATGGTTCTTTCTATGTAGTTGGATCAAAAGAAGAATTAAAAGAATTAGCAGTTGAAGGATGGGACGAATTTGATGGAAAAAGTCCTCATCGTCCATGGATTGATAAAGTTAAAATTAAACATCCTGAATCAGGATTAGTTGGATCAAGAATACCTGATGTAGGTAATCCATGGCTTGATGCTGGAATTGTTCCATTTTCTACATTATCATATAATGAAGATAAAGAATACTGGAAAAAATGGTTTCCTGCAGATTTTGTAGTNGAATGTTTCCCCGGACAATTTAGGAATTGGTTTTATTCATTGCTTGCTATGGCAACAGTAATGGAGCAAAAACCTCCATTTAAAACATTATTGGGCCATGCTCTGGTAAAAGATGAAACTGGAAGAGATATGCATAAGTCTTGGGGAAATGCAATCTGGTTTGAAGATGCTGCTGAAAAGATGGGAGTTGATGTTATGAGATGGCTTTATGCCAGTCAAAATCCAGAACATAATCTTAATTTTGGATATAATATTGCTGATGATGTAAGAAAGAATTTAATTACACTTTGGAATACATATTCATTTTTTATTACCTATGCAAATTTAGATGGATTTGACCCAGAAAATGATATGGTTAAATATGATGATTATACAAATCTTGATAAATGGATTATTTCAAAAATGCATGATTTGATTAAAGAAGCTGATGAAGCATACTCAAGCTTTAAAGTATTTCAACTAATGAAATCAATCACAAAGTTTATAGATGATCTGTCAAATTGGTATGTTCGACGTAGTAGAAGAAGATTTTGGAGATCAGAAAATAATACGGATAAGAAAGCTGCATATTCAGCATTGTATCAGGTTCTTCTTGATTTAACTAAGTTGATGTCACCAATTATTCCATTTGTCAGTGAGAAAATTTATCAAAATTTAGTAATCCAAAAAGGAAAAGAAGAAAGTATTCACTTGTGCGATTTTCCTATTTTTGAAAAAGAGTACTTTGATGAAGAATTAATGAAAAATATTGACTCTATTATTTCTATAGTTAGCCTAGGAAGGTCAGCTAGAAATAGGGCAAATATTAAAAATAGACAGCCACTGCAAACAGTATACATATATATACCAAAACAAAAAAATATTACTCTTGATGAATCATCTAAACAAGAAATTTTAGAAGAATTAAATATTAAAGATATTGAATTTATAAATAATGTTGAGGATGTTTTATCCTACAAAGTAAAGCCAAATTTTGTAGCACTNAAAGATAGATTTGATTCAAATATGAAAGATGTAATCTCAAAATTAAATCAAATTAAAGATTCTGATAAAATAAATATGCTTAATGATGGAAGTATTAATATTGAAATTGATGGTTCTGTCGAAAAAATATCGAAAGATGATCTTATAATAGATGAAGTCCCAATCGATGGTATCTCAGTCTCATCTTACAATGGAATTGTTGTTGGAATTAATATAAATATCTCAGATGAACTTGAGAAAGAAGGTTTAGTACGAGATATGATTAGACATATACAAAATTTCAGGAAAGAATCTTCTCTTGAAGTTCAAGATAGGATTGATGTTTGCATTAAAGCTGATAGCAAAATTATTGAAGCAATAGAAGAAAATCTTGAATATTTTAAAAATGAGATTTTAGCGGTTTCTATTACCTATGATGTATTAAATTCTAAATATTCAAAGAAAATTGAATTAAATGATATGCAGATTGATTTGGGTATAAGTATAGCTGAATAAAAATTAATTCTATGGGGGGAATATTTTATGGCTAAAAAAACATGGAATAAGAAAGAATTAAAAGAATTTAAAAAAATCATTGTAGATAAAAGACAAACTATGCTCGAAAATATTGAGGAGGCTAGAAGACGAGCCGATGATATAATTAATCAAGGTAATCAGAGCTCAATTTATTCATCTCATATGGCAGATGCTGGTTCAGATCAGCAATCTCTTGAGCATGCATATTCAATTATAAATAGAGAAAGTAGTTTTCTAAATTATCTAGATCTTGCATTACAAAGAATAGATGATACCTCATTTGGAGTTTGCTCTAAATGTGGTGAGCTCATATCAAAAGAGAGGCTTATGGAAGTCCCTCATGCAACAAAGTGTTTTGATTGCAAAACCTCTAATATTTAGCTTAACGTGAATAGAATATTAGTTGCTTTAATAGTAGTAGTTGCTGATCAGTTATCAAAATTAGCAATAAAATCTAGTGAATTTCATGGAGTTTCTCAGGTCTTTTTAGGTGATTTTGTGCGACTTACATTTCTTGAAAATCCGGGTCTAGCATTTGGTGTCTCAGTTGGTGGATTTGGATGGTTACTTTTTCTAGTTACTATATTTATTACAGCTTATATAATATATTATTTATTTAGTGATGCTATTCTAATAACTGGTGAAAGACTTTCTTTGAATTTTATTTTAGGTGGAGCCATTGGTAATCTTATTGATAGAGGGTTTACACTTTTTAATCTTTTTGACTATAGAGGTGTTATTGATTTTATAGATTTAGGAATTACAGGCATCTATAGATGGCCTTATATTTTTAATGTTGCAGATATGAGTGTTACTATTGGAATAATAATATTTATTATCTCAACGTATTTGCATAATAATCAAGAAGCAAATAATAATGAAGTCAATTAGTGTTGCGAGTAGTGGTGAAAGAATTGATATTTATTTATTTCATTTATTCCCAGATTTAACTCGATCTAGGATTCAATCTCTTATTAAGTCACAAAATATTCTTTTAAATAATAATCCAACAAAACCTTCTTTTATTTTAAAAGGAAATGAAGAAATTCAGTATGATTTCCAATCAATTCCTGAAAAGTCATTTAATGAAATTAAAGCACAAAAATTAGATGTTAATATAACCTATGAAGATAATGATATTATTATTATAGACAAGTGTCCAGGCATGGTAGTCCATCCTGGTGCAGGTAATTATTCAGGAACTATTTTAAATGGCCTTATTGATAGGATTGATTATAGTCAATTTGAATCTAATCCAGGTATTGTACACAGACTTGATAAAGAAACATCAGGTATTATGATTGTTGCAAAAAATTTTAAAACACATGCATTCCTATCAAAACAATTTGAATCTCGAGAAGTTAAAAAAATATATAGAGCTATTGTTTGGGGTAAATGCAATGAATCTGGATTCATTGAGGGTAATATCATACGAAATGATAGAAATAGAAAATCTTTTATATTAAGTAAATCAGATAAAGGTAGATATTCTAAGACAACGTATAAACTTATAAATCAATATGGCCCTTTATCTTACCTTGAAATTATGCCTAGTACTGGAAGAACTCATCAAATTAGAGTTCACATGAAATCTATTGGTCATCCTATTATCTTTGATGATGATTATGGGGGAGGGATTAAGATGATTAAATCATTTCATGTTAAATATACTAAGTTATTAAAAAGTATTTTCAAATCAATGGATAGGGTAGCATTGCATGCTAAGTCTATTAAGTTTTTACATCCCAATAAAAATATTGTTGAGTATGATGCACCAATTCCAGATGATTTCAAGAAAGTAATTAATTTAGCTAAGACCAATGAACCCTTATAGCTCTAACATCAAATTATTAAATCTTTTTATAGATTTTTTATCTAGTAAAAAGAGATTCTCCATTCATACAATTAGAGCCTATAAAATTGATATAGAACAACTTATCGATTACTTGGGTGAGGATATTATGATTAAAGATTTAAACAAATATGATCTTCATGAATATATTTCAATGATTTCAAAATCTATAACATCTAAGAGCTTATCAAGAAAGATTGCTACTATTAAATCATTATTTAAATTTATGGTATCTGAAAATATTATAGAAAATAATATAAGTAAAAGTATAAAAGCTCCAAAGATTAGTAAAAAGCTACCAAATCATTTAACTATTGATGAAATGAATTTATTTTTTAATAAATCCTTAGATATGCTTGAAATCCCATTGAGAGATTTATCTATTGTCGACTTATTATATTCTACTGGTATAAGAGTGTCTGAGTGTGCTAGTATTTTAATTTCTAATATCAACTTTAAAAGTAATTCAATTAAGATATTAGGAAAGGGTAGCAAGGAAAGGATTGTTCTTTTTGGAGATAAGACTAAAAAAAATCTTATAAGATATATAAATGAAGAAAATATCCAGATAGATGGATATCTGTTTGTGTCAGGTAATAAAAAAAGTAAAAATAATTATATAACAACAAGAACTATATATAATATTGTTAAAAAATATATTAAATTTATATCGAGTAATGAAAAATTAGGCCCTCACTCACTTAGNCATTCTTTTGCAACACATTTGCTGCAAACTGGTTCTGATTTGATGGCTATTAAGGATTTGCTTGGACATTCAAGTTTGAGTTCAACGCAAATCTATACTCATTTAGATACTAAAAGGATGAAAGAAATTTATGACAAATCTCATCCTCATGCAAAATAAGGAAAATTTGATATTATGGAAGAGGTAATTAATAAAAATAAAATTGATCTTAGGTACCTTGGATTAAATATTAAAGGCAAAATAAGCAGAAATTTATCCATAGAAAAATTAATCCAAGAAGGACTATTAAATAAAGAAACTAAAATGTCTATGAATGGAGCTGTGATGGTAGATACTGGCATATATACGGGCCGATCACCAAAGGATAAATATATTGTTGAAGAGAATTCTACTAAAGAGAATATTTGGTGGGGAGATGTAAATCAAAAATTAGATGAAGAAATATTTGATGAATTATTTGATTTAGTTAGAGATTTTTATAATTCTGATTTATCAAAAACATATGTTTTTGATGGGTATGGGGGGGATGATAAAGACTATCAGCTTCCTATTAGAGTAATTGCTAAAAAATCATGGCAAGCTCACTTTGCTAATAATATGTTTGTTTGTCCTCATGAGAAGGAGTTGGAAAATTTTAACCCTGAGTTTACAATTATTAATGCTTCAGATATCTCAAATTCAGAATACATAAAACATAAGATGAACTCAGAAACATTTATAGTTTTTAACTTAAAGAAAAAAATTGCAATAATTGGTGGAACTGAATACGCAGGTGAAATGAAAAAAGGAGTATTTTCCATTCTTCATTATTTGTTACCAATGAAAAATATCTTATCCATGCATTGCTCTGCAAATGTAGATCTTGAAAATAAAAATGCATGCTTATTTTTTGGTTTAAGTGGAACAGGAAAAACAACTTTATCTACTGATCCAAATAGATTACTTATTGGAGATGATGAACATGGATGGTCAGAGAATGGCTTATTTAATTTTGAAGGTGGATGTTATGCTAAGGNAATAAGATTAANTAAAAATGATGAACCNGATATTTATAATGCAATTAGACATGGATCGCTTCTTGAAAATGTAGTCTATGATGAAAATACTCATAAAGTAGATTTTGATGATGCAAGTAAAACAGAAAACACAAGAGTATCATATCCAATTTCTCATATAGAAAATTCGCTAAGCTTCAAAGGGCTTCCAAGTACATCTGGGCATCCTAAAAATATTATTTTTCTTACGTGTGATGCATTCGGGGTTCTTCCTCCAGTAGCAAAACTTGATGAAGAGCAGGCAATGTATCATTTTATTAGTGGATATACAGCTAAAGTTGCTGGAACTGAAAGAGGAATAACNGAACCAGTTGCAACTTTTTCTCCATGTTTTGGNGGTCCATTTCTTACATTGCATCCATTGAGATATGCTGAACTTTTAAAAAGCAAGATGGCCACTTATGGTTCAGAGGTTTTTTTAGTTAATACTGGATGGGTTGGAGGATCACCTTCATCTGGNGCAAGTAGAATTAGCATTAAANATACAAGAACAATAATTGATAGTATTCTAAATAAATCTATTAATAAATCAAATTTCAATAAAGACGATGTTTTTAGTTTAATGATACCCGATAAATTAAATGGTATAGATGATCAAATCTTAAATCCAATTAATGCATGGAATGATAAAAAAGAATTTCATTTAGAATCAAAAAAGTTATCAGATTTATTTAAAGAAAATTTCATTAAATATGGAAATGAAGTAGAGCATCTTAAGTTAGGAGGTCCATTTTAAAGATGAATAATATTTTTAGTCAAAGAGAATTCTATTTTACATCTGAATCAGTAACTGAAGGACATCCAGATAAAGTTTGTGATTGTATTTCAGATGGTGTTTTAGATTCTATTTTATCATTAGATCCAGATGCGAGAGTAGCGTGTGAAACAATGGCATCAGCTGAAAAAATAATTTTATCTGGCGAGATAAGTACAAAGTTAAATTTAGATAACAATTTCTATATTGACGTGGCTAGAAAATCTTTAAATGAAATTGGCTATTCAAGTAATTCAGCTGGAATGATTGGTGATAAAGTTGATGTTGAGGTTAATATTGTTAAACAAAGCCCGGATATTGCTAGAGGATTAAGCCAGAAAAATAAGAAAAATCAAGGAGCAGGGGACCAGGGCTTAATGTTTGGTTTTGCATGTAAAGAAACTGAACAGTTAATGCCTCTTCCTATCCAAATGTCACATCAGCTTGCAGAACAATTAACCGAAGTTAGAAAATCCAATATTCTAGATTTTCTACAGCCTGATGGTAAGACTCAAGTAACAATTAAATATAAAGGTTATACTCCTATTGAAATTTCAAAGATTGTAATTGCTACTCAACATAACAATTTATTAAAAAAGTTTTCTAATAGTACTGCTAAGGAACAGAAATATATTAGAGAATTATTGATTAAAGAAGTAATTAATCCTATTATTAGAAAATATGAAATTGATTTTAATGATAATATCATAGTTAATGGAACTGGAAGATTTGTTAAAGGTGGACCAGGTGCAGATACTGGATTAACAGGAAGAAAAATTATTGTTGATACATATGGTGGATATGCTCGTCATGGAGGTGGTGCCTTTTCAGGAAAAGATCCAAGCAAGGTAGATAGATCTGCAGCTTATATGGCAAGATATGTTTCAAGGCAAGTGGTCATGTCTGGCTTAGCTGAACGATGTGAGTTGCAGCTTGCGTACTCTATCGGAGTTGCAGAGCCTGTATCAATACTTATTGACACTTTTGGAACTGGAAAGATTGATGATGATAAAATCACAGATATAGTATGTAATCATTTTGATTTTAAACCTTTTAATATTATTAAAAATTTGAAACTAAAACAGCCTATATACCGACAGCTTGCTGCTTATGGCCATTTAGGTAGAAAAGGGCTCCCATGGGAAACAAATAAATTAAATGATAGTTTTTTGAAAAGTGTAAAGGAAAATTTATTATGGAAGATAGTATGAAAAATGTAAATGATTATAAAGTTGCTGATATTGAATTATCTAGCTTTGGTAGAAAAGAAATTATTTTAGCAGAAAAAGAAATGCCTGGTTTAATGGAACTAAGAAAAAAATATGGATCAGAAAAACCATTAAAAGGAGCAAGAATTTCGGGATGCATCCATATGACTATTCAGTCAGCTGTTTTAATTGAAACGCTTGTGGAGTTAGGAGCTAATGTAAGATGGTCATCATGTAATATATATTCAACTCAAGATCATGCAGCCGCAGCAATTGCTGATGCAGGACATGCTGTTTTTGCATGGAAGGGTGAAACAGAAGAAGAGTATGAGTGGTGTATTAGAAAAACACTTGAGTTTGAAGATGGATCTGGGCCTGATATAATTATTGATGATGGAGGTGATTTAACTCAAATTTTATTAGATGAATATCCTCATTTTGTTGATTCTGTAAAAGGTGTATCAGAGGAAACTACTACTGGAGTTCATAGATTGAAAATTTTAGATAAATCTGGAAATCTTCCTTTTCCAGCTGTGAATGTTAATGATTCTGTTACTAAATCTAAATTTGATAATAAGTACGGATGTAGAGAATCTTTAGCTGATGGAATAAAAAGAGCAACTGACATTATGTTGGCAGGTAAGAAAGTTGTTATTTGTGGTTTTGGTGATGTTGGAAAGGGCTGCGCCCAATCAATGGCTGGATATGGAGCTCAAGTATTTATAACTGAAATTGATCCAATTTGTGCCTTGCAAGCAGCAATGGAAGGATATAAAGTAGTAACGATGGATGATGCGGCTGAATATGGAGATATTTTTGTTACTTCTACTGGTAATAAAGATGTGGTAATGGGGCATCATATGGAAAGAATGAAAGATAATGCAATCTTGTGCAATATTGGACATTTTGATAATGAGATTGATGTAGCTTATCTTGAGACTAATAATGATATCGTAGAAACAAATATAAAACCTCAAGTTGATTCATTTAAGTTTAAAGATGGACACAGTATAATTTTATTATCCAGAGGTAGACTTGTCAATCTTGGTAATGCGACAGGACATTCATCATTTGTAATGTCTACATCATTCACTAATCAAGTATTAGCCCAAATTTGTCTTTGGGAAGGCAAAATACCAAAAGGAGTTCATGTATTGCCGAAAGAATTAGATGAAGAAGTTGCTAAACTTCATCTTAATCATGTAGATGCTAAACTTACTGAGATGTCTGATGCTCAGTCAGAATATATTGGAATTGAGAAAAAGGGTCCATTTAAAACTGAAGAGTATAGATATTAAATTCAAATTAATAAAATATGTGACATTTATAGCAATTTTGCTATTATCTGCATGTGATTTTAGGCTTCCTCAGAAATGGGAAACTCCTTCATGGGAATTACCTCTTTCTATACCTTTATATAATGGTAGTATAACAATGTTTGAGTTAATTGATACTACAGGAAGTGATTTAACGCTTGATACCTTAGATAATTACTCTATAGATACAAGTTTAGTTATGATATATGAACCATGCCCTGAATCAGATGAAGATAATTTTGATCCTAGTGATATTTGCTGTGTCGAATCACTTCCAGGATATAATCCATTTGATGAAAGTTGTCCAGTTAGAGTTAATATTGATGATGAGTATTTTAATGTAGATGGAGTATCATTAGATGTTGACATAGACCCTGTTGAAATAAATATTAATACAGATAGTATAGACCCAATTTCTGAAACTATTGAAATTATATTATCTGAACTAGTTGAAGAGGATATTGCATCTGGATGTATCCCACTTGAATTATTTGAATCTGAGAGCGAAACCATTACGCTTGACCCAATAACTATAGCTCCATATGATCAATTTTCAGCCTTACAAGTCGAATATTTAGATTCTATTAATAGTATCATAGTTGATGATGGGTATATTTCAATTTCACTAAATAATAATTTACCCTTCGTTATAGATAATTTTCAGTTACAGTTTCTTGATGAAAATGGAGCTATCTGGGTTAATAATCAAGTCCAAGATGTAAGCCCTGGGTCAAGTAGCTCTGATCAAGAAAATTTATTTAATAGTACAGTGCCAAGAAATATAACTGCTACTCCAGAGATAACATATTCATTAGCTCAATCAGACTGCTACTTATATCTTCCAATCACTGATATTGAAGACGAAGTCTCATTTACAGATGAAGAGTGCTTAGCTTTAGAGATTTCTGGTGTAGTAGATAGTCAGTGTAATCTTGATATTGATGATGAAAATGAATGTAGCATATTAAATAATGAAGTGGATGATTATAATCTAGTATGGAATGAAGGTGAGTGTCAAGTTGATGTGGGAGAAGGTATTGATATTGTTGGTAATGAAAATTTAGAGGTTAGCTATTCTTTTGAAATAAATGGTGGAAGGGTAGATGCGAAAATAACTATGATACAAGAAATTTCTGGAATTGAGAGCCTACCAATCAATTTTGAGGGAATAGATTTTATTAGTGCTCACTTAAAGGATGTTGGGGATGAAGATAAAAATAAATTTCAATTAGAATTTATTAATAATTTATTTACTGATATTGATTTACGATTACAATTTGATAACTTCTATGACCAAGAATTAAATAATCTAGAGATTGAAATTCCTAACCCCCCAACACCAAATACGCAAATTTTTGAATTTGATTTTGCAAATAGTTTTATTGGATACCCTTATGGCGATGAACCATTAGAAAGTATTGGCTACACAGTTATTTCAGAGCTCGTAAGAGAAAGTGTTGTAATCTCTATGAATGAGGCTTATAGCTTTAGTATTTCTAATGCCTCAATTAAACCATTTGAATTTGATGAATTAATCGTTGATTTTGAAGAGTTTGAATCACCTCCAATTGAAATGGGTGATATCCCAGCAGGTTTTTCTGGTTTTGAACTTCCCACTTTAGGTTTTGATTTAATATTTTACAATACAATTAACTCTTCATTGAAACTAGAGTTAGATATTATCGGGACATCAGATGATGAAGGCTCAGCTCCAATTGTAATTCATGTTGAGCCCTTAATTGAATATAAAGGTACAGATGCAGATTCACTGGATATAACAATATTAAGTATTTTAAATGATCGTATGCTTGTCACTCAATCTGATGGGTCAGATTCAACCTATGTATATGGACAAAATGAATCAGGTGAGGTTCTTTCCATATATGATATTTTTTCACAAGATAATATTACTGTAACAGGAGATGCAAAATTAACAGGAAGAAGCAAGCTTGAACCTGGAAGGTCAGTGTGGGCTAATATGGAAGTAATGATAGATCCTTTATCAATTATTATAACTGATAATATGTCATTTATATCTGAAGTACCTATTACGTTAGAGCCAATTGATGCCAGTACAAGTTCAAAGATCGATAGTGGTATAGTTTCGGCCACTGTTGATTTAGAAATTAAAAACGCAATTCCCTTAAATGGAACTGTTGATATGATTATATCAAATAGTCAATTTTTCCCACCTTGTTTAGATACACTTATAGCNGGTTCAATGACAGATCAANTANNTTTAATAAGTAATGCNTGTGCAGAGTATTTATATAGTAANCATAGNCCNTCNAATGGANAGACNTCAGGTCCTGGTCAAATTACAGTTCAGTCTAAAGGNGANTATAATTTTTATTATATTGAATTTATAAATCCATCATCTAGNGATACTACATTNTTTGGTAAGTTTTTNAATATGTCATTAATNCTTCCAGATGAAATTAATAATGATGGAATNGTNATAAGTCCATCCAANCATACAGAANTTTTAGATTTATTGTCNGATGAGGTTAAGTGGCTTACTAATGATAATACTTTATATATNGCNCCNCAAGTAGTTTTATTAAGNTATGATGANAATGANNCTGAAGATAATGGATGGAGAACGATTCAATCATCTAGTTATTTAAATATTAATTCATTANTAACACTAGTTCTCGATATGGGTGAAGTTATTGAATCTAAAACCATTAAAAGNAAGATTNTTCAATGAAAAATAANNTTTTATATATNNTTTTATTTTCATTTTCTTTTTCTCAATTTGATTTGGATGCTAGGATGCTTGGGATGTCAGGAGCATATACGAGTATTGCATCTGGATATCAATCTATGGGTGTTAATCCTGCAAACTTAGNATCAAATCAATCATTATCATTAAATTTGTTTTCTNCAAATGCATTTATGGTTAATGATTTTTTAAGTGTTGATTTATATAATCAACTTAATGGTGCTGATTTTGATAATACATCGTCGGCTTCATATTATTCTAAAAATGATATTTTAGATCAAATAAAAGGTTCTAATATTGATATNGAAGCTGGAGTGTTAGCTCCATTGCCAATATTAAACTTTGCATATAAAAANTTTGGAATTACAACTCTTAATAAATCCTATTCAAAATTTCATATTCCCGATACTGTATTAGATGTAATGTTAAATGGAAATACTAAAGATCAAAGATTTTTATTAGATTTAGGTGGAGAATTTATCTCTTGTAATGAAATTGGATTATCATACGCACAAAAATTTGATTATTTTGGGTTTCCAATTTATTTTGGGTATACTTTTAAATATATTCAAGGTCTTGCATTTTTTAAAATGAGAGATATTCAACAAGATGGTTCATATATTCTTACAGAGCAAACCTCATTTCATGCTTCAGGTAAATATCTTGTAGAGCAGGCATTTGGTGGTNCGGGTACTTCAAGCGATTTTGGACTTTTACTTCCAGAATTTTATGAGGGTTGGAATATAGGAGCTTCTCTAATTAACCTTGGAGGAAGCGTTAAATTTACNTCTGATAATCCAACTCGACAACAGTTAGGAGGTTCTTTTGAAAGCGCTTCTGGTTTACGTCAAAATGAATATTATTATTTAGATTTTAAGCTTGANACNATGAGTGTTATGACAGCTTTTGANTCAGATGATGAATTTTTTTCATCAAATAGTATAAAAGTGGGCATTTTTTCTGATATACCTCTTCAGGAAGATTATATCCCAGGTGATATTTTATATTATACTGTTGATTCCAATGGTGATTCATTAATCAATGTTGGTGAATCTAGTATTGATATTGAAGATATAATTGATTTAGGAAATCGATCCTATTTAGTCCCTTCAAGTGGACTTGCAGGATCTCAATTACAATCAACTACATCTAAGGATGTCAATTTAGACTATCCCTCTTCTTTAAGATTTGGGATATCTAAAAATTTTGATGACTTTGGAATACTATCTATTGATATGGTTACAGGATTTGATGATTCATTTGGAAACTCAAATAAATTCAGATTCTCAATAGCTACAGAAATAGATAGAGTTAGTGAGAATTTTCCAATTAGAATTGGAGCATCATTTGGTGGTAGACAGCCGTCTTCGTATAGTCTAGGTTTTGGATATAAAGCTGGTCCTTTAATTTTTGATTTTGGTCGAAAGTATTATTCAGGCATTATACGAAATAAAGCTAAGGGAGCTGAGTTTGCATTAAATCTAAGTATTGACCTTACAGATATTAAAAACTATTCAATAAAATTTGGTATTCCTAAAATTAATCTTCCCAAACTACCCAAGTTGCCAAATTAAGATTTAGTTTTAGTTAATAATATAAGTCCGCATATAAAAAATAAAATATTTGCCACCCAAACCGATAGCATAGGTGGTACAGCTCCGCTATATCCAGCACTTTGACCTGCTTTGATCATTATATAATAAATAAAAATCACAAATATGCTAAGACCTATACCAATCAAAAAGTTTGTTCGTGGTTTTCTTATTGTCAATACAACTCCAAAAAGTATCATTATTATATTCGAAAAGGGGAAGGCTGTTTTAAAGTAAAGGTCTACAAGCCATTTTCTATGTTCTCTACCATTTGATTTTAATCTATCAATAAAAGATTTTAGTCTCCAGTAATCCATTTCTTCTGGCTTGACACTTGATTCAATTAAATCCATTGGCTTTATATTTAAATGTAAAATAGTATCAGATAAAGATCTAAATGGACTTTTATTATCAAAAGATCGGTATATTGCATTTTTTGCTAACCAGTTATTATTTATCCATACAAGGTTCTCAGTATCTAATCTTGATTTAAGAATATTATCTTCAAACTCTTGTATTGAAACATTATTTGCGGTTTTATTCCTAAAATTAAATTTATCAATTAAAATTGTTCTGTTTTTATCAATTTGAAGAATNATATTNTTATTNATATTNCTNTTTTGATNTTTATTATAATATTTTTTTTCCAAATTAGATTTTAANGTATTTGATTTTGTGACNACGATATTCTCAAAATAAAACATTGCTATAGTTAATNNTATACCAATAATAAAAAATGGNATCGTTAANCTATAAATACTAACNCCAGATGCNTTTAGTGCAGTTATTTCATTATTTTTTTGCATTAAAGTAAATGTCATTACAGTTGCGATTAAAATAGCCATTGGAAANGCAATATTNATATANTGNGGTATAGAGTAATAATAAATNAAAGAAAATTGGTTAAATGTTAGGTTGTAGTCTANCATTCTATCTACATCTTCAATTAAATCCACNATTAGGAATATTATAATAAAAACAAATAGTACACTAAAAATTTTTTTAAAGAANGACCAAATAAGATANTTATCTATAAGAAGTAAATTCATGAAAATAATTTAAGTAAATGTTTTTTTATTTATAATTAAAAATGTCATATATTTATATATNAANATATAACCTTTAAATTTGTCCGGGAGACAGGAAAGGAATNAAGAAAGNATTTATACTTTCATNATTATGGCTAATTCTACTACAAAGCTTGTTCAAGCAAANGACATNTCTAAAATAATAAAACGTATNTCTCATGAAATNATTGAGTCTAATACNGANTCTTCTAATNTAGCNNTAGTTGGGATTAAATCTCGNGGAGATTTCATTGCNAATCGTGTAGCNNANGAAATATCAAAAAACTCCNATCATGATTANTGTTTAGGAACAATAGATGTNACTTTTCATAGNGATGACTANAGAACTAATCTTGGNAGTCCAGANGTNGGAGTTTCAGATATTAAGTTTGATGTAAATNAAAAAGATATAATTTTGATTGATGATGTNNTATANACAGGCAGAACTATAAGAGCTGCNATGGATGANATNTTCNCNTATGGGCGNCCAAATTCAATNCGNCTAGCTGTTTTAGTTGATAGGGGNCATNGGGANCTTCCTATAAAAGCTGATTTTGTTGGTAAAAATTTCCCTACTTCTAANAATGAACATATNCATGTNCATATAGAAGAAATTGATAAAGAAGATTTAATTTATTTGGAGAAAGATTCTTAATGCTAAGTAATAAACATTTTATTTCATTGAAANATACCCCAAAAGAAGATATNATGAAACTTATTGAAACTGGATTATCATTCAGAGAAGTTCTTGAAAGNCCAGTAAAAAAAGTACCGACATTAAGTGGAAAGAATATTTTGAATTTATTTTTTGAAAACTCAACGAGAACAANGATGTCATTTGAACTTGCCGAGAAAAGACTNTCAGCAGATGTGACAAACTTTTCNGCAAGTTCNTCTAGTCTTAACAAAGGTGAAACTTTTAGAGATACTGTTCAAAATATTCAAGTCATGAAAATTGATTGTATCGTAATGAGACACCCNTCACCAGGATCGAGCTTACAATTAACGAATTTNGTTGATTCTATNATTGTAAATGGAGGNGATGGTTGNCATGAACATCCTACGCAGGCTATGCTTGATGTNATGAGNNTATANGAGAANTTTGAAACTTTTAAGAATCTTAAAGTTGCTATAATTGGNGATATCTTACATAGNNGAGTTGCACTTTCAAATATATATGCATTAAAAANACTNGGNGTAGAAGTGACTTTGTGTGGACCNCCTCATCTAATACCNNTAGGAATTNAAGATTTAGGTGTTGATATAAACTANAATGTAGATGAAGTTTTAGANTGGGCAGATGCTATTAATNTTTTAAGAATTCAAAGAGANNGAATGGGNATTGGTCTAATTCCATCTNTTAGAGAATATCGAGANGTTTTTGGAATTACAANTAAGNGAATTGAAANTTTAAAAAAAGAGATAGTAATTATGCATCCTGGNCCTATTAATCGTGGTGTAGANCTTGATGGNGATGTNGCAGATAGNNATAATTCTATAATNCTAAATCAAGTATTAAANGGAGTAGCAATNCGTATGAGNATTTTNTATCATCTCTTATCAGAAGGAGATNCTATTAATGATTAAAGGAGATAANATTTTAAATGGTAAATGGATTTTATCTGGNGGNAAAATATATGATCCATTTAANGAAAAATACATTAAAGGGAATATTTTAATTTCNGATGGAAAGTTTGAAAAANTAGTTAATCAAAATTATANTGATNAAGATATTAATGTTNTNGATTGTNNNGGTAAAATAATTACACATCCATTTATTGATCTTCATGCACATTTTAGAGAGCCTGGTCGAGAAGATAAAGANACTNTTGAAAGNGGCTGTTTATCAGCATTATATGGTGGATATACAACAATTTGCTTGATGCCAAATACTGAACCTCCTATNGATACACCTGAACTNATAAAGTTTATNATNGATAAATCAAAANAATANCCTNTAGATATTNTACCAATTGGAGCTATAACTAAGGNNCAATCAGGTAAAGAGTTAACTGAAATTGGATTAATGGTAAAAGAAGGTGCCGTAGCAATCTCAGATGATGGTATTCCTGTAGAAGATAGTCGAATAATGAGATATGCTCTTGAATATAGTAAGATGTTTGGAATTCCTGTTATTAATCATGCTGAAGATGTATTTTTAAGNTCAGGANCTGTNATGAATGAAAGTATAGAATCAACTAAGTTAGGTTTNCCTGGAAGTCCTCCTATNACTGAATCCATAATGGTTTCAAGAGATCTTATGATTAATAAATATGTTANAAGTAGAATGCATGTACCTCACATATCAAGTAAAGAATCTGTNNANNTNGTTNGAAAATATCGNGAAACTTCAGATGAAGTNACTGCAGANGTGACACCTCATCATATATATTTTAATGATGAATCNTTATCAACTTTTAANTCAAATTTAAAAGTTGCNCCNCCTATAAGATCAGAAGANCATAGAAGNGCATTAATTGATGGTTTGGCTGATGGCACAATAGANTGTATTGCTACAGACCATGCTCCNCATAATATTGAAGANAAAGAAAGTGATTTTATGCACTCTTCNTGNGGGATGATAGGTCTTGAGACAGCATTNTCAAGCTCATATACTGCACTAAGTAAAGAAAAACTNTCAATTGAGAANATAATATCATTCTTTACTCTAGGCCCTTNTAANGTNATGAATATTAAAAAAGAATTTTTAAGTCCGGGNAAGCAAGTTGAGGTAGTNATNATAGATCTAAATNAAGAATGGGNAGTGACTACTGATGACTTTAAATCTAANTCAAGAAATTCTGGNTTTATNGGTCATAAATTAAAATCNAAAGTNACATCAACTATNTNTGGAAAANATTGNTTTATAAATNAATAAGGAGATAATAATATGNTTAAAATAGTAGCTTATTNTTTTTTAGTTTTATNTNGTTTTCTTTTTAGTNNAGAAAANGATATTATCCAAACATTAGANGATTANAATGATGCATTNGTTGCANAAGATTATAAAAATATACCTTATTTTTTTGATTTCCCNGTATCCTTTAATTTAAAAGATAAGTCTATAATTGCTGGAAATAAATTAAAGTTAAGATTAATATATAAAAAACTTAGAGGCGGACTTCCAGAAAATTATNNATACAGTAAGTGGGAAGATTTNAATATTCAAGTANTNGANNATAAAGTNGCTATTGTAGATGCATCATTTTCAAGNTATAATAATGATGGCAGTATCATNTATTCAGGAAATGGTTTTTATACNCTGAGAAAAATAGATAATAAATGGAAAATTTATTCTCTTACACCTTATGATAATATCATNANATNNACTGATTGACTTATGGAATATATAAGTCAGTAATTGTTTTTTCCATTACTTCNGCAGTATTTGAAAANGTCTCTGTAAGTGTNGGGTGAGGATGTATTGTNAGNGCAATATCTTCAGAGTAGCANCCCATTTCTATAGANANNGCNGCNTCTCCAATAAGATCACTTGCATTNCAACCAACGATTCCAACACCTATNACCCTTTTAGATNCAGGTTCGAANAGAAGTTTAGTTTTCCCNTCAGTTCTATCCATTGCAATTGCTTTACCGCTTGCCTGCCATGGAAAAACTGCTTTTTCATACTTTATATTTTCTTCTTTAAGTTCTTCTTCTGTTTTTCCAGCCCAGGCAATTTCTGGATCAGTAAATATAACGGCTGGAATTACTTGTGGTTCAAAAGCACTTGGTATATTATTGCACACTTCCGCTGCAACCTTACCTTCATGTGTAGCCTTATGNGCTAACATTGGATTACCNGTAATATCACCAATTGCAAAAATATTTTCAATATTAGTTCTTCTGTATTCATCTACCTGAATAAATCCCTTTTCATCTAAAATTATTCCTGTATTTTCGATCGCAATATTATCCGTGTTTGGAGCTCTGCCAACTGATATTAGAACTTTATCATATGTACTAGTAATCTCTTCATTTGAGGCTTTCATGATTACATTTACTGAACCATTCAAATCAGAAATAGATGTAACTTTTGTGCTTAAATAAATATTTTCAAGTTTATTTTTAAGTTTTTTTTCTAGAACTTCTACTAAATCAATATCAGCACCAGGCANTAGACGTGGTANAAATTCTACAACATCAACTTTAGTNCCTAAAGAGGAGTATGCTGTAGCCATTTCAAGTCCAATATANCCNCCTCCAACTACTAACATCTTTTTAGGTATTTTATCTAAAGATAATGCAGAGGTTGANTTTAGAATGTTTTTATGATCCACTTTNGCAAATGGTAGATTAATAGGACGAGATCCTGTAGCAATAATACATTTATCAAAATTTANAGTTTCAGAATTATTTCCATTTATTATTTTTATAGATTTATCAGAAATAAAACTAGCAGTTCCATTTATAATATTTACATTTCGTTGTTTAGCTAAAAGTTTTATGCCACCACCTAATTTTTTTATAACCCGATTTTTCCATGATTGAATTTTTTTCATATCAATTGTTGGAGAATTATAAGTTATTCCAAATTTTTGAACACTTTCAGCTTCATCGATGATTTTAGAAATATGCAATAAAGTTTTTGATGGTATACAGCCTCTATTGAGACATACACCACCTAGATTGGAATCTTTTTCAATAAGTGTTACTTCATTTCCTAAATCAGCCGCTCTAAAGGCAGCTGCATATCCACCTGGACCTGCACCAATGATAACAACTTTATTTTTGCCTGACATATATTATTTCCTTAAAAATTTTATTGAGGATAATAGTTTACTTACTTTTGATGTGAATTTCACTGCTTCTGCACCATCAATCACTCTATGGTCATAGGTAAGTGAAAATGGCAGTATTAATCTTTTTACAAAAGTGTCTTTATATTGAATTAATTGATAACTAGCTTTTGAGAATCCTAGGATTGCTACTTGTGGCTCAAATACAATAGGAGTGAAATTTGTCCCTCCAATACCACCTAAGCTAGATATTGTTATTGAACCACCTGAAATATCATTAATATCTAAATTACCTTTTTTAGCTTTATCTGCAATATTAGATAGCTCGACATTTAATTCTTTAACAGTTTTCTTTTGACAATTTTTTATAACAGGAACTACTAATCCTCTGCTGGTATCAACTGCTACTCCAATATTAACATACTTCTTCAAGATAATTGTATCCTGGGTTTCATTTAAAGAACTATTTAAGCTAGGAAATTCATTTAAAGCCTGAGTAATAACTTTCATATAAAATGGAATCAAAGAAACTTTAATTTTCGAATCCTTATTTGATAATTTAATTTTTTTGTACATTCTATATAGATTTGTAATATCTGCATTATCAAATTGGGTAACCTGTGGAATATTAGACCATGAGTTACTCATATTCTTAGCTGTTGCTAATTTAATTTTATTTAATTTTATTGATTCAGTTAGTCCCCATTTAGAATAATCTTCATGAGAATTTGATTTTTTGTTTTCTTTTTTTGATATATCATTTAAAATATCATTTTTAAATGTTTTAATCTCATCTTTTAATATTTTTCTTAAGTCTTCTGNTTTAATTGATGAATTATTATTGACAAGATTTATATAATTTAAAATATCATTTTTACTTATTCTTCCCTTATCTCCAGTACCTGAAACTAAATTAATATCACACCCAAGTTCTCTCGCTAATTTTCTTGTTGATGGACTTGCAAGAACACTTGCAGTAGACTCATTTTCAATTGGACTAGAAATTATAGGTTGTTTGGATTGAGTATTAGAAACTATTTGCTCATTGTTATTATTAATTATTTGCTCTTGATCATTATTAATAATCTCCTTTGAAGGTATATCTAATTCCTCTTTTGATGACTCTTCATTAGGCTGTATATCTGTTGTACTATCATTAATATCTATGATGTGATCATTAGGTGAAATATTATCACCAGTCTTAACATAAACTTTGGAAACAACTCCACTATAATCAGATGGAATTTCCATTGACGCTTTATCAGTTTCTAAAATTAATATAGTTTGATTTTTCTCAATAGATTCACCTTCATTTACAAGCACATCACGTATTTCTACATCATTTATGCCTTCTCCAAGCTCTGGTAATAGAATTTTTTTCATATTTAGCGCTTTAGAGGGTTTATTTTATTAGAATCTATTTTGTATTTACTAATTAGCTCTGATACCATTTCAACTTTTATTTTTCCTTGTTTATATAAAGAATTCATCGCAGCTAAAGCTATGTGGAATCTATCAATTTCAAAAAAATCTCTTAGCTCATCTCTAGTTCCACTTCTTCCAAATCCATCAGTTCCTATTGATGTAAAATCACAATTAACATATGGAGAAATCTGCTCAGCTACTAATTTAACATAATCAGAACATGCAATCACAGGACCATTTTTATCAATTAAGCATTCATCTAAGTATGATGTTTGATTAGTTTTTTCAGGATTCAATAAATTCCAGCGATTTACTTCCTCTGCATCTTTATGAAGCTCACTATAGCTTGTTACACTCCAGACATCTGATTCAACCCCCCAATCATTTTTTAAAAGCTTAGCTGCAGCTATGACTTCATTGAGTATTGGACCACTACCTAAAAGTTGAACCTTTAAACTTGAATTATTTGATTCTTTAATTTTATACATTCCCTTAATAATGCCATTTTCAATATTATTAGGCATTTTAGGTTGAACGTAGTTTTCATTTTCTAAAGTTAGATAATAAAAAATATCTTTATTCTGTTCATACATTTCTTTTAAACCATTTTGAATAATTACAGCAATTTCATATGCATATGCTGGGTCATATGCTTTTAGATTCGGAATGGTTGATGCTATTAAATGACTGTGTCCATCTTGATGCTGAAGTCCTTCACCATTCAGAGTTGTTCTTCCAGCTGTTCCACCAAGAAGAAATCCTTTGGTTCTCATGTCTGCTGCAGCCCATATAAAATCTCCAATTCTTTGAAATCCAAACATAGAATAATAAATAAAAAATGGAATCATAGGTTGTAAACTATTTGAGTATGATGTTCCAGCTGCAATAAATGATGAAATAGCCCCTGCTTCATTTATTCCTTCTTCTAAGATTTGTCCNTCAGTTGCTTCTCTATAGNATAAAAATTGATCAGAATCTACAGGNTCATACTTTTGTCCAGCNTGTGAGTAGATTCCAATTTGTCTAAATAAAGGTTCAATCCCAAAGGTCCTTGCTTCNTCTGGAATAATTGGAACAATGTTNTTACCAATTTCTTTGTCTTTAACAATCATTGTTAAAAATCTAACAAATGCCATGGTNGTTGATATTTGTCTATTATTCGATCCATCCAACAGCTCTTTAAAATTTGAAAGAGGAGGAANTAANAACTTTTTGTTATCTGTGAATCTTTCAGGAACGAATCCACCTAATGCTTCTCGGCGTTCTTTNAGATATTTAATTTCCTCACTATTTTCATTAGGTTTATAAAATGGTGCTAGGATACAGTCTTCATCTTTTATGGGAATATCAAATTTTGACCTAAAATTCAANAANTCCTNTTCATTTAATTTTTTNTGTTGATGAGTNACATTTCTTCCTTCTCCAGACTCTCCCAATCCATAGCCTTTTATNGTTTGTGCAAGTATTACTGTTGGTTGACCTTTATGTTTTNCAGCTTCTGAATATGCNGCATAAACTTTTGCAGGGTCATGCCCTCCTAATCTTAGTTCTCCAAGTTGNTCATCGGTTAAATGTTCAACTAATGATAATAATTCTTTAGACTTTGCCCAAAAATTTTCTCTAAAATATTTTCCACCTTCAACAGTGTATTTTAATTGATCACCATCTACTAATTCATTTAAACGCTGTATTATTAAATTGTTTTCATCTTTTTCAAAAAGAGCATCCCAATCTGAGCCCCATATTACTTTTATTACATTCCACCCTGAACCTCTAAATGCTCCTTCTAATTCTTGTATAATTTTTCCATTTCCTCTAACTGGNCCATCAAGTCTTTGTAGGTTACAGTTTACAACAAATATTAGGTTGTCTANNGACTCNCTCGCTGCAAANGTTAGAGCACCCAATGATTCAGGNTCATCCATTTCTCCATCGCCTAGAAAAGCCCAAACTTTTCTATTCGATGTATTTGCTAGTCCTCTATCTTGTAGATAATGTAAGAATCTTGCTTGGTAAATACTCATTATAGGCCCTAAGCCCATAGATACTGTGGCAAATTGCCAAAAATTAGGCATCAGCCATGGATGAGGATAAGATGATAGTCCATTTTCATTTAATTCTCTTCGAAAATTAATTAATTGTTCTTCACTAATTCTACCTTCCAAGAAAGCTCTAGAATAAATACCAGGAGAAACATGCCCTTGAAAATATACTAANTCTCCTCCATTTAGATTNTTACCTNTAAAAAAATGATTAAATGCAACTTCATATAGAGTTGCTGATGAAGCATANGATGATATATGTCCACCAATTCCATTATTATTTCTATTTGCTCTTACAACCATCGCCATAGCATTCCATCGAACAAGAGACTTTATNCTTCTTTCAATGGACCGATTCCCTGGATATGATTCTTGACTATTNACTGGAATAGTATTGAGATATTCTGTATATGGAGAAAAAGGAATTTTTANACCACTTCTNCTTGAAAAGTCAATCAATTTTTCNATTATAAAATGAGTTCTTTCAGNACCTTTTTCATCAATAAGTGCATNAATTGAATCAATCCAATCTTGNGTCTCCTGAGGGTCNGTATCTAATATATTTTTATTGTAACTCATTTAATTATTTAATAGCATNTTAGTTAGTTTGTCCCATCCATGAATTTCAAGTAGCGAGTTCATATATTTATATCCTTTTCCATATATTGGNTCATCATTATTTTTCATAGATGATTTTAGAACTTTAGCTAATTCTAAATTATAATTGTCATATACTAACCCAGATCCAAGATTACAAAAACCTTCTAATTTGCTTTTATTTAGTTTTATGTTGTTATAGTCTATCCATACATGTAATAGTTCATGAGCAAGAACTGCTTCAAATTCTAATTGATTTANTCCCCAAAGAATTTCAATGATATATTTTTGATTATTAAAATATGTATATCCTTTTATTGATTCNTTACTATGTTTTGATATTGAATAAGTAGATGCTTGTAAACTTGCCCTATCAACTAAATTAATNGAATAGAGNTTATCGTTTAAAGATAAATTAATATCATCAAATATTTTTAAAACATTTGTTATTGATTTTATTTTTAACTCTTCTGAATTAACCATGGATTTACTGCATAAATTACACATNTGTCGACCATCATTAAATTTAAATCCACCTCCNGTTAATTCCTTGCTTATTATTCTAGAACAAGTATTGCAGTGNATACCATTTTTTAGATGTTTAGCATGAAATTTATTACCCCATGCATCAATATAATATTCAGTTACAATGACTTCATTGCAGATATCACAATAAGTACNCATAGATTTAGAGATTGGAAATAAAAGNGTAAAAAAGATAAAAANTTTTACAATCATTATAATTTTAATATTTTCATATATACTAATATTATAAATTACTANACAAATAATCATCAATAATTAATGAAAATAGCATTTTTAACATCTGGAGGGAATGCGCCTTGTTTAAATTCTAGTATTGGGCGCCTACTTTCTAATTTTTTAAATTCAGACTTTAATTTCACTGCATTAGGATATTTAAATGGATTTACNGGANTANTGCGAGGCGAATCTATTGAGTTNCCNTTAAATTTAAATACTAATCAAAAAAACTCTTTCTATATTTATGGAGGTAGTTTTATTGGTAATAGCNGAGTAAAGCTAACAAATATAGNTGACTGTATTAATAAAAAATTAATTAAACCTAATGAAATACCTTTGGANGTAGCAGCAAATCAATTAATANAAGATAAGGTAGATATATTATTTACAATTGGAGGTGATGATACCAATACTACAGCTAGAGATCTTCGAAATTATATTAATNAAAAAAATATAGAAATCACTGTTGTAGGTATTCCCAAAACAATTGATAATGACATATACCCTGTTAAAAGAAGCCTTGGTGCATATACTGCAGCTTATCAGGGCGCTAAATTCTTTGAAAATATTGTTAATGAAAATTTCATGGGTAAAAGACATCTNATAGTACATGAGGTNATGGGTAGGAATTCAGGATGGCTGACAGCCTATACAGCAAAACAATACCATGAAATTTCCAAAAATAAAAAAATCTTTATAGATTCATGTTTTGATTCTAGAAAATATGACATTCATGGCATATATGTTCCTGAAAGAAATATTAATATTAANTCNGAGATTGAGCGTCTTTCAAGATTAGTANAANATATTGGATGCATNAATTTATTTGTATCTGAAGGTGCATTTTTAGATCAAATTTCTAAAGAAAATAAANAAAGGGGCCAGTCATTCGAAAAAGATGCATTTGGTCATATTAAGTTNGATTCAGTGAATGCAGCTAAATGGTTTTCATCTACAATATCAAAGTATATAGATTTTGATAGAATACTNATTCAAAAAAGTGGTTATTTTGCAAGGTCAGCANCTCCAAATGAAGAAGAGNTAGAATATATTTTTAAAGTNTGTGATNTTGCATATGAAAGTGCNCTTAAAGGTAAAAGTGGTGTATCAGGAATTGATGAACGGCAGGATAAATTACAATGTATTGACTTTAATGACATTAAAGGCGATAAGGGGCTNGATGTGAAATCTGATTGGTTTCTGAAATTAATTAATTTGGTTGAGTCTTGACCAGTATTTTAGAATATAAAAAATATTTTATTAAAGCTACTGAGTATGCTGCTATTGCTTGTGCGCAATTAAGAGGNTGTAATGATAAAAACAAGGCNGATCAAGCAGCTGTTAATGGGATGAGAGTAACATTAATGGATTCTCCTNTGGACGTTAGGGTTGCAATTGGTGAAGGTGAGATTGATGAAGCTCCGATGCTATANATAGGAGAAAAGCTAGGTACTAAAATTAAAGATGATAAGATTCTTCCTTTAGATATAGCAGTAGATCCACTTGAGTGTACNAAAAATTGTGCAAATAATTCTCCTAATGCAATGACAGTCATGGCTGTATCAGAAAGGAATCATTTATTTAGAGCTCCAGACACTTATATGAATAAGTTAGTAGTTGGAATATTGTCTAAAGATGTAGTTTCATTGGATTATAGTATAAAAGAAAATATTTCAAATATATCTAATGAAATGAATAAGCCAATCAATAAGTTAAAAGCAATAGTCCTGGATAGAGACAGGAATCAATATATTGTTGATGAATTGAATNATTTGAATGTTGATATCGAAATGATTTCAGATGGTGACGTGGCAGCATCTTTGCGCGTGGCTACGGGTGAGGCAGATNTTTATATGGGAATAGGCTCAGCTCCTGAGGGAGTTATAGCAGCAACTGCAGTAAAAGGNCTTGGAGGTTTCTTTGAAGGAAGATTNCATTTTCATACTAAAGAAGCTCNAGAAAGAGCTTTATTGATGTCANGCCATAAAATAGATGAAAAAATTAATATGGATAAATTATGTTCATCGACAAATTCTATATTTGTAGCAACAGGAGTATGTGATGGGTGGATNCCAGGTGTTTGTATTNATGGAGATGTTGCTACAACCCAATCACTTATTATTGATGTTCAAAATAATAAAATAGAAAAAATTAAAAACAGGTATTCAGTAAAAGACATAAATAAATATATTTCAAAAGGAGTTAAATAAAATGAATGAGCAATTNTTAATGAAAACTGCATCAGATATGGTTAAAAAAGGAAAAGGGATATTAGCTGCAGATGAAAGTACGCCAACTATCGGCAATAGATTTTCCCAGATAGCAGTTGAGTCAACTTTTGAATCAAGAAATGAGTATAGAGATATGCTTTTTAGTGCTGANAATATGGAANACTATATTAGTGGTGTAATTATGTATGATGAGACTTTAAGGCAATCAACAACTTGTAATNATAAAATTCCTTTTACCAAATTCTTATCAGATAAAAATGTTATTCCAGGTATAAAAGTTGATACNGGAGCAAAGAATCTNGCTGGCNCTNAANATGAAAAAATTACTGANGGNTTAGATGGATTGAGAGAAAGATTAGTTGAATACTATAAAATGGGTGCACGCTTTGCAAAGTGGAGAGCAGTAATTACAATAGGGAATAGTATTCCTTCTGATCATTGTATTGTTGCTAATGCACATGGACTTGCTAGGTATGCGTCTCTATGTCAAGAGTCAAACATAGTGCCTATTGTTGAGCCTGAGATTTTAATGNATGGAGAACATAATATTGATACTTGCTACAAAGTAACCAATAAAACTTTAGATTGTGTTTTTGATGTACTTAAGCTTCATAATGTTATGCTTGAAGGAATAGTTTTAAAGCCAAATATGGTTATATCAGGAATGGAATGNGATCAGCAAGCAAATGTAGAGACTGTAAGTGAAATGACAGTAAATGCTTTGAAAGAGAATGTCCCTTCTGAGGTTCCTGGTATTGCTTTTTTATCAGGAGGACAGTCCAGTGATGATGCCACATTACATTTAAACTCTATGAATAAAAACAATTCAAATTTACCTTGGAACTTAACTTTTTCATATGGAAGAGCGCTTCAAGCAGACGCCTTACTTGGCTGGGGTGGAGAAAACAGAGAAAAAGGTCAAGAGGCTTTTTTAGATAGAGCAAAGAATAATGGAATGGCATCTATGGGTATCTTATAAGAAAAATATTTGGTATAATTCTGAATTTTATAGCTTATTTGAGTTATTAAAATTCTATTATGATTCCGCCTACGGGTATTTGTTTGTATTGATAAGACATTTTGTATGTTCCATCATCAAAATATACTCTTTGCCATTGATTATCTCTATTGAAGATGTTTTGTAGGTCAAGGAAAGTTGTCAAATTGATATTTTTGAAACTAAATCTTCTTAGCAACATTATATCTAGCCTGCTATAGTAATCACTTCTATGACTATTTAGTTTTTCGTCGATATCAATGTACCATATCCTATAATGAAAGTTGTATTTTTGAGGCGTATAAGGCATACCTCCTGCATATCTATATCTAAAGCTTATTTCAAATCTATCTGATGGCATTACTGGAATCCAAGACATCCATGAAAATAGTTTTGATTTTCTGATTTTATTGTACCACAATGAATTTTCTAAGCTTACTTTATATCCTCCAACNAATGTAAAACTATTTCTCACATCATAGTTCCAAGGATATTTTCCACTTTTATCATCNCGATAATCATCTGCAATTGATTCTCCATATGAGTAGCTAAGTGTACCATACCATTTAGAAGAAAACTTTTTTTGTATAAATAATTCAGCTCCTNTTGCAGTCCCTTTTCCAATATCNGTGAAACCCAATCCNTGATCAAAAGGATTACTTGTGATTTCAGANATCATTACAGAACGATTAAATATTTTTTTACTGTATAATTCTAATGTTGCTTTTGTATCATTTGATATTAAGTATTCAATTCCAATAATCATTTGCTTAGAATGTGAATGCTTTAACTTGTTTTCATTNTTNGGATTAAGAAATATCCAATAATTTGGTGTTTGATAATAATTCCCAAAAGCTACATTTAATTTTGTTTTGGTATTTATTAAATAATTAAATCCAAGTCTAGGTGAAATTTTTGAAGTTTTGTTATATGGAACGTTATCATATCTTATTCCAGTGGTTAAAATCATTCTATTTAATGATATTTTTATTTGACTATATTGGGCATACTTCCAAAGGCCACCTTGNTTATCATTTTNAAAAACCTCATTTATGGGTGTNNTAGATGTATATGGGTTAATGGTAAAGTTATTNATTAAATCTAAATAAGATGGATTAGATTCAATTAAATCATAATAATTATCATAATTGATTAGGTCAGCCTGTTGTTGAAGATTCAGATCTGTATAGTTNTATGAAAATAATGTATCTGCATCAAGTTTTTCATTCATTTGATATTGACCGTATTTAATATTTAATCCTGTACTAAATTCAAGTTTTTTATTTGCCTTATATACTAAATCCCATTTTAAAAAATTATCTGATTCCATATTCTGTCTATAAAAGAAAGTATCAATAAATGATTCTTCCATTTTATAAACATCGGCTTTCCAATTAGTGAGAGTTTTTCCTAATGAAAAAAGATGGTAACCTTTTTTATTTAATAAGCTTTTTAAGGTCATACCAACTGTATATTGATTTCCATTATATTTTACATTTTCAGCTCCCCTTAAATCAGGCCTATTTTCATCTTTTATATCTATACTATCTATTGCTCCGACAAAGTTAAATATTAGTTTTGTTCTATCACTAAAATTATAAGTTATTTTATGTTGTGTATTTGAGTATTCAGGAACAGAAGTTAATCCAGCTGATTTGATTAAATCTTTTATAAATGATTTTCTATAACTACTAATGAATGAAACTTTTTCATGGAATAGAGGTCCTTCTATTAAAAAGCCTACACCGGCCATGCTTAATTCTAAATCAATTTCAAGCTTATCATTGCTNCCATCTCTAAGTTGAATATCCATAACTGATGATTGTTTATCTCCAAACTTAGCAGGGAATCCTCCTGCGAAAAAATCTATNCTTTCAACAAACTCAGTATTTATAATATTTACAGGGCCACCTCCAGTGCCTACCTCTCCAAAATGGTTTGGATTTGGTATTTCAAGATTATCTATTTGAAATAAATTTTCNGAAGGGCCACCACCTCTAACGATAATCTCGTTATTTTGATCTGTTGCAGTTATTACGGACGGCAAGGAGTGTACCATCATTTGTATNTCATATACTCCAACAGGNTCAGANCGAATTTCATCCCTATCTATAGTTTGAGTAGANATTATAGCATCTTTTGCTTTTTCAAAATAGCCAGCGCTAACTTGAATCTCTTGTCCTTCAAGTGANTGGGGAACTAGCATGAATTTAATNGGAGATTGTCTGTTTGAAGTGAGAGATACATTTACTTTAGAGAGTTTTGCATATCCTATCATAGATGCAGTTATTGTATAATTATTTGATGGTATATTGTCAATTCTGAAATTNCCATTTTCATCAGTAATNGTATTATTTTCAAGTTCTTCNATNGTTATTATCGTCCCACTTAAAGGTTGATGAGTATCTTGATCAATAACTTTACCTATAANAGAAGNAGANNTTGCTAACACTAATTGAAGTGTAATTAAAGGGATTAAAACTTTGTTCATTAGAATTTTATTTTGATTCGTTAGAAATTAATTTTTGAAAATCTTCAAAAGTAGCAATATGAAAAAAATTATTATAATTTATTGCGACNTTATTAACTGAGNTTCCTCTTAAAATAATTTTCGTATTTGATTTCANGAAATGNTTGCAAAGAAGNTTCAATTCCTGATTTATTTTTTTTAGATCTTTTATGTAAATAACTGAAACTAAAANAATATCTGGTGAAACTTTATTTGCCAAATCAATAAANTCNTAAACTGGAAGATTTGCACCTAANTTATANGTTTTAATGTTATTCTGATTCATTATTGATTCAGCCATATAAAGNGGAAGATCATGTGAATCATCAGGTAATGTAAAACAAAAAGAAATTTGGTTAGATTTTTTAGGAACAAAATCAAAATTTAAATTNGATAAAAACTTTCTAATTATCACAGTAGCNAAATGTTCTTGTGANATTGAAATTTTTCCTTTCTNCCACGATGTNCCAATTTTNGTTAGAAGTGGATTTACAATATCATCAAAAATAAANTATAATGGGTAGCCCTTAAGAATAAGTGAATTATTAACTGCCAAAAATCTNGATTCATTNCCGGAGATNGTATTTCTATANAGATAGTCTATTATTATATTAGTATCATTAGATTCNATAGCNTCTATAACTTTTTTATTTTTACCAAGCAGAGAACCAAGTTTGATNCTNGATGAATGTTTTTTGTTTTTTCTTAGAAAATCTCTAAGATGATTTAAGTGAAACTTCCGATGTCCNCCATGAGTTTGNTGNCAGNTAAGNTTACCAGAGTCAGTCCANCGTTTAATNGTGGAAACATTAACACCAATGATTTCTGCTACTTGATTTGAATTATATGTNATCATNNTATTTAATCTATAAAGTTATTAGNACCTTATGCAAGAAAAAAATGAGCGATTTGAGCGTTTATTCTTGCTTTAATGNTATATAGATTTTAATTTATAGNATGAAAAGTGTAACAATAATTGGTGGAGGTTTNTCAGGATTAGCAGCTTCATGNTATCTTGCAAAGAATAATTGTGANGTAACTATTATTGATAAAAATAATAGTATGGGAGGTAGGCTGAGTTCATTTGAANTAGATGGGTTTACTTTCGATATGGGGCCNTCTTGGTATTGGATGCCTGATATTTTTGAAGATTTTTTTAATGATTTTGATANAGATATAAATGATTATTATAAGCTTGAACGCCTTGATCCATCATATAAGTTTTTCTTTGAAGATGNTACNCTGGATATTTCTAAAGATTTTGATGATTTATGTAAAATTTTTGAAGAATATGAGNCAGGTTCATCATTGCAGCTTAAAAAATTTATCAATGAAGCTAGTATGAAATACCAAATATCAATGAATAATTTCATTGAATTAGCAAATATATCACTTAAAGAATATCTATCATTTTCTGTNATTAGGTATTTTAGGTCTCTNACATTAACAAAGCCGCTGCGTAAACACATAGCATCTTATTTCAAGCATAAAAAGTTNAGAAATATACTAGAATTCCCATCAATGTTTCTNGGNGGTAGNCCCCAAAATACTCCNGCTCTATACAGTTTAATGAATTATGCAGATATTATAAATGGGACATGGTATCCTAGGGGAGGTATGATAGAAATCACCAAAGGATTTATAAATTTAAGCAAAGAACTTGGAGTTAATCATGTANTAAATGAGNATATNGATAATTTAAATGTTANACATAATTCTATTGANTATGCNAGTTCATCAANNTCAAAATATAAATCTAATTTCTATATTTGNTGTGCTGANTATCCTCANGTNCAAACAAAATTACTATCANCAAAACATAGATCTTATNNTTCAAATTATTGGGATAAAAAAAATGTAGCTCCTTCATCATTAATTTTTTATCTTGGATTNTCTAANAAAATTCCAAANTTAGAACATCATAATTTATTTTTTGATGAGGATTTTGATACTCATTTAGANGAAATATTTAATAAAAANATATGGCCCGAGAACCCTCTTTTTTATGTTTGTTGTCCTAGNAAAACAGATNAGACTGTTGTTCCCAATCAAGAATCTGAAAATCTATTTATACTAGTTCCAATAGGACCTGGATCGGAAGATAATGATGATATTCGTGAAAAATATTTTACTCAAATTATTAAACGTATTGAGAGTAAAGTTGGATTATCAATAAAAGATAATATTATTGTTAAAAAGTCATTCTGTGTTAAAGATTTTAAATCNAGATACAATGCTTATAAGGGAAATGCTTATGGTCTTGCAAATACATTATTACAGACAGCTATATTTAAACCAAAAATAAAAGATAATAAAATAAAAAATTTATACTACAGTGGCCATTTCACCGTACCTGGCCCTGGTTTACCACCAGCGATAATTTCAGGAAAAATTGCAGCTAAAGAAATCATTAAGGAAANCAAATCATGAAATATTTATATGATGATGTCTCAAANAAAATCTCAAAGATAATAACTAATCAATATAGCACATCTTTTTCATTNAGCTCTAGATTATTAGGTNAAAATCTAAGACCCGCTATTTATTCCATNTATGGANTAGTGAGATTGGCAGATGAAATTGTTGACTCCTTTCATGGATATGAAAAGGAAGCAATGCTTACAGAATTAAGGGAAGAATATAATAAAGCAATACAAAGAAAAATTAGCATTAATCCAGTTCTAAATTCATTTCAAAAAGTTTATCATGATTATAATTTTGAACCTTATTTAGTAGACAAATTTTTTGATAGNATGCANATGGATCTAAANCCNAAAGATTATAATGAAAGTCTTTATAATCAATATATTCATGGTTCTGCTGAAGTTGTTGGACTTATGTGTTTAAAAGTTTTTGTAAANGGAAATCANGTTAAATATGCAAANCTTAAAGATAGTGCTATTAAGTTAGGTGCTGCNTTTCAAAAAGTTAATTTTTTAAGAGANCTAGAATATGATAATAATCAGTTAGGNAGAACNTATTTCCCTGATTTAGATTTAAATANTATGACAAATNTTGAGAAAAATAAAATAATCAAAGATATTGATAAAGATTTCTCAGAAGCTTTAATTGGATTAAAAAAGCTAGATAAAGATTCATTTTTTGGTGTGTATGTTGCTTTTAGATATTATAAAGAGTTATTAAAGAAAATAAATAAAGTAAACTTGTCTAGACTAAGAAANGAGCGAATCAGAATAAGTAATTTAAGAAAATTTAGTCTAGTTNTAAATACAGCAATTAAATCTAACCTTGGTTTATTAAGATAAATTTCAATTAATGATATTAGTTTTTTTATATTATTTATCTATNGTTTTTTTATCGATTATTTTCATGGAAATAGTAGCAATATTTACTCATAAATATATAATGCATGGTATAGGTTGGGTTTTCCATAAGTCACATCATCAAAAAAGNAAAAGTCTGTTTGAGCTAAATGATATNTATTTCATATTNTTTTCTTTACCNTCAATTTTTAGTATAATTTGGGGTTTCCTTTACTATAATTATCTAGTNTTATCTATTGGAATCGGAATTATGTTNTATGGAATNATTTATGTATTTCTACATGATTTNGTTGTTCATGGCAGATTTGGATTTAATAAAAAATTTAAAAATTCATATTTTTCAAAAATTAAAAANGCACANATGAAACACCATACGACGAAATCTAAAGATGGAGCTACTAATTTTGGATTTATTTCATATANATGAGCTATTACTTTAAGATTTTAATTTTATCNACTTTAGTACCNATCATTTTTTNTTTNCATCCCAAAGTTAAATTTTATATTTACTATAAATCAATACTTAGTGCAATGTTATTAGCATCTTCANTATATATCTTATGGGATATNATTTTTACAAAAATNGGTGTTTGGGGTTTTAATAAGCAGTTTTTANCTGGTATTTATATATTAGATCTCCCAATTGAAGAGATTCTTTTTTTCTTATGTATTCCTTTTTGTTGTCTATATACNTATCATCTTGTAGAGAAATTTAATATTTCATTTTTTAAATNTGTNAATTGGAAAAAAGTAAATATATATATCCNATTATTTGTACTTATANTTGGATTAATGAATTATACTCNGCTTTACACATTTGTCTGTTTTATTACTTTTTCNTTAGTGTTATTTATTGTAAATAAAAGTACTATTAATATTAATTTTNNATTTTTTTATACGACATTCATTCTGATTATAATTCCNTTTTTGATTATNAATGGTGCTTTGACAGGNATGTTCTTTGANCAAACAGTTGTTTGGTACAATAATAATGCAATATTAGGTTTAAGAATTTTTACAATTCCCTTGGANGATGTATTTTATGCTCACCAGTTAATTTTATTGAACTTATTTTTTTACAAGAAGTTTAGTATTTCATATACAANAATGTAGTTGTCNGATTATTTATTTTGGATAAATGATTATTTCTTCAATTTTTCNCGATGATGATTTTTTNATTTCTATTTTTCCTATTNCTAAAAAAAGATTCTCACCTTGANTAGGAATTCTTTCAATCTCTGAAATAATATAGCCTGCAAGAGTTTCATAATTACCAGCTGGNATTAAGTTGTTAAATAGCTTGTTGAATTCATCGCATTCAATTTTNGCATTTGTTGAAATTGAACCATCATCATTAATTTTACTTTTAACTTTATCATNATCAAATTCATCTTCAAATTCNCCAAANAGTTCTTCAAAAATATCCTCTGCAGTTATTAGNCCAGATGTNCCACCNTGTTCATCAACAACTATTGAAATATTTGAATTTGAACTTTGAAAACTTGACATTATATCAGANATNTTTTTGGTGAATGGTATTTTATTTACAGGTTTAATTATNTCATTTATNNTATCAGGGTATTTAAATAAGTCATATAAATATATAACTCCAACTATAGAATCTATGCTGTCTTCGTATACAGGTAGTTTAGAATGTCCAGAGTCTATAAAAGTATGAAGTATTTCTTCTAGACNTGAATCTTTAGATACCATNGAAAGNTTTGTTCTTGGTGTCATAACTTCATANGCTGTATTTTCACCAAGAGTNAATACATTTGATAGCATTTCTTTTTGTTCATCTTCTATTTCAATGGATTTATCTACATGTTCATAAACATGCTGTATGTCATCTCTAATATAGTCATGATCTTTACTTTTGAAAATAGAATCATCTGAATTAATATTTAAAAAAATTTTAGATGTCTTATATATTGGTCCTAAANTCATTCCAATANNATAAAGTATTGGTGAAATTATTAGTAAAGTTGCATTACTAAATTGTCGAATTATTGATTTTGGGATTATTTCAGCGAACAATAATATNAAAATAGAAATTATAATAAATATACTTTCCTCTGGAAGAATNTTTGAANTTACTAAATATATTGTAAGNAATGAGGTTGTAAGCATNTTAGCAATATTATTNCCNACTAANATGCAAAATAAATAAAATTCTTTATTATCAATTATTAGATTCGCAATTCTAGACAAGCGCANNTTTTGTTTTACCCAAACATCTATTTGTAGTTTGTTTGCTGAAATTAATGCTATTTCAGACGAAGAAAAGAATATTGATAAAATAATTCCTGTTATTGCTAAGAATAAAATGTCCATTATCTTAAATTTAATAAATAAAATGGTACAGACTACATATCTTTATGAAAAAAACTAATACTATAACTGAATCACAAAATCAAAATTCTATTGANATAGATACAAAAAATGTCTCTGAAATTGTTCAAATTTTTCATAATGATAATAAAACTATTTTAGATGGATTGNAAGAATCNCTTGATGATATAAAAAATGTTNTTGANCTAACTATAGCCTCTTTGATNTCTGGAGGAAGATTACTTTATGTTGGAGCAGGAACNTCNGGGCGNCTAGGAGTNCTTGATGCTTCTGAGTGTAAGCCTACATTTAGTGTTGACCAGGAATTGGTNCAAGGAGTTATTGCAGGNGGAGANAGAGCTNTAACTNAATCTATNGAAGGNGCAGAAGATAAANTTGATGAGATAAGTAANATAATTAATAATAAAAATATTTCATCNAAAGATATAATAATAGGNATTTCATGTAGTGGAAGTGCACCCTTTGTTTTANAATTCTTAAAACTTNNTCATAAAATTGGNGCAACAACAGTTCTTATTACTTTCAATAATGTAGATAGTATTAAATATATTGATAAAATCATTAAAACTTATGTTGGACCAGAAATNATNTCAGGNTCTACAAGAATGAAAAGTGGNACAGCAACTAAAATNATATTAAATATGATTAGTTCAATAACAATGATAAANCTAAANAAAACATATGGAAATTATATGGTTGATTTAAATGTNGTNAATAAAAAATTAGAAAAAAGAGCAATTAATATTTTGAAAGCATTAACTGGTTTAAATNANNCTGAAGCTCAAATNATACTAAAAAAATCNGAAGGNAAAGTTAAAAATGCTATAATAATGACTAATTTAANAGTTTCATATCATGAGTCTATTAAATTAATAGCNANATATAATGGAAATTTAAGATTGATNCTTAGTGNTGATAAAAATTAGATGTAGATGAATATTCTTGGAATAATGTCTGGTACATCATGNGATGGTCTTGATTTATGTAATGTAAACATNGATATAANTAAAGAATATAATTTAGANTATGAGATATTAAACTTTTTTACTATTCCGTTTTCTGATATTGAAAAAAANTTTATTTTTTCATTAAGAAATNATGAGAATNATACAAATAAAGAAAATGAAATAGAATTAACTAATATTTTTATTAACAAAATTGAAAAGTTTTGTTCCAATTTAAATCAAATTGATTATATTGCCTGCCATGGACAAACTGTTCTACACATAGATAAAAAAATATCTATTCAGTTATTTGATGCTAAATATTGTTTTGAAAAGTTAGATATACCTATTATTTATAATTTCAGAAATAATGATATTNAATATGGAGGAACTGGTGCACCTCTTATGCCATTTTTAGATTGGCTGTTATTTTCAAATAAATCTGAAGATATTGTTACTTTAAATATTGGTGGNATANCAAATATTTCTCATATACCAAAATCTGGAAAAAGAGAGGAAGTTTTAGGNTTTGATACAGGNCCTGGAATGTGCCTAGTAGATTTAGCTTCTAAATTACTTTTTGATTCTGACTGTGATTTNNATGGTCGACTTTCAGATAATGGNAAAATAATTGANGANCTTTTAAATGANCTTTTAAGTTTGGAATTAATTAAATCTCCACCACCAAAATCTATGGATATAGTTGATTTTGANAAAAATATTTTGAANAAGATTTTAAATAAATTNCCCAAAATCAATAAACGGGATCTTATTANAACTCTAGTTCAAACTACTATAGANAGTATTGANTATAATATNTCTAAATATCTTAAATTAGCNGATAAAAGNTTTGAGCTAATTTTTAGCGGGGGTGGGACAAATCANCCTATTGTAAAATCAAGTTTCTTAGAAAAAGGTTATAATGTTAAAATGATTTCTGATTATGGNATAGACNCATCTATAAANGAAGCNNTATTAATAGCANCTTTAGGTGCTTGTAGAATTAATAATTTNACAAGTAATATGCCTAAAGTTACAGGAGCTTCATCAAAATGTTTATTAGGAGATATTTATGCAGGTTGAATTAATTAAAAATATATTTAGAGCATATGATATTAGAGGTATNGTTGATAAAGAAGTAACCAATGAGCTNGCATTAAGCATAGGTAAGGCNTATGGTTCTTTTTTAATTAAAAANAATAAAAANACTATTGGTGTTAGTGGGGATGTNAGACTAAGTACAGAGTCTTTACTTGATCATTTAACTNAAGGTTTATTGTCTACNGGTATNGATGTAATATCTTTTAATAAACTTCCNACCCCAATTAGTTACTACAGTCTTCATAATGATAATCTTAATGTAGATGCTGCAATACAAATTACAGGAAGTCATAATCCGTCAAACTATAATGGATTTAAGCTTACATATGATGCTAAACCATTTTATGGNGATGATATTCAGTTATTATANAATATGATATTGAATGAGGACTATATCCAATCTAAAGGAACTTTTNGNTCATATGATATTATNTCAGATTATAANCAAATGATTGAAAGTAAAATAAAGATNAATAAAAGATTAAAAGTTGCTATTGACTGTGGAAATGCTGCAGGNTGTATTATTGTNCCACATCTATATGAAAAATTTAATATTGAACTTTATAAGCTTTATTGTGATATTGATGGTAATTTCCCNAATCATCATCCTGATCCAACTGTTGATACTAACTTAGTAGACCTTCANAANTTTGTNATTAAAAATAAATGTGATGTAGGTCTTGCCTATGATGGAGATGCAGATAGAATTGTTGCTNTTGATGAAAATGGTGCAATAATTAGGTCAGATATCTTAATATCAATTTTTTTATCAAAAATTATTAAAGANGGTGATTCTGTCGTTTATGATGTTAAGTGTTCAAAAGCACTTGAAGATATGATAAAGAAATTTAATGGAAATCCTGTTATGTGGAAAACTGGACATTCTCTTATAAAAAATAAGATGAAACAAGAAAAGGCTAAAATAGGTGGAGAAATGAGTGGACATATTTTTTTCGCAGACGATTATTTTGGTTACGATGATGCTATTTATGTCGGTCTTAGATTNTTAGAACTNTTNTCAAATCAAGATATGAAATTAAGTGAAATTGTTTCTGAAGTTCCTAAATATTTCTCAACTCCTGAGTTAAGATTTGATTGTAAAGACGATCNAGAAAAAATTGATATTATGAACAGTGTTTTTGACTATTTTTCATCTAAATATAGCTTTTCAGATATTGANGGTATTAGACTTAGNCTTGATGATGGATGGGCTTTAATTAGATGTTCAAATACACAACCTGTCATTGTATGTAGGATTGAAGCTTCTACTAAAAATTTATTAGATAAGTATGAAAAGATGGTAATTGAAAAGCTTTTATCATTTGGAGTAAAGACTAATGAACATATTTGATGATAAGATTAATTCATATAGAGATATTTTAGATTCTCATTTAATTGATATATATAAAACAGGTCCTGAATCTCTAAGGAAACCTATAAATCATACATTGTCTGGTAAAGGTAAAAGATTCAGACCTATTTTAACATTAATAATTGCTGATATAAATAANGTNCCAATAGAAGATGCTATTTATCCTGCACTAGCAATAGAACTCCTTCATAATTTCACTTTAGTGCATGATGATATTATGGATAAAGATGTGTTNAGACATGGAATAGAGACTGTTCATGAAAAATGGGATGAGAATACTGCAATTTTATCAGGNGATGCCATGTTAGCAATTTCANTAAAATTACTTATGAGAAATAAGTCCATGAATAAGTTGGATTTAATACAAAAGTTTGTAAATGGATTGCTTTCTGTATGTGAAGGACAAGCTTTTGATATTGAATTTGAAAGTCGTAAAAATGTAAATGTNGATGAATATAAGCAAATGATTTATCTTAAAACTGCATATATGATAGGNCTATCAGCTCAAATTGGTGGAATTGTTTGTAATCTTCCATCTAGTAAAACTGAAGATTTAAGGGAGTTTGGTGAATGTATAGGTATGGTATATCAAGTACAAGATGATCTCTTAGAATTGTTTTCTGATTCAAANTCAATGAATAAGAGCCTCGATAGTGATTTTGCATTACATAAGAAAACTTTTTTATGGGTATCTACACCACAAGAATTAAAACCTGAGTTAAATATGATATTAGATAAGTTTGAATTTGATAAAACAGGAACAATTAAGAGCCTTCGTAATTTTATGGTATCTAATAGTATTGAACTCAAAGCTAAAAATTTTATAGAAGAAAATATCCAAAAATCCAAAATGATCTTAAATAATATGGAAGGAAATGTTCAATTNTTAAGGTATTATAGTGATTTAATTTTTAATAGGGAGTACTAATATGAAAATGNATGAAATGATAAAAAGTTTTCCTGATCAAATTATTNATCAATTTGAAAATCTTAATTCATTACACCTTAGTCTAGATAAGTTTTCTAATGTAGATACTATTGTTATTGCGGGAATGGGTGGCTCTGCTATTAGTGGTGATTTAGTAAAGTTATTTTTAAAGAATGACATANATGTTCCTATAACAGTTTTAAGAGATTATTCAATACCAAATTGGACAAATGAAAATACTTTATTTATTTTAAGTTCATATTCTGGNAATACTGAAGAAACATTATCATGTTTTGATTTAGCAGTTTCAAAATCAAGAAAGGTGATTTCAATCTCAACTGGNGGAAATNTAGAGANTGAATCATTGAAGCATAAAGTTCCTATTGTTAAAATTCCTAAAGGATATCAACCTAGAGCTGCCTTGGGATTTTCTCTAATTACTCTTTTATGTGTATTAAATAAAATAAATTTAGTTAATTCTAATTTTATAGATAAAATTATTGACGCTACAAAATCATTATATCAATATATGGATNAATTCTGTAAAGAAGNGGGACTTGCAGNATCTATTGCTAAAGATATAAATAACAGTATAATAGCTATTTATGGTGTCGAAAATAGTACNGANCATATAGCATCTAGNCTTAGAGCTCAAATAGCTGAAAATTCTAAAATGTTAACATCATTTAATGTNTTGCCAGAGATGAATCATAATGAAATTGAAGGATGGAACAGTTTTCAGTTTAAGAATTTAAATAAAGTAGCAATATGGATATATGATGAAGATGATAATCCTAGAATATTAGATCGAATAAAAATCACAACAAATTTATTAGAAAAAATTGGTGTNAANAATTTATTGATTAAAACCCCAGGAAAAAATTACGAAGAANGATGTCTAAAGTTAATTTACTTAAATGATTGGATNTCNTATTATTTAGCAGTTGAAAATAATATTGANCCAATTCCAGTCAATCGAATTATNGAGNTGAAAAGTAAGCTTTCTTAGTATNNGGAATGAAAAGATTTTCTGTAAATAAGATATCTTATTGCCAATCTAGCAAAGGATATACAATTCTTATGCAAGAGATAGGNTCNGCTANNTATTTTTCTATATTAATAGNTAATTCGGAGGCACAATNTGTTGCACTTGCTTTGGAAGGAGTCCAGACTCCAAGGCCAATGNCCCATGATATAATTNTTGATATTCTTGATAGCTCAGATATTAAAATCAATAGAATTGAGATAAATAATTTTGAAAATGATACATTCTTTTCAAGAATTTTAATAAAAAGTTATAATTTTGGAATNAAATCAATTGATTGTAGGCCAAGTGATGCAATTTCAATTGCTCTTAANTGTAATTATCCTATTTTTATTGATGATCAAGTATTATCTAGCATAAAAAANNGTCAAGGANGTATAGATTCAGACTTTAACGCANTTTCTGAATATTATAAAAATACTAAATCAGACATATCACAAAANAAATCAAATATTAATAGATTGACAAGAGCCCTAGATAANGCAGTGGATGAAGAAAATTATGAAGTTGCAGCAAAAATTAGGGATAAAATAAAATTAATAAAGNATGCTTAGTTTAGTTAAACTTTTTAAATAATAAGCTAGCATTATGTCCTCCAAATCCAAATGCGTTACTTAAAGCATAATTAATATTTTTTTCAATTGCTTTGTTTGGTATATAATTTAGGTCACAATCAGGNTCAGGNGTATTATANTTAATTGTAGGGGGNAATATGCCAGTTTGTAAAGCCTTAATTGTTATTATTGCTTCAACTGCTCCAGCTGCTCCNAATAGATGACCAAGCATAGATTTTGAAGAACTAACAAATAAATNANNAAACTCTTTACNAAATACTTTTTTAATAGCTAGCGTNTCTATTTTATCATTGAAAGGAGTTGAGGTTCCGTGAGCATTAATATAGTTAACTTCAGCGNTNTTTATATTCGCACTTCTTANAGCTTCAGACATTGCTTNAACAGCTCCAGCGCCGTCTAATGCTGGTGATGTAAGGTGATANGCATCAGCAGTTGCTCCATANCCGATAATTTCACCTAGAATTTCAGCTCCTCTTTTNTTTGCATGNTCATATTCTTCTAGAACTAAAATACCCGCNCCTTCTGCAATNACAAAACCATCTCTTTCATTATCAAACGGCCGAGAAGCTAAATTATAATCNCTATTTCTTGNTAATGCTTTCATATTTGCAAATCCAGCNATAGATAGGGGGGTTATNCCTCCTTCTGTACCTCCAGTTACAATAATATCATTCATTCCATATTTAATACGATTAAAAGATTCNCCAATCGCATGATTTGCTGAGGCACAAGCTGATACAACTGCAAAATTAGGACCTTTAAATCCATATTTTATTGAAATGTGACCTGATACTATATCAAGNATCATTGAGGGTACAAAAAAAGGGCTTACTCTTTTTGGACTTTTTTGGAGCCTTGAATATTGTTCTTCCATAGTGTGTAGACCACCAATACCAGAGCCAATTATAACACCAACTTTAGATTTGAGAGGATCANTTACTATATTGTNTTCAANAGCTTCTTTTGCNGCAAGAAGNGCAAAAGCAGAAAAACGATCTAATCGATTCAATTCTTTTGAATCAAAGTGCTCATCAAGATTAAATTTTATTTCGCCTGCAATTTTAACAGGGTGATTAGTTGTATCAAATGAGGTTATAGGGGAAATACCAGATTNCCCATTAGTTATATTTTCGAAAAATGTNTTTGTTGAGTTACCAAGTGATGAGANAACTCCCATCCCAGTAATNACTACTCTTTTATTCACTNANTATTAACTTNNCTTTTCGTTTATATAATCTACTGAACTTCCAACNGTATTAAGTTTTTCAGCATCTTCATCTGAGATTTCAATATCAAACTCTTCTTCAAATTGCATGATTAACTCTACTGTATCTAATGAGTCAGCACCTAGATCTTCTATAAATCTAGCTTCAGTTGTTATTTTATTTTCTTCAATTCCAAGCTTATCAATTATAATTTCTTTTATTCTTGTTAGATTATCTGACATGTACGAGCTCCTTTTTATTTACATCCCACCATCAAGATTTATTATTTGTCCATTGATGTATGAGGCTTCTTCAGTTACTAAGAAATAAGCTAAATTAGCCACTTCAATAGGTTGTCCAAATCTATTAAGTGAAATTTTATCAAGTAATTCTTTTTTAATATTATCATTCAAAAGTTTGGTCATATTTGTTTCAATATAACCTGGTGCGATTGAATTGATATTTATACCTCTTGAACCTAGTTCTTTTGCGAGAGATTTAGTTATTCCATCTATCCCAGCTTTTGACGCAACGTAATTAGTTTGACCTTTATTGCCGATCTGGCCTACAATTGAGGAAATATTAATAATTTTCCCATATTTTTGTTTAACCATAATCTTTGAAACATATTTACATCCTAGAAAAGTACCTTTCAGGTTTGTTTCAATTACATTATTCCAATCNTCATTGGACATACGCANTATAATGTTATCTTTAGTAACTCCNGCATTATTAACTAAAATATCTATTTTTTCAAATTTTGAAANTATTTTTTCTATGCAAATTTTGTAAGAATCAGGGTCGCTAACATCTAANTTNCAACTAAANATATCTANATNATAATTATCATTAAGATATTTTTTTTTGANTTNCAATTTTTNTAAATCTNTTCCTAAAATTGCAAGATTTATACCATTTTCAGCAAATTTTTNACATATAGAGAATCCTATGTCACCNTATGCTCCTGTTATAACTGCAACTTTATTTTCTAGNCTATTGTGCATATTGAATNTATTTTTGAAATACTATTAGCTTCATATGAACAAATTTCTGGGGANATTCTTNTATTCATACNGANTAAAACTTTACCGGGTCCACTTTCAATAAAATTTTTAGTTTTTGTTTCCATATTTAATATAGTTTCATTCCANTTCACTNGACTCTCNAGTTGTAAAATGAGATTTTNTTTAATTTTTTTANNGTTTTGATAAGGTTTTGCATCTATGTTCTGATAAATTGGAATTTCTGCATNGTTGAAATTTAATGAATTTATAGCATTAGATAAAGCATCTCTTGCAAATTNCATTAATGGGGAATGATATGCCCCTGAAACTTTNAGTTTTATGCANTTNATTTTTTTGGATAAGGANTTAAAATTATCTATTGCTGAATTTANTTCAGATNTTTCTCCAGATATTACTACCTGTGANNTNGTATTATAGTTTGCTACAACNAGAANCCCCTTAGCTAAACTAATAATTTGACTTANATCATTTTTTGAAGCATTTAAAACTGCTGCCATTNTNCCATCATTAGAATTGTTAGCTTTTTCCATTTCATTACATCTAAGNATAATAAGTTTTAGTGCGTCNCTGAATTTTAATACATTAGATGAAACNAGTGCTGCATACTCACCTAGACTATGNCCAGCTACAGCTCTTGGAAANATATTAGATTCTTTTAATATTTGATCAATAAGNATNCTTAGAGTAAAAACTGAAGGCTGAGTATTTTTTGTTTTAATTAATAAATCTTCTGGGCCATTCAAGCATATATCAAGCAGATCATATCCAATTAANTCGCTTGCTTCNTTAAANAGTGTTTTAGATCGATTACTAATTAAAATATCCNTTGACATTCCAACAGATTGAGANCCTTGACCTGGGAAAATAAAATTATAATTTATCATTAATATAAATCAACATATCTATTCTGAAAAAATCAGATTTTCTTTAAGGTCTCTTTCAATTTTCTTTATAATATNTTTTTTGGATAGGGTATTGGCTAAAGATAGAGCACTATTAATTGATTTTTGACTAGAAGCGCCATGACACTTTAGTACAATNCCTTTCACACCTAAAAAAGGACTTGCNCCATGTGATTCATAATTATAGTTATTAAAAATAGNATAAAGNNNATTTCTAATANGTTCATTTTTTTCTAANTCTTCTATTGAATTAATCCAATCATGTAAATGNCCAGATAGGCCTTCGGTNAGTTTTATCATTATATTNCCTGAAAAGCCATCACATACAACAACATCAACTTTTTTTTCAAAAACATATCTTGGCTCAATATTACCAATGAACCCTNTTATANTTTTTTCAAATAATNGATAAGCTTTTTGAGTTAATATATTNCCTTTATTCTTTTCAACTCCAATGTTTAGAAGTCCTGTATTAATTATATCAGTGTTTTTNATATGCTTCGCNTANATTGATCCCATTATTGCAAATTGAAGTAAGTGGTCTGGTTTGACATCAGTATTTGCTCCAACATCAGTAAGGACGAAACCTCCNTTTTTTGTAGGGAAATGAGTAGCAAGTGTTGGTCTTTTTATCTNATCTATTTTNCCTAAAACAAATAGAGACGTNGATAGTAGNGCAGCTGTATTTCCNGCACTAATTACCGCATNTGCTTTTTTTTCTTTAACCAATTTTATTGATTGAACAATTGAACTATCTGGNTTTGTTTTAAAAACCATTGATGGCTTATTTTCACTCATTGANATAGATTCAGAGCAATGATGAATCTCTATGTTTTTAGAANNGAAATTATGCTTTTTGAGCTGNTCCTTGATTAAGGANTCNTCTCCAACTAATATAATTGTACAGTTATGATTGTTCTCAATGAAATNTTTTGCACCTAGAATATTNGACTGGGGAGCATTNTCNCCACCCATNACATCTAATGCAATTTTCATAGATTAATAAAGGCTATTGGTTGCTTTGAAGGATTTTACCTTTATAGTACAAAACACCATCTACATAATANGCTTTATGTCTNTGATGAACTGTACCAGTTTGCTTGCATGTATCTAAAGCTAAATTTTCTTTTGCCTTCCAGTGAGTTCTTCTTTTTCGGCCGCGTGTTTTTGAAATCTTTCGTTTTGGGACTGCCATTTTTTATTTAATGTCAGCTAGTGACATTCCTTTTTTATTTAAATANGGAATAAGACCATATTTATCAATAGTTTTAATACCATTTACAGATAATTTTANTGTTACNGTTCTTCCTANTTCAGGAATGAAGTAACGTTTTTTCTGCATATTTGGATATTGTTTTCTCTTAGTCTTATTATTAGCCTTAGAGACATTATTTCCAGTCTTTGGTCTTTTTCCTGTAATTTTACAAATTCTTGACATTCTTTTTTTCCATATAAACTANTTCGGCCGTTAANTTAAGAAAAATAATAGTAAGCATAAAACATTTTATTATTTTTTTATTTAACATTAACAGTCCATAAATCATTTACTTTAATTTTTAGAGCTTTCGAAATTTTCTTTTTGTGTTTTTCTGCTTTAATTTTTGTGTTAAAAAAACCTGTTCTAACTCTCCAAAACATTATTCCATTATGCATATATTCTTCAATGTATACATCCTCAAATCCAAAATCAAATAATTTATTTGATTCATTTATTGCTTCATTTTTAACGGGTTTAGCATAAACTTGAACAGTATAGTATGGTTTTTCCATATTTTTTTTCTGTCTTAATTCTTTTGATGGAAAAGTTGAAGGTTTATACTTTTTTTCAGATTTTGCAATGAAATCCATAGCTAAATAGTTGAAATTTTCAACCGCAATTTCTTTTCCACTATCAGTTTCTATATTTAAAGTAATTTTGTATGCTCCAACTTCAAGAGGAGAAAAATAGAATATATTATCTTTAATTTCAAATTCGGGTACTAATTCAGCTTTTGAGATTGGAGCGCTCCATATGTACACAAGATTGGGATTTTCAGGATCACTAAATATACTTTTAACATCTATAACATCCTTTACTTGTATTTCAATATATTCGTCATTTCCACTACATCCGTAAAAGAATATAAAAGATAAGCTTAATATTAAAGTTGTAAGTTTCATCTAAAAATTATTCCTTAAAAAAATAATTGGATTCAATGATTCCATTTTCAGCTGAATCAGATCCATGGACTGCATTATTCCCAGTATTAGTGCCATAAAGCGCTCTTATAGTTCCCTCATCTGCTTCTTCTGGATTCGTTGCACCTATAACTTCTCTCCATTTTGCAACTGCATTTTCACGTTTCAATGAAAGGACAACACAGTTACCTGAAGACATAAAGTCTACTAGTTCTCCAAAAAAAGGACGTTCTTTATGTACTTCATAAAAACCTTCAGCCTTTTCTTTAGTCATTAGAATCTGTTTCATCTGATCTATAGCAAAGCCTTCTTTAATTATTCTATCAATGATTTTTCCAGAATAGCCGTTTTTATATGCATCTGGTTTTACAATTGCTAAAGTAGTTTCCATTTATCTATTACTCCTAAGCTTTTAATGTTAAGCATTTTTTCATTTTATTCCCAATCTCTGCAACAGATCTTGCGACTGAGATTCCACACTCAGCTAAAATTTTATTTTTAGCTTCAGCTGTTTCATCACCACCAGATACTATTGCTCCCGCATGACCCATTCGACGTCCTGGAGGTGCAGTCTGTCCAGCAATGAAACCAACTATAGGTTTTGTGACATTGTCTTTTGCCCATTGAGCTGCTTCATTTTCCATCTGTCCTCCAATTTCTCCAATCATAACAATTCCATCAGTTTCAGGATCATTTTCAAATAATTCTAGAGCCGCAATCATATCTGTACCAATTATAGGGTCTCCACCTATACCTAGCGCCGTAGTCTGTCCTAATCCATTTTTAACAAGTTGATCAATAGCCTCGTAAGTTAATGTACCTGACTTAGATATTACTCCAACATTTCCTTTTTTGCAAATAAATCCAGGCATTATACCTAATTTGCATTCATCTACAGTAATAATTCCGGGACAATTTGGGCCAATTAATCTTGAATCACTATTATCTAGCATATGCTTTACTTTTACCATATCTCGTATTGGAATACCTTCTGAAATACAGATTATTAATTCTATCCCCGCTTCAATAGATTCTATCATTGCCCCAGCCGCAAATCGTGGAGGAACAAATATAATTGAAGCATTCACGTTATGATTATCTCTCGCCTCTTTAACTGAGTTATATACTGGAATATTATCAAGCACCGTATCACCACCCTTCCCAGGTGTAACGCCTGCTACAATATTAGTTCCATATTCTATCATTTGTTCAGAGTGAAATGTGCCCTCTGATCCAGTAATACCTTGAACGACAACTTTTGTATCTTTATTAACAAGTATTGACATTGCTATCTCCTAATTTAGTGCAGCATCCACAACTTTATCTGCAGCATCCTGCATAGTTGTAGCTGGAATAATTTTTACTTCTGAATTTTCTAATATTTCTTTTGCCTCAATGGCATTTGTTCCTTCTAATCTAACAACTACAGGTACATCTAAATTTAATTCTTGCACCGCTTGCACAACGCCTTTTGCAACTCTATCACAGCGAACTATGCCTCCAAAAATATTTATTAAAATAGCTTTAACATTTGAATCCTTTAAAATTATTTTAAATCCATTTTTTACGGTATCTACACTGGCAGCACCACCTACATCTAAGAAGTTAGCAGGTTCTCCACCAGATAATTTTATAATATCCATTGTAGCCATCGCCAGTCCTGCACCATTAACCATGCATCCAACATTTCCATCAAGCTTAATATAGTTGAGATTAAATTTTCCAGCCTCAAGTTCAGTTTCATCTACTTCAAATGGATCTTCCATGTCATTTACATCTGGATGTCTAAACATTGCATTTCCATCAAAGTTGAATTTTGAGTCTAAGGCAACCACATTATTATCTTCAGTCTTAACGAGTGGATTTATCTCTAACATGGTAGTATCTTTCTGTATATAACACTTGTAGAGTTTTTTAAATAAATTAGATACCTGTGAAAATAAATCATCCCTAAACCCAAGTCCATCCACAAGAGTTTTAATTTGGTCATCATGAAGTCCTTCAATTGGATCAACCCAAACCTTTATGATTTTTTCAGGAGTTTCTTCTGCAACTTTTTCTATATCCATTCCACCTTCTGTTGACGCCATTATCACATCTTGATTTTTTGATCTATCAAGGGTTATCGCTATGTAGTATTCATGAGAGATGTCAAATGCCTTAGTTATATATATTTTTCTTACTTTTTGCCCAGCTTCTCCCGTTTGAGGTGTAACTAGATTCATACCTAGGATATTATTTGCTGATTCTATAGCAGAAGATTTATCGGGACAAAATTTCACTCCACCTCCTTTTCCTCTTCCTCCTGCGTGGATTTGAGCTTTTACAATAAATTGGCTACAGCTATACTCTTCAGAGACCCTATCAATTGTACTCTCAATATCTTCATTGTTATCTGTAACAAATCCATCTTGAATTGGGATACCATACGATTTCAATATTTTTTTTCCTTGGTACTCATGTATTTTCATTAATTAATCCTTTGTGATTGTGGTTCCTGAATTTCCTTTAAGTGCATCTTCTAATTTCTTAAGTGAAGTCAAGACTACTTTTTTTCCATAATGTTCAAGAAAATAAATTGCCGACTTGATTTTTGGCTCCATTGATCCAACTCCAAAATGCCCTTCTTTTAAATATTTTTCAGCCTCACTAACAGTGCAGTGGTCTAACTTCTTTTGATTTTCTTTATTATAATTTAAATAAACATTATCAACATCTGTAATCATAAATAGTTCATCTGCTCTTATAATTCTACCAAGCAAGGCAGCTGAGTAGTCTTTATCAATAACTCCATCAAGTCCATGTAGGATTCCATCCTTATCGTTGTAAGATGGAATTCCGCCACCGCCACCAGCGATAACAATGGTTCCGTAGTTTACCAGATGCTTTATTGATTTTCCATTAAAAATATAAAGTGGTTTTGGCGAAGGTACAACTCTCCTCCAAATATTAGATTCTTGTTCTTTTACAATCCATCCATGTTTTTCTGCTAACTCATAAGCTGTTTTTTTATTGTACGACTTCCCTATATACTTTCTGGGCTCTTTTAGTGCGGGATCATCTTTGTCAACTTTAACTTGAGATATGATACTTACTACCTCTCTGTTTGCATCTTCAGTATATAATGCATTTTGTAGCGATTGCTGAATCATGTATCCAATTGCACCTTGAGTATTTGCAACTAGTACGCCAAGCGGGAGTGGGGGTATAACATCTTGAGTGAGTTCATTTCTTTGGAGCTCAGCACCTACTTGGGGACCATTGCCATGAGAGATACAAATATTATAGCGCCTTTTCACAAATCCCATTACAGCTGTAAGACTTTCTCGCGTATGAGCAAATTGCTCATCAATCGTCCCCGATTCGTTTTTAGGGCTGATAGCGTTACCTCCCAAGGATATCATTACTGTTGGATTCTGTTGCCCCATAATTAACCTCTAGCCAGTGGCATTGTCATACACCGGGCGCCACCGCGTCCCCTTGAAAGTTCAGAGCCGTTAATACTAACTACAATTTTCTCATTATCATTAAATGCTCCGTTTATAATTTCTTTTGGAGTGTAACCAGTATACCCTCCATTTTGAATTAAATTTTCTATAGTTTTCTGATTTCGTTCATACAAAAGAATCTTACCTGGAGATACAGCGAGGGCATTTGACCCGCATGTCCATTGCTCGTTCTGACTGCAATTATATAATGTTGCAAGTTCATCAAATTGTTTTACAATAGTGCTGAGATTATGCGAGGTTAAATTTTGGCCTCTTGGATTAGAAGCAGTAAATTTGATATAGTCAACTGGATCCTCTGTTTCATAGATTAGGTAGTCATTTTTATCAATTTTTGTTAGCACTGTATCAAGATGCATGAAAGTTCTTTTCTTTGGAAGAGATACTCCCACTACATTTGTGAACCCTTCATCTAAAAAATGAGGAAGAAGTGCTTGAATAGACTCTTTCTTTGTTCTTTCACTTAGACCAACCATAATAGTCTTGTTGTCAAAAATCATAACATCTCCACCCTCAATGGTCAAATCAGGGTAAGTATCATGAAAGAAAACTACTTTATTTTCATTTAAAGATGGATGAGTCTTAAATAGACTGTTTGTAAAAATATTCTCTTGGTTTCGGGCAGTCTTAGAGTTCCAAGATACCACGGTTGTAGATCCAAATGAAAATGCTAGGTCTCTTGTAAAAAGAAGATTTGCCACAATTTCCTTTTCTGTCCAAGGACGATGATACTCTTCAAATAATTCTTTGAATTGAATGCAGACTTTACCTCCTGCAAGTGAATCTATTACCTGACACATCTCACGATGCTCTCTTATAGCACCATCGAGGTAGATAGTATCATCCCATAGAAGAAAGTTTTGGTTCTCACAAAAAGTTTTTTTCTCAAAGTCAAAGTTAAACTCACTTGTATTTTGCGAGTTAAGCAGATTCATTTCTAAACCTGGAGTATGCACCAGAACCTTTTGAAGGGTTTCTACTTCTGATTTTATGTTTATATTAATTTTATTCATCTTCTCCCATGAATGGATATTTGTAGTCTGTAGGTGGTTCAAAATTCTCTTTTATTGTTCTTTGAGATACCCATCTGATAAGGTTAAACATTGATCCAGCTTTATCATTAGTACCTGAAGCTCGTGCGCCACCAAATGGTTGCTGTCCGACAACTGCACCAGTTGGCTTATCATTGATATAATAGTTTCCAGCCGAGAATCTAAGAGTTTTATTTGCAGACTTAAGGATATCCTTATCATCACAGAAAATTGCTCCAGTTAGTGCGTATGGAGAGGTGGTATCAACAAGTTTCAGTGTATCTTCCCAGTCACTTGGATTGTAAATGTAGACTGTTAGTACAGGTCCAAATATTTCCTCTTCCATTGTCTTGAATCGAGGATTTGTAGTTAAAATAGTTGTTGGCTCAATAAAATAGCCCTTTGAATCATCATATCCACCACCAGTAATGATTTCTGCGTCATCAGCCTCCTTTGCATAGTCAATATAGGCAGCTATTGAGTCAAATGCTCCTTTGTCGATTACAGAGTTAAGAAAGTTAGAAAATCGCTCAGGAGAGCCCATTTGAAGCTCGTCAACCTGAGACATGTAGGTCTTTTTAACCTCTTCCCATATTGTTGATGGTATATAGGCCCTAGACATCGCTGAGCATTTCTGGCCCTGGAATTCAAAGGCTCCTCGCGTCATTGCTGTGGCAAGAGCTTCTTTATTGCAAGACTCATGAGCCACGCAAAAGTCTTTCCCTCCTGTCTCTCCAACAATTCGTGGGTATGAATCATAGTTTTTAATATTTTCTCCAATATGTTTCCACATACTTTGAAACACTCCAGTCGATCCGGTGAAGTGAATTCCTGCAAGTTTTGGGTTTGATAGTATCTGATTTCCAACTACAGCTCCATTTCCTGGAAGCAGATTTATTACACCATCTGGGAGTCCAGCCTCCTTAAATAGGTTCATCATGAAGTGAGCTGGATAGACCGTACTTGAGGCAGGTTTCCATATAGCTGTGTTGCCCATAAGAGCAGGAGCACTTGGAAGGTTCGCAGCGATACTAGTAAAGTTAAATGGAGTAACTGCAAACACAAAACCCTCTAGAGGTCTGTGTTCAGTTTGATTTTTTGTTCCCTTAGGAGAGTACATCGGTTGCTGCCTATAAATCTCTTCTGCATAGTAACAGTTGAAGTTCCAGAAGTCAATCAGTTCACAAGCAGCATCTATTTCAGCCTGATACGCATTCTTACTCATATTTAACATTGTAGATGCATTAATAATATCTCTAAAAGGTCCAGCGAGAAGTTCTGCCATTTTCAGAAAAATTTTAGCTCTAAATTCAAATGATGTTTGGCTCCAATCCTTCCATGCATCAAGAGATGATTCAATGGCCATCTTAACTTGCTCTTCACCTGCTTTGTGATATGTCCCAAGAATATGAGAATGGTCATATGGTTTCACACAATCTCCCATATTACCTGTTTTTATTTCTTTGCCATCAATAATGATAGGAATTTCGACTTTCATAGATGAGAGCTCATTAATCTTTGCCAATAAACTTTTCTTTTCTTCTGAGTTTGGGACATAATCTTTTATTGGTTCATTTATAGGAACAGGTACTCTAAAGGCATCACTCATTACTGGTCTCCATGTTAATTATTTTTTTATATTGTAGGATGAAAATCAAGTGTAAATTTAGCTATACATTAATCCAAAAAAAATAGAATAAACTAAAAAATAGAATAAAATAAAAATGAGTGTATTGAAATCAATAAATCCAGTTAATGAACAAGCGTTTGCTGAGTTTCAGGAGTTTAGCCTATCTAAAGTTAAGAAGGTGATTTTAGAGTCTTCGAAAGCTCAGGAGGAATGGGCTGAACTTAATATTAAGAATCGAATCAATATAATATCTGAAGTCAAAAAAATGATATTAGAAAATAAAAAGCAATATGCAGAAATCATAACTATGGAAATGGGCAAACCTATTTTAGAATCTATTGCAGAGATCGAAAAATGCGCTTTACTTTGTGAATACTATGAAAAGAATTCAGAAGAATTTCTAAAAGATAAGTACCTTAAATCTAATGCAGTTACAAGTTTTGTCTCATATAAACCATTAGGTGTAATTTTTGGTATAATGCCTTGGAATTTTCCTTTTTGGCAAGTATTTAGATTTGTTGTGCCTGCAATTATTTCAGGAAATTCTACGCTTGTTAAGCATGCTCCAAATGTTCAGAGTTCTGCCATTGCAATTGAAAAAATATTTCATAGCGTTGGATTACCTAAAGATATATTTAGAATTTTAATCATTGATATAGATATTGTCCCAGATATCATATCAAATAAGATGATTAAGGCAGTATCTTTGACTGGTAGTGAAGTTGCAGGTAGTAAGGTAGCTGAATGTTCTGGGAAGAATTTAAAGAAAACTGTGCTTGAGTTAGGTAGTACCGATGCTTTTATTGTGCTTGATGATGCTGATTTACCTAAATGTGTAGATTCAGCAATTAAGGGAAGAATGTTAAATAATGGTCAAAGTTGCATTGCGGCTAAGAGATTTATTCTTCATGATGATATATATAATGATTTCCTTGAAATGTTAAAGAACTCTGTATCTTCTTTAAAGCTTGGAGACCCAATGCTAAATAGCACTCAAGTCGGTCCACTTGCAAGGTTTGATATATTAGATAAGATTCAGTCACAGGTAGATCAATCAATTGAATTAGGAGCTAATTTAGTATGTGGAGGGAAAAAAGTTGGAACTTTAGGTTATTTCTACGCTCCAACAATTTTAACAAATATTACAAAAGATATGCCTGTATATAATCAGGAAACATTTGGCCCTGTGTTTTCAGTATTTAAGTGTAGTAATATTAAACAGATGCTTGACTTAGCCAATGATACTGATTTTGGTTTGGGTGCAAGTGTGTGGTCAAATGATAATGATAAGGCTCTATCTATAGCTCATAAAATTGAAACTGGAGCTGTATTTATTAATGATTTCATGAAGTCAGATCCTCGATTTCCATTTGGTGGTGTGAAGAAATCAGGGTACGGACGCGAACTATCTGAATTTGGAATTAAAGAGTTTGTGAATGTGAAGACTATAGCTGTTTTTTAAAAAATAATTGTAAAGTAAAAGGTCTTAAATAATGAAAAAAACAATAGTATTTATGGTAACAATTATACTTTTTAGTTGTTCGACTAAAGTTTTGACTAGTGTTGCAATTGATCAAAAACTTCCAACAAAAGAGGATGATATCCTTAAGTCAAAACCCCATATTAATTATACGATAAGAAAAGAGGTGGATACATATCCTGAGTCAATTATCTTTATAATAGCAGATGGAACAGGGGTAGGACAGTATACCCTATCTTACTATGCTAATGGAGAATTTGCCCCAGCAAGGTTTGATCATATTGGAATGGTTGCAACCCACCCCAATGATGGTGAATGTGCAACTTCCTGTAAGAGAGTAACAGACTCTGCAGCAAGTGGTACAGCACTCTCAGCTGGACAAAAAACATACAATGGTGCAATTGGTGTTGATAATGATAAGAATCCAGTTAAAACCATGCTAGAATGGGCTAAGGAAAAAGGGATGTCCACAGGCTTAGTTGCAACTTCATCTGTTACCCATGCAACTCCAGCATCTTTTGCTGCTCATATTGACTATCGTAAAAAAGAACATGAAATTGCAAGGCAATATGCAACTGCTGATGTTGATGTTATTTTAGGTGGTGGAAAGAAATTCTGGCCAGATAGTCTCATTACATTTTATAAAAGTCAAGGAGCGCAGTTTATTGATAGTATTAATACTCCAATTGAAAAAGATAAAAGGCTTCTTGGGTTATTTGCAGACAAAGGCTTGGGAAAGGTATATGAAGGCAATAGGGAAGTAAGTACTACTCAGATGGCAAAAGTTGCGCTATCTATCCTTGAAAAAAATAAAAATGGTTTTTTTGTAATGATTGAAGAGTCTCAAGTTGATTGGGGTGGTCATGCTAATAATGGAACTTATATTCAAGGTGAAATGGAATCACTCAATGATTTAGTTAATTATATACTTGATTATCAAGAATTGAATCCTAATGTCCTTGTGGTTCTTACAGCAGATCATGAGTGTGGTGGTGTTGCAGTCCATGATTCAAAGGGAGGAGATTTAGAAATTAAATTTACATCTGATTATCATTCTGCTAACTTTGTTCCAATTTTTGCAACAGGTCCAGGAGCATCAGTTTTTGATGCTTTTATTGATAATACAGAAATTGGCAAACAATTAATTAAGTATATTAATAACAAGAAGGGATTGTAGTTGAAGAAAGTATTTGTTAGTGGTGGTTCTGGTTATATAGCTCTACATTGCATTGCTAGATTGATTCAAAAAGGGTATTTTGTTAAAACATCTATAAGGTCGCTAAGTCGTAAGCAGGAAGTTGTTGATAGTATTTCAAAAGTTGTTGATTGTGATGGAAAGCTTGAATTCTGTCAATTAGATTTATTGAAAGATGATGGATGGAATGATGCCTTAGATGAATGTGAATATGTTTTGCACACAGCATCCCCTGTATCTCTGCTACTTTCAAATAATCCTGATGATTTAATTAAACCAGCTGTAAATGGACTTGAAAGGTGTCTTAATTCAGCTGTTAAAAATAATATTAAAAGATTTGTAATGACATCGTCATTTTCTGCTATTGGAGCAGGCTCAAAAGAAAAAGAGTTAGATGATACAAATTGGACTGATATAAATAATCCCAATATTAGTCCTTATGATATTAGTAAAACTAAGGCAGAGATGTTTTTGTGGGAATATGTAAGTAAATTAGATAAATCCAAAAACATTGAGGTATGCAGTATCAATCCTGTTATAGTTGTTGGACCATCTTTGTCTAAAGATATTGGAGTATCTAATACAGTTGTAAAAAAAATACTAGATGGGTCATCACCAATGGTTCCTAGATTTGGGGTGAATTTAGTTGATGTTAAAGACGTTGCTGATATGCATATTGAAGCTATGATAAACCCCAAAGCGGCTGGAAAAAGATTTCTATTATCTTCAGAAAGCTTATGGTTTACAGAAGTATCTAATATTTTAAGATTAAATAATTTCAATAAAGCTCCAAAGTTTACTGCGCCTAATTTTCTTGTAAAAATTTTAGCGATATTTGACAAAGAATTAAAAATAGTTTTATTCTACTTGGGATTTAAGAATACGCTATATTCAAACAATGCAAAAAAAATATTAAACTGGAAGCCTAAAAAAGTTAATCAAGCACTAATTGATACTGCTAAGCAGCTATACGAGCTTGGAATCTTAAAATAACTAATCTTTAGAGCTCTTAATTAGAAATATTGTTCCAGTAATGAGAATTTCTCTAATCAAAGGGATGTGTTGTACTATTCTCGATCTAATCGTTTTAATGCCATACCTAATTTCATGAGATGGCCTAACATAAAAGAACTCTTTATCAAGAATTTTATAACAATTTTGAGACATTAATCTATAAAACATGCCAATTGTTTTTCTCGAATCATAAAGAGATAAAAGTTCATCTGTTCCCTCTTTATTTTTATTATCTTTAATAAGTACCTTAATAAGACTTTTAGGTAAAGAACTAAGATATGGAACAAATCTAAGTATAGATTTTAAGAGAACTTGTTGATGTAGTCCAAATGGCGAGTAGAATGGGGGGAATGTAATTAATATAACAGTATTTAAATTTGATAATTTTTGAATTTGACTAAATAATTTGTTAGTTTGAGTATTATCTAGATGTTCAATTACATCTCTGAGTATTATAATATCAAATTTAGAATCAAATTTATTTATTAATTCATCATCAAATACGTCAAGTTTATGATATTTAACATTGGTATTTTCCCATTTTAAGTCTTTAAGGTCAAAACCCACACAATTATCTGAAAACTCTCCAAAGGCGCTTATAAAACCGCCATTCCCACATCCAATCTCTAGAATATTTTTATTTTTGAGTTCTACTTTGTTTTTTTGAAAAAATGGAATGTAATAACACTCAGCAAGAGTCCTTTGATACTTGAAGTAATATTCCTTCCAACTATTAAAATTATTTTTATCTAGTTTTTTCATTCGACCTGTATACAAATATTTTTGTTTTTGGAGAATCACATTCTATTTTAAATTTTTTTGTTTTCGCAATATTTAATGTTGCGCCATATAAGTTATTAAATTGATAATTCTTAAGTTTATATTTTAATCCATAGCTTGTTATTTTAGCTTCTGTATCTAAGCAGAATAAAGATACCCTTTGATTTTTAATAGACGAAAATTCTTCACCATTAGTAAGGTCAAATTGACCATTATTAGTTATCAATTTTATTTTAAAACTAAAATCATTCTCAAGGATTACAAATAAATTTCTTAAGTAATGATCATCACTTCCTCCATCAGCTCCGATAATGGTAGCAGATTCTACATTATTTTCTTCTGCCCAATACAATGCTTTATATAAATCATTTGAATCTTGATCTTTTATTTTAATGATTTTATTTTTGTATTTTTTTTTTATTTTATTGTTAATTGAGTCTAAATCACCAATAATTAAATCTGGTTCATATGATAAATATTCAGCTTTAAAAACTGCTCCATCGCAACATAGAATAAATTTATTAGATAATAATTCTTTATTAGCTTTTTTGGATATAGGTAATTCACCATTTGCAAAAATAATAATATTTTTTTTGTTTTTCATATTTTTTGGAACAAAGAATCGATTGTTATCATTATAAATTAAAGTTTAAATTTAAGTATGCTAAAATATATACAATCTATATCAATTTTCTTAATAATGCAATCTGCTATATCTGCTAATGAATTATCTCCTAATGAAATTCTGGAGAAAGCTATCAAGCGAATAGATGGCATTGACCATGAAATGCAAATTCAGATTAAATCCAAAGATAAGAATAATAAATCAGAAAAGACTAATCTTCAAATATCTGTTCTATGGCAACTCGATCAAGATAAATATAAACTTATTCACATTAAAGAAAAGCCCAAAGGAAAGAAAAAAGGAAGGCAGCTGTGGGTGCATACGTTCAAAGATGGAAAAGAAAAGAAATGGATAAGAATGCCAAGATCAGGCAAGATAAAAGATTTAACCGGTAAAAAATCATCGCAAAAAGTAGATTTATCTTCAATAACAATGCCACTTTCTTTATTAAAAAAAGATTTAAGTTTTTTAGAAGATGATCTTATAAATGGAGTATCATGCAAAATAGTTAAGGTAAAAAATAAAAGTGGATATATCCTCTTTTGGATCGACCCAATTGACTACATAGTTCATAAGAAACAATTTTTTGATAAAGAAAATAAGTTGCAAAAAGAAGTTTTATATAGTGAGTTGTCAGATTTGGGTGACATAAAGTTTTATACTCAAGAAATAATCAAGAATAAGAAAAAAAATTCTATTGTTGAAATTTTTGTAACCGAATTCAAGAAAAAGACTCATGAGGATGTTAATTTATTTAATATCCCATTAAAAAAATGAGGATTAAAAGAACTAATGATGAGCTCAAAGCTGATCGCCCTACATTAGAAGAAGTATCATTTATTTCCCGCCTTCCAATATCAATTTTAGTTGAGAATGTACGCTCGGTACATAATGTCGGTTCTATTTTTAGATCAGCTGATGGATTTGGGGCATCCAAAATCTATTTAACAGGATATACAGCATATCCCCCAAGAGATGATTTACATAAAACTGCTCTTGGTGCAGAACAGTCAGTTCCGTGGGAATATCATGAAGATACTATAAAAATAGCAAAACAAATCAAGTCATCAGGTCAAAATTTAGTTCTTATTGAGCAAACACATAGTTCTAGTAATATTTATTCATCAGATTATAATTTTCCTTTATGCTTTATTGTTGGCAATGAAGTTAGTGGAGTTTCTGAAGAACTAGCTAGCTTAGCTGATACGCATATAGAACTTCCTATGAGAGGAGTCAAGCAAAGTTTGAATGTATCTGTAGCTACTGGAATTGTTGGATACGAATTTTCTAGACGTTTTAATATAGAGAATAAAAGATAAAATGTTAACTCATGAAAATTATATGGCAAGAGCGATTGAACTTGCCGAGCAAGGTAGGGGCTCTGTATCTCCAAACCCAATGGTTGGTTGCGTTCTTGTAAAAGATGGTGAAATTATTGGTGAAGGTTTTCATCAAAGATTTGGAGAAGCTCACGCTGAAGTTATGGCTTTTAGAAATGCTATTAAAGATCCATTGGATTGTACAGTATATGTAAATCTTGAACCATGTAATATAGATTCAAAAACTCCTCCATGTACAAAGTTTTTAAAAGATAATGGAGCTTCAGAAGTGTATATCGCAAATATAGACCCAAATCCAGATATATCTGGAAAGGGAATTGAAGAATTAAATCGAATGAATATAAAAACTCATTTAGGTATCCTTGAAAAAGAAGCAATGGATTTAAATAAAGGTTTTTATAAATGGGTAAAAACTGGACTACCATGGGTAATTTGCAAAGTAGCTCAATCAGAAAATAGACTTATGGGAATTGATAATAAAAGTAGCATTTGGATTACCAATGATATATCTAAAAAGCATACTCATGAATTACGTTCAAGAGTTGATGCTATATTAATTGGCAAGAATACAGCTTTTGTTGATAATCCTAGCTTAACAGTTCGTTTGGCAAGTGGTAAAAATCCCATCCGAGTAATTGCAGATACAAATAGAACATTGCCCCAGAATTTAAAAATTTTTAATGATGGAGAGTCAGAATCTATTATTTTGTGTTCCTCAAAACAATTCTCTGATAATCAAACTTCTCAGTGTAAATTTATTACAGTTGAAGAAAAAGATGATATGCTATATCCTAAAGATATTTTAAAGAAGCTTGCAAACCATGGAGTTACTTCAGTCCTTGTTGAAGGAGGTCCATGTATTCTTAAATCATTTTTTAATGAAGGATTGATTGATGAATTATATGAATATACTGCTCCAGGAATTCTAGATGGTGATGATATGAAAAATCCTATAATTCTAGATAATTCTTGGAATTGTATAAATCAAGAAATGCTTGGTGATGATAAATTAGTAATATATCAAAAGAAAGAAATTTAATGTTTAGTGGAATAATTGAAGAAATTGGATGTGTAGAAAAAATTGATACTCTTGCTCAAAGTAAAAAGGTCGCAATATCTTGTAAAAAAGTTTTATCTGATGTTTTAATAGGTGATAGTATTTCAGTTAATGGTGTTTGCTTAACAGTCACCAATATTGAAAATAATTTATTTTATGTTGATATTATTCAAGAAACTTTAAATCGTTCTAATTTAGGAGATTTAGATTATCGCTCTTATGTTAACCTTGAAAGGGCAATGATGTATAACCAGAGAGTTAGTGGACATTTAGTTCAAGGACATGTAGATACGCAAGCTAAAGTTATAAATATTAATAAAACAGATGAATGGACAGAAATTGATTTTTTAATTGAGCCAAAATTTAAAAAATATTGCATTGAAAAGGGATCTATAGCTATTGATGGAGTTTCATTAACGATTGCATCGATAAGTGATATTGGTGTTAAGGTAGCTCTTATTCCTCATACGCTATCAAATACAATTTTGTCAGGTTATCAAATTAAACAAAAAGTTAATATTGAAACAGATATGGTAGGTAAATTTATTGAAAATTTTTCAGGGATGGTTAATTGATGAGTACATTAGAAAAATTTAAAAATATTGATTTAGCTCTTCAGGATATTAGAAATGGAAAGATGGTGATTGTAGTTGATGATGAAGATCGTGAAAATGAGGGTGATTTAATTATTCCTGCAGATAAAGTTAGTTCCGAAGATATTAATTTTATGATGAAACATGCTCGAGGTTTGATTTGTGTAGCAATAACTGAAGAAAGAAGTAAAGAATTAAAGTTAGGTCCGATGGTTGCATCAAATACTGAATCTCAAGGTACTAATTTTACAGTAAGTGTTGATGCAAAAGCTAATGTTACAACTGGTATTTCTGCTAAAGATAGGTGGGAAACAATTCAGGTTATAAATAATGAAAAATCTGTTCCTTCTGATCTTGCAAGGCCAGGTCATATGTTCCCTTTAATTGCAAAAACAGGTGGTGTATTACAGCGTGCAGGTCATACTGAAGCAAGTATAGATATCGCAAAATTAGCAGGGTGTAGCGCTTGTGCATTATTGGTTGAAATAGTTGATGAAGATGGATCTATGGCAAGACTAGATAGACTGAAAGAAATTTCAAAGGAACATGATTTAAAATTAATTTCAATTGCCGAGTTAATAGAATATAGACGTAAGAAAGATAAGTTAGTTGAAGAGCTTCTAGAAATTCCATTTCCAAACGAATATGGTGATTTTAAGTTAAAATTATTTGAAGATACCATTCATGGTGATCATCATGTAGCAATAGTTAAGGGTGATATTAAAGAAGATGATGAAGTGCTAGTAAGGGTTCATTCACAATGTCTTACAGGTGATATTTTCGGATCTCTAAGATGTGATTGTGGTTCTCAGTTAGAAGAGGCTATGAAAGCAATTGAATCTTTTGGAAAAGGAGCACTAATATATTTACGACAAGAAGGAAGGGGTATTGGATTAAAAAATAAACTTCTTGCTTACAAATTACAGGATACAGGACTAGATACCGTTGAGGCTAATGAAAAACTTGGTTTTAAAGCTGATCTTAGAGAATATGGTATTGGAGCTCAAATTTTGAGGGAATGCAATATTAGGAAAATGCGATTGTTAACAAATAATCCTCGAAAAATTATCGGTCTTGAAGAAGGTTATGGTTTAAAAATAACAAAAAGAGAACCCATTGAAATTGAATCAAACTGTATTAATGATTCTTATTTAAGAACTAAAAGAGAAAAATTGGGTCACTTTCTATCAACGGATACAGATGATGAAAAATTATAATATTGTAATTGTAGTTAGCGAATTCAATAAAATAGTAACAAATCAATTAACTGATGGTGCCAAGCGTGCATTTACTGAAAACAGTAACGGTAAATTATCAATTATTACTGTGCCTGGTGCTTTTGAAATTCCTGCTACAGTAAAGAAAGTTGCAGAAAAAATCAGCCCAGATGCTATTGTAACTTTAGGAGCAGTAATTAAAGGAGAAACTAAGCATTTTGATTTTATCTCTCAAGAATGTACANGNGCAATNCAGAATCTTACTTTAGAGTTTGAGATGCCAATAATTTTTGGAATATTAACTACAGATAATGTTGATCAAGCNCTCGAGCGATCAGGNAAGAAAGATAAAGGCCATGAAGTTATGATGTCAGCATTTAAAATGATATCTATATTTAAGGATATAAAATAATTTCATTCTATCTTAACAAGTTTTTTTATTTANTAACTTTTATTTTTCTCTTATCAATATTTCCATTGAATGCCAGNCAGTATGATTGGTCATACATAAGNTCAGAATTAAANCCCAATGATTTAGCNAGAATAGATAATCGTATTTTAGTTCTTTATAATAGTCTGATTGTTGAATATGATTTTNATGGTAANGAAGTTAATCGNTATGANTTAAAAAGTATGCACAATCTTAATCAAGTTGAAAGTTTTGAAATTGATATAAATGATAATATTTGGATATTTGATAATTATAATTCAATAATTGTGCTGAATAAGGAATATCAATTTATTAGTGATTTTTCCTATTTAGATATAGATAAATTAAATAGTTGTAAAAGTGTCAGTATTAATAATACTGACCATTATTTATGCTCTTATTTAAGCCAAGGAAGTCTTGGAGTCCTCGACTTTATATATGATTTTAAAGGGCGACCTACATATTTGGATTATTATGTAGTAAAGCAGGGCATTTCGTCAGATGATATTTTTGTTGATTTAGATGTATCAGAAGATAAAATATTATTGACAACAACTAATGAAGTAAATTTTGCTTATTTAGATTCTAATCTAAAACTACCCTCATCATGGGAGGTAAAAGATTCTTATATNAATTGTTTATCTTCAATTTTTTTGTCTGATTTTTTTATTTTTACTAATGGACAAGATAATACAATTGATATTATGAATTTAGATGATTCAATAATTCAGAATATTCCATATGACAATAGTAAGTTTGTCAATTTATTTAATTTAGATACAAGTTCATTGGGATTAATTCTCAATGATGAAATAGTTATATTGGAATATGATGTTACAGTTAACCAATTTAATGTTACTAAAGCTTTTCCAATAGATTCCAGTGAATATGTTAAAGCAAATTTTTTTAATGATTATATTTTTTGTTCTATTTTAAACCAAGGTTTGAAAATTATCCCGATAATAGGTGAACCTGTGCATATTGCATTAGATACTCCTTCGATCGATACGTATACAAGTATCAAAGTTCTTAAGGATAATGAGCTTGTTGCTGCAGGTATAGTTTCTGGAGAAAATAATAGCTATTCGTCAATATTACATTACAAAGATGGTAACTTTTTAAATTATATACCTCAAGATAATATAAATAGTTATAATACAAATGAGCCTTTCAATGCAATATCTATTGATTACGTGGTTGGTAATTTTTCTCCTTCTAGCATAATAGAAATAGAAAATTCAAATATTATATTTTCTAACAGTGGGCTTTATCCAGACAGTGATAGAAGTGGAGGTATAATACAAATTGATCTCGAGAACCAACAATTAGTTAATATTTTTAATAGTGAAAATACTGGTGTGTTAGGTGGATTNANTGGANTATACAATCCANCTTGGNACTCAAACTATATGGTNATTAATCAAATTGTAGAAAATAATGGGATATTATATATAGTAAATCCATATAATGAGTTATATGGTAAAATTATATGTTACTATAATCCCAATTCAGGACTATGGGGTGGACTAAATGTAGCGGAAGAACCATATTATCTACCTCAAGAGATAACATTTGATAACAATGGACAAATTTGGATCGGATTTGATAGGGAAAATAATTTAGCTGGAAATGAATTGTATTCAAATGGAGGTATTAGATATTTAAATAATAATAATCAATTAGTAGAGCCTGGTAATAGCAATGAACTAGTAGGTGGCTCAAATGTTGATGTTTTATCTTTAGATATATGCAGCTATGATAATCTAGATATCTTATGGGTTTTAAGTGGATCTGGTCTTCAAGGATATACTATTTCTAATAATCAATTATCAGCAGTATCAAATTTAGATTATTTTATAGAGTCTCAATTTTCTAAAGGAGATCGTGTTAAGTGTGATGAAAACTCAAATGTATGGGTAACTACTCAACATAGTGGTGTAAGGGTGATATTGTCTGAAACAAGTTATACTGAATACTGGCCCTCTTATATAGGCTTTAGGCAATCAAATAGTGGTTTATTGTCTGATGTTGTTTATGATATTGACTTTAATACAAATACTGGCGAAGCATACATCGGTACAAATTTAGGAATTTCAGTTTTAAAAACTCCTTTTACTCAATTTCATGAACCAGATAGAGGTAAATATGATTTAAGTTTTAGTCATAATCCATTTTTAGTTCCAAAAAATGAACAAGTTGCCATTAGTAATTTCCCAATTGGCAGCACTGTAAAGGTAATGGACTTAAGAGGTCGACTAGTCTATGAATATAAAGATAATAGTTTTTCACAGTATTTGTGGGATGGTAAAGATTTTAATGGGAATTACCTTAGCTCTGGAATATATATAGTTACATCATCTCATTCTGAAAAGAAAAATGGTATAGGAAAGATTGCTATAATTAGAGAAGAATAGTGCTCAAAATAAGAAAGTTCAAAGAAACTGATTTAGAGTTTAGTGAATTAGCTAGAATTGACAATCTTGTTAATCATGATTCAATTGACCATCCAGATGATGATAAAAGAGACTGGTTTTTACGGGATAAAAATCTTGTTAGAGATAGATTTCTTCTATACCATAATGATACCATAGTTGGCGCAATTTATTATAATCAGGGTCGTAAAGAAAATTGCAGAACAACTTTTTTCACAATGAATATTGACCCTAAGTTTAACTTTGAGGAATCAAGATTGCTGCTTTATAACGCAATGAAAAAAGAAATAGATAAGTTTCATTGCAATAAAATTTATACTAATGTTTATGAACATTCAAACTATGATTTCGTAAGAAATTTTTTAATTTCAAAAGACTTTAAACATGTTCAAACAAATAGGGAATATTATTGTAAAATTAAAAATATCGATTTAAAGAAATATCAACCCCTAATAAAAAAGTTAAAATTGATTGAAATAGATTTTTATGATTCAAAAGAAGAAATGCAAGATTGGCCAAATCATTATAAAAAATTAGAAGAATTGACTTGGACATATCATCAAGATTTTCCTATCCCAAATGGTGTTAAGCATACAAGGACTCCTTTTGAGCAGGCAATGAAAATTCAGAAAGATTTTGAGAAAAATTATTATGGTACTGAGATTATTGCTGTTAAAAATGGTAGATACATCGGGTCAACTGATTTAGAAGTTTACTATAAGTCTGAACCTCATAAAGCATGGACAAATGGTCTTGGAGTTTTAAAAGATTATAGAAGAAAAGGAATTGCAACGGCGCTTAAAATAAAAGCTATTGAGAAGCTAATTGAAAAAGGTGTTACTGAAATTAGAACTGACAATGAGGAAAATAATCCAATGTATAAAATTAATCTTTCTCTTGGGTTTCAGCCTGTACCATTTAGCTTAGAGTATATGAAGGAAATCTAGATAACTATAATTCATCATGTAAATAAGTTTTTGGCTTATAGTATTTTACAATAAATAAAAATAAAATAGCTGTCGCAAACATTAGTTTTGCATAAAAATAAAAGTATTCAGCGCCACTTAATATCAATGTCCCATCATCATTTTCTATATATGCACTTACAGCCGCAGTAAAAGTATTTCCAAGCGCAACAGACATAAGAAATAGTCCCATTATAAAGGATTTCATAGTCTTAGGGGCTTGAGTATACGAAAATTCAAGGCATGTAATTGAAATAAAAACTTCAGATGCAGTTAGAATGGCGTATGCTAGGACTTGCCACGCAATAGAGGGTGTTAAGCCTGCATCAATTTGGGATTGTAAGTTGCCAATAATTATAAATGATGGCACAGCTACAAATAAACCAATACTTATCTTTTTTATAGCAGTTAGCTCAAACAATGAGTTTAATTTTGGATAAAGAAAATAAGCAAAACTTGGAGCAAAAATTAAAATCATTATTGGATTTATTGCCTGAATCTGTGAAGGAAGCCATTCAATCCCTAGCCAATTTCTATTTAAGTGCTCTGCTTGAACTACCCATGTTGATCCCGTTTGATCAAATAAAGACCAAAATATAGCAATAAAGATATAAATGGGAAGTAGTTTTGAAATTGCAGTTAAGCCTTCTTTGCTAAATGTTTCTTTTAAGAACTTTAAACCACCAGGAGGAACATGGATGAAAACTTTTCTGCCCATCCAAAAAACTATTGTTGCTAACAACATAAGAATTCCTGGGACACCAAATGCAACTTGGGAACCAAATTTTATTAAAAGGATTGGAGTGAGCATAGTTGAAATGAAAGCACCTAAATTTATAGATAAATAAAACCAGCTAAATACTTTTTCTAGTAGATGTGAGTTTGTTTTTCCAAACTGATCACCAACGTGAGCAGACACACATGGTTTGATGCCTCCGGCTCCAAAAGAGATTAAAGTTAAACCAACCATTAAGCCTAAACGAGTTTCATCTAGAGCTAAGGCAAAGTGACCTAGGCAATAGATAATTGAAAGCGCAAGAATAG
>NHHK01000014.1 GCA_002171125.1 bacterium TMED161 | reverse complement strand
TCCATAATAAAAATTATCATTCAGTAAAACCAAGGTACATAGTAAGGGCAGATAAAAATGGATTTCTTGAGTCATATTCAACAAAAAAAATTGGAGAGCTTCTTTCTTCAATTGGCTCAGGGACTCTTGGAAATAAAGATGGAATTGATAATTACTCAGGTTTGAAAGTTTATAAGAAAATTGCAGATGAAGTCAATCAAGGCGATCCAGTTCTTGAATTCTATTGCTCTTCTGAAGAAAAAATTAATAACTTGAGCAGTGAGGTTAATAAAATTTTTAAAATATCGAGTAGAGCTACTAAAAAACAAAAATTAATTTATCAATAAAGAGGTAAAATGGAACATTTAATTATTAAAGGTATCGGCCCTGATAGACCTGGGATTGTATCAGAAATCTCAAAGTATGTTACTTCAAATAATGGAAATATCGAAGAAAGCAGAATGATTAGGCTAGGGTCTGAATTTTCAATACTAATGCTTGTCTCAATTTCTAGTGATTCAAAAAAGATATTATTAGATCATCTTGAATCTATTGAAGGCATCAAATTTTACCTTACGCCAACGCGCAAGCTATCTTCTTATGAATACCCAAACTATATTATAAGCTTTGAAGGAGCAGATAATGAAGGTATTGTACATAAGGTGACTGATTCAATTGCATCAATTAATATTAATATTATTGAAGTAGTTACAGATACACATAATGCTCCTGTTACAGGCGCCCCTTTGTTTCATATGGTTGCAAAAGTTTATTTGAAAGATGACAATAAAAAGCATTTAACGGAAAAACTAAATGCCATTGAATCTGATTTTGGGATTTCTGTTGAACTAGAGAAGATATAATTGTCAAAAAATATTAATAGAAAAGAATTTATAAAAAAAACAACTGCTCTTGGTTTAGGTGCAACTATCTATCCAAGATTTAAATCAAACATCAAAGATAAAAATAAAGTTAGAATTGGTTTTATTGGCACTGGATTACGAGGGCAATGGTTGCTTGATTTGGCATCAAAGAGAGATGATGTTTTAATTCCTGCTATTTGTGATATTGACAATCAAATGATTGAAAGAANCTTAAAAATTTTAAAAAGAAATAATAAAAATACTCCAGAAATTTATAAAAATGGTGATGAAGATTTTATGAATCTTGTAAACCGTGATGATTTAGATGCAGTGATTATTGCAACTCCATGGGAATGGCATCATCCAATGGCTGTGGCTTCTATGAAATCAGGTAAAAATGTTGGCCTTGAGGTCCCAGCTGCAATTACAGTTGAAGACTGTTGGGATCTAGTAAATGTNTCAGAGCAAACTGGCATGGAATGTATGATTTTAGAAAATGTATGCTATTATCGCCCAATGATGGCACTTTTAAATATGGTGAGAGAAGGAGTTTTTGGAGAATTATTACACTGTCAATGTGGCTATCAACATGATTTAAGAGAAGTTAAATTTAATGATGGAAAACAAGCTTATGGGGGTGGTGTAGAATTTGGAGAAAAAGGGTTTAGCGAGTCAGAATGGAGAACTCAGCATTCAATCGAAAGAAATGGTGACCTTTATCCAACTCATGGAGTTGGACCAATAAGTACAATGCTTAATATTAATAGAGGAAATAAATTTGAATATTTAACCTCAACTGCAACTAAATCTAGAGGATTGCATAATTATATTGTTAAGCATGGCGGAGAAACTCACCCCAATTCAAATATTGATTTTAAATTAGGTGATATTATAACTACTGTTATTAAGTGTTATAATGGTGAAACTGTTGTAGTTAGCCATGATACAAATAATCCTAGACCCTATTCACTTAATTTTAGGGTACAAGGGACCAAAGGAATTTGGATGGGAGATAATTATTCAATTTACTTAGAGGATAAAAGTCCAAACTCTCATGAGTGGGAGCCCTTTGATAGTTATCTAAAAAAATATGATCATTCACTATGGAAAGACTTTGAAAATGATGCAGATGGAGCAGGGCATGGAGGTATAGATTTTTTTATTATGAGAGCTTTTATCGAATCGNTTAAAAGAGGAGTTAAACCTCCACTAGATGTATATGACGCCGTATCAATGAGTGTAATTTCACCATTATCTGAAAAATCAATTTCTAATGGGAGTAGTTCTGTTGAATTTCCAGATTTTACAAGAGGTGCTTGGAAAAATAATAAGCCAATTTTTGGTGTTTCAGATTTGTAAGGAGAANTCTTATGAGAAATATTACTTTAATAGGATTTTATTTTATTTTTAATTGTTTATTTTCACAGGATTGTGAAACTGGTTATACAGAAATTAATGAACTTTGTTTTCACGAAGGTGATTTAAGAGTCCTTCAGAAGCTTATTGATAATAGCTATCAAAGTGGTATTGATTTAGGCTGTGAAGAATGGGACCCATACTGTGGATCTCCTAATCCATTTATGGATGCAGATGATTCGTGGATGTGGGTTGTTGTTGATAGTACTTATTTTGAGTGGCCTGGGGTTCAGAATGGTATCGTTGAGCCCTTAGAACTTGGATTGCAAGAATGGAATAATGGTAGACTAACAACATTAATGTGTGGAGCTTATATATATTGTCAATTATCTGGACCAATCCCAGAAGAAGTTAATCAGTTAACTGAAATAGAGACATTGAGATTAGAGGGTAATTATTTGTCAGGATTTATTCCAGAAACTCTTTGTGATTTACAGCTCGAAGAAGCTGATTATCTTCAATTTGATCTTACTGCAAATCTACTCTGTCCTCCGTACCCAGAATGTAGTGGAGAAGGAAATGATTTTTGGTATCAAGATACATCTTCATGCACAGATATTGGAGATGTTAATTTTGATTATAGTATAAATATTCAAGACATCATTCAGTTAATTAGATTCATTATTGATATTGAAACTCCTGATTATCAACAGGCTATTGCTTCAGATTTTAATTCTGATGGATTCTTTGATGTTTTAGATGTTATCCAAATTGTAGAGCTTATAATAAATTAAATTTAGATGCTTAATAAATTAATCATATCCTTGACCTTTAGTTTTTTATTATCTCAAGATTATCCAGTTCTTGGCTCTAGTCAATCACTAGATTTTATGACATGGAATGTAGAAAATTACCCAAAGCATAATCAGACAAATTCATATATGATAGATATTATTAATCAAATCAATATCGATATTATTGCATTTCAAGAAATAGAAAGTCAAAATTCATTTAATACTTTAATCAATCAACTAGATGGAGATTGGATTGGATATAGGGCAAATCAAAATTCCAATTGGGGTGAACTTTCTTATGCTATTAATCTAGATGAGATTGAAGTTGTCGAAGCCTACAATATATTGAATCAAGACCAATATTTTTTTGCATATCGTCCCCCATATGTACTTGAATTTACCTATCAAGGAATTGATTATGTTATGATTAATAATCATTTTAAATGCTGTGGAGATGGTGAGCTAGATTTAAATGATACTTCAGATGAAGAATATAGAAGACTCATATCAAATCAACTTCTCGAGGAGTATGTAAATGACACATATCCTAATAAAAGAGTTATTATTTTGGGAGATCTAAATGATTCACTTACTGATGAAGAAGAGGATAATGTGTTTTGGAATTTTTTAAACTCTGATTTATTTCTATTTGCTGATTACTCAATTGCCAATGGTACATCTAGTAATTGGTCATTCCCAGGTTGGCCCAGTCACATTGATCATATATTGATATCAAATGAATTATTTATAGATTTTGAAAATTCAGATATATTGACATTTAAAGTTGATAATTATTTATTAGGAGGTTTAAATACCTATGATAATTATATATCAGATCATCGACCAGTTTTCATGAGATTTGATTTTGGTAATAATATTCAGGGAGATATTAATAGTGATGGAACCTTAGATATTTTAGATGTAATTGCAATAGTTAACCTTGTATTAGGTGATCAGTATAATGAATTTGCAGATATGAATTATGATGGGATGCTTAATGTGATGGATGTAGTTATTGTTGTTAACTCCATACTTAATTAATATGCGAAGAATAAAATATATAACAATTATCATTATGTCATTTTTTTACATATGGGTTGGAATAAAACATTTTATTGACCCTAAATGGTTTGTTCACATTATGCCACCCTATTTGCCATTTCATTATGCTGCAGTTTATGTTAGTGGATTTTTTGAAATATTATTTGGATTAGGTTTACTATTTCCCAAGTTAAGGTATTATGCTGCATGGGGATTAATACTATTATTGATTGCTGTATATCCTGCAAATCTTTATTTAGCGTTCAATAAAACTCCTCAAGAAGCGATTGGGATATCTGCTTTTGCTGCTTCTTGGATAAGACTACCAATTCAATTTATTTTCATTGGACTTGCTTATTGGCACTCCAAAGATTAGCTAAATAAAATTTTAAATATTTTGTAATTTATTAGAATAAATGGAGTAAAAATGAAATTTCTTCAAGACTATATCATTGCTATATCTTCAAATGAACTCAATATATACTTCACTATCCTAGCACTTAGCCTCATTGTATATATTGTCACTAGGTATATAGTAATTAAATCAATATCACATTTTTTTAAGAAAACTTCTACGGATTTAGATGATATACTCTTAGAGAAAGGATTATTTAATAGACTTTCATATCTTCCTCCTTTAATTATTATATATAGCTTAAATGATATTATCCCAGTATTTGAATATATAGATAGAATCCTGCTTGGAATGATAGTAATTGTTGTAGCTACATCCATAAATGCATTTATAAATGCATCTAGTGATATATACTCAAAAAGTCGATATGCTGGTAAGCTTAACATGAAGAGTTATCTTCAAGTATTGAAATTAATAGTTAATTTGTTTGGTATTATTATTTTCGTTGCAGTTCTATCTGGAAATTCTCCATTTTATTTATTGAGTGGAATAGGTGCTTTAACAGCTGTATTGATGCTTATTTTTAAAGATACAATTTTGTCACTTGTTTCTAGTATTCAGATTAGTTCAAATGATTTATTTAAAGTTGGAGATTGGGTTGAAGCTCCTCAATTTGGTGCTGATGGAGATGTTATTGATATTGCTCTTCATACTATTAAAATTCAGAATTGGGATAAAACAATAAGTATTATTCCAACACACAAGCTGGTAGACTCTTCGTTTAAAAACTGGAGAGGAATGTCTGATAGTGGTGGTAGGAGAATAAAGAGATCAATTAAAATTGATATGAATAGTATAAAATTTTGCTCAGAAGAGATGATTGAGAAGTATAAGAATATCAACATATTAAGTGAATATATTAGCAATAAAGTAAAAGAAATTAATGAGCACAATAAAGAAAATAGTATAGGTATTAATACTCAAATAAATGGCCGCTCATTAACCAATATTGGTACATTTAGATCCTATGTGGAATCGTACTTGAAAAATAATAAAAATATTCATGATGGCATGACTTTTTTAGTTAGACAGCTTTCTCCACAATCAGATGGAGTCCCTATAGAAATATATGTTTTTTCAAATGATACAAATTGGGTTAACTATGAATCTATTCAATCGGATATTTTTGATCATTTACTGGCTATTATTCCTGAATTTGATTTACGGGTTTTCCAGAATCCAACTGGAAAAGATTTTAGTGATTTTTCGCGATAATTTGTTTATATGATAACTTTAAAAAAGGAGAAGGAAATATGCCTTCATTTGATATTGTAAGTTCATTTGATATGCAAGAAATTGATAATGCTGTTAATATGGTAGTTAGAGATATTGCTAATAGATATGATTTTAGAGGTAGTAGCACAAGTGTTTCTCTTGACAAGGGAGATAAATCAATTACTATATTGGCAGATAATACAATGCAATTAGCTGCAGTTGTTGATATGATAAAATCACGTGCGATTGGCAGAGGAGTATCTTTGAAAGTCTTTAAGTTTCATGATGAAGAGACGGCAGCTGGAACATCTCTAAGGCAGAAAATTTCAATGAGAGAGGGAATTGATAAAGATAGAGCAAAAAAAATAAATAAGATGATTAAAGATAAAAAATTAAAAGTTCAATCACAGATACAAGGAGAGCAACTTAGGGTTACTGGGAAAAAGATTGATGACTTGCAATCAGTAATCTCTATGATTAAGACATCTGATTTAGATATTGAACTTCAGTTTATAAATATGAAAAGTTGATTTGAGTATTTTATTTTGTAAATTAAGACAAGCAAATGGGGGAATTATGAAAAATATATTTATTTTATCTATATCTATTATGTCGTTTGTTAGTGCTCAAACTTATTGTTCGGGTGATCAAATAAGTTTAGAGCATCAAAATGAAGAGCATATAGTTGGAGCAGGTTTTGAAGATTATGAAGTTGGAGATATCTTTAAGCTATCTGATTGGAATGGAGCATTAAACGGAGGTCAATATCATATAATATTTGTTGATATGAGTGCAAGTTGGTGAGGCCCTTGTCAATCAAATGCACCCATAGTTGATGGGCTAGAAGAAGATTGGGAAGAGTATGGTGTTAAGTTTGTAACCTCATTATCAGATCCAGGCCAACCATATTCATGCGAACAATGGCAGTCAAATTTTGGTAATTCTGATGCGCCTCTTGTCATTGATGAAAATCAAAGTGGTAATAGTGGTCTTTTTGAAAGACTTCATGATTCATGGAATGCATTTCCAACGTTTGCAATTATTGACCATACCATGACGGTTAGAGCTAAACCATGGACTCTAGATAGTAATACAAATTCAAATTCTTGCGATGGTACTAATAGTACAATTAATGGATGGAGTGGAGGCTCTACAAGTGATTTCCTACAGCAGTTAGTTGATGAATGTGGTGATTTATGTTTAGGATGTACAGATTGTGATGAAGATGGAACACAAGATAGTGAAGATAACTGTCCTGGACTTTATAATCCATCTCAGGAAGATAGCGATGGCGATGGGCTAGGCGATGAATGCGATAATTGTCATAACCTTCCTGGTGATGTGAATGATGATTTAAGCTTTGATATTTTAGATGTTATAACTACTGTTAATATAATTTTAGCTGGTGGAATATCATCACCTGATTTTACTGAATGCCAAAAAACTGATGCTGATCTTAATGCCAATGGTGTTATTAATATATTAGACGTCATTCAGCTTATTAATCTAATTCTGAACTAAAATGGAACCCTTTTTCCAACCTTGGAGCGCTGATCATAAATATTATATAATTTCTATGGCAGCGCTTTGGGTTTTAATACCTTTTATATCAAAGAAGTATTTAGGTGAAGATTCAGTTAAGAAAGTTGCGCTGCTCTTAGTTGTATCAATTATAGGTCTAGAGTTGGTAGATGACATATATAGAGTTTTTGATGAACGTGGATGGTTTATCGCTACAGATTTACCACTACATATGTGTGGATTTTCAGTTTTTGCAACTTCTTGGGCTTTGCTCACAAAAAACCAAACAGTATTTGAATTATCATATTTCTGGGGGTTTGGTGGTGCACTGCAAGCTATCCTTACTCCTGACCCAAGTAGTATAGTTAATCATTTCTATTTATTTTCATTTATGGTTTCTCATGGATTAATAATTCTAAATGTGTTGTATCTTATTTTCGTATTTAAAATGGTATTAACAAAGGGTGCACTTTTTAGAACAATAATTATTACAAATATCCTTTTAGTTGGAATTGCATGTATAAATTGGTTATTAGATGCAAATTATTTCTATCTTTTTGAACCGCCACCTGTTCAAAATCCACTTATTATGGCTAGTGAGCATCCATTATATTTTGTAAATATGGAGGTTATTGCTATTTTAGTACTGTATATAATTTCTATTCCCATGCTTATTTATAGAAGTAAAATTGAAAAGTAAAAGATTTTTATTACTCTTTTTTTTTACATCACTTTTATTTTCTCAAGAATTAAATCTATTAACTTATAACATTCATGGTCTCAATCCTATTTTAGCGGGTGATGATCCATATAAAAGAATACCAATAATACTCTCAAAGATAACAGAATATGATATCATTTTTTTCCAAGAAAATTGGATTTATGATAATAGTTCTTTTTCTTCTCTGCTAAATAGCTATAATGTATTTACAACAAGCGATTCAAAGTTCTTTTGGCCTATAAATAAAGTTATTAACTCAAATGGTGCTGGGTTATCATTGGCGATATCTAAATCAATAGATATAATATACTCTGATGAATATTTATTTGAAAATTGTAGTGGATGGTTATCTAAGGATAATGACTGTTTAGCATCTAAAGGATTCCAACATGTAAGAGTTCGTATAGATGGAAAAATTTTGGATTTATATAATACACATTTTGATGCAGGGCGAAGTGAGTCTGATAAAAATGTACGTCTATCTCAGCTAAATCAACTTCAAAAATATATTAAAGTTAACTCTGCTAATTATCCAGTTATCATTGCAGGAGATTTAAATATTCTCTATGAAAGCAGTGAGTATAAAATAATTGATTCATTTATTATTGATAATAATTTTGTGTTAGCTGATTGGTCTAGTGATTTATCAAAAAGTAAATTTGGAAAGCTTGATTATATACTTTATAAATCTTCAAATGGAACATATTTAAACCTTGAAAAATGTAGAGTTGATATCAATCTTAGAGGCTTAAGTGATCACCCTCCGATCCAGGCAGTATTTAAATTATAAAATTAGATAGAATACTATAAAATTTATGATTATAAATTAATTTAAAGTTTGATAAATATAGCGCAACTAAATACGTCAAAGAACCTAGAATTAATCCACCAATCACATCTGTGATATAGTGAATTCCCAACCCAATTCTAGATATTAGTATTAATATCATCCAAATTAAAAATACTGGAGCAAGAAAAAAATCTTGATTATACATTAGAAGCGTTATTAGAGTTGCAGAAGCACAGTGCCCAGATGGGAAACTATACTGATCGGGAGCTTTGATTAACATTTTTGTATAATTATATTCATAAGGACGATTTCTTTTAACAGATTGTTTTAATGTAAGATATATCGGTACTTGAAATAGTATGAATGCAGTTCCTCCATAAATCCAGATAAAGGAAGCTTGTTTATCGGTAAGTATGTTGTTAGTTAATTCAGGTAAAAATGGAAGAATAATAAAGTATAATATATAGGTTCTTCCTCCACTTGTATGCGTTATAAAGCTAAAAAAGGATGTAATGAATTTATTTCTAGAAAAATAATTATTAATGACTTTAGAAAGGGAAATATCTGCTTTAAGTATTTTTTTCATATAATTTAAATGCCGATATACTAATAATCGGCATTTAATACATATCTAAGAGGTATAATTATTTAGTAAAGTTAAGACTTACGCATAGCTCTGGAGTAGATATAACAGTAATAGATATAGAACTACCATCAAAGTTGAGCTCATTGCCTTCAAAAACACTATCGTCATCTACATCATCCATGGTATACAAATCTGAATCTCCATCTAAAACCCCTGAAGACCCATCATCCCATGTTCCATTTACAAATGAGCTCTCACATCCATCTTCGGTTAGGAATTCACATGAATCACCATCCCATGTTCCAGAGCTTAACTCATTGCATTGGTCTTCCGTAAATTCTGGGTAATCAATGCAAACTCCATCCCAGGATATAGTATAAGTATTATCATTATTAATATTTAGCTGGATATCAGACACATCACTGATAATCATATTCTCAGCTATTAACATTTCTGTAAGAGTTGAATCATTATCCCATTGATTGACTACGAATGAAAGTTGAATTGCATATACTGAATCTGCATTAGTATTATAAGTATCACCAGCTGTTGATGATTCGCACCAGCCTTCTGGTTGACCATTACATATGATGTCAACTTGAGTTTGAGCAGAATACTGTTGAAGCTCTACAACTAAATATGAAATGTAGTCATCAAATGCAAGGTTTTGTTGACCGCAGTTAGGAGAATAAAGATACTGATCTGAATTCCATTGACCGTTAATAAGGGTGGGAGATGGTCCAGATGAACTATCATTTGCACATGAATAAATGACCAGTGATAATAAAGATAAAATTAAATATTTTTTTATTGGCATTGCTAATCCTTGGGTTGTTGAAAAGTTTACCGTATCTAAATATAAAAAAAATAACCTTCAATTTTTACATAATATTATAAATATTAATGTGGAATTTATTTTATATAATCAATAATATAATAACATGAAAAATATAAAAATTTCAATAATGCTGTTGATGATTTGTCTTAGTCATTCGCAAGAATCATTCAATACGCAATTTATTTCTAATTGGATAGGATCAAATCAAAACTATTGGCCTGATAATATATCTGACTATAATGATATTTGGGGTTATGAGGCTCAAGATGGAATATTATATGCTTTAATTGGGGGATGGGATGGGACATATATTGTCAATATCTCATCAAACCCAGATTCACTTGAGCTTGCATCGTTTATCCCGGGTTCACAATCTAGCCACAGAGACATTAAAACACATCAAAATTATATGTATGTAGGAACAGAAGCAAATATGCCAAATTCAACTCTTTATGAACAGGGTGAATATTATGTTGAGCCTCAGGGAATTCAAGTTGTAGATATTCAAGATCCTTATAATCCAGTAATCCTTGATGAGTGGGATGGTGTTGTCCAATCTCACAATGTAATGGAGGCTGATGGGTATTTGTATGTTATTGGTTCAACAGATGAGTATAGTCAAGACGGTGAATCTGAATCATGGGGTTTAGATGATTTAATTATTTTAGATCTTGAAGATCCTTCAAACCCTACAAAAGTAGGCGGCTGGAGTGGCGAATATCTGCATGACGTTTGTATTGATGGTGATTTACTTTATGGTTGCGCTATATATGTTGATGAGATGTATGTTTTTGATATAAGTGATAAATCTAATCCATCATTAATCTCAACATGGCCAGGTATCCCAAAGGCTCATGCTTGTTGGGTGTCAGAGGATAGTCAAACCGTTTTTACTGGATCAGAAACAACTGGAGGACATATAATGTCCTGGGATGTTAGTGATTTATCAAATGTGGAATTTCTTGATGCATGGCTTCCTGATGGTGGAGAGAACTGGTCTGCCCATAATGTTTTTGTCCTTGATGATATGCTCTATATCAGTTACTATATTTATGGACTTCAGGTATTAGATATCACTGACCCTTCAAATCTTGAATTAGTTGCATTCTATGATACCTTTAATCAAGAGACGGATTATATTTATACAGGAGCATGGGGAGCATTTCCTTATTTTGGGTCCGATAATGTTTTGATTTCAGATAGAGTGACAGGACTATATGTTGTTGATGTTGAGGGAGCTTTTGACGATGGACATGGAGATATAAACCAAGATATGGAAGTTAATATTTTTGATGTCATGATTGTAATTAATTTTATTTTAGAAGAATCAATTCCTACTGATTATGAGTTTCTCGCTTCTGATTTAAATGAGGATGAAAGGATTGATGTCCTTGATGTTATTGCTTTGGTAAATATTATTCTTCAGAATTAGATTCAGGTGGAGCGCCTTTAGTCTTATCGTAAATATTTAATATTTCTCTTGTTACACCATCTACATCGTTATGTTTCTTTAATAGATTACTTTCGATATTAGAAATTCCAGTAATCCTTTTGTAGGTTTTATATTTAAACTCTTCTTTTTGTTCGGGTTCTTCAACTACAGGCTCCGGTTTTACTTTAGGTTCATTTTGACATGANAATAAAAATAAAAATAATGTAAATATTGAATATTTTATCATTCTATAATTTAAGACTTTATGTTTGTTTGAAGCAATAATGCCGCCCCAATCTGAGCAGCCAGCTCTTTATGTTTGCTCTCAAAGATATCTATTTCATTTTTAACATACGATGGGCAGTGATCTTTGATAGTAGATTTCATGGATTTACTAAAATAATTAAAAGCTTTTGATACACCACCTCCAATGGAAATCATCTGAGGATCAATCATATTTATAAAGTGACTCATAGCAAGGCCAAGATGTGCTCCAAAATCATTCCAAATACTTTGAGCATTTTTATCTCCAGAAGAAGCTAATTCATACAGTTCTTTTGGTGCTAATTTATTACCAATATTTTTAATAGCCATTCTCTCTATCCCAGAAATTGATATATGCGTTTCCCAGTTCCCGTGTGCCATAGGAGAAATTGCATACTCTGCTGCCATACCATTTGCTCCTGAAAAAATCTTTTCATTTATTATGATACCAAATCCAAGTCCAGTTCCTAGTGTTACAGCGCCAAAAACCGATGGCTTATTTTCTTGTTTTTTCCATTCACCGAGTGCAAATAGGTTTGCATCATTTTCAACATAAACAGGAAGATTTGCTCGAGATTCAAGCTCATTTTTTAGATTGGTATTTTGTAGGAGAGTTAAGTTTGGAGTCTCTAAAATCATTCCATTTTTTGAATCTAGTGGACCTGGACATGCAATTCCAATTCCAAGAAGTTCATTGCAGTTAAAGCTATTCACTTGTTCAACTAGACGATCAAGAAGGTTTGTCGTTGAACTTATATTTGATATAAGTTCTTTTTGTGAGGTCTTTATTATATTTAAATCTTCATCAAAAAGTGAAGATGAAAAGGTTGTTCCCCCAATATCCATACCAATAATTTTCTTGCTCATAGTCTAATTCCTAACATTAAGTTAAATTTATATAAGAATTATTAAAATAATGGTATTAAATTTATTAAAGCAGTTATCAATGGTGGGTGTAGCTCAGCTGGTTAGAGCACCTGGTTGTGGTCCAGGGGGTCGTGGGTTCAAATCCCATCACTCACCCAAAAAGCAAGCCTTATGGCTTGCTTTTTTTTATTTTGTGATTTCAATCATTTTCTCAATCATTATCAATAATATTCTGTAGGCTTTGNCCATTNAATTTTATATATTTAAACACGGATGATTTAAAAGATTTACCTTGGAGGAGGAATTAATCTATATATATTTATATCATACAGCTGTATGTATTGGGCGTTTTCGCTTTTTATTCTTACGTCCAGAAATGCTCTCTTCCAATCAAAGAAAAATCAACAAAATTTTACACACAAACACACACTACTTAGGAGCTAATTATGCACTTATTTAAAAAATCAATTCTATTACTTTCATTATTCTCAATTGTTTTTACTGCAGAAAAGGTTGCGGTTACAGCAGAAGGGAATACGAACGATGGACGAAACTGCGCTGAAGGTCAGACTGCTGACTGTAATGGTGATTGTTTTGATTCTCAAACCTTAGAATCCTTCATTGGCGATGGCTTTTGTGATGACGGGACTTACGGAATGGTTCTTGTTTGTCAAGAGCATAATTGTGATGCAGGAGATTGTAATGGTGGCGATCCCTCATATGATTGTTCTGGGCAATGTGGAGGAGATCATTTTATCGACTCATGTGATGATTGTGTTCTTGTATTGGTTGATGGTGATGGTGATCTTGTAGCTGATAGCTGNGATGTTTGCCCGCTTGATGTAAATGATGATTCAGATGGTGATGGATCTTGTGATAGTGATGATGTCTGCCCATTTGATGCAGATAACGATGCTGATGGTGATGGAGTGTGTGGTGATGTAGATCCATGTCCGGTGGATGTGANTGATGATTCAGATGGTGATGGTTCNTGCGATAGTGTTGATGCGTGTCCATTAGATCCTGCTGATGATGCTGATNGTGATGGAATTTGTGGTGATGTAGATGTATGTCCATTTGATGCAGATAACGATGCTGATGTTGATGGAGTTTGTGGTGATGTAGATCCATGCCCAGCGGATGTGAATGATGATTCAGATGGTGATGGCTCATGTGATAGTGTTGATTTATGCCCATTAGACTCATATGATGATGCTGATGGTGATGGAATTTGTGGTAATGTAGATGTATGTCCATTTGATGCAGATAACGATGCTGATGGTGATGGAGTGTGTGGTGATGTAGATCCATGTCCAGCGGATGTGAATGATGATTCAGATGGTGATGG
>NHHK01000013.1 GCA_002171125.1 bacterium TMED161 | reverse complement strand
CCCATGCGCTTCCGTCTGCACCCCAAACTGATGCAATTTCGCCAGTCTCTATTTTGTGACTAGGTATGTATGCTCCGTAACTAACTATTCCACTCATATTTTTTTCCTTAATTAAATTTTTTTAGTATTGTAACTATTTCTTCTTCATCAAGTTCTGTTTTAACAAGAACTATCCTTTCCATTTCGGCTAACTTTGTAGCAAGTTTATCAATTGTCTTTGGTTTAATGTAAATTACCACCCTAGGTTTAACAGGATGTGCACGAATTGCAATCATGGGAGATCTCCCATAATGTACTCCAGAGAAAAAAATAGCCCTCTCATTTGACCATCCGTACAAATCTCCAAATACATTAAATGTAGTTATTGCTTTCAATGAATCTACTATTGTGTAGCCATAAATTGGTCTCTCTAAAATCTCTTCGTTCCCTGAGAGAATTTCTCCGTCTATTTCTTGAATCAATTTGCTGATGGCAGTTCCAGTGTTAAATTCTCTTATATCATAAACTGCGCTACTGTTATCATTTGCAAACATGCTACTCACTATTTTACCGCCTTGAGCTTTATCATATTCAACCATAGCTTCTACAAACTTTCTGACAGTCCCTATGCCTGGTGATGCTCTTCTTCCTTTCTCAAAATCACAGACTACGGATGGTTTTACATTTAGAAGAGAAGCGAGGTTTTTCTGCGAAAGTTTAAAAATATTCCTCCACTTTTTCAAGGTGTCGCCTGGCTTTTCAGAGATTACAATTTCTCCTGCCATTCTTCTTGTAAGCTGTTTTTGCACACTATTGGATTTAAGGCCACTATATAATTTTTGTGTAGTTGAGTTCGGCAATATGCTAATTACAATCAAATATTAAATAGAACTAATTTAAATGAATTATTGTGACATCTCAAGATTGGGTTCCAAAAAAAATATTTCTGACAAAAGGAAAGGGTATAAGCAGAGAGCGCTTAACTTCTTTCGAGCTTGCTTTAAGAGAGGCAGGTATAGCTTCACTCAATTTAATTACCGTTTCAAGTATTTTGCCTCCAGGTTGTGAGTTTGTAAGTGAAGAGGAAGGGACAAAATTATTGAAGCCTGGACAGGTAGTTCCTGTGGTTCTTGCACGTTCAGATAGCAATGTTTCAGGGGATTTAGTTAGCTCTGGAGTTGGAGTTGCCATTCCTAAAGATATTGAGCATTATGGTTATCTTTCCGAGCATCACTGCATTGGAATGGATGATTATTCAATGGAAGAATACGTAGAAGATCTAGCTGCAGAAATGCTCGCAACAACATATGGGGTTAATTTTGATCCTGATGCTTCTTGGGATGAAAAAAGAGAATTGTGGAAGATAGATAATCGCATTGTAAAAACAGAATCTATAATTCAAACTGCAAAATTAGATACTGAAGGCTATTGGTGTACTACAGTTTCAGCTGCAGTTTTGATACTTTAAAATTTAGAAAGATTTAAATGCTCTTAGAGCTTAGCATGTTTAGAACATGCGTCCAGCTTCTGCAACTTGGTCATTTCGGGAAAATATTTCTCCCTCTGCTTTATCAGTGACTTTGGATGGGAAAAATACTGCAGTTGGTACTCAAAATGGTTTAGTTTTCTTGAATTCAAGAGGTAGGGTATTATGGTTTAATAAAAAAATCCGCCGAATTAAGGATGTGTCAGTATCTACGCGGAGTGGAAAAATAGCAGTAGGTAGTTCTCAAAAAGTATTGTATCTTGTAAATTTGAAAGGCGAATCTCTCTGGCACAGGGAATTAGATAGTTCAGTAATTGCAGTGAGCATTTCCTCAAGAGGTAATTTGATTGCAATAGGAACCGATGAGGGGAAGTTGATTCTTTTTGATGGGAAAGGTAAGAAAATATGGGAAGTTCATCTAAGTAATTCAGATTTTTCGGTAAATTCAGTAGATATAACTTCAGATGGCGAGTTTATAATTGCAGGAACTGATTATTCACATTTGTATTTGTATGATTTGAAAGGTAATGTTTTGTGGTCAAAAGAAACAGGTTCTGAAGTTTTAAAGACTTGTATTAGTTCAAATGGAGATTATTTAGGATATCTAACTAGCGATCGTAGATTTTCATTTTGTGTCAAAAATTCTCGAGTACTTTGGGAACATACTTTTGATTCACAACCATTGTGGGTCGATATGGCTCAAACTGCAGATTTTGTTTCCATTGGAGAATCTTCAAATAAGGTAAATTTATACAATAAGTCAGGAAGGAAAGTTTGGGGTTTTGGGAATGAGAAATCTAGAATAGGAGTCATGGCGAGTGGAGGTGGAAATGTAATTTTAGGCAATAAAGGAGGCATCTTTAATTATAGTTTAGAGCCATATCTTAAGAGATTGTTGACGGGGTGCCAAAAAAGCATAATAAAGGCCACAGATCAAAATTTAGACACTGCTGAAGCTAGAAAAACATATGATATTGCGTCTAATAATTTTTCAAAATCAAATTATTTAGATTTTTTAGTTAATATTCAAAAGGCGCGAAATCTTGCAAGAGAAGCCAGGGTCATAGAAAGCGATGATACGCCAAGCGAAAGAAGACTAGAGAGGAATGAAGTAGAAGAATCACATACTTTGCCTCAAGAAAGTAATGAAGATGAAATGATGTCCAAGTTAGTTCAATTAGCTGAAATGCGAGAAAATGGTATACTTTCAGAAGAAGAGTTTATCATGGCCAAATCTAAACTTCTACGACTATAACTTAATATAATCTCGGTGCCTAACTTCATTATGAGTTGGATGACTTTACCTGAAAAATTGAATTATAATACAGATAAATACGGAGATTTACCTGCTATATCGCAGAAAAATAGTAAGGGCGATATGGAAACCCTTAATTGGTCTCAATACGGCAATTATGTGGATAAGATTACTCTTTCTTTACTTGCCCTTGGGCACAATGTTGGAGATAGAGTTTGCATTTATAGTTACAATAGAAAAGAATGGTTTGCAACTTATGCAGCTTCTCATGCAGTGAATGGAAGTGCTGTAAGTGTTTACCACACATGTTCTCCAGAGGAAGTTGAATGGATTGTATCTAACTCAGGTTCTAAATTTATTTTTGTTGGCCATAATCCTCAATGGGGCGGAAGTGAAGAAAAGTTGCCAGTTAACAGACTTCACAATATAATGGATAAACTTCCCGAATTAGAGCATGTCATAATGATGGAAAATGAGCAAATGATGGACCATCCGAAGGCAATGTCCTGGGATGATTTTATCTCTAAGGGAGAGAAATTGAAGGATGATGAAATTTCAAAAAGAGTTTCAGGAATTGATAAATCCTCTACAGCTTCAATCATTTATACCTCAGGAACTACAGGCAATCCAAAAGGCGTAGAGTTAACTCACCACAATTTTGCTTTCATTACTAACCAAGTAATTGATCACATTGTACCTCTAGATCCATATGATAAGTATGTGTCTTGGCTTCCTCAAGCCCATGTTTTTGGACAAGTGTGTGACAATTACGCACATGTTACTAGTGCACTAGACATGACAATAGTAGATAATCCATTACACATTATTGACTATGCTAAAGAAATCCAACCTGATTTCTTTGTGGGTGTGCCAAGAATTTATGAAAAAGTTTACTCTAATGTTAAAGCAGCTATTGAATCTAAGGCAATTGTACGCATTGGGTTGAAAATACCTTTGCTTAATAATATTTTCAAAAAGGCCATACGAAAGAAAGCAGGTTTTTCAAATTGTAAACATGCGATTACTGGAGCTGCACCAATAAATCCAGAAATAATAGACCTATTCCATAGTGTAGGAATTCCAATCTATGAAGCATACGGAATGACAGAAACAACTGCCGGAATGACCTTTAATAATAAGATAAATAACAAAACTGGTTCAATTGGAACAACATGTCCAGGGACTGAAGTTAGAGTTGCATCTGATGGTGAATTACAATTTAAAGGAGATAACATAATGAAGGGTTACTACAACAATCCTGAAGCAAATTCCGAAGTTTTTGATGGAGAATGGCTAAAAACAGGAGATGTGGGTAAAGTTGACGAACAAGGTTATGTTTACATTACCGGAAGGAAAAAGGAAATTTATGTTCTTTCAAACGGTAAGAACGTAGCTCCTCTTGTAATTGAAGAAACAATGAAGTCTATTTCTTTAGTTTCTCAGTTCTTTTTAGTTGGCGATTCTCGAAATTATTGTTCAGGACTTGTAACACTTGATGGCGGTGCAATTCTCCGTGATAAACTTGGAATGAATCCTGACGATATTCCTAAAGATCCGCAAGAACAGATTAAGGAGTTAGAAAAGAGAGGAAGACCTATTTCCGAATTTACAGGAAGTAATGAAATATTTGAAGAGATAAATTCTCAAATTAATTCGCTAAATTCTAGATTCTCAAATCCTGAACAAGTTAAAAAGTTCACTATTTTACCTCGAGATTTTGATATAGACAATAGTGAGATGACGCCAACTCTGAAAATCCGTCGAAAACAAATTAATGAAAATTGGTCTAAAGAAATAAATTCTATGTATACAGACTAAAATGTTGAGACAAACATTTTTCTTAGCTTCATTTCTAGGGGCTTTAAATTTATATTTTGCAGAAGATATAGTATTACAAATTCTTTCTGGAGTGTTATTTTTATTCAGTTTAGGAATATCTGTGATTTGGCCTGAACCTTTACCACCTCCACCGCCGGCCAATTTGTGGTCGGAAGCGCCTGAGAAGAAGGAAAGAGAAATGAAAACTTGTTCTAGTTGCGGTAAAGCAGTTGACCTAAAATGGACAATGTGTCCTTATTGCTCTAAGAGAGTATAGTCATCTTTAGGAGAGGCACTAAAAACTTTTATCNGANACTCTAANTAGGNTATTGTGGAAAGAATAAANATTCTAATGGTAGCANNAATGTTGGTTTTTATTTCATTACCNGCTTCAGGNATATCAAATCCAGAAGAAATTNAANCTGANNTATCTGAAATTCCANANGTNAAGGTGGATNNTTGGGAANAAAGCNTNTGGTGGGAAAGTACATCAAGAGATTTAAANCGAAATAAGATTGTAGATTGGTTGGAAACTATTGATGATGAATACGCNATNGGNGTAATNTATGATCATCANCCNANNAANGANGACTTAATTTTANTNGAGGNNTTNGGNATANCAGTNAAAGTCAANGTAGANTTAGTNNACGGACTTTTANTNGGTACNGTTANNNCTGAATTATTNGANACAATAAGTAATTTTCCNGGNGTNCTTATGGTAGAGCCATACAANAAAGTTGTNTTNTANGGNGATGTTCANACNCCAGCAATTAAAGCTAGTAATTCTTCANTTTATCCTGNTGGNGCTTGGGATTTAGGATTNACNGGTAANGGAGTNAATATNGCNGTNGTNGATACAGGAATNGACAATGAGCATCCTGGNTTNGATGGNAAANATATTGCAGGATANGANGCAGTNTGTTCNGANGANGCNTTGTGNNTNGCNTCNCTNCAAGANGANGATGGNTCNTTTGANCCTGACGATCAAAATCANCATGGAACTGCNTGNGCAGGNATGGCNGCAAGTAATGGNATNTTNNCAAANGGTNANTCNTCAAATTTNACNGGTTCAGCACCNGACGCAGATTTAGTTGATGTTAGAATNGGNACNGCAGTTGGNGCNGGTCCNTTTGAAAATTATNTNNTAGAGCAAGAATTTTACGAATCTGCGATGGANGGNNTAAACTGGGTNATAGATAANAAAGANACAGCTTGGGCAGGNGTTGGAAATGAAAGTTTTGGAATTGATATAATNTCNTTATCTTGGGGAATTACTTCNCACGAAAGNGGAGGNTCTGANGGNTCNGANATGTTTTCNCAAGTTTTAGATGAAGCTACACTAGCTGGNGTNGTGGTTTCTGTTGCAGCAGGTAATTCAGGTTCAGANAATGANGGACTTTCAGGTATGGGNTCCTCNAGTCTTTCNATAACNGTTGGAGCTTTGGATGATAAAAATACNGTAGATAGAGAAGANGACGGNATTGCTTCATACTCAAGTAGAGGCCCTCGTCGAGANAACAATGATGGAAATCCATATAANGAAATGAAACCNGATATNTCNGCTCCAGGTACAAATATCATTCAGGCTGAAGCNTGTTATGCCAGNAGTAGCTGTTACAANAGACTTCCAGGTCAAGATGCTGCAGATAANGGTTACAGTGGAAGAGGNAGTGGAACATCNTATGCAACACCNGCAGTTTCGGGAGTAATTGCNTTGATGATAGAAGCAAATTCTGAATTNGATCCTNTTGAAATTAGAGAAATTTTACGNTTAACAGCNGAAAGAAAAGAAACACTTACTTCNGCAGATGGNGAGGGCGTTGAAGAAGGNCCTTGGGCNACTTATCCTGANCTAGATCCATANTGGAATCGNCATTTCGGTTGGGGTATGGCGGATGCTTANGAGGCAGTTCAATCNTCTCTAATAAATACANACTTGGAAAATNTTAATGTTGATTTNCAAGCACANATTACNGGNAGTCAACTAGGATGGCAATCTGGAAATAANATTAATGAGTTTNCAGGCATTGCTTGGGGACGTGGNCTAGAATTATCAAAGGTAGAATACAGTCTTGACGGNAGTTCATGGANAGAAGCATCATATGAANTTAGCAGTAANGAATCAATATACGTTANTTGGAAAATTACNCTTGATNCTAAAGAGATNTCATTTACTGGAGATCACACGCTNTTAGTAAGATCTGTAGGNGATTCAGGATCNTATTCANTATCTACACATTCGANTTTCTATGCTTATGGTGAGTCAGAAAGNTCTNCNGATAATTTCATGGCTATATCANTAGTACTCGGAATATTNGTTGNGGGTGTGGCAGTTGTTACAGCCTACAGNAATAAATTATTCAACAATTANAAATTNCAGGTAAGNCTTAAATCTAACAGGTAAAGTGTTGTAGTGTGCGCGTCAATACATTTATTGCAGTAGGTGTCGTATTTGCAGTTATTGGACTTCTTGGGTTAACTTATATTTTTCCGAAGATGATGTGTATCTCAGGGCAAGATTTTGTAGATCAAATTGATACTTCNTCTGGACAAGAAAAGTATAGTGATTATTCTATNGGAGATACAATCACTATTTCAGATAGTATTGCAAGAATTGAGATTGACAATGGCAAAACACTAGTTTGGTTAGAAACAATCGGAANATCCGAAAATGATCCACCTTTCCGCTTTGGTTCAGATATAATGGGAGATTTTGGTGTTGGTAATAGTGTAATAATTAAATTTGAAGTTGTACAAGACAGTACTGGTGACTATACTCTAAANGGATATGAAAACGGAGGCTCAGGATTAGCTTCTGATACAATTACATCACGGTATTCTACAATCAATGAATACATATTCATGTTTTTAATATTGGGAGGAATCGGTTCAGTAGCTTATGGAGGATATATCTCATTTATTGGGAAAGATGAAGAACCACAAGATGACTGGGGTTTTCCAGCTCAAGCACCGACTCAACCTCCAGTAGCAGCTCCACCTATGTCTGCACCTCCTGTTCAACAGGCACCAAATCNAGTGGCGCCACCAGNCTCACCTCCTCAGGCAGCAGTACCTCCAGTTCCATCAAATGAGCCTACTAGTATGACAATAACAGTCCCTCCGGGTGTCGTTCCGGGCCAAGTTTTGACAGTAGGTCTACCTGATGGTAGGTCTGTTAATGTTCAAGTTCCAGCAGNATGNAATGCAGGTTCTCAATTCACAATAACGGTGAACTAAATGAAAAATCAAATACAAAAAATATGCTCGATGGCCATTGTTGGCCTGCTAATGTTTTCAGGTTGTATTGACACAGATGAAGCCATAGGGAAGAATATCAATCCTACTGCAGTTGTTGATGTAGTAACTGGTTTGCGAGTTGTAAATCTTAATGACCAAATTCAATTTGACGCATCACAATCAGAAGATGTAGATGGTTCAATTTCTTCTTATCTGTGGGATTTTGGAGATGGTAATACAGCCACTACCAAAATGGCAATGCACAGATATCAGAGTCCAGGTGATTACATTGTTTCCTTATCAGTTACTGATGACGATGGGGCTGTTGGTAATAACGATCAGGGACTAACGTACATTACAGTTTTACATGGTGAAGTTAATGAGGGTTCAGGAGTGCCTCATGGAATCCTTTCAGTTAAAGCTTCAGTGGTTTCCCCTGGTGCTTCTGTAGATTTCAATGGAGCCGGTTCTTGGGCCTGGTCCCAAGATGAAGATGGTGATTGGTCTGTATCGAATTCAGCAATAACTTCATGGTCTTGGGATTTTGGTGATGGCGAAACTGGTACAGGTTCAGAGGTATCTCATACTTTTGGCTCTGCAGGTGGTTTTAGTAGTTTTTCAGTACTTGGTAGCTATCCAGTCAAACTCACAGTTACCAGCGAAGATAATATCCCAGATACGGTCTACAGAACGATTAGAGTAATTGCAGAGCAATCATCAGAGTCTAAATCTCCAGATCCTAAGGTATACACAACTGTTAGTATAGGAGATCCACGAACATTAGATCCGGCAGAAGCTTATGATTCAGCTAGCGGAGGAGTTCTCTCAAATACTTATGAAACCTTAGTATTTTATGACAGAGATCAGGAAGATAAATTGATTCCAGTTTTAGCTACCGAAGTGCCTTCTACATCTAATGGAGGTATATCACAAGACGGTTTGACTTATACTTTCAAAATTAGACAAGGAGTTACATTTCATGATGGTTCATCGATGGACGCAGATGATGTAGTTTTTTCAATTAATAGATTATTGATAATGGGTCTGGGTCCATCCTGGATGTATGCAGAATTACTTGATGATACTGATGAAGATGGTGATGGTATTGTAGACAGTATAACAAAAATAGATCAATACACAGTTCAATTTCAATTGAAGGAAGCTGCACCACGATTTTTACCAATAATGGCCTATACTGCAGGTTCCATTGTATCTAAGGATTGGGTCACTAGCAAAGGTTGTGGTTATCCTGCAGCAGGTACACAATGTACTTCAATTGAAAAAGAAGTAATGGGTACCGGGCCATACATGATGAATGAGGATTATGGTGGTAAATGGGTTCCAGAGCAGTATGTTTTAATGCAATATTATCCAAACTATTGGAGAGGCTGGTCTGATAGTGAGAGGCAGTCTTTTGGTGTTACAGCAAAAGGTTTCATAGAAACTGTAGTTATCAAAAAGAATAATGATCAATCTGCAAGATTACTAGAACTTCGATCTGGAAATGCAGATTCAGTTTATGTTCAACCAACTTTTGTTGATGAAGCATTAACTTATGATAATATTGATTATAAATCCAATCTTCCTTCTATGACTATGATTCAAATTTCATTCAATCATGATATCGCTAATGTAGATCAAACAAGTTCAGCACCTTCTAGTGATTTCTTTGCTAATGAAGATATTAGGAAAGGTTTCTGTTATTCATTTGATTATGATACTTTTATCAATGATGTAATAGACAACAGGGGTAAGCAGCCAAGAGGTCCTATACCTGATGGCATGTTGGGATATAATCCAAATGGGCCGCAATATAGTTACGATTTATCAATGGCAGAAATGCACTTTAGGGAGGCTGGTGTTTGGGATACAGGCTTCAGTGTAGATGCTTACTACAATCTAGGTAATGATGTAAGACTTGAAGGGCTATTATTGCTTGAAAATGCAATAGAGAGTTTAAATCCTAAATTTGATATCGAAATTCAAGGCTTAGAGTGGCCACTGTTTTTGGATAAATTAAAGACTCGAGAAATTCCAATATTCATGCTTGGATGGGGTGCAGATTATTCAGATCCGCACAATTTTGCGCACCCTTTCTTACATGGTGCTGAGGGCTACTATCCATCTAATTACTTAGGATTTCAATATGATGATCTTGATAATTTAATAATGGAAGCTGCAGCAGANCANGATACCTTTCAGAGGCAGCAGATGTATTATGATATTGCAGATTTAGAGCACGAAAAAGCANTACACATTTGGTGTTANCAACCAACAAGTTATAGAATAGTCAAAGACTGGGTTAATGGTTGGTATCATAATATGATGCACGGTACATTGTACTACACTTTGAGTAAGAGTTAGACACTCTATTCTTAAGTAAAACGTTCTTTAGCAGAACGTGAAACTCTGGATATATGTAGCTCGAAGATTAGCACTGACTATTCCGGTCTTGCTAGGTGTTACTATAATCACATTTTATTTATCATATGGCATGGGAGATCCATTAGCTGCATACGTAANCGANAGAACTACTGATGAACAATACGAAATGTTGGCTGAGAAACACGGTATTAATGAGCCAATTTATGTTCAGTATTTTACTTATCTCAAAAGTGTAATCACTTTTGACTGGGGTTATTCAGAAGTTCTAAATGAAGAAGTTTCAGACGCTTTGCGGTATAGATTTGCGGCAACACTTGAGCTTTCAATTTTAGCTTTTNTNTTTGCTGTAGCAACAGCGATTCCTCTTGGAATTTTTTCGTCAATTAGGCAGAATCGNTGGGAAGACCATAGTATTCGTTTATTTGCATTAGCAGGTTCTGCAATACCAATCTTCTGGTTCGCTTTAGTTCTTCAATANTTTTTCGCAGTAACTCTTGATGTTTATTTTCCTGAATTAAATTGGCCAATTACTTCTCGNTTTGATGAAGTTCTTTGGGAAATTAAAGATCCTATTGATATGAATACTAATTTTTTACTTTTTGATGCTATAGCTGCAGGTTCTTGGATTCATTTTAAGGATGCTTTAAAGCACATGATACTTCCAGCTACCGTTTTAGCATATAGTTCAATGGCAACAATTATCCGGTTGATGAGAGGAAATATGCTAGATGTTTTAGGTCAAGATTACATTCGAACAGCTAAATCTAAGGGTCTTTCTGAAAGTCAAATTACCTACAAGCATGGAGCTCCAAATGCAATGATTCCTACAGTAACGCTTCTAGGAATGGGATTTGCAGGATTAATTAATGGTTCAGTATTGACTGAGACTATTTTCACTTGGCCGGGATTGGGTGCATGGGCAATTACAGCAATGCGAAGTTTAGATGTATCTGCAATACTTGCATATACTTTGTTTTCAGCTTTTCTTTACATAATCGCAAATTTAATTGTTGATATTTTGTATGCTTTCTTAGATCCAAGAGTTGAATTAAGCGGCCATTCGAGTACAGCGGAGATAGTTATAGTTTCTCTTTCAGTCTTACTTTTAATCACAACCTACTTTAGTGTGGATTACGCAGTCACACTCGGTATAATCATCTTATTTTCTTTAATTTCCTTCTCGTTATACTCAATGGGAGTCAGATTTTTGAATAATCCCGAAGACCTTTGGCTCCTCTTGTTATCATTAGGAACGTTGTTTGTAGTATGGTCAATACTATCAGGTTTCTTCATGATTATTTTAATGTTTTTAGCTATTTTTTATTTTGGTTATCTAGCATACAATTGGAACGATTTGAAAGACAGTCTCATACCAAAATTTGATGAATTTAAAAGAACACTGTACCAAATTAGAAAGAATCCACTTACTATGCTAGGTCTCTTTTTGGTTATATCTTTGATTTCGGTTGCCTTTTTTGCACCTTGGCTTGCCCCCCCTTCAGAAAATCAGAGAGATCCGATGAGAATGGAAGAACATTTTTCTTTCAATCAACCTAGGAATTTTCAACCACCTTGTTATTTTTCTTGTACTGCAGATTCAGGTGAAGTAGATGGTTACATTTTGGGAAGCACAGACAGAGGTTACGATATTTATTACGGAATAGTTTGGGGAAGCCGTACTTCACTGGATGTTGCGGTTAAAGTTGTCTTTACGGGTACATTTATTGCAGTTGTAATAGGGGCTGTATCTGGATATTACGGAGGCAGGGTCGATGACATAGTAATGAGAATCACTGATGTCTTCATTGCAATTCCAGGTTTGGTTTTGGCTTTAGCAATTATTGCAGTTACTGAGGATACTTCTATTGAAATGTTGATGTACGCTCTCATAATAGTGGGGTGGCCTGGGTTTACGAGAATCATTAGAGCTGAAGCTCTCAGAATCCGTAAATTGCCCTATATTGAAGCTGCGAAAGCATCGGGTGCTTCAGATTTTAGAATAATATTTAAGCATGTAATTCCCAATTGCATTACTTCTGTGATTGTTATTGCTACTATGGATATGGGAGGTATCGTCTTATCTTTGGCAGCTTTAGGTTTTTTGGGATTCGGAGGAGGTCCAGATTTAGCAGAATGGGGTAAGCTAGTTTCATTTGGACAAGACAATATTTTGTTAGGACAATGGTGGTCTTTCTTTTTCCCTGGGCTAGTTATTGCTCTATGGGCTCTAGGCTTTTACCTTCTAGGAGATGGAATTAGGGATATTTTGGACCCTAAGCAGAGGAATTAATGTTAGAAATCGAAAATTTAAAAACAAATTTCAATACTTATGACGGTGTCGTTAAAGCATTAGATGGAGTTAATCTTAAAATTGAAGATGGAGAAATATTCGGTTTAGTAGGAGAAACAGGAAGTGGCAAATCAGTTACTTGTTACTCTGCCTTGAAATTACTTCCTAAGGCTGGTGAGATTATTGATGGCACTATAAAGTTAAATGGAGAAGATATAACAAATGCTTCAGATGAAAGATTAAGAGAAATAAGAGGGGGTGAGATTGGTATTATTTTCCAAGATCCTCTTTCTGCACTTAATCCAGTTATGACAGTTAATGAGCAAATTGGAGAGATTNTANTCNTNCATCAAAATGCAGAGCTTCAAAAGTTAGCATNANAAAAAGAAATTCCAACTTNNAAAAGTGAAAAATGGAAAGCTTCNCCTGGTGTNGANTTNACAATTATGGCNTTNTGNATATCNTTTATTTCTNTGTTNGTTATGTTNGGNCANTGGAGNTTTTCTTTACCTTTCTTNTTTGTGATTATGNTGATGTTCNTANGAGATTANTTGCAGAGAGATAATCCTGCATCTGCACTAGATTTGATGGTAATTGATGCNTTGTCTAGAGTTAAATTGCCTAATCCNGAACAAATAGCNAATTCCTATCCTCANGAATTGAGTGGAGGAATGCAACAAAGGGTAATGATTGCAATGGCCTTAGCTGGTAAAGCTAAAATGCTGATTGCAGATGAGCCAACAACTGCACTGGACGTTACAATACAGGCACAAATACTTCAATTAATCAAAGATATTCAAAGAGAAGAAAAGATGTCAGTCCTTTTGATAACACATGATCTAGGAGTAGTAGCCGAAACTTGTGAAAGAGTTGCAGTAATGTATAAAGGTAAAATTGTTGAAGAAGCCTCTGTAGATCAAATATTTACAAATCCAAAGAATGAATATACCAAAGGACTATTGAATGCTATACCAAAAGGCGGTAAAGAAAGGTTGGAAGTTCCTAATTTAGAGGAGACTAGTGTATTATGAAGGAAATATTAAAACTTAAAAATTTGAAAAAGCACTTTCCTGTTAAAAACTCTTGGGGAACTGATGTAGCGTTGGTGAAGGCTTTAGATGGTGTAGATTTAAAAATCGAATCTGGAAAAACATTTGGCATAGTTGGTGAGAGTGGNTGTGGAAAAACTACCTTAATGAGAACTTTACTTAGGCTAGTAGAACCTACGTCAGGTTCGGTTATTTTGTCTGAGGAAATTACTGGGAATAATTTCAGTAGTAATAAGTTAGAGGAGTTAGCTAGTGAAGAATTGCGTAATTTTCGTAAACAAATAGGAGTTGTTTTTCAAGATCCAATGGGGGCTTTGAACCCGAGAATGTTGATTAAAGATATTGTGAGTGAACCACTTGTTATACACGGNAAAGCAGAAAATGCACGTTCACGAGTAATTGAGCTATTGGAAAATGTGGGTCTTGGTGAGNAGCATTTGTATAGATATCCACATGAATTTTCAGGAGGTCAACGACAGAGGATAGTTATTGCTAGAGCTCTTGCCCTTGATCCAAAAATATTAGTTTTAGATGAGCCTACTTCAGCTTTAGATGTGTCAGTTCAAGCTCAAATTCTCAATCTTCTCAATGACTTACAAAATAAATATGATTTAACTTATATTTTCATTTCACATGACTTATCAGTAATTGAGTACATGTGCGATCGCTTAGCAGTCATGTATTTGGGTAGGGTTGTTGAAGAAGCAGACACTGATGAATTGTTTTCTAATCCTCAACATCCGTATACCAAAGCCCTTTTGTCTGCAACTCCAAGTTTTGATAAAAATAAGGATAAAATTATGATTCTTGGGGACGTTCCAAGTCCAATTAATTACTTAGATGAATCAAAAGCTAAATTGGCTACAGAAATAACAGAGCAAGAGAAATTGGAAATTAGTGCAATTGAAGGAAAGGGAATTGAATATATTGTTCGTTCAAGTTTGAATGAAGTAATTCCACTTGTTCAAATTTCAGATGGACATTATGCAAGAGTAAANCAACAATGACTGAGCAAGTACCGATTCGTAGATTGTTAGCCCACACAAAGAATCATAGGTCTACAATGTGGTTAGCCACTTTATTTTCGATTTTGAATAAAATATTTGATTTGGCTCCACCTTTGTTAATAGGTGCTGCAGTAGATGTTGTAGTTAAGAGAGAGGAATCAGTTCTGTCTGATTTTGGTTATTCAGACCCTAAGGAACAATTAATTGTGTTGTCTATTTTAACAGTTATAATCTGGGTTTTTGAATCATTATTTGAATATATTTATGGAGTGTTGTGGCGTAATTTGGCACAGACAGTTCAGCACGAATTAAGACTAGATGCTTATTCACATATTCAGAATTTAGAAATGGAGTGGTTTGGAGATCAATCTAAAGGGGAATTAATGTCAATTTTGAATGATGATATTAATCAATTAGAGAGATTTTTGGATAAAGGTGCAAATGAAATACTACAAGTTAGTACTACTGTTGTGATAATAGGAGCAATTTTTTTCTATATTTCACCTACAATAGCTCTATACTCGATTGGAGCAATTCCAGTTATTGTTATTGGGTCCTTTATGTTTCAATCTCGAATAGCGCCCAGATATTCTAAAGTGAGGAAAGAGGTTGGTTTACTCAATGCATTGTTGTCTAATAATTTGAGTGGAATTAGTACAATTAAGAGTTTCACAACTGAAGAACTTGAGGTCGAAAGAGTTAGAAAAGCTTCTCAAGCTTACCGTGAGGCTAATCAGGACGCAATAAGACTCAGTGCTGCCTTTGTTCCACTCATTCGAATGGCCATACTTGTTGGATTTACAGGTACGTTGCTTCATGGTGGTTTGATTACTTTAGAAGGTGAAATGGCTATTGCATCCTATAGCGTTATGATATTTATGATGCAAAGACTTCTTTGGCCTTTAACTAGGTTGGGAGAAACTTTTGATTTGTACCAAAGAGCCATGGTTTCCACAACAAGAGTTCTTAATTTATTGGAGACTGAAATTAGAATTGAAGAAGGGGCTTTGCCTTTAGATTCTTCTAATGTCAAAGGAGAAATTAGTTTTGAAAATGTTAGTTTCTCTTACCCCGGAAGAGAGCTTGTAGTNGANAATTTTGATTTTAAAATTGCACCAGGCACTACTCAAGCCATAGTTGGACCCACAGGGAGCGGTAAGACTACACTCATNCGTCTGTTNNTGAGATTTCANGTGCCAAAATCAGGAAATATTNTNTTGGANGGNAATGACATATCAAAANTAAGTNTAAAGGATTTAAGATCTTCNATTTCCTTGGTCACTCAAACTATTACATTGTTNCCAGGCTCNGTCTTACAAAATATAGCGTACGGAAGTAAAGAACCNTCTGAGTCTGAAATCATTGATGCNGCCAAAGTTGCAGAAATACATGATTTNATTGAAAGTCTNCCAGANGGATANGATACTCAGATTGGNGANGGNGGACACAAGCTNTCTGGAGGTCAACGACANAGAATNTCGATTGCNAGNGCAGTNNTGAAAGATGCTCCAATTTTAGTACTCGATGAGGCGACCTCATCGGTTGATAATGAGACTGAAGAAGCCTTGCAAAAATCTTTAGATTTTATATCAAAAGATAGAACGACCATAGTTATTGCTCACAGGCTTTCTACGATAAGACATAGTGATTCAATAATAGTCTTAGATGGTGGAAAAGTAATTGAGTCAGGTAAGCATGAACAATTAATAGATAATAAATCAAGTTATTATCGTCTCTGGAATGTTCAAACTGGAGTAAGAGAGTAGCGATAGTCGTTTTTATGTCCCCCTTCCTCCATTAAACTNTATCGGGCCCGTAGATCAGCCTGGAAGATCGCCTGCTTTGCAAGCAGGAGGCCTCGGGTTCAAATCCCGACGGGTCCACCATTTTTTAGTTAAGTTTTAAATCTACCTTGATTATCAAATATTATGCGCTTATCGTTTGTCGCTTTGTTTATAGCAACACTTTTGTTTCAACCAGTTTTAGTTTCCGGAGCAGCTTATCAATTTTCAGATCAGACGGATTTACAAACACAAAGTATAGAAGCTTGGTGGGTTAATACGTCGATGGACAAGGATAAAGACGGGATTCAAGATAACATTTGGCTAGCGATTGAAAGTAAAAAATATGATTGGGTTGATGAAGATGGGCGAATTGGCGTTATTGTTGATTTTGATCACACACCAACATTTTCGGATGCTAAAATGTTGTCAGAGAGTGTAGATTTCATTCATTTCCATACTTATCATCTAATTGATAGTATTGCAGGTTCTGTTCTTGTTGAAGACATTGTGGCTTTATCAAAGCTTCCTGGAGTAGTTATGGTCGAACTAGATGGCATTTTAGAAGTCGCTAATTCTGATGTTAAAGATGTTCATGGTGTTTGGGGAATTTATGAAGAGACTGGCTATGATGGTGCAGGTAGTGTCATTGCGATAATTGATACTGGCATTGATGACGAACATTTAGGATTGGATGACCTAGATGACGATAATACTACTGACGATCCTAAAGTTATAGCTTTTTTTGACGCTATAAACAATGCTTCAGTCACAGATGGAAGTACTGAACCGTACGACGGTAATGGGCACGGTTCACATTGCGCAGGTACCACAGCAGGAACAGGAGCTCCAACATATGAGCACACAGGAATGGCACCTCAAGCACAACTTGTTGGTGTCAAAGTTTTATCAGATTCGGGTTCAGGTTCTTTTTCCCAAGTTATGTTAGGAATGGAATGGACTGTTGATAAAAGACATGAATTCAACATTAGAATAGCAAGCATGAGTCTTGGTGGTTTTGGAGCAATTGAATGGACACAAGATGAAGAGGAAAGTGTTAACAGAATGGCTAATGAGATGGTTCGCAATGGTATAGCTCTCTTCATAGCTGCTGGAAACAATGCAATAAGTGCCCAGATAGGTACACCAGGTAGTGCTGAAGACGTAATTACTGTAGGTGCTCTGGACAAGGATACTGCAATTGCCATTTACTCTAGTCAAGGACCTACAGAAGAGGGAAGAATCAAGCCTAATATTGCGTTTGTGGGTTCCAGTGTAATGTCTGTTGAAGCAAATACAGTTAGCGGATATGAGCCATTGTCTGGAACAAGTATGGCAACTCCTGGTGCCGCTGGCGTTGCTGCTTTAATGTATCAAGCTAATCCAGACTTATCTCCATTTGATGTTCGCAACATAATGCAAGAAACGTCAACTTATCGAGTTTGTCATTACATGGCCGCCAATGAAGCATGTCCTGAAGATGCAATACCAAAAAATCGTCAAAATAATGTATATGGGCATGGCCAAGTGGAAGCTTTGCCTGCAGTTTTAGAAGCAGCAAATAGAGTTTATAACTTTACAACTTCGGTAGAAGTAACTACTATTTCTCAGAGAATGGAAGACGACAGAATTCATTTAACACCTAACCAAAAAATAACTTTCAACATTAATGGAAGTGCAGATAAAATTCAGTGGCGAACATGGGACATGCGCGACAATTGGATGGATTTAGATAGCTTCAAATCTGGAGATAAAATGTTTGAGCTTGAATATGATTTGCTTGTCGATCGTCTCCAGTTTTTGCCAGGCAATTCAATTGAAGGTAATCAAACTTTGATGGTTAGAGCTATTAAAGATTCATCATCAAGTGCAAACCTTGTTGAGCATATACATATAATGACGGAAATGTCAATGCCTCAAAATATTGAAGAAACACCTTCTATTCCTTTTACCTTTGTCATACTAATTTCAGTGCTAGTTGCATTCATAAGGAATAAAAGGGCATAATTCATATATATTGCCTTGACAGGGTTTAATTATGCAAGAATTCAATGTGTCTTTGGCAGATAAGCCAGGAGAGTTGGCTGAAGTCGCATCAGCTGTTGGAGAAAATGGAATCAATATTCTTGGTTGTGTAGGCATGGGTCGTTCGAGTGCTTCAGTAACAATGGTCACTGATGATGAGGAAGCTACTACTAAAGTTTTGAAAGATATGGGTAGAGACTTTGAAGCTAACGAATTATTATTGACAACACTTTCAAATGAGCCAGGGGCACTTGCAAAAATGGCAACTAAGTTGAGTGACGCAGGCATTAACATTATCTCATTTTACATTATGAAAATGGAAATGGATGCTGCTGATGTAGCATTAACAACAGACAATCCAGAGAAGACTAAAGAAATTTTAGGAATATAAGCTAAATGCGGGTTGATCTTCACGGTCTACCTCTCTCAGATGCTAAGTTAAAATCGCAGATTGCGGTTGCTGAAGCTTGGGAATCTTCGCAACCTTCTGTTGAGCTAGTTCATGGTCATAATTTAGGGACTGTCATCAAAGATTATGTTCAAAGTCATGAAGGTTTACAAAAAGATATAAAGCGTATTTATCCTGAGATTCCTTCATTAAAATTATCAGACAAAGGCCTAGGCTCTACTGTGATAAAATTTAAGAGAAGATAGATAATGGATTTAACAACTATTTTGGCTTTATCTTTTGTTTGTGCTATGGGTGCGATGTCGCCGGGACCTAGCCTTGCCGTGGTTTTGAGAAATACCATTTCCGGCGGAAGGTTACAAGGCATTATGACGGGCATTGGTCACGGGATTGGTTTTGGGCTTTATGCTTTAGTTGCCGTTACAGGACTTTCAGCTCTTTTATTAGCTCATGATTCGACATTTTTATTGTTACAATGGAGCGGAGCTCTGGTCTTACTTTGGTTATCATACAACATGCTCACTTATGTTCCTTCAAACGCTAATGAAAGTCATGAAATTAGTGGACGTAAAGGTTTCATTGAGGGTTTTTTGATATCTTTTTTAAATCCCAAGATTTTAGTATTTTTGGTAGCCGTTTTTAGTCAATTTATTGATCCTGAAATGAATCAAATGGAAAGAATAATCATGGCAATTTTAGCAGGACTTATAGANACNACTTGGTATGTTTTAGTTGCAGCGATNCTTGCAGGTACTCCTNTNATNGATANGTTNCGNTCNAATTCAGTAATNATNGATCGTNTAATAGGTTTNGTTCTTTTCTTTTTGGCATTAGCTCTANTTNCTAAGACTNTCGTTTGAGCTTTCCATTTCATTAATGGTTTTTCTAACCCATANGGGGCCAACTATTGCAGANACNCTTACAGAAATAGCAATAGAATACCATACCCAAACNATGTCTCTAGAATCAANAATTGCAAAATAATAAGCTAGAGGTGCNGAAANAAGTAAAACTCTCAATGCCGTAATNACNAGAACTGGTATTCCCTGNCCTAATCCCTGCATAATTCTACCGCAAGGCATTGCAATTCCAACAAATGGATAAGTGAAGCANAATGTTCTNAATGCNCTTANNCCAATATTTTTGATATTTTGATCGTCTGTGAATAGACTAATTATGCTTGGTGCAAGCAAGTATACAATAGTTGAAGCAATTGCAACTATAACGAATG
>NHHK01000012.1 GCA_002171125.1 bacterium TMED161 | reverse complement strand
CATAACAAGTAAATTATTAAGGGGGACATTAATAGATCCTGCTTGAAGAATATGGTTGTCATTAAATGATTGAACTAAACCAACAAATTTAATTTGATTAATATCCCAATTAGGATTGATATCGACACTCATTTGAAATGTATCTGAATCACCAATCGAGGATAAATTAAATGTAGAAAAATCATAACTTATCACCGAACAAAAATAGTCTTCATCTTGTAAAGATGTTAGAATAAAAACTACTTTATTATTAGAATGTGTAATATTTCCAGTAACTTCGACGTCTGCCTCCATAATAATCTGATTACCAATAATATCGGATGATAAATTTAAAGATAGGGGACTATTAATGTTGCTTACAGTATTGTACCTTGTAAGATATGTATTATACATATTCCCACCTCCACCTGAAACAGATAGATAGCCTCCAAATTGAGCTAACGGTAAACCAGTTCCATTATACTGAGTAAACCTTGGAATATATCCAGGACTTGCATGAGGCGTATCTCCCTGAAAAATAATGGGTATGAAATTAGGTTGTGAATTAGCTAAATCAGCTATGCCAGCACGGGCATCAGGACAGTATTGTCACCATGATTCAGTAAATACTTCTCCAACAACAATCATCTCATTGCTTAGTAAAAAGTTCAATGAAATAAATAAATAAATAAAATATAAAATACTTTTCATAGCTATTCCTTTATGCTTTGAATATGGTGTAATTTATTGTTTTTAAAGAATAATTTTTTGTTAAAGTCAGTATATATCCAAATTTCATAAGAATCTAAAGATGATGTTATAAAATCAATATTATCAGGCATACTAATATAATCAATTACTTTATCCTTTGACATGCCTATAAATAGATCCTTATTTTCATATCCACTTTTAGATTTATTCTTTCTTATTATATCTTGCATTATTTTTTGAGTTTTTTGAGTTTCAATTTGATTTATTTCTTGCTCAATGGTAAGAATAATAGGGGAAAGTTTATAAAATAAATCTTTATCTAAACTAGACACTACTTTAAGAGATTCAAGTGCAAGTAAGAGTTCATCTTCATTTTGATATACAGTAGATTTTTCAAGAATACTTTGAACTAAAGAATCTATTCTTTTATCAATTAATTTTGATAAATTTCTATCTTGTGACAAAGCAATTTCGTAATACTTAAGAGCGTCAATTAAGAAGCTTGATTCATGTAATAATGTAGCTTTACGAAAAAATAATTCTGCTTTCATTGATTGCACATCATCTTCTGAGCTAGGAGATAAATCTGATAAGTAATTTATTTTTTTTTCGCATTCACTAATTGTCATTGAATCAAAGTTCTTATCTAAATCTACGGCAAGCTGTTTCGCGAGACCTTGTTTTGTTAAGTCAATTTCAAGCTTTAAATCATCGTCAGCTTCCGAATATGCATTATCTAATAGTATTACGGCTTGATCTATTTTTTGATTATCTAGATGATTTATTGCAATTTTATATTGTTTATAAGGTAGCTCTCGTTTACAAAATTCTAACATTTTTTTTGCTTTATTTATTTTTCCATGATTTGGATAGTTTTCTATATAATTCTCGAAGGCTGGTATAGCATCTTTATAATTATTTTCCAGCATCATTTCAAATCCCTTATCTCCAATTGTTCTCTTGCCGCCAAAAATAACTCCAAAGGTTAAGTTTAAATTAATACCTCTCATATCAAACCCTACAATAGGGGAAAATTCTTTGGGGTCTTCAATATTAATAGTTGTAGTCCTAAGTGATTTCATCTCTAACCCATAATAAAGGTTATATTTATTTATTTCATTATAATTAATGATTTTTTTAATCCCTATTGCAAAAGTTTCACTTATTGCGTTTCCATATAAATATTTTCGATCTGCCTGTGTTTTATATAAAGAAAGTCTAGAATATCCAATTGAGTGGTAAGCATAGGGAATCAAAAGCTGAGTAATTTGCCATTGGATGGTTGTATTAAAATTAAAATCATGAATTTTAGGGAAAAATTTATATTGTTGCCAATTCTCATCAGGATTTACATAAGTTAAATTTTCAGGTAACTTTGGATGACTTAGCATTTGAGAAATTCTATATCCAAGGCCGAATTGAACATCAAAAATATTTTGAGGGATAAGCCTTAATAGTAAATTTGTTTTCAAAAAGTCAACTTCGACAAAAACACCTCTCCTGTCATTTTTGCTAAAAAGACCTTCGTAAGATGAATGTGTAGAATCTAACAAAACAGGATGAGCACCAAGTTCATTAGGTAAAATAGAAAAATCTCTTAAATAATCATTCCCACCATAATGAAAAAATCCTGTTTTGAGTTCAAATGGTNTGAAAGTAATGGGTTCACGAAAAATCATCTTCCTGGCATTTTTATTAAATGAATAGTCAAGTAANTTNGTATTCCATGATTCTTGNGNAAAGGAAAATGCTGTTAANATTAATATGTATATTGAAAAAANTCTCATACCCTCTAATCTATTAAAAAATCAAATTTATGACAACTGNAGTNATTTTAATTTTATTTTAATAAAATCTAGTAAAAATGTATTTTATNNACATGAAATTTAAATATATATCAACNATANTTTTATTAATTAACTTGCAAATATTTGCAAACAGTCAAATTGCCGGTTCATTTACCATGACNAGAATACAATATTCTGGTGGAGGTGATTGGTATGCCGACCCAAGTTCAATTCCTAACTTACTTGATTTTNTTTCTAACTATACAAACATATCTGTTAATAAAACTGAAAATAGAGCAAAAATTGGATCTGATAATTTTTTCAATAGCTATTATTTATATTTGACTGGCCATGGAAATGTCAACTTTACAGATAATGAAGCACAAACATTAAGAAATTTNCTATTAAATGGAGGCTTTCTTCATGCAGATGATAATTATGGAATGGACAAAGCATTTCGAAGAGAAATGAAAAAAGTTTTTCCTGATAAAGAATGGGTTGAACTCCCAATCAACCACCAAATTTTTAATATATATTATAAATTCAATAATGGACTGCCTAAAATTCATGAACATGATGGAAAAAGACCTCAAGCTCTCGCACTATTTGATAACGATAAAATAATAGCTATTTATACCTATGAATCAGATCTTGGAGATGGATGGGAAGATATATCAGTTCATGGAAATGATGAGCCTAAAAGACAAGAGGCTTTAAGGATGGGGACAAACATAATACTATATTCTTTATTAAGATGATTAAGAATAATAAAATTAATCAAGTAATAGCTAATTATAGAAAAGTTAAATCTATAAATCTTTTTATGTCTAATTTATTATTACTACTGATTTTACTTTTATCATCTTNTATATTTTTTATTGTAATAGAGCGATTTGTTTTTTTTAGTGTAGATACTCGTATTCGAATAGTTTTATTTTTATTATTATTAGTAATTTCCTTTCTAACTCTATTTCTAGTAAAACTTTTTTTGCAAATAAATGGGAAATTAAGTGATTTCAAAGATTCTGAAATTGCAAGAGAGATAGGTGTCCAAAATCCTCATATATCAGATAAATTGATAAATGCATTTCAGCTAGAATATAATCAACAATCAAGCTCGCTATCAAATAAGCTTAGCTCACGAGCTATTAAAATTATGAGTGAAAAAGTTTCAAGCATATCTATGGACTCCTATATTCAACCATTTAAAAGTAANATTTTTAAATGTCTACTATTCTTATTAATTAGCTTATTATTTATTAATTATAATGTTGATTTTGCAAATGCATCAATTAGAATTTTCAATCCTACTAATACCTATGAAATACCAAAACCATATGAAATTTTAAATATAGATTCCAATGATAAAGTACTAGAGGGTGACTCTTTAAATCTTAGTTTTAATATAGATAATGATAACTCCCCAGATTCAATTAATATTTTGATATCTGAAAAATCACATTTAAAGCAAATTTCAGTAAACAAAAATAAAAATGGTTTATATGAACATACTATTAATAGCACAATCAATGATATTACTTATTGGGCAGAATATAAATCTAAGTCGATTTTTGAGCCATGGGATAAAATAGAATCTTCTAAAAAAATAGTAACTGTAATTAAAAGGCCAAGAATAAATTCAATTGAATTTCAAGTCAAACCCCCTAAATACTCAGGATTAGAAGAGACATTGTTTTCAGCAAATAATACAGATATACCTATGCTTGAAGGGAGCTCCATTCAAATAAGGGCAGAGGCAAATAAAAATCTTCAAGAAGCTTGGCTAGATAATAATGGAAATAGGACTATTCTAAATGTATATGAAAATCAAATTATAGATGAAATAACTATAGAAACGAGTTCTGAAATAGTTTTAATGTGTAAAGATTATGATGGAATTAACAATATCAATCCTCCTCTAAATAAAATTAATATTATAAAAGATTCTGCACCTCAAATTTTTGTTTCAAATCCAGATTTTGAATTTTCTATTCAGGACAACAAAATAATACCTATTGATATCCAAATTTTAGATGATTATGGAATTGGAGATGCCTGGATTGAATATAAAATAAAAAAACCGATTTATTTAACTCAAGACTCTACTGAATATAAATATGAGCTTCAAAATTCAAANTTCAATCTTAAAGCACAACGGATAGAAAATGAATGGAATGTAGCTCAACATTTTCTTGCTCCTGGTGATAATATTGAATTTTATATTTTCGTATCTGATAATAATGATATTACTGGACCATCTATTTCTCAAGCTGGACCATTCATTGGCCAAATACCTTCATTAGATGATTTATTTGAAGATATAAGTAATCTTGAAAATGATATTATGGAAGATGTGGAAGAAATAACATTAAGTATTGATGATGTTTATGACTTAGTTGATAATCTTGAAAAAGATTTACTCAAATCAGAAGATGTTACCTGGGAACAAGAACAAAAAGTTTCTGAGTCCGCAGAAAAAATTGATGATATACTTAGTGAGATTGAAGAGATTAGTGAAATGATTGAAGAAATTCAAGAAGAGGCAGATAACAATGAATTATTCAATCAGGAGCTTCTTAATAAGTTCAATGAATTTCAAGAATTATTAGATCAAATTATAACTGATGAGATGCTTGAAACTTTAAAAAATTTAAATGAGCAAATGGAAAAGATGACTAATGAGCAAATGCTCAGTGAAATTCAGAATCTCAAACAAGATATATCTATGATGGAAGAACAGCTGGATCGTTTTATTGAGCTATTTCAATTAGTAATGGCAGAGCAGTCTTTAGATGAACTGATAAAAATAGTTGAAGAGATGTTATCTAACCAAATTGATATATCTAATAATTTGGCTGATGAAAATACGAATCTTAATGAAATTTTAAAGAAAGAGAACAATCAAATTAATAGTTTTAAAGATGTTGAAAATAAAATAAAGCAAAGCATTGATAATATAGAAAAATTTTCAACCAACGCTGCTAAATCACTTGAAGAAATTGCAAATAGTGAAAATACTAAATCAATAAAATCAAATTTACAAAAAGCAGCTAATGAAATAGCTGAAAATATGAGAGATAAGGGATTCTCAAGTTCTGAAAATATTATTAATGATTTAGAAGAACTAGCTAATGAAATAAATGATATTCAAGAATCATTTAATTCAAAAATGGTAGATGAAATGACAATTGAATTTATTAATTTGATAAAAAGTATAGAAATTATTTCATTTGATCAGGAATTGGTAGCTAAAAAAATTAGTGAACATCCATCATATAGTCCTGAAATTCCTATTTTAGCTTCAAAGCAAAATATTGTAAAAAACAAAATAATAAAGTTTATTGATCAACTAATTAATATATCTAATAAAACATTGCATATTCCACCTGGCGTTAATGGTACAATCGGTGCTGCGCAGCTTTCAATACAAAAATCCATTGGCCTAATGGAACAAAAAAATATAAAAAGAGAGCTTAGGGAACAACAAGAAAAGGCAATCAATGCAATTAATGAAACAGCCTATATACTGTTATCATCATTAAATCAAATGCAAAGTTCAATGTCAGCATCAGGTATGGAAAATTATCTTGAGCAATTATCAAAAATGGCTGAATCGCAACAGCAAATTAATCAAGGTTCTCAGCAATGTAGTAATCCAGGTTTTATGCCGGGAGGACAAAATCAAAGTATTCAAGGAGAGCTGATGAAAAGACTGCAAAAACAGCAAGAGGCATTAAGTCAACAGCTACAAGAAATGATAGGTGAAATGCCAGGAGGTCAAAATGAAGGAAGCTTATCTAAAGCTGCACAAGATATGGAGGAAGTCATTAAAGATTTTCAAAGAAAAAAAATAACGCGAGAAACAATCGAGCGTCAAAATAAAATACTTTCAAGAATGCTAGATAGCCAAAAATCATTAAAACAAAAAGATTATAATGATAAAAGAAAAAGTGAATCCGCAGAAAGTAGAATATATGATGGCCCTTTATCACTGCCAAACGATAAAGGAGAGCGTCAAACCCTACTTACTAAGGCTTTACAAGAAGCTTTAAATCAGGAGTATTCNGACGATTATCAAATTATTTTAAAAAAATATTTTAAATATTTAGAAAATGAAGAGCTCGATGAAAATTAATTTCGACATAAAAATTATTTTAAAATATGTATTACTGATTTCTTTTTTAAGTGCAAATGAAAATGTGCTTGAAACTATTAAAAGAAAGAGTAAAGAAATTAAGAACAATAATTCCCAAAATTCACTACTTCAAGCTACTGACGCACAAATTGTTAAAAAAGCAATTTCACATGAGAACGCTGGATTAATAGATCAAGCTCATTTAATTTTCAAACAACTCTTCAACGAAAATAAAACTAATAGTTATATCTACAATAATTATAAAAACTTTTTAATTCGACAGGAAGATTGGCCAGAGCTAATCAACATGTCAAGGCTATACTCATCAAATAATACAAATAATACTAACGCTACACTGTCACTTGCAGAAAATTTACTCTATGTATCACAGAAAGATACAATTTTCAATTTATATGAAGCAGAAGGTTATGAAATAATTAATGAATTAATAATAGATGCTATAAATAATAAAAGTGCAATTGGATTTAGTAAAATTAAAAGATACATATCACGATTAATTCACTACAATAAATTTGATTTTGCTTTAGATAAAATTCAATATCTAAGAAATAATTATGATATTGAAAATTTTTATGCAAAAGAGCTAGCAAAATACTATTTAGATAATAGGGATTATCAAAATTCTATTACAGAATATATACTTTGTCTTAGTAACCAAGAAGAGTTAAAGAAATATATAAATAAACATTACGGATCAATAGAGAAACAATTATCTCAATTCCCAAATGATGAAAATACTAGATATATTATCACAAATACACTTCTTAACAATCCATCCAAAATTAAAAATAATATCCTAGCTCAATTTAAGTTTAAATGGGAAGATTTTGATGGTGCTTGTGATTTAATGATACAAAACTTTTTAGCTGAGAAAAATTTATATGATTTTGGAGTTAGTTTTCTTAATGAGGGTAGCTTTAAAAATGCAGAAAAAATTTTTAAACTTCTTATGGCATCAGAAAATTCTGAAATCATTGAATTATCTTTACTTCAACTTGCTAAAATCATAGAAAAAAAATCAATAAATAATAAAATTTATCTTCCCATATCTGATCGAATGATTCAAAACTCATTCTTAGAACTATCTCCATTTGGAAATGATAACATTGATTATAAATCAGATGAATTATCCGAAGCTGTTATAATGTATGATTCTTTAATTGAAAAATATAATAATTCAAGAGCAAAATATAATATTGCAAATTTAAAATCAAATAATGATGATAATTATGAAAAATCTTTGAATGATTTTTATGTATTAGAGCAAAGTTCATCAAATCGAAATATTAGATTTAAAAGTGCAATTAAGACAATAGAAATAAAAATTAAAAATAATCTTATTAATAATGAGCTTATTGAATTAATCAAAAGATATAAAACTAGATATAATAAAACTGATGAAATCGAATACCTAGACCTGAAGTATTTTCAGGTTCTTTTCTACTTAAAACAATTTGATGATTTAAAAGAAAAATTAGAAGAAAAACTTAAAAACACTGATAAGAAAAATGACTATTACAATGAATTTTTAAATGGTTTAACATTATTAATGTTATTCAATAAAAATAATGATGAGCTTATCATACTTTCTGATGCATTATATAAAATGAAAAATAGNCAATATGATGAATCAACTACNAAATTAGAATCATTAACTAATTCAAAGTCTGAAATTGTTCGTAATTTATCATTTTACTATCTTGCTTACATTTATATAAATATTAAAGACTATCAAGCTGCTAAAGCATACCTATCTTTAATAGAAGCAAATGATATATATTCTGAATTATCTCTATTATTGAATGCAGAATTAGATGATTTTGTACTAAATGATATTAATTCAGCAGTTGATAATTATTTAAAATTTATGGATAATTTTCAATACAGTATTTTTTATGAAGAAATTAGATTAAGGTTAGAAAGGATAATTGGATGAATTTTATAAAATATATANCATTTTTCTTTTTAATGAACATCGCTGTATCTCAAAAAATTCTTATTCCTATGGATAATGTACAAACAAATCATCTTAAGGCATATGGAATTGCATTTTTACATTTAGAAAATGGGAATGAGATTGAATGGCTACTTAATTATAGGGGTGGATCATTTTTGATGGATAATCAAAATAATGTAGAAAATACATGCTTGGTTAGAGGTGTAAACTATGAAATGATAAATAGTACTGCTTTATCAGAAATTTTCACAACCATCGAATCAAATAATATGGATATTATTCTACTTGAGAAGGTTCCTAAGATTGCTGTTTATTCTCCGCCCGGTAAGCAACACTGGGACGATGCAGTAACACTTGCATTAACTTTTGCTGATATTAAATATGACGTTGTGTTTGATGATGAAGTTATGAGTAATAAAATTAATGACTATGATTGGCTTCATCTTCATCATGAAGACTTCACTGGACAATACGGTAAATTTTATAGGAGTTATAGAAATAAACCTTGGTATAAAAAAATGGAATCTGATTTTAATACTACAGCAAAAAAACATGGTTTTAGCTGTGTCCATAATCTTAAAAAATTTATTGCCTTAAAAATAAAGAAATATATTTCTGATGGAGGTTTTTTATTTGCAATGTGCTCAGGAACGGACTCATTTGATATTGCGTTAGCTGCACATGATGTAGATATAGCTGATGCAGTATTTGATGGAACGCCTGTAGATCCAAATTATAATAAAAAAATAAATTTTTCCAATGGTATTGCCTTTGAAAATTATTCAATCATAACAAATCCCATGATTTATGAATTTTCTGATATAGATTTTCCATCAAATAAAAGTCCTCATCTAAAAACGGCGGAACAAGATTACTTCACCTTATTTGAATTTTCTGCAAAATGGGATCCAGTACCAACAATGCTTACTCAGAATCATGTTGGAGTTATAAATGGATTTAGAGGACAAACAACAGGTTTTAATAGAAATGTATTAAAAAAACATGTAGTTATCCTTGGTGAAGTTGAGAATACTCCCGAAGTTAAATATATTCATGGAAATGTAGGTAAAGGTACATTTACCTTTTTAGGTGGACATGATCCAGAAGATTATACACATAAAGTGGGAGATCCTGTTACCGACTTATCACTTCATCCAAACTCTCCAGGCTATAGGCTAATTTTAAATAATGTTTTATTTCCAGCAGCAAGAAAGAAAGACAAGAAAACTTGATAATTATTAAAGTATAAGGAAATATAAATGAAAAAAAACAATCAACTTTCAGTGAATCAAAGAATTATTCAAATATGTCTTTTTATACTTGCCGCTATTACATTTTTGGGTGCATCCTTACAATTGTATCTAGGTCAACCAACAAGTCCAAGTGCAGATAACATTCACCGTTTTATGGCAGGAATTTATTTTTCGATGGGACCTCTTCTAATTTGGACTGCCATAACTATTAGAAAGCATAATCATCTTATTTTTTTTCTTGCATTCACTGCATTAATGGCAGGTATTGGTAGACTTATATCTATGAGCGCTGTAGGCCTTCCTGGCGATAGGTTTATAATTTACTTAATACCTGAACTAACTTTACCATTTATAATGATAGGATTACAAATAGGTTTAAATAGAAAAATAAGAAACACAAACGAATAATAATTATTTACTAATATTTTTTAACAAAATCTTAGATAATAATTGATGAAAATAATGTACACCTTTTTCATGTCTAGGTGAATACCTTCCAGAGCTGTAAAATCTAGATTTAACTCCTCGACAAACACTTTCTACTACTTGTTGATCTTCAAGCTCAACCTGAATTAAATCTTTTATTTGATCTTCAATAAAATCAATACCATCAATAGGGAATGTAAAAAAGTTGACTCTTGTTTTATTTATAGAGATTGGTTCTACTACATTTATGGATAGACCCCAATTATAAAAATTCAACATCAAATTTGGGAAAATCCAATAATAGTGTGCATATAAATCTTTTTCTGAATCTTGCTTATTTGCATACTGAAGTACACTATTTTTAAGTATCTCTGTATTATACGATTTATTATCAATTTCTTTAGCTAAACCTTTATGAACAAATGGGACATGAAAACCTTCTAAATAATTTTCACAATACATTGCCCAGTGAGTATTAATTTCAAATGAATTTGAAAGTTGTTCTGAAAAATATAATTTTTCAAATGGAAAGTCAGGAAGTCTTCTATCAATATCTGATAATACAGATAAATTTTGATATGTCTTATTCAAGCTAAAGAAAAGAAAGTTATTCCAGTTTTTATAATTAATATGATTAAGATTATCATTGACTGATGGAAAATTTTTTGCTCCTTCAAAACCAATTGCATTTTTCATTTTACCATCAAGATTAAAGACTCTTCCATGGTATCTGCATTTCAATGCATTTCCCTTTTTAGGTGAATCACAGATAATATGTCCTCTATGAGTACATACATTAGAGATACAATTAATTGTATCATCTTCTCTAGTAAAAGTAATCGATTCTGAAAGAGTCTCAGGTAAAAAATTAATGGGATATATATTTTTATTTCTAATTTGATTGAGATGTAATCCATACTGCCATGTTGATGAAAAAATATCAGTGACTAGAGTTTTGAAGATATTTTCATCATTATAAAACGATGAATCTAGAGTTCTTGCTATTGAAATATCTTTATCTATTTTATATAAATTTTTTTGATTCATGTAAATTAATCTAATTGATATAATCTAGTACAAATTTCTTTATAAAATAATTTCATATTATCATCATCAAGGCCCATTAATTTATGTCCTATTACAGTATGATGATCTTGGTTAATTGGATTCATAACCTGCCATACTCCTTTTTCAATATTATCTTTTTGAAACAATTTATTAGGTTCTGATTCATATTTACTATTAATTGGATACTTCATAGAAATAGTACTAACAATGCCATCATTCATATGCCAATCATCAGTTACCTTGCTTGATTTTCCAATAATTAACGATGGAATCCATGCCATTAATGGCATATTTAGATCAGGAATATGATTTTTATTTTTTAATTCTTTAGTGGCATAGGTTGGGTATGAGAAATAATACACATTCTTGTTAGATGAGTAAATATCATTAAATTCTTTAGCGCCTTCAATAGATAAATCCCAAGCAGAAAAATTTTTTGAATCTATAATTGGTGAGTTAGCTAATCTATCTAAATAGTCTTTTGTTGACTCTTCTTCGAATTGGACTAAATCCCACTGTTCTAAATCGAAATCATATAAATTATTAATTTTTGATTCTTCTAAAGTTCCAAAAAATGGAGTCATGTTTCTTAAAAAAGGTAAATTTTCTGTTACCTCATCAGCTAAAATAGTTCCATTGTGAGGAGTTGCAATTGTTGTTATACTTTTTATCATTCCTTCTAAATTATTTGAAAGTAACTCAGAGTCTTCATTATCAAAGTTTGACTCAAGAAGATATTCAAGCATTCGTGCAGTTTGACCACCTTGACTATGTGCAATTATGTGAATAGGATTATTTTCATCCCATTGCTTAAAAAGTCCTTTATATTTTTTTTGATTAGGTTTTTGAATAAGATTATATTTTTCTGAATGATTTACACCATAGTTTACTTGTCCACCTTTTATTTGATAATATGTCTCAATAGCTCTATCCCAATTTGATGAAATAGGCCCGACAGATACAGTATATACATTAAATCCTTCATCTTGTAGATACTTTTGAAGGTCCGTGAATCCTCCCCAATAATAATATTTACCCATTTCATCTCTTCCCCATCCCATAAATCCATGTAATAAAATTATGGTCTGTTGACCAGTTGAGAATAAATGAGAAAATAGTAATATGATTAATATTTTTTTCATGATGATGCGCTATCATATTTTAGTAGTCCTTTATTCCAAACTACTATTGCTAATGATAAAGCAGCTACTGTTATAAAAAGTTGAGATAATAGTAATGTGACATCTGGTTTGAATAGTAACATTCTTGCAGGCAAAGAAGATACAAGAGCCATAGGGAAAATAGTAAATAAAGCTTTTCTAAACATTCCTGAATATATGGAATCTGGCCGCCTAGAATATTTAATCAATTCACTTGCAAGCCAACCACCTACTGAGAAATTCTTATACCAAAAAACTAGACATGCAATCATAAATTCAACACAATATAAAATTAAAATACCCATCAAAAAAGAAAAGAAAAACATAACATAATTATAAATTCCAATAGTACTTGAATAGAGGTATGTAGCTCGAAATAAAATTGCTATTAAGATAGAAGATGAAATTAAGGCATAGGTTGATACATATCTAAAAGATATAAAAAATAAAGCGTTAACCGGTTTAAGTAATAATAAATCTAAATCACCTCTAACAACCATTCGATTTACTTGAAATGTATTTGAACCAAAAAAGAATAAAAAAACTGTATCAGTTAAATAAGTAATAATTAAAAATATAATTACAGCATCTCTAGAAAAATCACCTAATGAATCAACATAAGAAAAAATAACACTAAAAAAGAAATAAAGAGAACCATAGAAAATGCTATCAATAAATAAATTTCCTATAAAATTCATTTTAAATTCCATATCACGCGATAAGCTATTTCTAAAAAAAGCTAACCATAATTTTAAATACCTATGAACCATAAGCCTCATACTTTCTTATTCCCCTACTATACACCAAGTGTCCAACAAACGAAATTATTAAACACCAAATAACTGAATAGAAAAAATTAATCAACCACATATCAATTGGGATTCTACCGGTGGCTATACTAACAGGGAAGTCTACTAAATAGATAAATGGTGTTAACTCCATTATTTGTATAATTGAATCTGGAAATAAACGAATAGGTATATACTGTCCTGCTAAAACAAGCATGATAAGGTTATAAGCAACAACTATAGATCTGACTTCTCCAAACCAAAAAGCTAAGCAAATCATGATATAGTAAATTGAATATGATAAAAAAATTGAAACTATGAGCGCAAAAATAAAGCCAATAAAATTAATAGGTGCTTCAAATATCATTCCTGGAAAAAGGGCAATTAAAATAAATAAAATTATTGAATAAACAGTATAATAAAGAGAATTAACACCAATAAACATCATAAAATGATACCAAAAATATGATATGGGTCTAATTAAAAACTTATTTATATCGCCAGTACGAATTCCTTCAATCATTTCACCTGAAGTATGCCATGAAGATTTAAGTTGTCCTACTATTATTGATAAAAAAATGAAAACCATAAGTTCATAGAAACTAAATCCATTCACATGAGTTAAATCTTGTGATTTAAAAATAAGACTCCAAATTTGATATTCAATAAATAATCCTGAGATAATAGCAATAACTCCTACTAATGCATTTGCTCTATATTCTAAGGCCTGTATCCAATTTATCTTTAAAACAGCTGAATATTTTCTTATAAAAATAAACACTAAAGATAATCCTGGGGACTTTGGAAAAAACTTCTCATAGTTTCTTCAACAGGTAAATCTTCAAAACTCATACTTTGGGGTGAAAAATTTTCTAATAATTTTGACAATAACTCTCTTAATTGTAATTCTGGAAGTTGAGCGGTTAGGATACTATCATGAATTTGAAATTCAAACTTTCCATCTAAAGAATCAATGTATTTTAAATCAGTTCCTTCAGAGAATTCAAAAACTAATCTTCTTTCTGGGTTAATAGCTTTGATTAAATCATTAAAAAGACCATCATAAATTTGAGAACCATTATTTAAAACTAAAACTCTTTGACACATTTCTTGGATATCTTTAGTATAATGACTTGTAATAATAAAAGTGGCATTATATTTATTATTATAATAACGAACAAACTCTCTAATCTTTGATTGTGATATAACATCTAATCCAAGGGTGGGTTCATCAAGTAAAACTAGTGATGGGCGATGTAAAAGTGATGCAATAATTTCCATTTTCATCCGTTCACCTAAGGATAATCTTCTAACCTGAACATCTAATTTATCTCTAACATCTAATAAATCTACTAACTCATTGAGGGTTTCATTGTATTTTGAATCTTCTATTTGATATATATGTTTATTTAATAAAAATGATTCAGATGCTGGAATATCCCACCATAATTGATTTTTTTGACCCATTACTATTGCGACATTTTTTAAATAATCATGCTTTCGTTTCCATGGGTTATATCCATCAATGATAACTTCACCTTTCGTAGGATGCAATAAACCTACCATTAATTTAATCAAAGTGGTTTTACCAGCTCCATTTTCACCTAGAATACCAACAATTTCTCCTTTGTTGATTTCAATTGAAATATCTTTTAAAGCCTGAAAGTTAGTGTATTGTCTATTAAAAAAAGATTTAAAAGCACCCTTTAATCCCGCAGATCTTTTAAACATTTTAAATGATTTTGTAAGGTTCGAAATTTTTATATACATAATAGATAATTTAATTAAAAATCACTCTAAACAAAAAGCGGGGTTTATATAACCCCGCTTTTATTTATTTTATTAGTAATTAAAATATAACTACTTCATTAATACCATTTTACGTGTTAATGATACGC
>NHHK01000011.1 GCA_002171125.1 bacterium TMED161 | reverse complement strand
AAAACTCAATATATCAGAGGATAATGTTAATTGGTTTGCACATGGGTATAGTCAGTTAATTAAACGAGATGATATACAGGGTTCTAGAATTAGCTGCATGGGAGTTAGTTTTGGTGGAGCAATTTTATTAAAAGCTTCACAAAATAAATTGATGTTAGCATCTCCTCCACACAGTATCCTTACATATGGAACTTATTATGATGTAAGAAAAAGTATGGATTTTTTAATCCATGGAACTATTAATATAAAAGGAAAAGATATTGCTATTCAGCCGCATGAATGGGGTCTTGTTGTATTTATGCATAATTTTTTAGCAAGTGTTGATGTAGGGTTTAACTCTTCTCATCTACAAGAGATCTTAGCTTTAAGAGTCCAAGATAAGAACGTTGATAAACAATTGCTAAATTTATCTGAAAAGGATAGACAATTAATAAATGATATTTTAACTTCTACAATATCAGATGAAGTTGCTAGAATTATTGATATTATTTTTAAAGAAAAGATGAATATATTAGATTCAATTTCTCCCAAAAATTGGTGTAAGAATATTAATACAAAAATATATGTCATGCATGGTGCTAATGATAATATGGTACCCTATACTCAATCTGTTGATTTAGCTAATCATTTACCAAATTCTGAATTATTCATTTCATACTTATATGAGCACAATGAAATTGCTCCTAAACGCTCATTCATTTATAAAATTAAAGAATTATTTAGAATAGTATCTTATATGAGAGGGTATATTAAGCATCATGAAAATTAAACGATTTCAAGGAGGCTATGATAAGAATTTTTGCTATGTAGTATCATGCGATGAAACTGGTTTGGCTGCAATTATTGATCCTGCAGTTGAAATTAATCCTATAATTGAATACATTGAATCAGAAGATTTAATATTAGATAAAATACTGGTTACTCATACTCATCATGATCATATATATTATTTAAAGGATTTTATAGATTTATATCCACTTACTAAAGTTTATGCAGCATCTAATGCAGCTTTTAAAACCAATATTGAATTTAAAAAATTAGAACACAATGATGTGATTATACTTGGAAAGCTATTTATTTTATCTTTATTTACTCCTGGTCATTATGTAGATAGCATATGTTATTGGGTGAAATCAGAAAAAGTGCTATTTACAGGTGATACTATGTTTGTTGGTAGAACAGGTAGGACCTTAGGCAATGGAAGTGATATAAAGCACCTTTATCAAAGTATATATGAGATTTTATTAAAATTACCAATTGAGACGAGAGTATACCCAGGACACCATTATGGATTTCGAAAAGATATTACTATTCGCGAGAACATTAAAAATTCAATTTTTTTTCAATGTAAATCCTTTAATGAGTTTGATTTGGTAATGAAAAATTTTGAAAAATCACGGAAAAAATAAAAAAAAATTCTTTCAGAGGAGAAATTGCTTGTTTTTAAGAGGAGAAATTGATAGTATTAGGGTATAGTTAACGTGATTGATAAATTTTTTAAATCAAAGGAGATAAATTATGGCAGATAAAGTTGCAACTTCAGGAGTTACTAAAGAAAAAGGCTATCTATATTATTTAGGTAAAGATGGTAATGTATGGAGATCACAAATGGCTAGAGGCGCAAGCAAAGGTGGAAGTGCTGAAAAAGTAGCTGATACTAATGTAACTAGAGAAGGTGGATATCTATATTTTATAGATAAAGATGGTGATGTTTCTAGAGCACCTATGGCAAGAGGCCGTAAGTAAGAAATATATATTAGTAAAAATAAAAAAGGCTCCTTTTGGAGCCTTTTTTATTTAGGTTTAAAAATCATAACATTTGTAAAACGATTCTCAGTTCCATTCCACATTCTAGATAAATTTTTTCTATGTGTAAATACAATGAAAACAAATACTATCAGACCAAATATTTGAAACTTTATATTTAAATATATTACTGTATATATAAATAATGTTAAACAGGCAAAAATTGTGCTAATACCTACATATCCAGATAAAAGTACTGAGCATACCCATATCGCGAGTATATATGGTATTGATTGTGGAGTTAGTGCAAATAAAGCACCTAGCACAGTTGCAGCCCCTTTTCCTCCATTAAATTTATAATATAGCGGATATACATGACCTAGGATTGCAGCACAAGCTCCTAACATCATTTCATATGAATTAAAATAAGTATAGTATCCAATAAGGTAGGTTGGTATAAATCCTTTTGCTACATCAATTACTAATGTTAATAATGCAAAAACAATTCCTACTGTTCTTAACGCATTAGTTCCTCCAGCGCTTTTACTTCCATGCTTACGAATATCAACATTCCAGATTTTTCCCAACAATAGACTTCCAGATATAGAACCTATTAAATAACTTAGTATTATAATTAAAAAAATTTTATTCATCTATTATCTTTTGAACTCCTGCACCAAATGATTTAGGACCACTATGTACTCCAAGGGCAGACCCCATTTCTACTAAATCAATTGAATTTATATTATCAAATTTATTTTCAATAATTTCAATAATTTCATGTCCTTCATTTTCAGCATAACTATGTGCAACGGAGATATTATATCTATACTTATTATCTAATTTTTTTAAAATAAAATTAGCAAATTTCACATGTAAATCTTTTTTCCCAAATAATACAGAAGCTGCTTTTAGNGAACCTTCTTTATCTGTTGTTAGTATTGGATGCATATTGAGTACTTTTGCTATTGGTCCAGCAAACTTAGGTACTCTTCCTCCTTTTATTGCATAACTAAGGTCATTTACAATTAAAAGCATTTGTGTATTTTTTATAGATTCTTTGACCTTATTAATAATAAGATCTACATCATTAGATTCTTTTGCCCATTCACTTGCTTGCTTAACAATTAATCCTAATCCAGCTGATGCTAAACGAGAATCAATATGATTTATACTTATATCTTTTATATTTTTTATAGCATTTTTTGCTGACTGAAGTGTACCACTTAATTTTCCAGGAATATGTATTGAAATAATAGATTTGTAATGGGTAGATAAATTTTCATATTTGCGAATAAAATCTCCAGTTGGAGGTTGTGATGTTTTGGGATGTACAGGATTATTCATTAGCTCCATATAAAACTCATCTGATGTATGTGAAACCTTATCAATGTATTCTTTACTGCCAAAACTATACCTGACTGGCACGACGTGGATATTATTATTGTGCGTATCATACTGTATATCACATCCCGAATCTGTTACAATTGCTATGTCAGATTGACTATTATGTGATGATGAGACTTGTTGATGCATATCATCAGCTTTTTGATTTTTAACAGTTCCAAAATTTGAACATAGGTCAAAAACTTTATTAGGGGTATCAGTATGGATATGAACTTTAACTTTATTTTTAGTCCCTGCAAGAATAAAGCTATCTCCCATTGAAGTAAGTGCTTCTTTCATACTCCTTCTACTAATTGAATCTCCTTCAACAATACATTCTGTACAAAACTGATAATTTGAATCATCGTAATTTTCAATGTTAATATCTACACTATCTGTTTCATTTATTTTAATTGATTCAGGGTTNACGTTTTCGCCTGTTTTAATATAATNATATAGTCCTTCAATTAAATCAACAAAGCCTTGAGCTCCAGCATCTACAACACCTGCATCNTTTAGAATTTGCATCTGTTCAGGAGTATTGTTTAAAGATTCAATTGATACTTTATAGATAGCTTTAAATGTGTTTTCAATATCATTACTATCCATATGATTTTTTGATTCAATTGCTACATCTCGCATGACGGTTATGATAGTACCTTCTTTAGGCTCTGCCATAGATTCTTTAGCAGCGTTGTAACCACCATCTAATAAGTCAAAAATATTTTTATTATTGATTTCTGTTATTTTTGAACTTTTTTCAGCTATTCCAATAAAATATTGCGCCATGATTGTACCAGAGTTTCCTCTAGCTGAATCTATTGCAACATCAGAAATTTGAGTAAGTGCTGTATTTATATTGCTAGATATACTATCTTGAATATTTAGAATTGGTTTTAGTGTAAAAAGTAAGTTTGTTCCAGTATCACCATCTGGAACAGGAAAAACATTTATTTTATTTAAATGCTCGTGTCTAGATATAACTTTACAGATACCTGAAACTAGAGCACTATATAATTCTTTACCATTTATATTAGATATGGTTGACATAATATTTACAAAGTTAAGATTTAGTATAAAATTTCAAAAGCTTAAAAACACATAGACCATCAAACCATCTATGAAATTGCTTAATGAAATGATTATTCGTAGGAGCATCATTTATAGCTTCCCAAGCATTATCTAAGTTTATCTCATTTAAAAATTTTAATAAATTTTTATCAATACTAGTGATTTTATNTCTGATATCTAATAGATCTATATTTCTTGACTTCAATGCTAATGATATCCATTGAGTTAATATATTATATGATTTTTTAGAAAAATATAATGAAGATAGATCAAGTTCACCCTTTAAGGACTTTTCAAGCCTCCAACTCGTTCCAAGATATAGTCTACTTATATATCTTGATGATGGGTAAACAAGGATATCTTTAATTTGGGTAACACCACGGTATTTTTCGAGTTCCTGTAAAAAATAAAAATCTTCACTTGCTATTTTTTTGTTCATACCTCCAACAGCAATATATGCATTATAGCTACAGATCATTGTTGATCCAAGAGATACATAACAATATGGCGATCCACTTTTCTTAATATTCAGCGCGGTATCTTTTAAATAATTCTCATATATAGTAATCAATTCTGTAGTTTTGGGTTCATCATTTTGATGATTAAAATTAACTGTAGCAGCATTCCAGTTTTTTGAAATATAGGATTTATAAATTGAACTTAAATAATTTTTTGATATGATAGTATCTGCATCAAGAAAACAAATTAATGAGTCCTTATTCAAGTATTCGAGTATGGAGTCGACACAAATTTTTCGTGCCATTCCTGCACCAGCATATTTGTTTTTGATTATTTTTTTAGATGTAAATGCGTCAACAACCACGCATTCAAATTGAAATGTAGATTCTAACAACTTTTCATATGTCTTATTATTGTTATCAATCACATTTTGNTGTTCATTATTAGAGTTATTAATCACAATGGAAACCAAAGTATTTTTTAANATATCTGTATCTTGATTATTAATTGATTCTAATGTTTTAAATAAATAGTCATATTCAGCGTAGCAGGGAATGGTAATCGCTATATCATATGATGACTTATGGGGTATTTTATTTAATGACCATTTTTTATCAGAGAGTTTATTTGATTTATATTTTAGAACTTTATGATTCAATATATTGATTGATTAGTATTTTAATTCTATTATATTCATGAGGTTCAATCCAGTTGATATTAATACCCCTTTTTTCCATTCTTCGAAACCAAGTTCGTTGTCTTTTGGCAAACTTTCTTATAGCCGTTGTCAATGAGGTAATAAGTAATTCTTTAGAAATCTCATTTTTTAGATATTGAGCGATAAATTTATACTCTAAACCAAAATAATCTAATCTTTCTATTGGAAGTCCATGGTCGATTAAACCTTCAACCTCAGTTATCATCCCTTCATTAATTCTATCTATCAATCTTTGTTTAATTTTTTGTCTCAATACTTCCCTATCTACATTAGTTGCAAAAATAATTGCATTATCATTCATAGGGTTCATTTTAAATCCATTGCTATCAGAACTACTTTGTAAAATTTCTATATTTCGAATAATTTGCTTTCGTGTTTCTAGCAATAATCCAGACCTTTGTTTATCTGTAGTAATGGTATGTAGATATTTGAGAAGATCATCTTTATTAAGATTTTCCATTGATGCTCTAAGATTTTCATCTGGAGCAGGCTTTGTTGATAAATCATAATTAAGCAATGTTGATTCAATATATAATCCAGTACCGCCACATAATATTGGCACTTTATTCTTTAATCTTATTTTTTGATATGCATTGTAAAAATCTTTTTGAAAATCATAGACACTATAGTTTTGTTTAGGATCTAGTATATCAATAAGGTGGTATGGAATTGATTTTTGATTTACTATATAATCATCTAAATCCTTTCCAGTACCAATATCCATTCCTTTATATATTTGCCTTGAATCTGCTGAAATAATTTCTGAATCTATATCATAAGCCAATTTAGATGCTAAACTAGTTTTACCACTCGCTGTAGGTCCAGTGATAACAATAAGTTTATCTTGTTTTTTTTTATTTGATGTCATGATTTAAATTTGCATAATATGTTAGAAATTAAACTAAATATTTACAATTAACTTATGGAATATTCATTAATAGCAATTTTTAGCTTTACCCTTGGACTTTTATTATATCATTTCTTATTTAATAAAAGTGAACCAGTTAATTTTGATGGATTATCAAAAGATATCCAGTATTTATTAGATATCCAGCGCAAGGATTGGGAGAAAGGTCAAATAGATCTAAAAGGAGTTGTCAATCCTCTTTCTGAAAATTTAAAAATATTAGATAAACAAATTAGAGAAATTGAAACTAAGCGTGAGGGAGCTTATAAATCTCTTGAAAAAGAACTTGAGCAGCTTGGGTTAGCGCAAAAAGAATTACATACTACGGCATATGATCTAGAAAGTGCGCTTCGTTCATCATCAACCAGAGGACAATGGGGTGAAATGAAGCTTGAGAATATTGCTAAAATTGCAGGTCTTCAAAAAAATATTGATTACACAACTCAAGAAACAATACATCGAGATGGATCAGATATAAGACCTGATATGATAGTAAACCTACCAAATAGAGGATGTATTGNGATTGATGCAAAAGCACCACTAAAGTCATATTTAAATGCATCTGAATCCCAGAATGAGACAATTCAAAAAGATGAGTTAGTTAAACATTCAAAATCAATGCGTACATTTATGAGGTCCTTATATCAAAAAGAATACTGGTCACAATTTGAAAATGCACCCGAACTTGTTGTAATGTTTGTCCCACTTGAATCTGCACTCTATTCAGCATTTGAACATGATAAGGAATTATTTGATGATGCTTTAAAACATAAAGTGTTAATCGTTTCAGCGGTTTCACTTATTGCTTTATTAAAATCTATCCATCATGGATGGATGCAGGTTCAATTAGATGAGAATACTCAAAAAATTGCTGATGCTGGACGAAATCTTTATGAAAGATTTTCAAAATTTAGTTTAATGTTTCAAGATATTGGTAAAAAGCTCAATACTACACAAACAGCTTTTAATAAGGCTGCAAGCTCTATGAATGCTCGTCTAATACCTAGTATGAAAAAGTTAAAAGATATGGGGACGGGATCTGAGGAAATCAAAACATCAGAATTGCTGGATGTTTTTGAAGAAAGTGAAGATCAGAATCAGCTTACCTAATAAATTTAATTATATGACCTTATAAACCACTGGGTTGGATGGCGCTGCATCGAGTTNAAACTTAGGGTATCCAATACAAACAAAATATCTACCATCAATACAATTATTGGGAATAAATGCTAATTCAGTTACAGTATTCTTATTAATTGAATTATCATTATTAGAAAAAAATATCTTATGGTTTTTTAATTGACCTCCATCGTCAGACCTATCAATTGAAGGAGTATCAATTATAATATGTTTAACTCTTTTTTCCTTTAAATAGTATACTGCATCATTTGATAAAAATGGATGATTATGTTCATTATAATTAAGTTTTAATTTATCTTCATTATTAGGTAGCGTTCTAATAATCACACATTCTAAAAAGTCATTATAAGATTCTAGAGATTTTATTAAAATCTCCTTTGTAATTATTTGATCTTTTAAATCATATGTCACATGATAGTTTTCACTTGATTGTTTTTGAGGTTTAATAGTAATTAAACGTGATGGTATAAAATTTAGATTTGACAATTCTCCAATAGTTTGACTTCCTTTAAATATATGCGCTCCAGTTTCAGTATGTGTGCCTGAGCAATGAACATTAAACTTAACAACTGGGACATTACAACCTGCATCCTTATTAATATCATATGTTATATCATTTGAGGTGTAAGACTCCTTAGTTGGATTANTTTCATCATAGAATTTTGGATTATTATTACTATTAAAATTCATAGGAATCGAAATGCTCTTTCCATGATTTGAATTAATCTCATATACTTTTTTATTATATTCTATTTTAACATTCATATCTTTAAATATTATTAATAGGAGTTAAATATTTAAATATTAGTTGTTCTGTTTTTTGTTTATCATAGGTATCATTTACACTAATTAGTTCATCTAATATTTTATCCTGTATATATCCTCTTTCAAGAGCTGTAGCATATGGTATAGTTGTAAAGGATACCATTGTATAAAGAGGTATAAAATAATTTGGGAAATCATTATTTAGTTGAAAGGATAGTTTTTGTTTTTTTATGTGCTTTTCATCAAGAACATCGTTTCTCATAACTCTATAATTATCCAATGAAAGGTCTAGTAATGCATCTGCATCTTTTTTCCTTGAATTATAAAATTNTGAAAATAATGCTGTCCAATCTCCAGAAAATTTTTCACTATACATTTGTCCAAATATATGACAATCCTCAAATGATGCATTCATACCTTGTCCATAAAATGGAACAGTTGCATGCGCTGCATCACCTATTGATAATCCCTTATCTTGAAATGCCCAGTTTGGTACTCTAAGGCCAATTAATTTTCCTGTGGGATTTTCAAAGAAATCATTTTCTAAATTTTTAATTAATGGAATTGTATCATTAAAATTTTGTTCAAAAAAAGTAAGTAGTTTTTGGTTATCACTAATATCTTCGAAACTATTTTCACCACTACTCCTCATAAATAATGTACATGTGAAACTATAATCTAAATTTGGAAGTGCAATCATCATCATATCTCTTCTAGGCCATATATGTAAAGAGTTAGGATCTAATTGATATTCACCATTTTTAGGACCAATTGTTAACTCTTTATAGGAATGTTCAATATTAACATAGTCAAGAGGTGTATTANTGATTTCAGATATATTTTTAGAAACTATAGATCTATATCCATCAGCACCAATTACGGGGCAATCAATATCTATAGTTTTATTTTGAATATGTAATTTTTTATTTAGCAAATCTATTTGTTGACATTGCATATCAAATTTTATATTCACATTTCCCATTTTTTCAGCATAACTCATTAGTGCTTTATTAATTTCTAGCCTAGAAACTGAATTTATATAATGTTCATCTTTGTTACCATAGGGCTGGAAAGTAATGTCACCATCAATAGAATGAATACTTCTACCATGCATAGGTATTAAAAGCGATTCAAAATGTTTATCATATACACCAGCATATTTTAATGCTTCTATACCTCTTCTTGATAATGCTAGATTTATTGATCTTCCAGAAAATTTATTAATCTTTCTTGGGTCTGGGGATCTTTCAAACACACGAATTTGTAAATCTGAATTTTTAGATAAAATTGTAGATAACAAGGGGCCACTAAGTCCAGATCCAATAATTATGATGTTTTTTTTCATAACTCTTTTAATACTTCAACAAAATCATATATATCTTTATAACTATTATAAAATGCGCATGGGGCTGCTCTGATCACATTTGGTTTTCTAAAATCACATATTATATTTTTAGTTTTAAGAAATAATTCAATATCTTTTTCATCAGAATCTATTGCTAGTGAAAGCTGTGATCCTCGATCATCTGATTTTGAAGGAGTAATTATATCAATATTACTATTATTAATCGAATAAATCATTTTTTCCATATAAGATGTTAATAGTCTACTTCTTTTACGTAATGTATCCATACCAATACTATCAAATAGCTCTATAGAGCTTCGTAAAGCAGCCATTGATAGAATAGGTGGATTACTAAGTTGCCATGCTTCAGCACNCTTAATAGGATTGAATAAATTAGGTGGATTAAATCGTGTATCCTTATCATGGCCCCACCAACCCTCTAATCGATTTAAATTAGAAGAATGATACTTTTCATTTACAAAAACTCCTGAAGGTGCACCTGGTCCTCCATTCAAATATTTATATCCACACCATGCTGCAAAATCAATATCCCAATTATGTAATTCTAATTGTACATTACCTGCTGCATGTGCTAAATCAAGACCAATCATGCAATTATATTCCTTCGCTAAATCTGTAATAGATTTTAAATCGTAAAACTGACCTGTATAATAGTTAACACCACTAATTAACATCATTGATACATTATCTAAATTAGATTCGATTTGATTTAGCATATCCTCATTTGAAATACATTTATTATCCTTTAAGGTAGAAATTTCAATTAAATCTTCTAAAGGATTTAGACCATGAAGTTTTAACTGAGATTGTACAGCATATTTATCTGAGGGGAACGAAGGTGTGTCTATAAGTATTTTAAACTTTTGTTTAGTTGGTTTAAAAAATGATATCATTAATAAGTGTAGATTAGTAGTCAAAGAGTTCATTACAACAATTTCAGAAGTATTAGCTCCTACAATTTTTGACATATGTTTAGCAAGATATGAATGATAATCAAGCCAAGGACTTTTTCCATTTAGATGACCTTCAACTCCTAATTCTTGCCATGCATTTAGTTCATCCTTAACATAATCATAGGTTTGTTTTGGTTGTAGGCCCAGTGAATGTCCACAAAAATAAATTGGATTAGAAGATGGGAAATAAAATTTATTTTTCAATGAATAAAGTGGATCTTGATTATCTAAATATTCTGCGTACTTTAGTGTAGATTCGAATTGCATATTTATATAAATAATTTTTTATCTAAATCTAGCCATTCAAGAGCAGTTCCGTTATAAAGTCTTTCCTTCATATCAATAGATAAAGACTTTGAATTTTGAATAATTTCTCCTGGTGGATTTTCTCCTAATGGAAAAGGATAGTCAGTTCCAAGAGCAATTTGATTTACACCTATTGTTTTAATTAAATAATCAAGTGAATCTTGACTATGCACAAGAGAGTCAACATAAAATTTATCTAAATATGAAGCTGGATTATTTGAATGCTCTACTGCACACAAATCAGGTCTTTGGATAAATCCCTGTTCTATTCTTCCTATAGTATAAGGAAAACTTCCACCTCCATGAGCAAATGCAACTCTTAATCTAGGGAATTTATCAAAAACTCCTCCAAAAATCATTGAGCAAATTGCCCTTGTTGTCTCTGCTGGCATTCCTACTAGCCAAGGTAACCAAAATTGTTTCATCTTAGACATTCCCATCATTTGCCATGGATGAATAAATAATGATAATGATAGGTCTTCACATGCTTCAAAGATATCATGGAATTGTTCTTCATTAAGATTATGATCATTAANATTAGAACCTATTTCAATTCCATTTAAACCTAAATCATTTTTACATCTCTCGAGTTCTTTAATTGCATGCTTTGATGATTGCATGGGTATTGTGCCCAATCCAATAAACTTTTTTGGATATTTTGTACATACATCTGCGATAAAATCATTAATCATTTGAGATTGAATTAGAGCATCTTCAGGGTCAGCCCAATATGAAAACATAATTGGAATTGGTGATATGACTTGAACATCCATTGATGACTTTGTCATATCTTTAACTCTTACAGATGGGTCCCAACAGTTACATTGTATAGTTCTAAAATTTTCATTAAAAAGCATCATGTCTGCTTCTGTTTCATTCCGTTTTTCTAATTTTACAAATCCCTCATATCCAAATTTTTTAGAAAAATCAGGTAAGTTGTTCGGTATAATATGTGTATGTATATCTATTTTCAGCATATTATTATTTTTCTAAAAAATCTCCACATCTATTACAGGTTCTATATTTTTTATTGCTCCAAAACTCATTAAAAACAATAGGCAGATCTTTTTCAATATCTGTTAGAGGAAAAAACTTTTCATATAATAAATTACCACATTTATCACAGTACCATTGAAAGCCATCTAATTCATCTTTAGTTCTTTTTCGTTCAATTACTAAACCAATACTATTTTCATATCTTTGAGGGGAGTGAGGTACTTTTGAGGGTAATAGAAATATTTCTCCTNCATTGATATGGATATCTTTGGGTTTACCATCTTCAATAATTCTTAATNTCATTTTACCTTCAAGTTGATAGAAAAACTCTTCCCCTTCATCAACATGGTAATCCTTGCGGGTATTAGGTCCACCAACAACCATTATAATAAATTCGGTATCTTCATATACAACTTTATTGCACACTGGAGGTTTTAACAGCTCTCTGTTGTCATCAATCCACTTTTTGAAATTTATTGGAGGTATTATCATTTTTTAATCAACGCTATACATTTAAGTTCAACAGCAATGTCTGTTGGTAGGGCATTTACTTCCACAGTCGTTCTTGTTGCATGACTATCAGGAAAATATAAATTATATATTGCATTAAACTGCTTAAAGTCTTTTTTCATATTTGTTAAATAAACCGTTATATCAATTAACTGTTCCCATGATGAATTTGATACTTCTAAAATTGATTTAATATTTTTGAATACAGCATGTGTTTGCTGTTCAATATCATAGTCAATGAGATTTTTATTTTGATCATATTGGTTACCAGAGATTGAATTATCTTCACTATCCCTAGGACCAATTCCTGATAGATAAAGAGTACCATTGACTTCTACTGCATGAGGATAATTACCTACAGGCTTAGGAGCTTTATTTGTTTTTAACTTATTTATCATAGTATTTAGTGCATATATTTTTAGTTTCAGTAAAGAAATCAAGTGCAAATTTACCGCCCTCTTTACCAAAACCAGATTTTTTAATTCCTCCAAATGGAGTTCTTAAGTCTCTTTCTAACCAACAATTAACCCAAACTAAGCCAGATTCTAGTAATTCTGCAAGCTTATGTGCTTTATTTATATTTTGAGTCCATAGAATTGAAGCCAGTCCATATTTAGTATTATTTGCCATTTGGATAGCCTCATCATCATCACAAAACTTGGTAATAGTTACAACTGGACCAAAAATTTCATCTTGATTTACTCTAGATTCTTGAGGTAAACCTTCAATGATTGTTGGTTTATAAAACCAACCATTAGAGCAATTACCATCAATTTTTACAATTTTACCTCCTGTTAAAATTACTCCTCCATCTTTCTTTGCATGCTCTACATACCTTGAAATTTTATTTAAGTGATTTAATGAAACAATAGCTCCCTGATCTGACTTTAAATCAAATGGATCTCCAGTATTAAGTGCATTTACTTTTCCTATGAAGTCATTTTTAAATTTATCATATATTTTTTCTTGTACATATATACGTGATCCAGCCAAGCATATTTGTCCTTGATTTAAAAATGATGAGCGTACTAAGCTATCCATCATTTTATTATAATCACAATCATCGAAGATGATTACAGGGTTCTTACCACCCATTTCTAAATTTATTTTTTTTAAATCTTTTGATGCTTCAATCCCAATCTCCTTACCTGTTTCAGTTCCACCTGTAAATGAAATTGCTTTAATATATTTATGTTTAACTACTTCTCTTCCGATTGTTGATCCTTCACCATGAAGGATATTTAAAACTCCATCAGGAAGATTTACTTTCATACAGACCTTAGATAGTAAGTACGCTGTATATGGAGTAAGTTCTGATGGTTTTGCTATCACACAATTACCTGTAACTAATGCTGGAGCAATCTTCCATGTAAATAAGTAAAGCGGTAAATTCCATGGAGAAATAGTACCAACTATCCCCAATGGTTGTTTTATAATACGACTTATAACATCATCTTGATAAAAAGTTTCACTTTCATAACCTTTAGCAAGGTTCGCAAAAAACTCTAAATTTTTAACCGATCTAGGTATATCTAATGTTTTAGATAAAGTTAGAGGTTTACCATTATCTCTACTTTCTGCATCAGCAAACTCTTCGATATTAGTTTTGATTTCATTTGCAATAGATAACAAATAATCACTACGTTGATTTTGATTAAGGGTTGACCAGTTTGGAAATGCATTTTGAGCAGATTGAATTGCTAATTCTAAATCATTGCTATTAGAGTTTGGACAACGAGCAAATTTTTGACCATTTGATGGATTCCATACATCTATAAATTGCTTATCTAGTGGATCAGATAATTTTCCATTAATGTAATTTTGGATATTTATCATTTATAATGTTGATAGTCTTCCACCATCAACAGGTAAGTTAATTCCATTAATGTAGGATGCATCTTCTGATGCTAGAAAACAAATAGCCTTTGCAGTTTCTTTTGGATCAGCAAATCTTCCAAGGGGTATTTGAGAATGAGCATCTGATACTATGCTTTCGATATCATACTTACTTTTTTTAGATTTGTTTAGAAAAATTTCTTTTAATCTTTGAGTATCTGTATATCCAGGAAGAATATTATTTACTGTAATTCCAAATTCTCCTAATTCAAATGAAAGGGTTTTAGCCCAGTTTGCAACTGCTCCCCTTATTGTATTTGAAATACCCAAACCTTTAATAGGCTGCTTAACTGAAGTAGATGTAATATTTATAATTCTTCCAAATCTAGCTTCTTTCATTTTTGGAACCACAGCTTGCACTAAAATATGATTACATATAAGATGTCTATTGAATGCTGAAATAAAGTCTTCTACATTTGCATCAACAATTGGTCCAGGTTTTGGTCCACCTGAGTTATTGATTAAGATATGAATGGTAGGGTTATTTGCAACATGTTGATCAATTGTATTTTTAAGTTTTAAAGGATCATCAAAGTCTGCAATTATAAAATTATGATTTTGTTTTTTTGATGTATCTAAACAATCTAAAACATTCGTTAGAGAATCTTTATCTCTTGCCAAAAGAGTAATAGTTGCACCTAATTTTGATAATTCTATAGCAGTTGAAGCGCCAATTCCTTTTGAGCTTCCACATACTAATGCATGTTTATTATTCATTTATAAAGTAGTATCCTAATTTTTCTTTTAGAGTTTCAGGTAGCACTGGTAGTGCTGACTTTGGAATAAGATATGTAGAAAGGTTTACATAATCATCAAAAATACTATGTTTTTCTAATGTGCGTTTTAGATATTTGGATCCTGATGATCCCCCAGATCCAATTTTTGTTCCAATCATTCTTTGAGCAAGTAGCGCATGTCCATATCGCCAGGCATTTAATGATTGATCAATATCAATTAGTTTTGTTAATAACTTAAATGGAGCCTGAAGAATTGGTTCATCCCTATAAAGCATTATAAATAAAGCTGCTAGAGATGCCTTTTGTGATAATCTCTTAGCACCACTTTTGAGAAATTTGTCATATTGGCTATTATCAAAAAGAGAATCATAATTTTGATAAATATTTTTATAATTTTCAATTTGTTCAGCTTTTGCAGTATCGTCAAGATTTGAATTTTGATTTATGATTTCTATATCACTATCTAACATATTTTTTATAGATTGCTTATACGATTGCCAAAAGTTGAATTCTTCAGATTCTATAAATGGAGTTCGCTCTAACCATGATTCTACCAAATCAAAGATACTTTTACTATTTTCATACTTCTCAGCTAATACAGATTCAGATTCAGATAGATAAGCTGTATACTTTTGTTTACTAAATTTAATTCTGTCATCATTTTTTAGACCTAGAGCATTTTCTATAACTCTAAATTGCATACTTTGAAACCCTGAAGCTGGATTAAGTAAGTCTCTAAACTCAAGAAAATCCATTGGAGTCATAGATTTCAATATATCTATTTGAGAAATTGCAATTTTTTGAATGTCATGAATTCGATGTAAACGATTCACAACAGTATTAATATTAGTTTCATCTATTTTAGGATTATTAAAATAAAATATAATAGAATCTATCTCATGAATTATCTGTTTAAACCAAAGCTCATAAATTTGATGAATTACAATAAATAACATTTCATCATGTATAGGCTTATCTAATATCTCAGATCTACGTTTTTGTGCATCTAATATTTTCTCTAATTGTAGATAGTTGCTGTATGTAGGTTTTTTTGTACTCATAGTTATCTTACCATCATCTGTGCATCTAAGACAGAATCTATTTTATTTATCATTAATCTCAGATGGGCTGATGTTGTTTCATCTTCAAATACATAATAAGGCAATGCTTCTGAAATATTAGATTTTATTTTACTAAGCATGGAGAATGAAATTGATTTAGTATCTTTCGGGAATAAATTATTTTCATCAAAATAAATATTTGATAGTAAATCAATATAAAAGCTTTGTGTTTCTCTTCTAAAGCTATTTATTTCATCAATTTTATTTAATTCTGACCACAATTCATCTGATATTGTGTCAAACATTTCAAATAATGTAAACTTACCTTTTTGATTATTTACTTTTAAGACATTATCATGCACACGATGAATGATTTTTGGATCATGAATTCTAATTAGAGTTGATCTTTGAAGGTTTCTTATAATGTTGTGTATCGGAAAATCTAGCCTTTGCATTCTCCATAGCTGATNGGTAAAGTCATCATATCTTTCAGGAGCTAACTTATTTAAGAATGAAGGTGAAAAATAAAACGCATCGCTATCCAATATATTATCTATTAAAAAATTTAATGCCCTTCTTTGATCTTCTGCATCAACAACTGTAAGTGGAAGTGTATTGTTATTTTGACCAATATGGTGCCTACTATGGTAAACTCCACCAATAAATTTAGTGAGATTTCTTGATGCCCCATAATATTCATATAATGCTTGATAAAAAACAGACCTCATTTTTGGATATCGTTCACCCTCTTTTTCAAAGTTTTTAGACATATTAGACCAATACTGACTCGCAAGATTTAATTGATAGTCATAAAATCTTATTGGATCTGAGGCCATATCCCTTCTATTGGTCAGCGGATCTATGCTAGTAGAATATGTATCTTCATCAGTAGAATATGCTAACCATGGCTCAGTAGATCTAGATGCTATTGATTCAAGCCAATCATTATTTGTTTTGTTCGATCCTTGCGGTTGCTCAGCATATCCATATTCAATAGCCCAGTANTCGTAAGGGCCTGGTTTAGTTTGGAAATAATTATTTCCACCATCTAGTAAATTAGTTGCATTGTAATCCATAACAGAACCTGTAACTCCATAAATATCTGTAAAGGTTGGATTACTTAGCTCTTCAATTGTAAATACTGAACTAGCCTTAAAATTATGACGCAATCCTAATGTATGGCCTACTTCATGAAGAAGAAGATCAACAATACCATCTTCAATAAATTTCATCATTTCTTCATTAGAATCATTAATTAAATTATTTGTAACTAAATAATTCCAAGTAAAAGACATTTTATGTTTTAGGTATTCGCCATAATTACATGTAGAAGAATCATGTTCATGATCATGATCATGTTCATGAATATGNTCATGATCCATCCATATTTGTTCTGGAGTTTGATTTATTAATAAAGGATCAATAAAATTTTTATAATCATCAAAATAAAATCGAACATAATCGTTACTAATCCTAATGTCTGCATCATATAATTCACCAGTATAAGGATTTGCCCTTGATGGCCCAACCGCATATGCTGATTCAGGTTGAACAATCCATCTTATGGTGTTATATCTTACATCAGCAGGGTCCCAGGTAGCATCATCTGGCATTTGTCTTACTTCTATAGCATCAATGAAACCAATTTTCTCAAAAGCTTTATTCCAGCCCAATATACCTCTTTTGACAGCATCTCTAAATTCTCTGGGAATTGTGTTTTCCAACCAAAAAACAATAGGTTTAACTGGTTTTGAAAGTTTTTCATGTGGGTTTTGTTTTCTTAAATCCCATCGATTTATATATCTAACATATGGATCTTCTTTTAATGTTTTGGAATAATCTTGATACATCGTTGTAAAGTACCCAACTCTATCATCCTCAGGTCTTGATGAAAAATTTGATGGTTTTAAAGCTGAAATACTAATGTGATATCGATGCATCATACTTTTACTTGAAGCCAAAGTAAACCTTCTATCAGGATTTTTACTTTTGTAATGAAGATATACATCTATTTCAGAGTTGAATGGAAAAGATTTTATATAGTTATAATAACTATTTTCTTTGTCAAAGCTATATTTATTATTTGTTCTTCGTGACACATTCCCAAAATCATACATAAATAATTTATTGGCATCAATTAAAATGGCTTGAGTTTCCTCATTTGGCTTACATAGAATTTTAGACGATGCAATAATAGAATTAGGAATGTGATTTTCTACAGATTTATAAATAGCTCGAGATTCATCAGCCCTAAACTTTGTATTTTTTTCAACTAATTGGATTATGTCTCCAACTTTATTAAAAAAGTAAACACCTTCACCCATCATTGAGCCACCATCAAATTGATACCCATCACCAGCTTGACGTGTGTAGCCCATTAAAAACTCTTCATTTAATTGCTCTGGCTTAATTGATATATATACTTTCTTATTATCTATATAAAAATCAAAAAAGCCCTTTATTGACTCCATATCAACAATTAGATCATTATATTTTTTTTGATTATTTTTTTTGGATTTTGGTTTTAAAGGCTTTTTGTTTTCCTTTTTGATTTTTGTCTTATCTAAAAAATCTAGAGGAAGTGGTTTATATGGATCTGCATTAAGATTATTAAAAGAAAAACATACAAATAAAAATAGAACTAATTGCTTCATAGAGAACCCCAACATTTTAAAAAATTAATTTAGTTATCCTAAAATTAAAAATCACTTAATTTATTATCTAATTATCATATCATTTCGCTTAGGACCAGTAGAAATGTGTTTAATTGGTATTGATAAGATCTGTTCAATATATTGAATATATTCTTGTGCTTTTAAAGGAAGATTATCAAATGAGTCAACCCCTACAGTCGAACATTTCCAGCCTGGTACTTTTGTATAAATTGGCTTAATATCTTCAAACTGATTTATGAATGTTGATAAGTTTTTTGATCTTTTACCATTACATTCATATTCTGTACAGACTTTTATTTCATCAAATTCATCTAAAATATCAAGTTTAGTCATTGTGATTTCATTAAATCCATTTATCATAATACTATAGTTTGCCAATGGAGCATCAAACCAACCACATCTCCTTGGGCGCCCAGTAGTTGCACCAAATTCTTTCCCAATATTCTGTAATTTTTCTCCGTCTTCATCAAATAGTTCAGTAGGAAATGGTCCATTACCAACTCTAGTTGTATAAGCTTTAAAAATTCCGATCAGTCGATCTATTTTATTTAGAGGCAATCCTAGGCCCGTAGTGATTCCACCAGATGAAGGGTTAGAAGACGTTACAAATGGGTAGGTACCATGATCAATATCTAGTAAAGTACCTTGTGCACCCTCAATAAGTAGATTATTCGTTCCATGAACCATAGGCATAATATCAGTAATATGAGGTGCGATTACACTACATGCATTGAAAAAATTATTAAGTTCATTCTCAATACTTTTCAAATCATCAGTGGAAATTTGTTGTGAGTTTAATGCCCGACTTACTTGAACTTCAATCTTTGATTTTAAATTGTTCGCATCCAACAAATCACATGAACGAATTCCTTTTCTATTATATTTGTCAACATAAGTTGGTCCAATACCTTTCCCTGTAGTACCAATTTTATTTTTAGATTTATTTTCCGAGTTAATATCAATCAGTTTATGTATTGGTGAGGTTATATGAGCATTCATTGAAATGAATATATTATCTATAGTAAGTCCCTTAGATTGTACATTTTTAAATTCCTTAACTAATTCTATGGGATCAATTACCATTCCATTTCCAAGTAAACATTTACAGTCAGATCTCATAACTCCAGATGGTATTTGATGTAATACAATTTTTTGATTATCTCTGTATACGGTATGCCCTGCATTAGCACCACCTTGATATCGAGCAACAACATCAACATTTGAACTTAATAGGTCAACCACCTTACCTTTTCCTTCATCACCCCATTGTCCTCCAATAATTGCTGAAATAGCCAAGATTATTCCTCCTCTATTTTTATCTTAGATTTAAAGTATAATAAAAATGGACTTGCAATGAACATGCTTGAATAGGTACCGACAATAACTCCAATAATCAGTGCAAATGCAAAATATTTAATTGCTTCTCCTCCTACAAAGAATAAAATGGTTACAACCATAAGTGTAGTTAGAGATGTTATAATGGTCCTTGACAGGGTTTGGTTTAATGATAAATTAGCCAAATCTATAAGGGAAATTTTTAAATCTTTTTGTGAATTTTCTCGAAATCTATCAAAAATAACAATTGTATCATTCAAAGAATAGCCGACTATAGTTAAAAATGCAGCAACTATTGATAAATCTATTTCAAGGTTTAGTAAGGAAAATATACCAAGTGTAATAAGAATATCATGAATGACGGCAACTACACTACCCATTGCATAAAACTGATCAAATCTAAACCCAATATATATCATTAGCATTAATAGGGCTAGACCTATAGCATAAATTGCTTGAAATTGAAGTTCTTTCCCAACTTTTGGGCCCACGCTTTCAATTGCTCGTATTTCAGGGTTAAAATCTTTCAATGTGCTCATAATTATATTACTTATCTCTGTAGTATCTTCAATTTTAATATTTGTTTTAATCCTAAACTGTTGATTTGAACTCAATCCAGTAATTTCAGTGATTTCAGAATTTTTTAGTACAGTTGAGTTTAGTAAGTCTCTAACAAGTTTAATTTCTGCTTTTTCTGATGAAGAAACCTGTATAATTGTTCCTCCTACAAAATCTATTGAAAGATTAGGGCCTCTAAAAATTAGAGCTCCAATTCCCATAATAATTATTCCCAGTGAAACAAATAGTGTGAATTTTGATTTAGAGATGAAATCTATATTACTTTTATCTATTATATTCATTATATACTAAGTTTATTTTTTTTGTTTTGAAGGATTATCATATAAAAAGTTCTTGTAATAAAAATTGCAGTAAACATTGAGCACATAATTCCAATGCTCAAGGTAATTGCAAAACCTTTAATTGGGCCTGACCCAATATTTGCAAGTACAAATGCTGCAATTAATGTTGTAATATTTGCATCCATGATTGTAATAAATGCCCTTTTATATCCTGACCTAACAGCAGAAATAGCGTTTTTACCAAATCCAATTTCCTCTTTAATTCTTTCAAATATTATAACGTTTGAATCTATAGCAATACCAATTGTTAGTATCAACCCTGCAATCCCTGGAAGTGTTAGAGTTGCTCCAAGAATTGATAGTAAGGACAGTATGAAAATTATATTAAGAAAGAGGGAAATATTCGCAATCAATCCAGAAACTCTATAGTAAAAAAGTATGAAAATTAATATGGATATAAAAGCATACATTAATGCATTTCTTCCAGACTCAATAGAGTCCTTACCAAGCGATGGACTTACAGATCGCTCTTCAACTATTTTAACAGGAGCATCAAGTTCACCAGCGCTTAAAACATTTGCTATATCTTGAGCTTCATTNGCATTTTCCAATCCACTAATTTGNGTTTGCCCACCGGATATTTTTGAATTAATTTGAGGAGCCATAAATACTTTATCATCAAGAACAATAGCAACTCTTTTTCCAATATTCCTTCCTGTAAAGCTACTCCATTTTCTAGCACCTTCTCTATTCATGGAAAGATTAATAACCCACTGTCCTGAATTGTCCGACCCCGGTCCTGCAATTTTGGCCATCGGATCTTTAACCATTCCCCCAACAATAGCTGGAGTGTTAGAAACATAGTATACAGGAGTATAGGCACCTATAGATATAGAATTTGATTCGTTATCAGGATTAGGGAATGATAGACCTTCTTGAGATTCATTTGATAAAATAAATCGACCATCTAACTTAATGTCTGCAGATGTTTCAAGTTTTTTTAGCAGCCGCTCAAACTCATCTTCTTTTCCAATTGATACACCAAGTTCACCAAATAATTCAAATAAAGCAGGTTCAAAGTAATTTGCAAAAAGATTTCCATCAATCTCATTTGATAATAAATATTTATCAATTTTGNCAATAGCATTATTGACTCTCTCTGTACTTAAAACTAAAGAAAGTTCTAATGATGCTGTACGTTTTATTAACTCTCTTGCTCTATCTTTATCTTGTACGCCTGCCAGCTCGACTACAATCCTATTTTCACCAAATCGTTGAATAATAGGTTCAGAAACACCAAACTCATCTATTCTATTTCTTAGAACTTTTATAGCGCTATTTAGTGCCTGATCCCTATCATTTTTTAATCTTTGAATAACTTCATTATCATCAAGTGCTTTGTACTGAGNAAATTTTTGTGTTAGTCTTATGTTTTTCTCACTACATGCTTGAAGAAATGATTCAAAAAAATCAATATTATTTTGATCAACATTATAAATCAATTGACGCATATCATTTTCAGATCTATTTAATTTATTTAAAATTAATTGCACAACATCTAACTCGAGCTGTATATACATTCCACCTTGAAGGTCAAGCCCTAATTTTATTGCACCTTCTTCAATGATATTCTCATTTGCATCTGCATTAAAATTATAATTATCAATAACTCCTTCAGATATATTATTAATACATCCATTATGTGTTATCGTTAAACCATCAATCTGATTTTTAGTATTATAATAAAGCACTGAATTATCTATACCAATGCACACATCCACATCATCTAAGCATGTTAAGGAATTTATTACATTTGGATTATTTAAGTCTAGTTGACCCCATTGATAGCTTAGCTGTTTTGAATTATTAAGTAATAAAGCTTCAATTGAATCAAGGGTGTTATTGGAAAAAAATTGAATATTAGATATACATTCTATATTTACTGATTGATTATTTTTAAATAAAATTCCATCGCCAGCTGGAATAGGTTGAATAGATGAATTTAATGTTACTATATTTTCAGAACCAATAAAGTATTTATTATAAGTTGGTTTCAAAAAATAGCAGGCAACACCAATTAGTAAAACTATTAATACAAGTCTACTTTTAAAATTATTAAACATTTAAATTAATTTTCCTTTTAGGATACAGTTAATAAATTTAATTGTATCAGCATTGGTTAGAAAGAATAATTATAAAAATTTATTTAATAATAATAATTAAAAATTATCTACCTAATTAATACTGTAGACATTTGTTTTTTGACTTCTACCTTTAAGATTAATTTCACCTTCAAGTTTTGCTTTATTTATAAATTCGTCAGTTAGTGTTGCATAAATTTCTTCGCTAATTGCAATTTCAGTTGAAAATTCTTTATTAACTGTTTCTAATCTAGCTGCAATATTTACAACATCACCAATTGCACTGTATTGTAGAAGGTCGTCACTTCCCATATTACCAATAATAAGATTTCCACAATGTAAGCCTGTTCTGCATGTAACTTCATCAATTCCAATATTTTTCCAGTATCTTGAAAATTCATTTTTATTCCATGACTCGTTCAATTCTTTTAATTCTGACTTCATTTCAATGGCAGCTTTAAGAGCTGAAATTTCATGATTTTTGATGCTATCAGGAGCACCATATATTACCATTATGCTATCTCCTATATAGTTAAGGATGACTCCATTATATTTTTTTATAACCTTATGCATTCTTGTAAAGTATTCGTTAAGAAATTTAACAGCGATTTCTGGTGACATTTTTTCAATTATTGTTGAATACTTATTAATATCTGTAAAAGATATAGTAACCCAACGTGTTTCTGCGTTTATTTTACCCTCATCTTTTATTAATTGATTTGTAAGGCTTTCTCCAAAATATTTTCTTAGACCCTTACTTAGTAAATTTTCATAGTAAAATGATATTCGTGACTTAATCTGACTTTGATAAACGGTAAATATCAAATAGATAGCAGGAAAAATTACGAAGCCAAGCGTATCAACAAATCCTGCTCCACCTTTGAATACAAAAGGATACAATGCAGGAAAAAATATACAACATATGATAATAAGTAAATGATTAAATTTAAATTTCATCACAGCGCATATTAGCACTACCGTAAATAAGGGATAAACAGGGTAAAAATAAAGATTCATACTTTCAGGTAAATATCTCTCAGCTGGTGAAAAAAGAGCTCTTAGACTAACAAAAATAAAAATATTTGATAGAGTTAAAGAGGCAATTTTATCTGCATATTTGAACTTAAATTCATCGCTTGAAAATATAACAAAAAAATATAAGCTTATATGNAGAAAGTGGGAAAAAATCATCCAGTTCCCCATGAGTGCAATTGTTGGTGAATATTCAATTCCCATAGATTCCCATCTACTTTGGGTGCCAAACTCAAGAATTAGTCCTATAGTAGCTAAAAATGTAAGCGCTATCATTATGTATGTAGTTTTTGATTTTTCTCTAGTCCATTCAGATTTTTTATATTCATTTTCTAGCTCTGTATCTAGAAAAGTACAAGTAATTTTATTTATTTTTGATTTGATATCCATTGAAATACCCTTAGTATGATTTATTAAATTGATTTTATNCTCAAATATATATAAAAAAGTCTCTAAAAAAGATTATTTTTAATTATTTTTTATATATAAAATTAATTACTATTATAAAACTTCATATGGCTAAAAAAAATAAATCAAAAATAGTAGCAATTATAAATCAGAAAGGTGGAGTAGGAAAAACAACTACAGCTGTTAATCTTTCTGCTTATTTTGCAGCTTCTGAAATTCCTACTCTTGTAGTTGATATGGATCCACAGGCAAATTGTACATCTGGCCTTGGAATTGAAATAGGGTCTTACAAAAAGTCAGTTTATGATGTTGTTATTGGAAAAAAGGATATTAGCCAGTGTATTTTGAAGACAAACTTAGATTATTTAGATATTCTTCCTGCAAGTTCACAATTAGTCGGAGCAGAAGTTGAATTAGTTGGCATGCTTACGAGAGAAAGAATGCTTAAAGATCAATTGCTAAGTAAAGAAATTCAAAAGAAATATAAATATATTATTATTGATAGTCCTCCTTCCTTAGGACTCCTTACTATAAATGTTTTAACTGCCGCTAATTCTCTTATTATTCCCATACAATGTGAATATTATGCTCTCGAGGGACTATCGCAACTTCTAAATACTATTAGACTCGTACAGAAAAAATTGAATAAAAATTTAGCAATTGAGGGTATATTGGCGACGATGTTTGATAATAGGTTGAATTTATCTAAAGAAGTTGTCAAAGAATTAAAAGAATACTTTAAAGATAAAGTTTATAAAACAAAAATTCATCGAAATGTTAGATTGGGTGAAGCACCAAGTCACGGCCAACCGATTCTACTCTATGATGCATCAAGTATGGGTGCAAATGATTACATGAATTTGGCAATGGAGTTTCTTAAAAATAATGAGTAAAAAAACAAATTTAGGTAAAGGCTTAGAAGCACTAATCTCTCAATATTCAACTGAGAAAGATAGCAATTATATAAATGATGCTATACCAATAAATAAAATTCAAGCAAATCCATATCAGCCTAGAAAAGATTTTAATGATTCTAAAATGGAAGAATTAGTTTTATCTATTAANGAAAAAGGAATATTGCAGCCTATTGCAGTTAGAGAATTAAAAAATGGAAATTATGAAATTATCGCAGGAGAACGAAGGTATAGAGCATCAAAGTCAATAGGTTTAAAATCTATTCCTGCTTATATCCTATCTGTTGAAGATGAATCAGAAATCATGGAGTTTGCTTTGATTGAAAATATTCAGAGAGATGATTTGAATCCCATTGAAGAATCTGAAGCATATGCGAGCTTAAAAAGTAAATATAATTTATCTCAGAAAGAAATTTCAAAAAAAGTTGGGAAGAGTCGATCTTTGATTGCTAATTCATTGAGATTATTAAAATTACCCAGTTCTATTAAAGAAGAAATTAAAAATAATAAACTCTCAATGGGTCATGCGGTCTCTTTATTAGGTTTAAAAAGCAAAACTCAAATGCTAGCAATTGCAAATCGAATAATAAAAAATAAGTTAAGCGTAAGAAATACTGAAGAAATAATATCAAAAATTAATTCTAATACACCTAAATCTAAATCAAATAGAAAATCATTAAAATCTCAGCTACTCAATGAATTTGAGAGTAAATTGATTCATAANTTTGGAACAAAGGTTTCTATATCTTCTAATAATAAGGGTAAGGGTAAGGTGGTTTTTGAATTTTACACCCAAGATGACTTAGAGCGTATTTTAGATTTATTGAACAAGTAATCCATTGATAAAAAAGTATTACACACTATTAATTGCATCCGATTCAAATCATTTAAATAAATCTATTAGATTATCTCAAATTTCTATGATTTTTTTTACTGCTTTATTTTTAGTTATACTTTGTTTTTCCTACTATGGATTNTCATCCTATTTTTTCCCTANTAAAAAAATAATTCAGCATGAATCTTTAAAGGAATTCCACTCCAATGTATTTGATATCATTTTTGATCAATCATTTTCAAATTATTCTGATTCTTTTAATATGCGACAAATTAAGAATTTAGTTTTAAATGATGGGTCATCTACTATGATGATTGCTCCTGTTGATGGATATTCAACAGAAGGTATCAATTTAGATAAAAATCACCATGGCGTTGATATTGTATCTAAAAAAGGTGATTTGATTAAGTCCGCTCAAGATGGAATGATTATCTTCTCAGGCTATAATCAAGAGTCGGGCAACACAATAATTATTTCTCATCCATTCAATTATTTTACTGTATATAGCCACTGTGATTCACTTTTAGTTAATGCACGCGACATTGTATATCAAGGTGATTATATAGCAACGCTTGGAGAAACAGGAGAAATTAAGTCTGGTCCACATCTTCACTTTGAAATTTGGCATAATGATACTATTATAGACCCTAGAAATGTAATAAATAAATATGGAGAATTAGATGTTTCAACAGAGCAGTAATTCAATGAGTTCAATTATAGGTCCTGATTTAGAGATAAAAGGTGATATTAACATTAAGGGTGATCTTTTGATATATGGGCAAGTTGTAGGTAATATTAATTGTGATGGGCTTGTTACTACAATGAAAGGTTCTATTGTTAATGGGTCAATAGTTACCAAGTTTGCAGATATTAGTGGAAAAATTGAAGGAAATCTTGAGTCTAAAAATAAAGTAAGTTTATCCTCTACGGCTTCTTTGAGTGGAGATTTACTCGCATCCATTATTGTAATTGAAGAAGGTGCCAAATTTAATGGATTATGTAAAATGAATTCTGATTCAGAAGAGAAAAAACTACAAAATTCAAAGGTTGCGAATCTTAATGAAGGGACAAAAGTCTAATTGGCTTAGGCTGTCTTCTATTGGATTTCAAATAGCAGGATCTTTAGCGTTATTTGGATGGATAGGAGATTTGGTTGATAATAGATTGGATTTAAATCCAATATTTCTAGTAGTTGGACTAATATTTGGAGCAATTGCATCATTGTATCAAATTTGGAAAATGATAGATAGCAAGTGATTTACTTTATAATTTTCATACTTTTAATTATTTTTATTTTAGCCTATTTATATATTATTTATAATGAAAAATTAGTCGACAGCAATCAATTTATTAAAGTTCAAATAACATATTTTATTCAAAAAGTTTTAGCAGTATCTACAATTACCTATTTTTTTTGTTTTTTTTCTCCAATAAATAGCTCCAAATTTATACTATCGTCTTTGATGATATTTATAGTATTTCATTTTTCTGAAGCAGTAGTTATACAAAAAAAAATTAATATGAAAGATTTTAATGGCTAACTCAGCACAATTTGATGGTGGAACAATATTGCACCACGTTACAAATTGGAGGGATGATGTATGGATTCCTCTCAATATGTTTGGAGTTGATTTATCTATCACTAAACATGTATTAATGCTTTGGATTGTTGCGGCAATAACTATAGCATTAACTTTGTATGCGACTAGAGCCTACAGAAAAAATATAAATGCCAAGCCAAAAGGTATAGCACACCTATATGAAATATTATTAGAATTTGTTAAAACTGATATAGTATTGCCAAATATAGGTATTAAAGGCTATAGGACCTGGACTCCCCTTATTGCAACTTTTTTTATTTTCATATTAATAAGTAATTATATTGGACTAATTCCTTTTTTTGAAAAAATTCAAACTATACTTCCCGTTTATGATGGCACTTCAAATAAATTTGCACCAGTTTCTGGAAGTTCAACCATAACAGGTAATTTCACAGTAACTGCTGCATTATCAGTAATTACATTTTTTTCAATAATTATAGCTGGAACTATGAAGCATGGATTTATTGGACATTGGAAAAATATGATTCCAGGTGATGTTCCTGCACCAGTTTTAATTATTTTAATTCCAATTGAAATAGCTGGAATGTTTATAAAGCCATTAGCATTAATTTTACGTTTGGGTGCTAATATGACAGCAGGTCATATTGGTATGGTTGCGATTTTTGGTATACCTATGATAATTTATCAATCAGGAGCATCTATTGGAGTTGGTATTTCAGTTGGCGTTGTATCTGTTATTTTAAATACAGCAATTTATTTTCTAGAATTTATAGTTTGTTTAGTGCAAGCATATGTGTTTTCATTGTTATCAGCAGTATTTATTGGGATGGCAATTCATGCAGATCACTAAAATTGAAGTTTTCATTAAATTAACAAAGGAGTAAGTAAATGAGTAATAGAAGAATGTTCTTAATGGTTTGTTGTGTTATGGTATCATCAGCTTTTGGAGCGGACAATACATATAAAGGTCTTGCTGCAATCGGAGCTGCTTTTGCTGTAATTGGAGCTGGTATTGGTATTGGAAATATATTTTCTTCAGCTGCTCAAGCTATTGCAAGACAGCCAGAAGCTACAAATGATATTAAAGGAACTGTAAACCTTCCTTTATTCCTTCTTGAAGGTGTTGCAATTATTGCATTGGTTGTTTGTATTCTAGCTGTTGTAGCTTAATTAAATTATAACTAAAAGGTTATTATGAATAGATTAATCGCACTAGTCTTGATTGGTTGCGCATTCTCTGCTGGCCCAAGTAGTGGAGGCAAAGAGGTTACATGGATTGAAGCCTGGTTGATACCTGACCCAGGATTATTTATGTGGACTCTTGTCACATTCTTTATAGTATTAATTATACTAAAAGTTGCAGCTTGGAAGCCCTTGATGGATGCTTTAGATGCAAGAGAGAAAAGAATCAATGACGCTCTTTCTTCAGCTGATAAAGCTAGAGAAGAGGCTGAAAAAGTTTCTAATGAATATGATGAGATGATCAAAAAAGCCCAAGCTGAAGCTCAAGATATAGTAGCTAAAAGTAAAGAGGCAGGAGATAATCTCAGAAATGAAATTGAAAGAAAAGCCCAAGAAAAAGCAGATGAATTAATTGAAAAATCAAACAAACAAATTGATTCAGCTAAAGCAAAAGCTATTGACGAATTAAAATCAATTTCTATTGATTTAGCTATAAAAGCAGCGTCAAAGGTATTAGATAAGAATTTAGATGATAATACCAATAGGGACTTAGCTAAATCAACTATTAATGAGGCAAATTAATTGAAAGATACCAGAAAAATCAATAAATATGCACATTCATTAATTAATGTCACCAATCCTAGTAATATTGGTGACTCTGTTGATGGGCTAATATCATTTAAAGTTATGTTAAAGGAATTTCCTGATTTGAGATATTTATTATCTTCAAAGAAAGTGTCTATTGATGATAAGCTTAAATCTATAAATAACATATTTTGCAAATTTTATAATGGTATTACACTGGAGTTTATTTTGTTGTTAATTAGAAATAATGACTTTTCAATGTATAATGACATTTTAAATAAGATAATTATTTTGATGGAATCTGGTAGTAAAACAAAAAAAATAAAAATAACCT
>NHHK01000010.1 GCA_002171125.1 bacterium TMED161 | reverse complement strand
CAGGTGAAATCACTTATACTTCAAATCATGATGCAAACAGAGCTGTAAGCTATACAGTTAATGTTGCATGTGAAGCTTGTGTTGGTGGTGGTCCATGGGGCGGTACATTTACTGCTCAGACTTCAGAATTCCTTATTTGGGGTGCTGATCCTGGATCAACATTATGCGCAAGTGTAATTGGAGTTTCTGATGTACTTGGTTTAACTGCAGAAAGTGAAGTTGTCTGTGGTGAAGCTGGTCAAGGTGGTGGTGGTCCTGATTGTGTACTATTTGATTGTGAAGGAAACTGTGCTGATGGCAGTGAGAGCTGGATCGGTGATGGCCTTTGTGATGATGGTACTTGGGGACTTTACTTTAACTGTGAAGAGTTCGCCTGTGATAACGGTGACTGTCTAGATGAATGTGGTGAGTGTAATGGTGATGGATCATCATGTGCATGTACTGCTGGTGACGTGACAGGTGACGGTGTTGTAAACGTTCAAGATATCGTTGTGATAGTTGCATATATCCTTGATGGTTCAAGTGCTGATGCAGTTGAGTCATGTGGAGATACTAATGCTGACGGATCTGTAAACGTTCAAGATATCGTTGTAGTTGTTAACGTTATTCTAGGTGGAAGAACAACTTCAGATGCTACAGAAGCAAGCTTAAACATTAACGATGGAATCGCTAGCTTAGATGCTAACGGTTTTGTTGGAGCTGTTCAAATGACTCTAAGTCATAAAGCTGGTTTCTCAATTGAGTTGACAAACAAGGCAATGGTTGCTGATTATAGAACTAACGGTAATTCTACTACACTTATCATCGTTGCTCCTGAGAGTGATGAGCTGTTTACAGCAAGTGGTAGCTTTAACGTTGAGGAAATAATCGTAGCTAATGAAAACAGTCAAGTTACTGTTATGATGCCTACTGCGTTAACTCTAAGTAAAGCATATCCAAATCCATTTAATCCATCAACAAGCATGAACATTTTTGTCCCTGCTGATGGCGCTGTAAGCTTAAGTGTTTACAATGTAATGGGTCAGGAAGTTGCTACACTTCACAGCGGCAATATGTCTGCTGGTAATCACACTGTAACATGGAACGCTTCAAATATGACTAGTGGTATGTACTTTGTACGTGCTGAGTCACAAGCTGGTGTTGCTGTTCAAAAAGTGATGTTAATGAAGTAAACATCTTATCAAATATGATTTGATAGATCTAAAAGGGGCCTCAATATGGGGCCCCTTTTTTTTTAAGGAAATAAAGGAATGAGTATATCTAATAATATTAGTGTTTCTGATTCATACATGTTTTTACGTTCTAGAAAAACAATAGAGAATCGTACAGTATTAGCCGCGATGACTAATAAACAAAGTTATGATAATGGAATAATATCTGATGATGAAATAAATTGGCTTTTTGAAAGAGCTAAAGGTGGTTTTTCTGTAATTACAACAGCTGCAACAAATGTATCAAAAGAGGCAAAAGCATGGGATGGGGAATTTGGTGTTTATGATGATATTCATATCCCTGGCTTGAGAAAACTAACCTCATCTATTCATTCAACTAATAGTATAGTTCTTGCTCAACTCTTTCATGGTGGACTCAAGTCACCTCAGAGCATAACAGAAAAAATACCAATATCTGCTAGTGAAATAGAATGTGATGGGTCTAAAACTGGAAAATCTCGTAAGGCAACAATAGATGATATTGATAAAATTATTAAAGATTTTACTGAAGCTGCAATTAGATGTTCAGAGGCTGGATTTGATGGAATAGAGTTGCATGGAGCACATGGCTATCTACTATCTCAGTTCTTGGGTACCAAAACAAATTTAAGGGATGATGAATGGGGAGGTGATATAGATGGTAGGTCAAAGCTAATAATTGAAATTTATAAATCAATAAAAAATAATGTACCAGAATCATTTATTGTTGGTATTAGACTATCTCCTGAGATCGAAAGTATTGGTATAGTTTTAGAGGATACTATTGATCTAATAGGTATTATTAAGAATCTAGAATTAGATTTTATTCATATTTCATGCTGGGATGCNTTTNTTCCACCTGTTACATATTTTGATACAAAGAAAACATTGACTGAAATTATTACTGAAAGCTATTCTGATTTACCTACAATTATTAGTACAGGAGGAGTTTGGTCAGGTTTAGATGCACAAAAATTATTAAATCAAGGTGCCGATTTAGTTGGAGTTGCAAGGGTAGCAATTGGTCACCCTAATTGGGCTAAAATGGCTTCTGATATAAATTACAATCCTAAGAAACCACCTTATTCTCGTGAATATTTAAACCAAATGAAGCTTAGTAATCGATTTATAGATTATATGAGTAATTGGAAAAACTTTGTAATAAAAAAATAGTAAAGTTGAAAATAGATTATTGACGTATTAAATACTTTTGATAATAAGAAACCAAATAGATTGACTATTGAATATTCTTGGAATTATTTATAGATATTAAGTTTTTAAAGTTCTTTTAAATCTGAAAGAAGCTTATTTAGCATATCCTTGGCATCACCAAATATCATTATGGTATTATCGTATCCAAATAATTCATTTTGAATTCCTGCGAACCCTGCATTCATCGAACGTTTATTAACCATAACTGTTCTTGCTTTATCAACATTTAATATTGGCATTCCATATATAGGGCTACTAGTTTCTGTTCTAGCAGCAGGATTAACAACATCATTTGCGCCAAGCACGAGAGCAACATCGCAGTCTTCAAACTCTGGATTAATTTCATCTAGATCTTTAAGTTGTTCATATGAAATATTTGCTTCAGCAAGTAGTACATTCATGTGCCCAGGCATCCTTCCTGCGACCGGATGAATTGCGTATAAAACATTTTTTCCCTTACCTTCAAGATACTCGGCTACTTCCCTAACTGCATGTTGAGCTTGTGCAACAGCTAGACCATATCCTGGTACAACAATAATTTTCTCTGCAGCATCAAATATCATAGCAGCTTCTTCAGTAGAATAACTTTTAATGTTAAGTTGTTGACCCTCACCACTTGCACCACCACCATCTTCACCTCCAACTGCACCAAATATAACATTTGCAAGTGAGCGATTCATGCCTTTGCACATAATTTGAGTTAAAATCATTCCTGATGCACCAACTAAACTACCACATATAATAAGTGCGTTACCAGCTGATGGTATACTTTGAACTAAAACAAATCCAGTCATTGCTGCTGCAATACCTGAGTAAGAATTTAGTAGTGATATAACAACAGGCATATCAGCACCACCAATTGGAATTACAAGAAGTATTCCAAGAAGTGCTGAGAGTAATACAATTACATAGAATGAATTCATTCCATAAGTTGGAATCATATAAGCAGCTGCAAACATTATAATTGCAAGTANAGCATTTAATGCTTGCTGACCTGGAAATGTTACAGGNTTTGTAGTTACAATNCCTTGTAACTTACCAAAAGCAATAAAGCTACCTGTNAAAGTAAGAGTACCAACAAGTACACTAAGTGTAATTGAAATTATTAAAAATAAAGATGAATCCATTCCAGTTTTTAAGAATTCTGCAGAAGCAACCAGTGCTGAGGCACCTCCACCGAAACCATTAAAAATGGCAACTAATTGTGGCATTTGCGTCATTTCTACACGAATAGCAAAAAATGCACCAATAATAGAGCCTATTACCATTGCGATTACAATCCATTGTAAATCTAAATCTGTTCCCAGAAATACAGTTGCTACAATTGCAATTAACATACCTAAAGATGCAATCATATTACCNTTTCTAGCTGTTTTAGGGTGGCTAAGCATTTTTAGACCATATATAAATGATANTGCTGATAATAAGTAAGCTANATCTATAATTAGTTTTTTATCCACTATTTATTTCCTTTTAAACATTTTTAACATTCGGTCAGTTACCATGAAACCACCAACTACATTTACCATTGCAAAAANAACTGCTGCAAACCCTAGCCACATACCAATAGATCCNTCAACTACTGTTGCAAGTACTGCACCAATAATCGCAATACCCGAAATAGCATTTGATCCAGACATTAGAGGAGTATGAAGTGTAGGTGGCACTTTTGTAATTATCTCAAAACCAACAAAGATCGCTAAAACAAAAATTGTAAGAACAACTATATCCATTATTGATTCCCTTCGACAGCAGATTTTGTTCGCTCATCAACAATTTCACCATTATGAACAAACATCGACCCTGTCATGATTTCATCTTCTAAATTAAATTCTTTTTTATCTTTATCGTAGCCGTGAAGAATAAATGCACTAACATTTTTCGCATACAATTGAGATGCGTGTACACTCATTGTACCAGCAAGATTCACTGTACCATCAACTAAAACTCCATCAATGTTAACTAGTTCATCAGGTTTTGTTAAGCTNCAGTTTCCTCCATTTTCAGCAGCTAAATCCATTACAACCGATCCTGATCTCATTGATTTAACCATTTCATCTGAAATTAGTATTGGAGCAGGTCTTCCAGGGATGAGTGCTGTAGTAACAACAATATCGGAATCTGCTATACGCTCAGCAAGTAACTCAGCTTGCTTTTTTTTGTAATCTTCAGATGTTTCCTTTGCATATCCACCTTCACCAACACCATCATCGGAATCAGATTTAACTTCTAAAAATTTTGCCCCTAGACTTTCTACTTGTTCTTTAACTTCAGGACGAACATCAGATGCCTCAACTTGTGANCCAAGTCTCTTTGCTGTCGCTATAGCTGATAAGCCTGCAACACCTGCNCCCAGAATAAGCACCTTTGCAGGAGAAATTGTACCAGCAGCTGTCATCAGCAGTGGCATATATTTATCAATATGGCTTGCACCAATTATAACAGCTTTATATCCAGCAATATTTGTTTGAGAACTAAGAGCATCCATTTTTTGTGCAAGAGTAGTNCGTGGAATTAAATGCATTGAATATGCAGTAACTTTTTTATCTTTTAATGCAGTAACCTTAGATGTCTCTTTCATAGTTTGAAAAAATGAAATATAGCTTGAACCATCTTTAATCATCGAAAGCTCATCATCAGTTGGTGANTTCACCTTCAAAATCATATCAGATGAACTAAAAACTGAAGATGCATCAGATAAAATTTCTGCTCCTGCTTCTTTAAAATCATTATCAGTTATTTGTGATTTTAATCCTGCACCTGTTTCAATTTTAACATCAAATCCTGCAGATATATACTGNTTTACAGTGGCTGGAATTACAGCTACTCTTGTTTCATTTTCTAAAATTTCTTTTGGTATTCCTAATATCATATATATATACACTTTTTATTGTAGAAACTAATTTAACAATGTTTTGTNGTATCTTTTCAAATAAAAAATTATTTTTTTATAATTAAATTNTATTTCANATGAANGTAAAAAAAATTGACTTTAGCATTTTAGGNGATATAANTACTAAAAATANTTGCCTNGTATTTATCCANGGATGGGGTGGNAATAAAAATAGTTTTAAAAAAGTTGCAGGATCTTTTGCTATAAAAAATTCAGTTTGGTTTCTTCCTCAAGCNCCATATTTGCTTGATGAANAANANAAATATTCNTGGACNTTNGAAAAATCNCCGGGAAAATATGAAAGAGAAGANCCNGTTCAATTAATGCTTNACTTNCTTGAAGAGCAAGTNTTTTCAAGNTTCGANAGCAAGGATGTNTTNTTNTTNGGNTTCTCGCAAGGGGCNCTNGTTTGCTATGAGNTNTTAAAAATATTAGATAAGCCAATTGCAGGGTTATTTCCTATATCAGGTTTTATTGCAGATCAAAATAAAGTTATAAAAAGAATACACTCTGCTCAAATGAATACCCCTATTGTGATTGGACATGGTCTAAACGATGAAGTTGTTTCATTCCATGAATCTGAATTAGCTTTTAAACTTTTAAAAAATGAAAGCACTAATGTGATACTAGAGTCTTATAAAGGTGGACATAAAATTGGCTATAGCTATATAAAGAAAATTAAAGGTTTGATTGACCAAATACATTAAATTGAATGATATGGTTTATAAAAAGTATAATAAAAGGATAGTATGAAAAACTTAAAAAACAAAAATGTTTTAGTCACTGGAGGAGCTAGGGGTATAGGAAAGCAGATTGCAATAGAATTTGCTAAACAGGGTGCTAATATAATTATTTGTGATGCAGATAAAAATTTCATGAATGATAAGCCTTTTATCGATGTTATTAATGAAATTAAAAGTTTTGGAGTTGAATGTATTTATTATCATTTAGATGTCGTAGATATTGAAATCATTAAAGAAGTAAGAGAANAAATTATTNAAGATTTAGGTAAAATAGATATCCTTGTNAATAATGCAGGGGTTGTATTTGGAGGTAAATTTTTAGATGTTGATATAAATAAACATCATTTGACATATGATGTTAACACACTTGGAGTAATTAATATGACTTATGTATTCTTGCAAGATTTAATTAGTAAGGATGCTTCTCATATAGTAAATATCGCAAGCGCATCAAGTTTTACTCCCCTTCCTGGTGGTGCAACCTATGCTTCAAGNAAGGCTGCTGTTTTCTCATTTACAGAATCTCTANATATTGAATTTAAAAAAGAAAAACATGNGCATGTTGGNGTTACAGCTGTCTGNCCAGCTTTTGTAAATACAGGAATGTTTGATGGAGTNAAAGAGCCAATTTTTATTCCTATGCTTAAGCCTGAAAGACTTGCAAAAAAAATTATTAAAGCAGTAATTAAAAATAAATTATTTGTATTAGAGCCAGCTTTTATAAAAATTATTCCTGGGTTAAAAGCGTTTTTGCCACGCTTTATGTTTGATTTTTTAGGCAAAATTTTAGGAGGATTTAATAGCATGGATTTATGGGAAGGTCATGATAAAAAATAAGTTCAATAATCAGCTAGAATTTTCAAGTCAGCTAAGAAACTCTGACTTTAAGCAAAGAATTATCAAAATAAAAAAGATAAAAGACTGGATTTATTTAAATAAAGCTAAAATTAGAAATGCTCTTTCCAAAGATCTTTCTAGGCCTGAGATAGAAACAAATATTACTGAAATTCTTGTAACAATTGATATGGCCAATGATATAATAAATAATTTAAAAAAATGGATGGCNCCGAAGTCAGTGCCAAGCTCTCTTTCAGTNATTACTTCTAAATCATCTATNGAGTATTATCCTAAAGGAACAGTTTTNATTATATCTCCATGGAATTTTCCTTTTCAGCTTTGTATCGCTCCTCTATTATATTGTATTGCTGCTGGAAATACGGCAATCATAAAACCATCTGAAATGACGCCTGCAACCTCAAAGTTAGTATATGATATGATAAATGAATTGTTTGATGAGAAAGAAGTGTGCGTTATTGAGGGAGCAATTGAAGAGTCTCAGCAATTATTAGANTTACCCTTTAATCACATTTTTTTTACTGGAAGTNCNTCGATAGGCAAAAAAGTAGTTCAAGCTTCATCAAAACACCTATCATCTTTCACGCTTGAGCTTGGGGGGAAATCTCCTGTTATAATTGATAAGGGATTTAATTGTAATAAAGTCATAGGTAGATTGATTGCAACAAAATTTATGAATATGGGGCAAACATGTATTGCACCGGATTATGTGGTTGTCCATAATGATGATTATGATAATTTTTTAAATCAATTAATTAATGCAATTGATACGACCTATGGAAAAAACTTTATTGATCAGCTTTGCTCAAAGAGCTTGGGGCGTATAGTTAGCGAAAATCATATGAGTCGATTGATTGATTTATTACAAAATAGTAAAAGTAAAATTCTTTATGGAGGTGAGTATAGCATAGAAGATCTATTTATTGCACCAACAATTATTGATGCTTCATCGATAGAAAAAGAACCTCTTGAGCAAGAGATTTTTGGGCCTATAATACCACTAGTTAGATATTCATCAGAGCAAGATTTAGAAAAAATTATATCNAATATAAATACGCCTTTAGCTCTNTATATTTTCTCATCAAACAAAAAATTCATATCAAAAATTAAAAACAAAACTAGTTCAGGTGGATTGTGTATTAATGATATGGCGGCTCATTTCCTTAATTTTAACTTACCATTTGGGGGAGTGATGAGTAGTGGTTCTGGTAGGTATCATGGGTTTTCTGGATTTAAGGAATTTTCAAATCAGAGATCAATTTTACATCAATCAAGAATAAATTTACTATCTATAATCGGGCCACCATATACAGACAAAGTAAATAAGTTAGTTGAGTTTATGTTGGCTTTATATAAGAAATTATAAAAATTTTTAAGACGGAGAAATAATAAATCACTTAAAGTAATACATTAAATACTTGGTTGTTAACTTAAAAGAGTTGTAAAATCTGTAAGTTTAATAATATGTATTTTTGCATAATTAAGGAGAAATGAATGAAAATGGTTAAAAATATTGCAATAGTAGCATTGTCTACTACTTTTATGTTTGCAGGAATTGGCTTTCATATGGCCACTAACTACAGTACCCTACAGGCTGATGAAGTTACTGTTGGAAATTCATATGGCGTAACTTACGGTTTAAGTGCTAGTGCTAGTGTAGGTTATGATTCAAAGCTTGGAATGATTATGTATTTTGCTGCTCCAGCTGGCGCAACACTTAGATTGGGATGGACACCACCAATAGGAAATGGTGATGGGACCGATACCGACAATTTGGCTACATCTACATCACTAGGAATTGGCTATACATGGTGGCAAGGTGGGGAAGGGTTAAAAACTTCTCTAACAACAAACTTTGATTATGTAATGGCTCCAGGATCTACTGATGAGGCTGTGCAAGCTACAAACACAACAAACCTATCAATGGTTGTAGGGTTTGGATTCTAATAAATAATTTTATCGGTGCCTACTTTATAATAGGCATCGATAAACTTTAAAATATATGAAAAAATTTATACAATCAACTGTCTTACTATCTTTAATAACGTCAATTATATTCTCACAGGATGATACTAGCGCATCTGTTGAATCAAAAGAAAGATCCGTTAGTCCAATGATTCAAATTAGATATGATAATTTTGCAAATGAAAATTTTAGTCCATCATCTGCAATTGGAATGATTTTAAAAATAGATAGTAATAGATATACAGGTTTTGACGTAAATACATCAACTAATGAAACTAGAATATTAATGGGTTGGAAATGGTCAATGCTTGGCATATCAGTAAAAGAAGTGACTCTCCCAGATAATACTATTGATAATGTAAATATGTATTCATTTGGTGTTAAGTATGGAATACTTGACAATATGAATGCAATTATAGAGTATGTTCTTTCAGGTGACACCAATACAGATGATTTTTTAAGATTGACAGTGGGGGTCCAATTTTAGAAATTTGACTCTAGATTTTGAGGATCACTTAAAGTAATACATTAAATGTTTGGTTATTATACTTTAAGTGTTGTAAAATATAAAGATGAATGATTGATAAATGATTATTTATGGGTTTTTTGAAAAAAATTTGGTGAATGATTCGCCAATGTTATAGTTAAGTTAACTAAGGAGAAAACAAAATGAAAATGGTTAAAAATATTGCAATAGTAGCTTGTGCTGCTAGCTTTATGTTTGCTAATGTGAGTTTTCACATGGGTAATAACTATAGTGGCTTAGATGCTGCTGCGCCAACTGTAGCTACATCATACGGTGCATCATGGGCTCTTAACGGTACTACAAGTGTTGGATTTGATTCAACTCTAGGTATGTTAATGACTTTTGGTGTTGGTAATGCTTCATTAAGAATGGGATGGTCAGCTGCTGATACATCTGTAGGTCTTGGATTTACATGGTGGAATGGTGGTGACGGTCTTAATACATCAATTAGCACAAACTACGATTTAGTAGGTACTGGTGCTGATGCTGATGGCAACCTATCAATGGTTGTTGGATTCGGATTTTAATCCAACCATATATTTTTATATCTCCACTAACTTTGTTGGTGGAGATATAAAAAAATAAATTTTTTATTAACATATTTGTTAAATAACAAACAAGGAGAAAATAAATGAAAATGGTTAAAAATATCGCAATAGTAGCTTGTGCTGCTAGTTTTATGTTTGCTAATGTGAGTTTTCACATGGGTAATAACTATAGTGGTTTAGACGCTGCTGAGCCAACAGTTGCTACATCATACGGTGTATCTTATGCTCTTAACGGTACAACAAGTGTTGGATTTGATTCAACATTAGGTATGCTAATGAGTTTTAATGTTGGTAATGCTTCATTAAGAATGGGCTGGGTAGGAGATGATCCTGCAACTGCTGGTGCTGATGAAACATCAACTTCTATTGGTCTTGGTTTCACATGGTGGACTGGTGGTGACGGTTTCAATACATCAATTAGCACNAACTATGATTTAGTTGGTACAGGTGCTGATTCAGACGGCAACCTATCAATGGTTGTTGGATTCGGATTTTAATAATCTCAATTTTAAGGCCTGATCTTTCGGGGTCAGGCCTTTAAATAATTAAGGAATCAAAAATGAAAAAGAATATTATAGTATGCTTAGCTTTAATATTATGCGTTTCAAGTTATTTACATGCCAGAACACTATCTCCTACGTTCTCAATTAGATATGAAGATTTTGTTAATAGTACAGCACCTAGCGCGGCTATTGGACTTAAATTAGATGTTGATGGTGACAGATATACTGGATTCCAGGTTAATAGTGACGGAACTGACACTAGACTTCTAATGGGTTGGAATTGGGGTGTAATTGGTGTAGGTGCAATCGATGTTTCAGCTGCTGGAGATGGTAGTGATATTCTTGCACATTATACATTTGGTGTTGGTTATGAGATTCTTGATGGTCTAACAACTAATTTTGAATACTGTATGACACCTGATGCTGTTGCTGCAGACATTGCAAATAATGCAAACGCTGATACTAGATTAAGATTATCACTTTCTGTATCTTTTTAATATAAAAATATAGGTATAGCAGAGATGTTATCAAGTCGAAAAGAAAGGCTCCAATAGGAGCCTTTTTTTATTATGAAATTACTAAAACAACAATATATACAAATTATATGCGCTATAATTCTTGGATTTATAGTCGCTATATCATTTGATCAATCATCATTATTTATCCCATTAGGAGATATATTTATACGTTTATTAAAAATGATGATAGTACCAATTGTTTTCATATCAATAATTGTTGGTATAGGAACAATTTCTGATAGTTCTAATCTTTCTAGATTGGGAGTAAAAACTCTTTTGTATTATATAAGTACATCCTTATTTGCGATAACAATTGGTTTATTATTAACAAATTTTATAAGACCGGGTTCATATTTTAATCTAGATAATTTACCTAAAGACATTAATCCACAGGGAGTCCTTTCAGCTCCTTCATCTTTTGTAGATATGATTTATCGTATTATACCTACAAATCCATTCAATGCAATAGTAAATGGAGATATGTTATCAATAATATTTTTTGCATTAATTTTCGGTATATCAATTACTCAGTTAAGTACTGAACGTAAAAAGAGTATTGAACCAATTTTGCTATCTTTATATGACTCTATTATGTTTATAACTGCTTTTATTATTCAATTAGCACCAATTGGAGTTTTCGGATTAATCATTAAAGCTGTTCATAATTCTGGTACTGGTATTATACCATCAATAGGTATGTACATGCTTACAATATTTATTGGATTGCTAATTCATCTATTTATCATTCTTCCACTTATTTTTTATGTATTTACATCAATTTCACCCTTATATCATTTTAAAGCGATGAGAAATGCAATGATGATGGCATTTTCTACAAGTTCTTCAAGTGCAACTCTTCCGGTTACTATGTCTTGTGTTCGTGATAATGTTAAAATCTCCAAAACAACCTCAGGTTTTGTTTTGCCCTTAGGCGCAACTGTTAATATGGATGGAACTGCATTATATGAATGTGCAGGTGTACTATTTATTGCACAAATTTTACCAGGTATAGATTTAACATTTGTTCAACAGTTAACAATTGTATTTACAGCTCTTCTTGCATCTATTGGTGCTGCAGGAATTCCATCTGCTGGTCTAGTGATGATATTCATTGTTTTACAATCTGTTGGTCTTTCAAATGTTGCAGGAGTAGATATTATTGTTGGAGCAATGCTTGCAGTAGATAGACCTCTTGATATGTTAAGAACTATGGTTAATGTAACAAGTGACTCTATTGGAGCAGCAATTATTGCTAAATCTGAAGGTGAAAAGCTCTATAATTAATTAATTATTTTATTAATTGATTTAACTAATTTTTCTTTTCTTTCTTTTGAAATATTAATATCAATTTTATAATCAATAATTAATGGTTTATCATATTTATCATTAATAATTAATAATAAATCATCCAAATCTTTCGGTTCAGTATATTCAATTCCATAAAGTAGTGATATATTTTTTAACTCTATATTCAGTGGGGTTATCCAAAATTTGTCAAAATCAGGAATATCAAATTTACTTATATCTAATTTTGAAAATATTTGTCCTCCATTATTATTTAAAATGAGAAATTTTGTATTNATTTTATTATTAATTAGAAAATGCAATCCATTCATATCATGAAAAAAACTTAGATCTCCTAAAATTGCTAAATCAATATTAGATTTGTTTTTACAGGCATACGATATTCCAAGCATAGTTGAAACTAATCCATCAATTCCACTAGCGCCTCGATTGCAGAAAATATTATGATTTTTATTAATATTTAAGCATATATCATCAACTTCTCTTATAGCTAATGAATTTCCTAATAGGATATTAGAATTTGAAGGAATTTGTGATAATAGTTTATGAATGAATATCCCTTCTGTGTAATCTTTAGATGAATTATCAATTAGATTAGATATCTTATCTTGATATTTAATAAGAGTAGTTAATAATAGATTATTATTTATTTTTTTATATGAGGATTTAATATAATTTAAAAAGCATTTATAATCAGATTTAATTTTGTGATTAGCTGAATCATTAAAATCTGGATATTTATCAATTAAATATACATTCTTATGATTTTCTAAAAATTTAAGAAGGATTTTTGATGTTGGTTTACGCCCAAATCTAAAAATAATATCAGGTGATCTTTCTATTTTATCAATAATAAAATTATAATTTGATATTATGTTCATATGCTTTTTATAAAATCTTAGATTTGATGTAGGATCAACTAATATTGGAGCATCAACATGTTCAGAGAAATCGAGTATTTGATCTATAGATTCATTGGGGTTAATCTCACCACATATTATTAATGAATTTTCTATTTCATTACCTTTCAAATCAGGTGAATAGCTATGTTTAAGTTTAAATTCTATCTTATCGATTTCATTATTTTGGATATTATTAATATCCTCAATTAAAGGTTCATCAAAAGGAGTATTTATATGGATTGCACCTGGAGGTGATTCNAAAGTACCAATACATGATTTAAAAATATTTATAATTTCATTTTGTAATAAATCAAGTTCCATGTTAGGTAATCCTAAATCAATGAATGCCCTAACATTATTGTTAAATATTTTTTTTTGATCAATGGCTTGATTAGATCCAACACCTATATCATGTTCAGGTCTATCTGCTGTTAATGCAATTAATGGTGTNTTACTATAATTAGATTCAATAATAGCAGGATAAAGATTTGCTACAGCTGTTCCAGATGTAGTTATTATAATTGGTGGCGTACCTGTTTTTTTAGAAATACCAAGAGCAAAAAAACCAGCAGATCTTTCATCTATATGAGATGTTGTAATGAAATTTTTATTATTAATAAATGATAAAGTCAGAGGTGTATTTCTTGCTCCTGGACAAATACATACATGTTTCACACCGAGAGCATAAAATGTATCAGATATCTTCTGTGACCAATTTAAATTTATATTACTCATTAATTATATCTCTTATTGCATTAATTTTTCTTTCAATCTCATCCCATTCTTGATCAGTATTAGAATTTATTACAATTCCAGCACCACCATAAAAATAAAGTTTGTTTTTATTAAAATAGGCTGTTCTTATGGCAGCATAGAACTCACAGTTCATATCTAAATCTATCCAACCTATTGGACCAGCATAACGTCCTCTTCCATAATTTTCTAAATTATTAATCATTTTCAATGATTCTTTTTTNGGATAGCCACATAAAGCTGCAGTTGGAACTAAAGAATCTAGTATATCTAATGGATTATGCCTATCATCAATTTGAGAATTAATTTTAGTTATAATATGGGCGATATTTTTCAATTCAAATATATTCTTATTATCTATATTAGGTTTAAGATTAAATGAATTTAGATTATCAATAATTCCTTTTACAACAATGTCATGTTCTTCAATAATTTTTGAATCATTTAATAGCTCATTTTTACTTTCTATAGGCTTTGATCCAGCCAAAGCATTAGTTTGTAATTCATTTTTAGTTTTCTTAATTATTAATTCTGGCGTAGCCCCTATAATAATTTGAGAATTATTAAATTTTTTATAAAAAACCGAACAATTAGGATAATTTTTTGTAAGATTTTCTAGTAATGGTACAAATGATGGTTTTTTTTCAATGTTAAATGATACAATATTTGAAATGACTACTTTTGATACTTTTTTACTTTTAATTTTTTTTTGTATATCATTTATTGAATTACTGAATTCTTTTTTATGAACATGATTTTTTTCATTATTAATAATTATATTTTCATTAGAAGCTACTTCATTTTTAATTAGAGAATCAATTAAAGAACAATTATGATCAATTATCTCATAGGCATTATTTGGTTCTAAATAAGCATCAAAAAAGTGAGTTATAGTTGATATACCATTATTATCTAAAAAAAGAATTTTTGGAACCCAATATTCTAATGTTGGAATATTAGACCAAATATCGTCATTTTTTTTATTTATATCAAAGTTTTGACCTCCAACAACAGCAGGAATATTAGTTCCATTGCTATGATTAATTGAATGGATATCTTTTACATAGCTTTTTAGATTATAATTAAATTTGTCCTTACTTTTATTATCTAGAATAAAACATTTATGTTTTCCTATTGATAGCATTTTAAATTTTTTTGAAGATTTATTTACAAAAAAAATGTTCTTAAGTTTAGGATGTTCAATATCTATGCAACTCTCAAACTTATTCCAGGATAAATTTGTCGTATACGAGAAAGTTTGTTTTGAAGATATAGAATCTTTTGAAGAAATATATCTATTATAACTATCTATGAATTTATTTTTATTTCTTATCATTATTAACTATATATTTATAAATCAATCTTATAAATTCATATATACATATACAAAGTAAATATTAAATAAAATGAATGAATTCAAGCATAAAGGAAAAGATAAGAAAGAATTTGTAAAATATATTTTCAATGATATTTCTAGTTCCTATGATTTTTTAAATCATTTCCTAAGTGGGGGTGTTGATATAATATGGAGAAGAAAGTTTATAAATTCATTGGGTTTCTCTGCCAAAGATAAAGTGCTTGATGTAGCTACAGGAACTGGTGATGTAGCACTTACAATTAAGAAAAAATTTAAGTGTGAAGTCATTGGCTTAGATTTATCAGCGAATATGCTAGAAAAAGCAAGGCAAAAATCTAGAAAAAACAATTTTAATGATATAAATTTTATTGAAGGTGATGCAGAAAATTTACCTTTTGATGATAATACATTTGATAAATTAGTTATATCATACGGCTTTAGAAATTTAGGAGATTTTGAAAAAGGGTTATCTGAATTTTATAGAGTACTNAAACCAAATGGGAAGCTTGGTATATTAGAATTTTTACAGCCTAAATCTTCTTTTGCTTCAAAATTATTTAAATTGTATTTCAATAATATTTTACCTCGAATAGCATCTTTTTTCTCAAATTCAAAGGCTTATAGATATCTACCAGAATCTGTAGAGAATTTTTTTACTTCAAGTGAATTGGAAGATTTGTTAATACGTTCAAATTTTAAAGAAGTTCACGTAAAAAATCTTACATTTGAGATAACTACAATTGTTAATGCTAAAAAATAAGAAGATATTAGCTCAAATAGGATTAGTTATTACTGCTTTAATTTGGGGCGCAACTTTTATTGTTGTTAAGGATGCAATTCATCTAGAAACATTCCCACCATTTATTTTTGCAGCACTAAGATTCTTTTTAGCTGCTATATGTGTAATATTCCTTTGTGATTTTAAATATTTGAAACAAGATTTTCTAGGTCCATCACTATGTGGATTAATTTTATTTATTGGTTATGGTTTCCAAAATTATGGTTTGGAAGCTACGTCTCCTACTAATTCAGCTTTCATTACAAGTATAAGTGTACTTATGGTTCCAATTATATTATTTATTTTTAAAGTTGAAACAATTTCTATGAGAATATGGATTTCAGTTTTATTAGCTTTTATTGGAATTCAAATGATTTCTCCTAATGGTTTCAATTTTGGAGATAAATTAACATTTGGGTGCGCATTATCCTTTGCCATTCATATTATAATTCAAGATAGATTCAATAAAGATAGAATTATTAATTTTTTTGTAATTCAATCACTTGTAGCGTCAATTTTATCATTATTAGCTAGTCTTTTAGTTGAAGATATATCTAAAATAGTATTTTCAAGTGAAGCAATTTCAGCAATCTTAATTACTGGTATTTTTGGAACTACTTTTGCACTTCTTGTTATGATTTGGGCTCAAAAAATATTATCTGCAAGCGAGACTGCTATTATAATAGCAATGGAACCAGTTTTTGCTGCTTTATTTTCTGTTTATTTTGGTTATGAAATTTTAGGGCTTTTATCTTATTTGGGAGCAGCTATTGTAGTGTTATCAATAATTTTTTGCGAAGTGTCTAGAAATACTGAATTAGCTAATTGATAAATCAGAAAATTTCTTTTTTAAAAATATAAAGTATGTAATAACTATACTTGGCTTATACATTTTTCTAACAATTGAATAAAGAGGTTTTCTTTTAAACCTATTAATTTTAAAAATTCTTCTAATTATATATACAGGATGTGATAAAATCCACATAATTGAACTTAGTTGTGCAATAATTCCACTTAAGTTTAATTGAAATAGATATCTAACTAATGAAATGATTTCTAGTAATATTTTAGGTAAAAGTAGCAGTGCCGTAAAAATTAGATTATGATTTGTTAAAAATAATATTAAACTATTTCGATGGTTATAATATGATTTTAAAAACTTTCTTGATGAAAACTCTCCACCATCATGATAAATAACTGATTTTGGTTCTACATAATTTTTATAACCTAGTAAATGTAATTTCCATGCATAATCTATTTCTTCCATATATGCAAATAAAGTACTATCAAAAGTTATTTCATTAAAAATATTCTTTCTAGTAATAAATGCACAACCTGATGCCCAAAAAATTTCTAATTGATTGTCATATTGATTTGCGTCAACTTCAATAGAGTTAAAAATTCTTCCTCTCGCAAAAGGAAAACAAAAAATATCTAAGAACCCCCCTGATCCTCCTGCGTAATCAAATCTATCTTTATTATTTATATTTTTTATTTTTGGTTGTATTGATCCTATATCTTTATAATTATCCATCATATCNACTAAGGGTTCAATCCAATTTTTTTCATGTATAGTATCATTATTTAAGAACAAAAGAAGTTCTCCTTGAGCTTCTAAGGCTCCTTTATTACATCCTCCCGCATATCCAAGATTCTGTTCTAAGGATAAAACTTTGATTTCAGGAAATTCTTTTTTTGNTTTTGAGATACTTTTATCTTTTGTATTATTATCAACNACTATGATTTCATAATTTGAATAACTTGTATTATGNAGAGATTGTAAGCATTTATAGAGTAAAGCTTCACCCTTATGGTGAGGTATTATTATACTCAGTTTAACTGGTGCTTGATTCATTTTTTAAAAGATCAAGCCATCCTTTTGCTTCTTTATAGGCTTCTGGTTGACTAAAATTATCATTTAATAAAATCCAATTTTCAATAATATCAATTGCTTCTTGATATCTACTAGTTTGGCTAAGATAAACAACAAGCATCCTACTAAACTCCCATCTATTAGGATAATTTTGTATCATTTTTTTAATATATTCTTCACCTTCATTAATTGTATGAGAATCCATTAATAAAACGGATGAAATATCATAGTGATCTTGAATAGTTAAATCTTTGCGATTCATTAAATCTTGCATATAAAAATTAAATTTATCTTTATTCCCAGCCATTGCAAATAATCTTGCTACAGTTAATTGATAATCACTATGAAGAATTGGTATTGTATTAATTGGTATAGATTTATCCATGGATAAGAGTATATGATTGGCCCTATCTAATTTGTCTTGATATATCAATTCTTGGGCAGATTGCAAGAACGGGGATCTGAAATTTTGTGTCATTCTAATGATATCTTTGCTAAAATAAACTTCTTCATTATTAAGGTTTCTATATCTGTATATACCTTTATTCNCATTTATAGCTTTAATATAATCATCAGAGTTTTTAATATGATTATTATAATCATTAGTTTCAGAAATAAATTGGACTGTTTTTTCAACATTTAATCGTGGGCTCGATGATGGATCTAAATTTTCTTTACCCGTGAACTTATAAACGAGTCCTTGCATTTCTAGATATTTATCAAGTCCGAGCATACTATTATGAGATACTGTAACTGCAAAATAAATAGGACGATCAATTGGCATATCATTGATTAGTTGCAAAATCATTACATCTTGAACTCTTAGGTAAGCATTACTAATAGTAGGATTCAATTTAAAGTTAATTTCTTTTGCATTATCTCTAATCCCATTATTATTGTAATCAGTAAATACCTCTCCAAAATCATACACCCCATTATTATTTTTATCTTCAAAAGATTCATATAAACATTTAATAGAAGTATTTGTTTGTTTCCATGGAAGTATTCCATACTTACTGATGTCGTATTTAATGCCTCGTTCTTGGAGTTTTATAGTCATATCATCTATTTCTGATGTCCACAGATTCAAAGCATATGCAGTTGCATTAATTGGTTCTATTAAATTTATAGCTTCATCACTTAATGAAATAGGAAGTTTTTGGCCTTGATTTTTTAATTGATCGATATACCATGGTGTGTTTAATAAGCTTAAATTAACAACACGTACATCTGTTCGAATATTTTCAACTTCTTGAAGATACCATAATGGGAAGGTGTCATTATCTCCATTAGTAAATAAAATAGAATTAGGTTCACATGAATTTAGGAAGTTGTATGCATAATCCCATGCAACGTAGTTTCCAGATCTATTATGAGATTTGTAATCAGTAGCAAGCATATTTATAGGCATGACTATTAGCATAATAATTGGAATAATAAATGAAGGTAATTTTATATTTTTACTAGAAATAAAATTATTTATTCTATCGATTAGGGCAAATAAACCAATTCCAATCCAAATAGAAAACGCAAAGAAATTTCCTACATATGAATAGTCTCTTTCTCTAGGTTGAGCATCATGCTGATTTAGATATAATATCAGGACGATTCCAGTTGCTAAGAATAGTGATAATATGGAAAGAGCTCTTAAGTAGTCTTTTCTTAGATGATAAATAAATCCTATTAAGCCTAATATGAAAGCAAATGGGATTATGTATCTAAACGGATTAATGCCCTCTAAATAATTAGGTGATAATAGTTTTCCAATAGAATTTGGCTTAATGGGCTTTGCTCTAACCTCCCAATTCCAATTTGTATCATCAACTGCACTTTTTCCTATAAATTGCCATGCAAAATATCTAAGATACATTTCTCCAATTTGATAACTAAATACAAAGTCCATTATTTCAGAAATTGTTGGTTTTTCTTTTTTACGCAAATATTCTTCCTTGAATCTTATAGGATCATTTATTTGAGATACATTTGTTGGAGGTTCTATATATCTCTTCCAATGATTATGAGAGCTATTTTGTATCGCAGCTACAGGGTCAAAAGAATTGACAGCTCCATATTGATCTCTATTTATATACGAAAGAAATTCGGTTGGAGTATTAGGACTATTTTCATTTATTGATGGGTTTTGGGATGCTCTTATAAATATAGTAGCATAACTACTATAGCCGATTAATATCATTACTATGCATGTAAATATAGTTGCTAAGCTTTTATGAGAAATTTTTATAAAATAAAAAGTCACTAGGACTGTAATAAAATAAATAGCAACAGGCACCCACAATGATTGCATACTATTCCCAATGATAGGAAGGCCCTTAATAATAACTTGGTAAATCATTGCAAATACTAAAAATGATAAAAAGGCTATATATAAAATATTTTTAAACAAAATTTTATAATCAATTTCATTTAAGCTAGGTGATCTTGTTTTATTATAAAACAAAATGAAAATAATACATGGTATAGCTAATAGATTTAAAATATGAATACCNGTAGCTAGGNCCATCATATAAGAAATNAAAATAAGATATTTTATACTATTTGTATTGAANGGTCTTTCATCCCATTTGAGAGCTAGCCAAATTACAATAGATGTAAAAAATGTTGATAGAGCATATACTTCAGATTCAACTGCATTAAACCAGTGAGAATCTGTTACTGCAAATGTTAATGCTCCAATAATTGCACAGTATTCAATTAATTTTTGTTTTTCAGGATTATCATCAATGAATCTTTTTAAAAATAGAACAATAATNAGATATAAAAACATTACAGAAAAAGCACTTGCAATAGGTGACATTAAGTTAACCCGAGCACCGATATCATTAAATGTTGGTAAATTAGAGAATACATTTCCTAAAAGTAGGAATAGAGGTGTTCCTGGTGGATGGGGAACTCCAAGAGTAACAGAGCAAGCAATAAATTCACCACAGTCCCAAAATGAAGTTGTTGGAGCCATAGTTAAAAGATATATAAAAAATGGAACGAAAAAACTTAATAAAGTGAATAGAAAATGTCTATTTATCTTTTTCTTCATTTTTATTGTCTTCAATTTCTTGATCTGGTTTGTTATTAGTATCTTTTGAAGCTATAAAGTTCATCCTTAACTCATTGATTGATTGATCAATTATTTTAGTTTCTTCATCACTAATATTTCCCTTAGTCTTATCCTTAAGCATCCCTATCATATCAATCGTTAATGAAGCAGCTTCTAAATCAATATTAATTTCATCAGTCATTGGATTTTTAATTTTTCCTAGTTGCATCCATGCCTGAGTTACAAGTGAACTGCATAGTCCCATAAAAAGTTGTGTATTTTTATTTTCATCCATAATTAGTTATCCTATATCTATAAATTCAAGCATATTACTATACCTATATATTAGTTCATTTTTAATATTTTTATGTTCAGGATTTTTTAATTCACAATCATCCTGAACAATGTCAAACGCAAGGTTACGAGCATATTTNATTATATCTAAATCTTTAGAAATATCTGCAATTTTTGTTTTCAAATAACCATGTTGTCTTTTTCCAAAAAACTCTCCCGGACCTCTTAGCTTTAGGTCCTCATCTGATATTTTAAAACCATTTAGAGTATTTTCCATAACTTTTAATCGATGATTGGCTATTGGTGTATGTTTTCGTTGAACCAAAATGCAATAACTTTGCTGCGCACCACGACCGATTCTACCTCTTAATTGATGTAATTGAGTAAGTCCAAACCTTTCTGAGTTTTCTATTATCATCACTGTAGCATTAGGATTATCTATACCAACTTCAATTACAGTNGTACTAACTAATAAGTTAATTTCTCCATTAATAAATTTATCCATTTGTACATCACGCTCATCCTTTTTCATCTTTCCATGTATATATCCAATTTTATAATCTGGAAGAATATTATTTTTTATATTTTCATANCTTGTTTGTGCTGCCTCTANATCAAGACTTTCTGATTCTTCAATAATTGGAAATACTATATAGCACTGTNTATNTTCTTTTATTTCTTTCTTGATGAACTCATAAATGGATTCTAGTCTATCNTCATTNACAATTTTTGTTATAATTGGNATTCTATTTTTGGGAAGTTCATCAATAATAGATATATCCATGTCACCATGGAGTGTCATAGATAAAGTTCTAGGTATAGGAGTAGCTGTCATTGCAAGNACATTAGGATTTTTTGATTTCTTAATTAACATTTTTCTATGTTCAACTCCAAATCTATGTTGTTCATCAATGATAGCAAGGCCAAGATTTTTAAAATTGATTTTTTCTTGAATTAATGCATGAGTTCCAATGACAATATCTATTTTCCCAGATTTTAATCTTTTATTNATATGATCTTTTTCTTTTTTATTAAGNTTTCCTATCAATAGCTCACAAGAAATTCCTAAAGCANCNCAATAANCTTTAAAACTATTNTAATGTTGCTCACTTAGAATTTCTGTGGGCGCCATAATTGCAACCTGAGATGAATTATCTATTGCAATTCCAGCAGCAAGAAGAGCTACTATTGTTTTCCCGCAACCGACATCACCTTGAATTAAACGGTTCATGGATTGATCTGATGATAAATCATCTCTAATATCTTTTAAGACTCTAATTTGTGAATTAGTTAAGTTAAATGGAATTTTATTAAATATTTTTTTAACAAAATTATCTTTATTTCTGAATTTTATAGTTTTATTTCTTTTTAAATTTGATCGTTTTAATGCAAGAATAAGTTGTAGAAAAAAATGTTCATCAAATTTTAATCTATGTATTGCATTATCAAGTTCTATTTGATTTCCTGGTTTGTGGATATTTTCTAGAGCTGTGGTTAAACTTATAAGTCCATTAGACTTTAATATTCTATTACTGTAAAAATCAGATATAGATGATTTTGATTTCTCAATTGCACTATTTAGTAATCTCCTAAATCCTCGACTATCTATTCCAACTGATTTTAAATCAGTATTTGATGGATAGATTGATATGATTTTTCCAGTGTTAATAGGATCTTCATTATCATCAAGCATATCAAATTCTGGATGAATCAATCTAAAACCATTATAGAATTCAATTTTACCATAAACTGCTATAGTTTCATTTAAGTTAAACTTTTCTGATATCCAGCTCAGACCTCGGAACCAAATACATTTTAAAGTTCCACTGCCGTCATTTATAGTTATTTCAAAAAACCTTCTTTTTCTAGCTCGTTTAATATCTAGTGAAATTATTTTTCCTACAATCATACCCTGTGCTCCAATTTGGAGCTTATTTATTTGTAAAATTTTTGTTCTATCAATATACTTTCTAGGGAAATGATAAAGTAGATCGTCTATAGTTTCTATTCCGGATTTTTTTAATTTAGCTGATCTTGTAGGTCCTACGCCTTTGAGGTATGTTATCTCTGTATCAAGTTTTATTATTTGAAAGTTCCTATATGGTTAAATTAATGAATCTAAATTATTTTGTAGAATATCTAACTCGGTATCATAACGCTCTTTTTTATTTTTTTCATGGCTTACTATCTTTTCAGGAGCATTATCGACAAATTGCTTGTTGTTAAGCTTCTTATTTACTGCATTTAAGCGCCCTTTCAGATTTTCAATTTGCACATTAAGTCTATCTATCTCTTTATTAATATCTATTAAATCTTTTAATGGAATATATATTTCCATATTACCTATAACAATTGTTGTCGATTTTGGAGGCTTTGAAATATTTTTATCAGTTTCAATGCTAGTTACCTTTACAAGTCTTTCTAAATATATTTCATAACTCTTTAAAATTTGGGATGTATTTTCATCAACTTTACAAATAAGTGATATCTCTTTTTTAGGGGATATTGAGAAGTTTGCCTTAATATTTCGTACTGATGAAATAAGCTTCATGATTGTAGATAATTCATCTTCAATTTGACTATTAATTATCCGTTTATCAGATTTTGGCCATTCTGCATTGATGAGCATTTTGTTATCATTAAAATGAGACCAAATTTCTTCAGTGATAAATGGACAATAGGGATGCATTAACTTTAAAGTCGTTTCTAAAACATAGAGAGATACTTTTTGAGCTATAACTTTATCGTTCTCATCATCTCCATAGAATCTAGATTTTGAAAATTCAATATACCAATCACAAAAGTTTTTATAAACAAAATCATATATAGATTTTACAGCATCATTTAACCTGTAATTAGTATAAGCATTTTCTACTTCTAAAATTGTTGAGTTTAGTTTAGATAAAATCCATCTATCAGTTACATCAAAATCTTTAGAATCTATAGAAGATATATCACTATTAGTTTTTTTGTCAATATTCATTTCTACGAATCTGGCAGAATTCCATACTTTATTCATGAAATTTCTTCCATGCTCAATTTTTTCTTCAGAAAATAGAATATCTAACCCCTGAGGAGCAATAAGCAGCAGACCCACTCTTAGTGCGTCTGAACCATATTTATCCATCAAATCAATTGGATCGGGAGAATTGCCCAGAGATTTACTCATTTTTTGGCCTTTTTCATCTCTTATTAATCCATTAAAGTAAACGTTACTAAAAGGAATTTCTTGTTTAAAGTATAGGCCAGCCATAATCATTCTAGCTACCCAGAAGAAAATAATATCTGGTCCAGTTACTAAATCTTGAGTTGGATAATGTTTTTGTAGATCCTTAGAATCCTTAGGCCATCCTAATGTAGCAAAAGGCCATAACCATGAGCTAAACCAAGTATCAAGAACATCCTCTTCTTGAACCCAACCTTCTCCATTTGGGGGTGTAATCCCACAATAAATTTCATCATTTTTGTACCAAACAGGTATTCGATGACCCCACCAGAGTTGCCTAGAAATACACCAATCTTTAATATTATCTAGCCAATGATGGTAAGTTTTAGTCCACCGTTCAGGATAAAATTTTACTTTACCATTTTTTACACAATCAATGGCTGGCCCAACTAATTTCTCCATATTTACAAACCATTGTTTTGATATATATGGCTCTACAACAGCATCAGTTCTTTCAGAATGACCTACTTTATGAATATAGTCTTCAATTTTATCAATAAGACCTAAACTCTCTATAGTTTCTACTACTAGCTTTCTTGCACCCAATCTGTCTTTGCCAATAAATGAGTCTGGCACATTATTATTTAATGTACCATCTGGATTTAAAATATTTATAGTATCTAAATTATTTCTTTGACCCATATCAAAATCATTAGGATCATGAGCTGGAGTAACTTTTACTGCGCCTGTACCAAACTCCTTATCTACGTACGAATCAGAAAAAATTGGAATTTCTCTATTTACTATTGGAAGAATTACATGCTTCCCAATTAGATGTTGATATCTCTCATCATTAGGGTTTACCGCAATGCCTGTATCACCAAGCATTGTTTCAGGCCTCGTCGTTGCAACTATAATATGTTCTTTGCTATCTTTTATTGGATATTTAAAATGCCATAGATGCCCACTAATTTCTTTATGAATAACCTCTTCATCCGATAGAGCAGTTTGTCCTTTAGGGTCCCAATTTATTATTCGTTCACCCTTGTAAATCATTTCATCATTATATAAATCAACAAATACTTTAGTTACTGCTTCACTATATTTAGGATCCATTGTAAAAGTAGTTCTAGACCAATCACATGATGCACCTAATCGTTTTAGCTGAGTAAGGATAGTATTTCCATATTTTTCCTTCCATTGCCATGCATGTTTTAAAAATTCTTCTCTGCCAATATCTTTTTTATCAATACCTTCTTTTTTTAACATCTGAGTTACTTTAGCCTCAGTAGCTATAGAAGCATGATCTGTGCCAGGAAGCCATAAAGTTCTTTTACCTTGCATCCTTGCTCTTCTAACAAGCACATCTTGAATCGTATTGTTGAGGATATGTCCTATATGTAAAATACCAGTGACATTTGGAGGGGGAATCATGATTGTAAAAGATTCTTTTTCCCCTTTTGGAGAAAAACAATTAGCATCTTCCCATATTTTATACCATTTCTCTTCTACACTAGAAGGTTGATATGAAGTTGATATTTCTTTTTTATTCATAAAATACTATATATCATATAAAAATTAAATTATTTAACTTTATATTAATTAAAATTTATTAATGATGAACAGGTATAATTTTACATATATAATCCCAATGTTGTTAATGTTTTTTAGTTGTAGTGAAAATATTAGTGGATGTTTAGATGTTAATGCTTGTAATTACAATGTTAATGCAAATGAAGATGATGGATCTTGTCAATATCCATTTGAGTCTAGTGATTGGGATGTACAAATCATTGCTTCAATGAAACCTTGGACAGTTCTCGATCCTATTTTTGATGAAAATAATATTTTTGGTGTGTCAAGTAGTAGCCAAGATGAAAATGATTCAATGGATACACCTGAACCTCCTCCTGCACCAGGAAATTGGATATCAGGATATTTTTATCATCCAGAATGGGACTCAATTTTTGGAGATAAATTTACTCAAGATTATAAATCAAATGATTTTTGTGGATTAAAAGAATGGGAGTTTAATGTGGAAGCTAATAGTTCAGGTCCTTTAGAATTATTATTTTTATTCAATAATGTTCCTGACAGTTTAGAATTAGAATTAACATATAATGAAAATATTAGCTTGAGCGATAGTTTGATTTTAAATTTTTTTTTAGAAGAAAATATGACCAAAGAATTTTTAATAAAAGTTTCAGTTAATTAACTATATTAAATCAATGAAGAGTTTTAGATATATATATATTATTGTTATCTCGACCATTATTTCATCAATTTTTTCATCTGATGATATAAATAAAATAAATAAATCTTTTATTATTTCAGGTAGTATTGAATCTCTTATTGATGAGGCAATTGATTATGATGAACTTATTTTAGTTCAGCTAGATATATCAAATGATAGCTTACTATCTTTAATTAATTTTAATATCCCTAAAATAAATTTAAATGTAGGTTTAGGTTCTTATCATAGAATTTTTCCAACACAAGAATTTAGTATGCTTACAAGTATTGCTCCAGACAGTGCATTTAGAGTAATTAAAAGGCCATATAATATACCAGAAAATTCTAGAGAATATTGGATAGAGTTAAAACAAGGGAGTCAAACTCAGGGTACATATACTGAAGATGAAGCTATATCATATACATGTGATTGTGTAGATGGTGCATCAGATTGCGTTAAGTTAGGTTGGGATTCTTGGTATAATCCTTTTGATTATTGGGGTGAAGCATGGTGGGCATTCACACCCCCAAATTACACTTCAATTAATGAAATTAGAGTTAGAATAAGGGGAGCCCAATGCGATGATTTACCATTGTGGTCGGATACCTATATGGGCATGAGAGATGAAAATGGTTATTTTTCTCAGGATTTTTTATTAAGTGAAAACTATACAGATAATCTATATGTAGTTCCAGAAATATGGAGCGAAGGTATGCTTATGCCTATGGTTGGCTCTAATGATAATTATGTTGTTGATGAAGTTACTTTGCAATTTTTTTATTCATGCTTAGAGCCATCTAACCCAATTAATATTATATCTTCAAATGAATTATATTGTGATCATATTGATGTAAGCTGGGAAGCTCCTCAGGCTAATGAAGATGTTTTGGGATATAATTTATATAGAGATGGAGAGTTAGTTACAGTTTTTAACGATGATATTTTTAATTTTTCAGATTATAGTGCAATTGAAAATACTATTTATGAATACTGTGTATCATCATTTGGAGAATGTGGAGAATCTGAGTTTGCTTGTAACCAAGGTAGTTTGAAAAATAATGCAATTGAAGCTTTAAATGTTAATGCTTCAGATGGGTTATTTCAAGATATCATAGTTGTAACTTGGGATGAATCTGAAAATGCTGAAGAATATAAGATTTATAGAGATGGGTCATGGATATCATTAGTGTCCCAAAATTCAAATTTAGAATTTATTGATCAATTTATAGACTTTGAAGTGGACTACACATATTGTATTGAATCTATAAATAATTGTGGATCATCAAATTTAGTTTGTGATGAAGGATTTTCTTCCTCCTCATTAGGCGATGTCAATCAAGATAGTTCTCTGGATGTCCTTGATATTGTTTTAGTTGTTAATTTTGTCATGGGCTATGATCCCCTAACTGAATTACAGCAAATTTTATCTGATATGAATGGGGATGCTTCGATTAATGTACAAGATATTGTTTTATTGGCTAATTTAATTTTAGAATAATAAATGAATAAATCTAAAATTATTCCCCTTTTATCATTAGGTTTATTATCTGTAAGTCTTTCTCCCATTATGGCAAAATATCTATCTTCCTCAGCTACTATTATAGCATTTTGGAGAATGTTCTTAGCTTCTTTTTTACTTTGGTTTTATTCATTTATATTTAGAAAAAAATTAAAGACTCTATCTAAAGAAAATAAAATTCGCACATTTATTGCAGGTATTTTATTGGGTTTACACTTTATGCTTTTTTATCAAGCAGTTAAAATTACAACAATTTCTAATGCAACTTTTTTAGGTACACTTGCACCATTTTTCACATTGCTAATAGAATTAATTTTTTATAAAAGAAAATATAATAAAATAATTTATTTAGGAATGATTGTTGCATTAATGGGGACAGTGTTTGTTCTTTTAGATGATTTTGATTTATCATCAAAATATACTTTAGGGAATTTCTATGCACTAATATGTTCTTTGTGCATTGGCCTATCGCTTTTAATTGCTGAAAGAGTTCGTAACAATGAAGGAACTATTGAGTATACAAGAATGCTATATGGAGTAGCAGCCTTAACTATATATTTTATAGGTAGTTTTTACACAGACTCATTCATAATTTTAGAAAGGACAGAAATTCTAGGATTTATTTTTCTTGCAGTTTTTCCTACAATACTAGGTCATAATATTTTTTATTATTCATTAAAATATACAACTCCTACTATAGTTAGTTCTGTTCCACTAGGAGAACCTATATTTGCATCAATTATAGCTTTCTTTTTATTCCACGAGATTATAACTATTAATGTTGCTCTAGGAGGCTTGTTATGTATTTGCGGAATTTATATTATACTCAAAAATAGATTTGTGTGATATGAAATCAAGTTACAATTTGATATAAATATTTTATTTTTTATATATCTAAAAAAGTTTATGTTTCTTAACTAAAATTATAAAAATGTTAAAAGTACTTACTATATTAATTATAACGTCTTTTGGTCTTGGTTTAAGTAATAATCTTTTATCTACAAAATATGATGTAGAGATACTTCGAGATTCTTGGGGTGTTCCACATATCTATGGAGTAACTGATAAAGATGTAGCTTTTGGCTTTGCTTTTGCTCACTCTGAAGATGACTTTAAAACTATTCAAGATGTTATCTTACAAACTAGAGGTAAGTTATCATCAATTTATGGAAAAGCAACGCTTCCAATTGACTATTTAACTAATCTTTTAAGGGTTAGAGAAAATGTTGAACAAAATTATGATAAGTTAATTAGCAGTGAAGTTAAAGATATCATTGAAGCTTATGTTGATGGTTTGAATTATTATTCTAGTTTAAACCCAGGTGAGGCTATTGATGAAATTGGTCAGATAACCGCTTATGATATTGTATCTGGATTCGTATTTAGAACTCAGTTTTTGTATGGATTAGATTTTTATTTCAATTTTTTATTTGAATCAAAAAATCAAAAAAAACAACCACAATTGCCTAGACAGGTTTGGAGGGATGGTGCTCCTTTAGGTTCAAATTCATTTGCAGTTTCTCCTGATCGCTCAGAAAATGATGAAACATTTTTATTAGTAAATGCTCATCAACCATGGGATGGTCCTATTGCATGGTATGAAGTTCATTTGCACAGTGAAGAAGGGTGGAATATTGTTGGAGGTACTCTTCCTGGATCACCTGTAGTTTTTGTGGGTCATAATGAATATTTAGGCTGGGCTCATACTCTTAATACTCCGGATCTAATTGATATATACGAGTTAACAATTAACCCTGATAATAATTCTCAATATTTATTTGATGGTGAATGGGTTGATTTTCAAGATTATGATTCTTCTTTAAATCTTAGAATTCTGAAATTATTTAATATAAATCTAAATACTAACATTAGATGGTCAGTTCATGGCCCTGTATTGGATCTTAAGCATGGTACTTATGCAATACGATATGCTGCAATGAATGAAATTAGACAAATTGAGCAGTGGTTTAAAATGAATAAAGCTAACAACTTTAGAGAATGGGAAGATGCTGTAAAACTTAGATACCTTCCATCATTAAATTGTATGTATGCAGATAATCAAGGAAACATTTTTTATTTATATAATGCAGCTTTTCCTAAAAGAGAATCTTCCTATGATTGGAAAGATTATATGCCAGGCGATAAATCTGAAACACTATGGACATCAAGAGAAGATTATGAATATCTACCTAAAATTTATAATCCTAAATCAGGTTTTTTACAAAATTGTAATAGCACACCCTTTCAAACAACCGATGGAATGGATAATCCAAACATAAGTTTTTTCCCGGAAAAACTTGGAATTGAAAAATATATGACTAATAGATCTTTGAGAGCTATAGAGTTGTTTAGTTCTGATTTAAAAATATCTCAAGATGATCTTTTTAAATATAAATTTGATATGGAATATTCAAAACAGTCCGCAATTGCAAAATATAGAGATGAAATATTAGAAGCTAATATATCTCAAAGTGATCCTATAATAACCGAAGCATTAAAAGTGCTTAAAGATTGGGATTTAAAAACTGATCCAAATAATAAAGGAGCTGCTTTAGCTATCTTATCAACAAAGCCATATCTTAAGAATTATTATGAAAAAATTTCTGATAGTGAATTAGTTGATAATTTTATTAGAGCAGCTAAGTTATTAAAACGAAAATATGGTGAAATTGATGTCTCGTGGGGAAAGGTAAATAAAATGATTAGAGGAGGTAGAAGCTTGAGTCTTGGTGGTGGCCCTGATATAATGCATTCTATTTATGGTGATTTAAAATCTAGTGGAGAGCTAGAAGCATTTGCAGGAGATTCTTACATTTTATTTGCAACTTGGGATAAGGATGGAAATGTATCTTCAAAAAGTGTCCATCAATATGGCGCTGCAACCACTAAAAAAAATTCACCCCACTATTCTGATCAATCAGTACTTTTTGCTAACCGAAAACTTAAAGATGTGTGGTTTGAAAAATCAGATATCTTGAAAAATTTAGAATCTAAATACAGACCTGGAGAAAGAAATGAAAAATAAATTATATATATTAATAATTTTATCTAATATTTTGTTTGCTAGTCAATGGATGGAATATCAATCTCATCTAATTAGTAATAATAGCCTAGTGATTAAATTAGATGAAAATATTTCCCCTAAATTGGGAATTGAAGACCCAATAACAATCGAAAGTGATTTTCAATTTTTAGATAAATTAGTCAAACTTGGAGTAAGTAATGTTTCTCCCTTATTTATTGATTATAAAAATTTCTCAAGTAAACAGTATGAGTTTTCATTGCATCAGTATTATGAAATTAATTTTAACAGAAGTTTTGATTTTGATGAAATTTATCAATTAATAATTTCTGAATCTGATATCATAAATGTTGAACCAATATATAGAAAAAAGATGAATCTTGAGCCTAATGATCAATATTATCAAGATCAGTGGGCTCATCAAAATTCTGGTCAAGCTGTTAGTTATGGTGGTTCATATGTAGGTACTCCAGATTGTGATACAGATACAAATGAAGCGTGGGATATTTCAACAGGTAATAGCAGCTCAACTATAGCAATATTAGATACGGGAGTTTCAGCTCACCCGGAATTTACTGGTAGATTAATTGGAGGATATAACTTTATTAGTAATAATACAAATGCTAGTGATGATCAAGGTCATGGGACTTCATGTGCTGGAATTGCAGCAGCAAAAGGAAATAATTCTAGTGGAATAGCTGGAGTTTGCTGGGACTGTTTAATTATGCCAGTTAAGGTTTTAGATAGCAGCGGCTATGGTGATGATAATGGTATTGCAAATGGTATACAATGGTCTGCAGATAATGGAGCAGATGTAATAAGTATGAGTCTTGGTGGTGGTGGATATGTTAGTTACACTGAATCTGTAATAAATTATGCTACTGAAATTGGAAGTGTTGTTATTGCAGCTAGTGGAAATGACAATAGTGGATCTTTAAGTTATCCTTCAGGATATCAGAATTGTATTTCAGTTGGAGCATTGTCGCCATGCAATGAAAGAAAAAGTACTTCATCTTGTGATGGAGAAAATTTCTGGGGAAGTAATTATGGCTCTGGTCTTGACTTTTTAGCTCCAGGCGTTAGAATCCATACAACAACAATGAGTGGGGGATATACATCTACATTCAATGGTACTTCATCAGCATGTCCTCATGCTGCTGGAATTGCAGGATTAATTAGATCTGAATCAAATAATATTTCAGCATATGATGTTAGGCTATTGATGCAGCAAAGTGCAGATGATTTAGGCGGAGTTGGATACGACGTTCAAACAGGCTATGGAAGAGTAAATGCATATAATTCACTATTTAATCTTTTATATAACCCTGATGCATTCGTTGATATTCAATCTATTGATGTAGAAATAGTCCCAGAGACATCAATCCAGGAAGTTTTTGTGATTGCTAATTTAGGTGAATCAGATTTAGAATTTAATATTGATGCAGATGGATATTCTTGGAAATCTTCTAATGATGAAAACTTTGATTATTTATGGATTGATATTAGTGATGAATCTACACTCATAAATTTCAATCATAACGATTATGCATCTGATCAAATAATGCAATTAGATTTTGAATTTCCATTTTTTAATTCATCTTATGCAAATTTAATTATTAATCCTAATGGTTGGGTAGGCTTTGGAGAAGATAATACTGGTTGGGATAATACATCACTTCCTAATTCAAGCTCTCCAAATCCAGCAATTATGGGATTTTGGGATGATCTTAATCCAATTAATTCAAATGGAACCGGTCAAGGTAATGTCTATTTTAATTCAAATGAAGAAAGAGCAGTGGTTTGGTTTGATAATGTTCAGCATTGGCCTACAAATTTTGAGGGTAGTATTTATGATTTTCAAATTGTAATCTATGCTACTGGTGATATTTTTATTAACTATAGAAGTATGCAAGGTATAACTAATTCAGGTACAATTGGTATCCAAGATGCCTCAGGAGTAAACGGTTTATTGGTAAATTATAATGCTAATTTTGTTGAAGATCAATTTTCTATTTTGATTAATAAAATGCCTACATGGTTAGAGGCATCACCATTATCTGGTGTGGTTGCCCCACAAGAAGTATCTGAAATATATTTAGAATTTGAAACTACTGGATTAATGGCTGGACAATATGCTTATGATTTACAAATAGAGACTAATGATTATGAGAATTCTAATATAAATATTCCTATTACTTTAAATGTATTGGAAGATTCTTGCGCTGGATTAAGTCCAGGAGATATAAACCAAGATAATCAATTAAATATTTTAGATGTCACTGGACTTGTTAATTTAGCATTAGGGCTAGTAAATCCGGAAGGTTGTCAAAATGAGGTTGCAGATATAAATTTAGATTCTGCAATTAATATATTAGATATTTTAGCTTTAGTAAATTTAATTCTAAGAAGTAATTAACTCTTATTTAGATAAGTTTGGCTTATTATCAAATTTAGGCTTCTGTACAGGGTTCTTTTTTAAATCTTTAAGAACTTCATCAATAGCTCTATCTAATTGTGTATCAATATTCCTCGAGTAATCCTCAGGAGTTATATCTACTTCAATATTTACATCTGTTCCATAGTTTTCAACATCCCAACCAACATCTTTAAACCAAAAAGAAAATTCAGGTTGAGTTGTTACTGTACCATCAACTAATAAATTTCTTGGCCAAATTCCAATAACGCCACCCCAAGTTCTTTTACCAATTAATTTTCCCAGATTCATGAGTTTAAATGAATGGCTAAAAATATCTCCATCGGATCCTGCATATTCATTTGTTATTGCAACTATAGGACCGGCAATTGAATCTCCAGGATAAGAATCAATTCCCATCCATCGTGTTATATCATAACCTAATCTTTTTCTTGCAAGTTTTTCTAGAATCAATTGAGATACATGTCCACCTCCATTAAACCTTACATCTACAACTAGTGAATCGTACTGTAGTTCAGATAGCCAATATCTATGAAATTCAGAATACCCCCATGGACTCATGTCTGGAATATGAACATATCCAGTTTTATTTTTAGTTTTTCGATGAACATAGTTTCTATTTTTCTCAACCCAATCACGGTATCTTAAGTCAGATTCACTTGGTATTGTACGAATAGTAATATCTCTATTGTTTTTACAATCTTTATCTGCTATTGTAAGCTCTATATCTTTATTAACTTTGTTTACTAAGTGTAAATTTGGTGAAGTTGACTTGTTTAGTTTATTCCCATCTATTGACTTTATATACATTCCTTCTTTAATATTCAATCCAGGTCTATATAAAGGAGAAGTCATATGTCCAGACCAAACATCACCCTTAACTAAATGTTTTATTTTATAGGCTTTTTTTCCATCTTCATATTGTAAGTCTAATCCTAAAAGTCCAATATTATAATTTCTTCTTGGTTTATAGTCTCCTCCAAATTCATAACAATGAGATGTTCCAAGCTCTCCTTGCATTTCCCAAACCAAATCTGAGAATTCAGATCTACTAGAAATTCTATCGATTAATTTATAATATCTATTGTGGATTTTTTTCCAATTTATACCTGACATATTCTTTACCCAAAAAAAATCACGTTGTAGCCTCCATGCCTCGGAAAACATTTGCTTCCATTCATTTATTGGGTCTATAGATATACTGGTTCTATTAAGATTGATTTTACCTGTATTTTGATTGAACTCATTTTCAGATAAGGAATCTTTTGATGGTGGGGAACTAGCATTTATAACTTTTATTCCATTATTTGACTCGACCAATAAAGAATCAATATGTGGGTATGTTTCAAATCTTGAAATATTCGACATAAATACTTTTTCTTTGTTTAAGTCAAAGTCATAGTAAAAAATTGAAGATTTATCTGAAGAAGAAAAATTATACCATGGAATATCTCCATATGAACCTTCATCTTCATGAATACTATAAAAGAGTTTATTATTAGCAAATCCGATATCACTAAATAATCCTTCTGTAGTTGGAACTGCAAGAATTCTATCTTCAATGCCATCAAAGTCTATTCTTGTTACTTGATTTTCTTTTTTATTATTTTTCTTTTTATCATCTTTCTTTTTATCAGCCTTTTGTTCTTTGATTGCAGTTTGCTCATATTTATAGAAGGGTGAATCTGAGTCTTTATTAAGACATATTATATATGGTTTTTCACCTCTCGGAAATCCCAGATCAAAATGCATATTATCATAAACAGGGTTAAAGATTCTAGCCGATATAAATGCTAAATAGTTTCCAGATGGATCGAATACAGGCTTGAGATCACTTAAAATAGGATTAGATATTTTATGCTTCACTTTAGTTTTTAAATCAAAAATTTTTATTCCATATAGTTTTGCATTAAAAGAGCATGAATATGCAATGAAATTTCCACATGGAGACCAATTAAAATTTGAACCTATATTCTGATTAGAACTTTTATCAATTTTATATAGAGATGATTTTTTTAAATCAATGAGTAAAAGTTCATTTCTATGATTTGATATAACCAGTTTATCAGATTTAGGTGATACTTTCATATCATAAGGTCTTCCAATATTAAGATCAAAAGATTTAGCTTTTTTATTACCTTTGATAAATTGAATTTCTAGTTTTTCTTCGCCAGTTTCATCACTTACCAATACAACTTTTTTGTTATCATTTAAAAATCTTGTTTTTTGGTATCTCACTCCATCTTTTTTTCCCTGTTGATATATAGGACCATTCCATGTTCCCATACATAATGATTTACCCCTTGATACGTATGATACCATACTACCATCTTTATTTACGGAAATATCTTCAAGGTAGTTTGACGGAGAAACAAATTTTCTATTTCTATTAACAAAAGAACTATTATACTCTATTTCTAATTTTTCATTGGTATCATTTTTCACGTCAAATGTATATATGTCAGCACCAGAATGATAAATAATTTTATGCCCATCCGTTGTCGCATTTCTTGCATAATATTCTCTATGATTAGTATGTTGTTTTAGACTTCTTCCACTAGCTAAGCAAGAGTAAATATTTGAAATTCCATCATGATCAGATATGAAATAAATTCTATTGTTGATCCACATTGGACATGCCATATTACCATTAAGGTTTATAAGCTTTTTAAATTTTGAATTTTTATTCTTACTTATCCATAATTCTCCTGCCGTTCCTCCTTTGTAGCGCTTCCATCTAGCTGGGTCTGCTGTATTCCTACCAAGAACTATCCCAGAACCACCAAAAGCTATATTACTTGCTATGCCATAATTTAATAGTTGTGTTTGCCCACCTCTTTTGTTTATTTTAGCAAGACCTGAGACTCTTCCGAACGGCTGCTGTAAATCAGTAGAAAAAATAATATCATTATTTTCCCAAGCACATATTCCTTTTACAAAAGCACCATCGTATGTTAAACGTGTTGAAGCACCTCCATTTGATGGCATAATATAAACTTCATTATTGCCATCTTCAGTTCCAATAAAGGCAATTAATTTTCCATCAGGAGATATTAGTGGTGAAGAAACTTCACTGATATTAGTAGTCAATCTATATGCTTTTGGATTGTCAATATTAATTGACCATAGATCATCCTCAGCTACAAAAACTACTTTAGATTTATTTATTGTTGGGAATCTGTAGTATCCTGACATTATCACTCCTTAACTGAAATTTTAATATAAAATTAATATTAAAATATAAAATTTTTGTACTAATTTAGTTGTATACTTTTATAAATAATGTAAGGATAAAAATGAGAACATTATATCTAGAATCATTACGAATGCTTTTGAACACAATAGTGTGTCTTTTAATTTTCGGTGCAGGTTTAGAATTGAATAGTTCCTATTTACAAATAATTGCTGTTGTAATGTTTGCGGGCCATTTGATTGCGTCAATAGAACGACGAACGACTTGGAATGCAACTAAGAAAAAAGGTAATTATAGGGAAAAATTTCCCAAGAAGTAATTTTATAATATTTTATTCTACTTTAAGATAATGAAATTTATAATTCTATTTTTTTTCATACCTAGATTATTTGCTTTAGATCTAGGTTATATTAAACTAGAAGCAAGCTTCAAGAAGCCACTTTATTTATCTCCACATGTAAATAATCCTGAAATCATATATGTTATTGAACAACGTGGTATGATTTGGGAATTGAATGATGGTATTAAAAGTAAAACTCCATTTTTAGATATTAGGGATAAAGTTCATACCCCAGTTTTTCCTGGAGATGAAAGAGGTCTTTTAGGTTTTGCAATGTCTCCTAATTTCCAGACTGATAACTTTATTTATGTTAACTATATCAATAATAATGATTCAACTGTTATTTCAAGATTTAATGGAAATAAAGAAGAAAAATTAATTTCATTTGAGCAGCCATTTTCAAACCATAATGGTGGAATGATTTTATTTGGCCCTGATGGTTACTTATATATATCTGTAGGCGATGGGGGTGATGCAGGTGATCCATATAATAATTCTCAAAATTTAAATAATTTTTTTGGTACTATTCTTAGAATAGATGTCAATACCAGCAAGGGATATAAAATTCCAAATTCAAATCCCTTTATAGATATGAATGATATAAAGGAAGAGATTTGGTCTTATGGCATTAGGAATGCTTGGAGATTTTCATTTGACAATCTAACTGGAGATATGTATATGGGCGATGTAGGACAGAATTCCTGGGAAGAAATAAATTTTCAGTCCTATCTATCTAGTGGTGGTGAAAATTATGGATGGAATCATTATGAAGGTGACAGTTTGTATATAGATAAAAAACAAATTTCAAATGTAGTTATGCCAATTTATGTATACCCAAATAATGCAAATATTATAAAAGTTTTGCTTGGCTGGAAGGAAGATGGAGCCAGGGGATGTTCTGTTACTGGAGGGTATGTATACAGAGGGGATTTAATTCCTGGATTAAAAGGAAGATATCTATTTGGAGACTATTGCACTGGAAGGGTATGGTCTTTTAAGTATAAGAATGGAAATATTTTAGATTTTAAAGACTTAACCGAATCAATCAATATAAATGATGGTAATAAGACAATATATATTTCTTCATTTGGGCAAGATTTAAATGGAGAGCTTTATATTATTGATTATAGTGGAACAATATATAAGCTTATTAATAAATAACTTGATAACTATTCAGTTCTAAGTTTTTATCCCATGTAAAAAATTATCTACAGCTGTATTAATAACATCATTCATATTAAACTTTTCAATTTTATCAGCTCCAAATACTTGCTGTTGAATTGTAAAAAAATATATACTATACATTAATAGTCGGACATGTAGCTTTATATTAATTTTTTTGTTATAGCCCCAATTATGAGTACCCTGCTTAACTACCGTTTCTATTTTTTTATATACATTTACATTAAATATATCATTGAAAACTTTAAATTGCTCTTTTCTATACATGGCTACATAAAGCATAAGCTTATAAATTTGATTTTCAGTTTTTTGTAAAAATTGAAAAAAATGAACAAGTTTAACTTTGAATTCTTCCTCAGACTCTAAATTGGTTAAATCGAGTGTCGTTGTAAGATTTAAAAATTCTTCACACAGTTTCTGTAGTAAGATTTCTTTTGTTTTATAGTGTCTAAAAATAGCGCCTTCTGATATGCCCGTAAGCTCTGCTATTTCTTTTGTGCTTACTTGCGGAAATGGTTTTTCATCAATAAGCTTTAATGTACTAATTAGGATTTTATCTTTTGTTGCTATTTTCATATTTAAAATTTAGAGATAATATCATGTCTAATAAAATAAAATAAAATAAAGTGTTGTAAGTACTCACTTACTTGTATTAAATTTTTTTAAAATATAATACAAAATCAAAAGGGTATTAAAATGATTAAAAAAATGATGTGCTTGCTTGTAATAGTTTTTTCTATTTTATCAGCAAGTGATCAAAAAATAGGTATTAAGACAGGAATTGGGTTTGAATTTCAAACTATTGGCCCTCTTGTTGCTGCTGTTACCAATTCTTCATCATCTGGTGCTAGTTTGTATTTACCAATGCAAACTGACAAATTTATGATTGAGCCCAACATCTACTATAATTATGAGTCTAAAGAAGTTGATGATGAATCTATGGATGAGATACAAGAAGAATATGATTCAAGCTTAATGTTTAATATAGGTTTATTTTTCATTAACTTTAAGTCTGAAAAGATAAAAACTTACAGTGGCATAAGAATAGGAATGTCAACGGGAAAAGGCAAATCAATAAATAGTTGGATGCAACAGGAAGAGGCAGAATATAAGGCTTTTTTATTCGGTCCAACAGCTGGGGTGGAATATTTTGTATCAGATTATTTTAGTTTCGGAGGCGAATATACATTGAGAGTAATAAAAGGGCAGAAAGATATTACTATTTCGGGTAATGGTCAGGTAGAAGATATTTCTTCAACTATTTTAACTCCTACGCTTATGTTGCGTTTTTATTTTTGATTGATTTGTTATAATTGAGTAGTTTACATAAATCAATAAAATTAGGATGAAATGAAAAAAAAGATTTTTTTATTATTGCTGTTATTGTTTACAGGTTGCTCAACTAGAGTAGCTGATTTTACAATTATTTCTACAAGAAATATTGATATGGATGGAAATTATGAGCTTGTTGAGAGTAAAGTAAAAGGTAAGGATATAACACCAATCATCACATATATACCTATTGGAAGTCCAAGCATAGAGGATGCTATTGATGATGCTTTAAATTCTGTAGATGGTGATATTATGACAGATGTTACTGTAAGGTCAAATATATTGTGGTTTGTATATTTTGGGACATACACATATGTAGTGGTGGGAGATGTATGGAAAAAAGTAGATTAATTAAATATTATATTAAAAGGAGAATAGTATGAAGTTTTTAATTTCAATTATTTTAATAACAGGTGTTTTTGGATTGACTTTCTCTGAACCTGAAAAGAAAGTAATTAAAAATTCTCAAATTCAAATGAATAACTCTGAAACAGAATGGTTAACAGAAAGTAATTTAAATTCTAAAGTTGAAAAGCAAGATAAATTAGTATTAGCTGATGTGCTTGAAGTTGGAATGTCAAAATATTTTTATCTTGTAGATGGTAATCGAATAAGAGGTGTAATTACTAAGATTGAGAATCAAGACTGCTCAATTGAGACAGCTGAAGGGATTCTTGTTGTACCAATGTCTGATATCCTTGAGGAGACAATAGATTTAATTAAACTAGATGATACTAGGTATAAAGGACCTTTACTACGAGAAGATGCTGAAAGTTTATTAATTAGATCCAGGTATGGTGATGTTACAATAATGAAAAAAGAAGTTCTTAAAATGGAAAGATATCATGGAGGGAAATTAGCCCCTGCAGTTGAGTCAAGAAGGACTTTTGACCAAGGTGAGGATGAGCTGATCAGTCAATTTTGGGATTCAAATGCATTTATTCTTGAACCCAATACTTTTCTTTTAACCCCTATTTCTTTAGGCTATGGATTTACAGACAGATTTATGATTAGTACAAGGTGGAGTTCGAATTTTAATGGAGATATAAATCTTCTTCCAAAAATAAGACTGTGGCATAAAAAAGAATCAACTAAGGAAAGTGGTTTTACACTTGGATTAGGTATACATCAAGAATATCCATTGCAAACAGCAATAAGTAAATTTTCCCATGCTTTTGTTAATGCAGCGGGTGAATCGTTAAATGAATCATCTATATCAGATGATGCGTTTTATGAATTATATCAAGATGATGATAATGTATTGTTTGAAGGATATTTAGTCTACAGTACTAAAAGAAAAAATCCAACAGGAAGAGGTAAGGTAGGTTGGAGCGTAGGTGTGAAGACAAGTAATATGATTAATCATCTAAAAGATATTCCTGTTAATGTCAATGGGCAGGAATTTACCTTATCAGATGATGATAAATATAAAATTCCAATTCGAGTATATGGATTGTTTCACTATGATCTTCAAAAAAATATAAAATTTGTTGCATCAATGGCATATGATAATTCATATAGAGAATTAGAATTTGATAAGTCTACTGAAGACTTTTTTGGTAATGTTGGTGACGCTTTTACATTTGATAGTTTTAGAGGAGAAGCAGCAGAATTTAGTTTTGACTTTGGATTTATGTATGCTGTTAATGATAATTTTAGAATTGGAGTTCATTTTCAACAACCATACATAGATTTTCACTGGGAATTCTTTGAATTTTAGGAAAAATTAGTTCAGCTATAATGTTTGACTATTTACAGTATTTATCTGTTTTATTTTTAATATTATTTGGTATGATAATTCATAAATATGAAGATAAATATCCATTAGAAAAATTTAAGCGGCTAAAGACATTTAAATTTGATATGATTTCAATTATGATATCAACCTTATTTGTTTTATTTATCTTAGATTTTCTATTAAATGAAAATATCATATCATTCATTAACAATACCTTTAGCTTGGGTGAATCAATCTCAGAATGGCCATCTTATATGTGCTTAATTATGGCATTGATTGTAGGAGATTTTGGTTATTATCTAACACATAGATTTTTGCATCTACGTCAAATGTGGAATACACACCAATTTCATCATTCAACTATAAACATATATTGGTTTTCAGGTTTAAGAACCTCATTTATAAACTCTTTATTAATTAGAATTCCATATTTAATTGGACTCCAAATGTTTGAAATTAGCTATGAGATTGTATCTGCTGCTGGGATTTTTTTATTAGTTATAAATTTTTGGATTCATTCAAATTTGAATTTTAAATATGATAAACTATTATCATATATATTTATAACTCCAAATTTTCATCGTCTTCATCATGTGAATGATGAGCAAGTAGCAGGCTGTAACTTTGGAAATATTTTTTCGGTTTGGGATCATATTTTTGGAACAGCATTGATAAGTGATGATTGGAAAAAATCGCCAAAAGGTGAATATATTAGTTGGAAAAAATTTCCCCGAAGAATAATTGGTTTTTAAACAAAAAGCCCCTCGATTTCTCGAAGGGCTTAAAGGTGGTCAGAGACGGAATCGAACCGCCGACACGAGGATTTTCAGTCCTCTGCTCTACCGACTGAGCTATCTGACCTAAAAAATATTATAGCATATCATAGATAGGTCAAAAAATACGAAAGAAAACTACATACAAAAAATATTTTATTTCATTAAACTTTTTCATCAATAAAGCATATAAAAGATCAGTGGTAAAATTTTTTGTTATATGAAGAAGAAATAGTTAATTTTGAGTAGAATATGGAAATAGTAATTGCAACACATAATAATGATAAGTTAAAAGAGCTTCTCAAAGCATTTGATAGCCATTTTAGTAGCATAGATCTTTTAACCCTAAATGATTTTCCAGGAGTGGGAGAAATTATTGAAGATGGAAAGACCTTAGAACAGAATGCACTTATTAAAGCAAGAGAAGTCTTTAATTTAACTGGAATTCCTGCTCTTTCAGATGATACTGGTCTTGAGGTTGAGGCCTTAAATGGTGCCCCAGGAGTTTATACAGCTAGATATGCTGGTGAGGGATGTTCTTATTATGATAATGTTTCTAAGCTACTTGAAGATATGCAAACAATTCCCGCTCCAAATAGAACTGCTAAATTTAAAACGGTTATAGCATACAAAGATGAAACAATAGAAATGACAGCTGAAGGTATTGCAGAAGGAACTATTTCTAGAACATCATCTGGAGATTTTGGTTTTGGGTATGATCCAATTTTTTACATTCCTGAAGCTAGAAAAACATTTGCTGAAATGAACATTGATGAAAAAGAAATTTATTCCCATAGGGGAAAAGCTATTCGAGCAATAATGAATACATTAATTCCTCACCTTGAACAAGTTAGACAAATGACTAAAAAGGAGAAAGCCTAGCGAATAATTGTTACAATTGTGTCGCTATTAAATCATATAATAAAACCTTTATGCGATAAAGGGAGAATGTTTATTGTATTCTTATTCCTCTGTATTTCAAGTGCTGAGCAGAATTTTTACAGCCAATTTGAACTTGCTACTAGACATTATTCTCTAACTCCAGATATTATAACTTTAATAGATGAAAAGCCTAAATCACTAGTTTTTTATTCAGTTAATGAAAGTTGGAATAATCATCATTTTAAGTTTTATAATAAGATAAATACAATCAAAGAAATTAAAGAACTCAGTTTAATTGATGGATTTTTTATACATTCATTAAGGTATAAACCTAAGAGGTCCTCTTCAATTACAAATTACTACGATTTACAAATTCCGTTAATAATTAAGATTGATGATTATAAAGATTATTATTTGAAAAAAAATAGATATTATATTTTTAGAGATAAGGTAATAAAATCAATAACAAAAATGAGAGATATGAGCTCTGGTGCTGGAAGAGCAATTACTTTAGTTAGTAAAGAAATAGCAGGAAGTGAAGTATCCTTAAAAATAGATGGTAATATTAATATTAATGGTCAGCTTATTTTTGAAGATAAAGAATTGGTTGGGATTAATAAAAAGCAAAATAAAAGTTGGGATTTAGATATTGAACAGACTCAGCGATTTAATATAGAAGGAACCATTGGAGATAGAGTTAGTATTAAAGCGCATCAAGATTCTGAGGCTGACTTTTCATTTGAGAATGATTTAAATATCAGTTACAAAGGAAAGAAAAATGATATTTTAAAAAAAGTTGAAGCTGGTAATATAGGCCTACAGCTTCCCTCATCTCAACTAGTAAGTGTTGGTAGTGGTAGTAGTGAGGGATTATTTGGAATCAAAATGGTCCAGCAATTAGGTCCTTTGGCTATTCAATCAATTATATCAAGAGAACAGGTTAAAAAATCATCTAAATCTTCATCGCTTGAATCATCAGAAGGAAATTATATAAATGCATATAATTACATTAAAGATAGATACTACTTTATTGATGAGTATTTTAAAGTACAGTATTATCCTTTAGATAATTTAAACAAACATACATTCACTCCATTCTATACAATCATAGAGCATGAAATTTGGAAAATGATTGATCCTCAAAATGAAACTATTCAAGGAGATAAAGTACAAGGTACTGCAAGAGTCAATCCGTTATCTAGTAATTCCAATACAGACTATGAATCTGCAACATGGGTAAAGTTAAAAGAAGATTTACCTAATGATAACGAAGTGGGAGATTATGAAATTGATAGATTACTTGGAACAATAAGATTTAATAATATTAAAAGTGAAGATATTATTGGAATTTCATATAAAATAGGTAAATATGTATCATTAGAATCTGGTGGATATGAATTTGTTGAATTTCAAGGTATTCAAGATGCAGCAATAGATACTGCAACAACTTATTTTAACAAGATGGATAATTTGTTAACTGCAGAAAAATTATTAAATAATGGTACTTCTTTAAAAAGTGATTGTGAGAATGAAAACTGCAATATTACTTTAAAATTAATTAAGTCTACTAATAAAGTTTCGGATCCAAGCTCTCCAACATGGGATTTGATGTTTAAAAATGTATATAGTATGGGTTCTTCTGATATTTCTATAGATGGATTAGAATTTGATATTATATATATAGGTGGTAATCTTGATGAGCAAACTCATAGTGAGATTTCTAATACTTCATTCTTGAAAATCTTCGGACTTGATAGATTCGACCAAAACGGTAATACTGGTTCTGACGGAAAAATTGATAATTTGAATTCAAATATACTAAACTCCTATAGAGGTGAGCTGATGTTTCCTACTTATCTTCCATTTGCGTTTGATCCTAATGGAAGGTTAAATAATTCAGATGAAATTACATTTGGTGATTCATTAACATTTTGGGGGACACAATGGAATACATCTGATTCATTATACTATGAAGATTTAAATGAGTACCTTCCTTCATTAGATGACACTGATAATAATTTTATTGATGGTGATGATGATGGACCAGCTATGTATTATGAACTATTGGGTTCTACTGATATCATGAGTGAACATAAATTTCAACTGAGGGTTAAGCATTCTAAGTCGCAAAGAAGCTCAACTTATAGTTTGGGTTTTATGATTGTTGAAGGTAGTGAAGAGGTTAGATTAAATGGATCAAAGCTAACTAAAGGCGTTGATTATACTATTGATTATTTTTCAGGCACTCTCAATATAATCAATCAAATGGCATTAGACCCAACAGCAAACATCGATATAAGCTATGAAGAAAATGAGCTTGTTTCATTTGATCAAAAATTATTAGCTGGTGTTCATATGAAATTAGATTTTTCTGATAATGATTATTTGAGTGGTGGTGCATATTATTATAACCAGTCTATTGTTGATTCAAAAGTAGAAATCGGATATGAGCCCATGCGAAATTTCTTGTGGAATATAGGTGGTAAGTATGATAGGGATTTAGATTTTTTAACTAAACTGACAGACATGATTCCTTTTGTTGAAGCAGATAAAAAATCTTCACTTAATATTGAAGGTGAATTCGCAAAAGTATATCCAAATCCAAATCCTCTTGGACAAGCATTTTTAGATGACTTTGAGGCTTCAAAAAGAACTTCAGCGCCAAGTATTTTGCAAAATAAATGGAAACTAAGTTCTACCCCATTATTGTATCAAGTTGATTCATTTGATTGTCCTCCAAATTTACAGCATTGTATTGATATTGATGAATGGGCAAATAGACATTTAGATATAACAAATAGAGATTTTCTATTTTGGTATAATCCATACGATGATTGGCTGACTTCTTCAATATGGCCTAATATACAAACTTCAAATAGAGCTCAAAATACTACAACAAAAACCTTATGGCTTGGTACGAATGAGAATTGGGATGATGATAGTTGGGCAGGTATTACTACGGCTCTTTATCCAAGTGATTATAACCAAGAAAGAAGTAAATATATTGATGTTTGGCTATATACTGAAGACATACAAGATCCAAATATGGAATTAAATATTGATATAGGTTATATAAGTGAAGATATGAATGGAGATAACATCCTTAATTCTGAGGATCAAGCTATATTTGGAAATATTGGTAATAACATATTAGATGAAGGTGAAGATGTAGGTTATGATGGGTGCACAGATTTGTATGAAGATGGAAATGGTACATGTTTATCTGCTAATGAAGGAACATTTACGGACCTATGTAATTCTATTAATGATCAAAATATTTTAAGTGATTGGCGATATTTTGTTCAAATAGGTCAGATACCAGATATTAATTATGATCTTTGTAGTATTTTAGATTTAAATTCTGACGGTATCCATATTGATCCAAACCAAGATAATTTTGTATACAATGAAGGTACTGATAATTATGAAAATATTAATGGATCAGAAGGAAATGGTGATGTACAAGGATATGTATATCCTGATACTGAAGATCTTGATGGAGACTATTTGCAAGATTTTAATAATGATTATTTTACCTACACAATTAAACCTAAAACAGATGTAGCAACAGATTCTACTCAAACTTCAACAGGGCAGCAAACTGGATGGAAGTTATTTAGAATAAATCTATCTGATTTTGGAAGAATTCTTCCATTAGAGTCAAGTAATATCGAGTGGAGCGATGTAAGAATGATGAGACTCTGGGTTCAAGGACAGGGAGCAAACCTTTTAGGTTTAGCAAAGATAGAAATTGTTGGCAGTCAATGGGAAGAAGTCGGTGAAACAAATATTGATAGTCTAGATTTTGAAGAATCCTATCAAATAAACCCAGAATTTTCTATAAGTGTAATAAATAGTGATGAAAATTCAGACTATTCATCACCGGAAGGGGTTGAGGGTGAATATGATGAATACAATCAAATTACTCTTAAAGAACAATCGCTTGTAATGGATTTTGATGATAGCGGAATTTCTTCAGGGAATGCTGTTAATATCAAAAAAGTTTTAACCTATATGTCAAATGACAATAAGGACAATTTCTTTGCTTATGAAAAATTAAAAATGTTTGTTAACGGTCAACCATCTTATGGTAATGATTGGAGTATTGACTCAACAAACCTAGTAAATCTAATTTTTAGAATGGGTAAAGAGGATGAGTATTATGAACTTAGACAACCCATTTATGAGGACTGGGATGAACGAAATCATATTGATATTGATATTGATTTATTGACGAAGAAGAAATTGGACATCGTATCTTTTGATATATTCTATGATTATGGAATTGATAGTGTTCAAAATAAATTTGAGAATGGATGTGGAGGACGCATTCAAGGTGGATTAACATATGTAGATGTTTTGGAAATTATAAGTAATAATGCTGATCTTTCTTGTACTGATACTGAAGATGAATTGTACAATGATGAATGTAATGAGCTTTTTGAAAATGTTTGGGGTGCTGGAGGATTAATAACTTCTGGTGTATTTGATTATAATAGTGAGTTTTTCCCTAATGATTTAGACAGTCTTACAACTATTTGTGGACCAGGATCAGATGGTTGGAGTATTTATCAAAGTATTTTTGATCCAAACGGAGATGATTTAAGTGAAATGAATCAAGATGGGTTAGAAAATAATCAAGGATATGATTTTGGCGAAATTTTTGAAGATTCTAATCTAGATGGTATATATAATTCTCCGCCAGAAAATTATAATGAAGATTTAGATTTATACACATGGACAGATAATTTATCTGATTTATGTGGCAATTGTTCTGAGTTTTTAATAAAGGGTGAACCAGCAATCAACAGAATNGAGCAGATAATGGTTGGGGTTGCCAATGAAACTAATAGTGAAATTTATGGNCAGGTNTTTTTAAATGAACTAAGGTTTACTGGNGTTAAAAAAGATAAAGGTCAGGCCTATAGATTATCAGGAAAAGTNAATTTCTCAGATTTAGCTTCNATAGAATCTCAATATAAATTTGAAGAAGCTGATTTTCATAGATTNCAAGAAAGGCTNGGAGAAGGNAGTACCTCTGAAACATTNTCTNTNAATTCTTCATTNAAAGCTGATAAGTTTCTTCCTTCNGATTGGGGTTTGTCAATTCCGTTAAATNTTAATTTTTCAACTCAAAATAGCACTCCAAAATATTATCCATATCAGCCAGATGTTNTNACAGGNTCATTTGAAAATGCNCCAGATGAAATTAAGAGTNTAAATAANACTACAAGCTTTAGTACNTCATTTAGAAAGAGTACACGTTCAAAAAATTGGATTATTAAAAATTCAGTTGATAANATTAANTTAAACTATTCTATTATAAANAGAGAAAANTCATCAGTTACTGTNTTAAATGATATTTCAAANAACCAGGATTTTGGNATGGATTANACTTATGATTTTTCAAATGATAATTTTCTAGNACCATTTAAAAGTTCATCANTCATTTATAATATATTTANAAATACACCTCTAGTTAAATATNTNACAAAGCCTATTATTGANAAAATAAAGGATACAAANATATATTATACNCCAAGTAAATTTTCAGCAATGATGGATNTTTCAGAAAATAATCAACTTAAAATTATGAGACAGGGATTAGATTCAACTGAAACNANTAGTTTAGATTTAAATAGAAAGCTNACANTNAATCATAAGGTCTTTGATAATTTNCANACTAATTATANTATAAATGTNGGNAGNGACCTTTATCATGAANTGGAAGTTAATGATTTANNTAGAGAAGATTTATTNTTAGAATTAAATCCTGGCTTAATAGAGAATGTATCNCAAAACTTCTCAGCTACTTATATNCCNGAGTTATTTTATTGGATAAAGCCNCAGTTTAAATATCAGCCAGGTTACACATGGACTCTAGGAAATCCTAGTGATGAGGTCCAAACAAGTACAATTAAAAANACCTCAAANTTTGATACTCGTTTTGATATCACTCCTAAAGACATNGTTGAGATATTTTATAAGCCTGATAATAGTAGTAGTAAGAAAAAATCATCTAGTAGAAGAGGTAGGAGGTCNAGTTCATCTAAAAANAAACAAANAGATCCAATTTTTAANAATATTGAAAATCCGATAGCTAAATCTGTTTTTAACTCTGTNCATGGATTCATGAGCAANTTTTCAAAAGTNCAATTTGATTTCAATTTATCNGAAACTCATAATCATGCTAATATTTTAGCTGACCANTTTATTGATTATANCTTTCGTTTAGGAATAAGTGATACACCAAGTTCAATTTTATATAGTAATCANGATGGAAAANTNGGTTCATTTTCTCATTCCTANAGTGAAACATTTAAAATAAAGNTNTCNAGNATNAGTGTTATNCCNTCTATTTCATTGACAGGATTAGAATTTAAATCTGATAATACTAATAGTTCTCAATCAACNGGNATNCCTTCNTCAAATAGTTCAATTAGTTATTATCCATTNCCTTGGGAAGTATATGGTNAAAATGGNTTNTTTTTACCATCATGGGGATTAACATGGTCAGGGTTAGAAAAGATTGANTTTATAAAAGAAAAATTTAAATCATTTAAGTTTTCGCATAANGCTAAGGGTCAAAGAAGNATGTCATATCAAGATAATCAATTATTGAAAACTGACTATTCACTNCTTTTTTCTCCACTCATTAAATTAACGGCCAGATCAAAAGGAAAAAATCCAATTGATTTTGAANTTGGATCAAAATANAATCTTGANATTTTTTCTGAAGGTAGCTCAGTTGANCATGANATTAATACTCAGTTATGGGGAAAGATTGAGTATAGTCGAACTGCTGGGATGTATATTCCCGTTCCTTTTCTTAGAGATNTAGACTTNAAAAATACAGTTAGNTTTTCATTTAGTACTGATTTTGATTTTTCTAGAAAATTAGTTGGCTATCAACAAGTNGANAANATATCAGAATTGACNCTNGATGATAGTTCTAGCAAGTTNAGTTTGACTCCAAAAATGAGCTATCAATTTTCNCAATGGGTAAGNGGAAANATTTTCTTTAAATATATNTTATCAGATGATATCAATACAGGNGAGAGAGTTGAAAGAGACTTNGGATTTAATTTAACNATTCAGATTAGGGGNTAGGTATTGNAATATNTTATCATTTTATTTATTAATNTTTTATTTTGNCAAGAAGCCNTTTATTTTNATGGNCAAAGAGCAAAAGATTTAATTGATTATCAATGTAGCTTTGGGCCTAGATATCCTGGAAGTAAAGGACANCANCAATTTGNAGATTCTCTGAAAGTNTTTTTAGATAGATTAGTTGATATGAATATAGTNTATCAAGATACAATATTNTCTCCAATAAGNAATAAGAAAGTTCAAATTACTAATATGCTTGCAAGATTTAACCCNAGAGCNTCAAATAGAATTATGTTTTTAGCTCATTGGGATACCAGNGAATTTGCAGATAAAGANGAAAATATTGATTTTAGAAANAGGCCTGTATTAGGTGCAAATGATGGAGCTAGTGGNNTATCAGTTTTAATGACTTTAGCTGAGATGCTNTCTNNTAATCCACCAATNAANATTGGNGTAGATCTTTTATTTTTAGATGCAGAAGATATGGGNACTTATGGTGANCCAGATNNTTGGGGNNTNGGNACTAAATCATTTTCCAAGCATTTAAANAAACCATANCCTCGNTATGCTGTTTGNCTTGANATGATTGCAGATAAAGANCAGGAGTTNCTAATNGAAGGNTTTTCCTATAGATATGCTCCNNATATAGTTAGNAAAGTTTGGAATNTGGCCAATGATTTAGGNTATAATCAGTTTAAATATGTTTTAGGTCAATCAATTATTGATGACCACTATGTATTGTTTAAAAATACTGGAATACCNTCAATTGATATTATAGATTTTCAATATCCTAACTCGTCAAAAAATTATTGGCATACTATTGAAGATACNCCCGATAAATGTTCTGCAANAAGNTTAGANGCTGTTGGAACTGTNATTGCNACCTTNATTNATAATGAGGATAAATAGNAATGGATGATTTTTGGGAAGTTTTAAATATTGAAGGTAATTTAGATGAAGCTGAGATTCTTTTTTCAAAAATTGAAAATTATTGTTTAGGNAGTTTTATAGAAGGAAATCTCACCAAAATCTATTTATCTATAGAATCTCGAAGCAAGGTAATCAATATTATAAATAATTTAGAATTACCTACTGATATAAATTTAACATGGGAAAAAATTGATAATGAAGATTGGCATTTAATGTGGAAAGAAAATTTCACTCCAGTTACAATTAATAATCAAATAAATATTTTACCAGATTNNCATTTCAAAGATAATATTAATGATTCAAATATATATATAAGACCAGGAATGTCATTTGGCACAGGGCATCATGAAACTACCANTTTAATGGTTGAATCATTAATNGATTATAGTAATAATGAATTCTCATTGTTAGATCTTGGCACTGGAAGCGGAATTTTGAGNATAGTAGGTTCAAAATTAAAATATAAAGACATTAAGGCTGTAGAATTTGATNTAGAATGCAAGGANGATTTTTATTTTAATACNGACTTAAATAGCTGCTCAAAAGATATAGAAATTTTTTGGAGAGATGTATTAGATTGGAATGATTTTAGTTATGANTTANTNTTAGCAAATATTGAAAAAAATATTATAAAAAAAATGATCAATAATATTGAAAATACTAATNCCAGATTNATTTTTTCTGGATTACTCATTGAAGATAAAGATGAAATAGAAAAATTACTTATAAAAAAGAATTTTAAAATTGAAAACTTTAAATCTAAGAATGAATGGCTTTTAATAGATTGCAAGAAAATATGAGATTACTATTTTATATATTAATAATATTTATTTTATCCTGTACCAAAAATATTTTAATCGAGGATGCAGATTTTAATTATCATCCTTTNATAAAGTCTGTNCAGATGGATTCTNTTCATTATTTATCTGAAAATGATACAACTTTTTTAAGAATCAATGTATGGATTGAAGAGTTGAATGGAATTGATGATATTGATGAGGTTATTTACTATATAAAAAGAGAAGATTTCTTTTTAGGTACACCTCTTGATAATTTTACTTGTGACTATGAAGAGATAAATGATTTACAAATGATANCATCNCCAGAATTTANATTAATTAATAGTTCATGCTATGGAGGNTATGATTTGGANNTGGGTAAAGTTTGCGAAGAATTANNATTTGATGAATGTCAAAATTCAANTNATTGTTCTTTAGTAGATTCTGAAGANTTTNTNTTTTATACATATCAATCTTTTAAACCTTCTAATTATCCATATTGCGGTGGATTTGGNAATGTTAATTTTCAGTTTCAAGTTATTGATTCAATTGGATTAAGTGATTTATCAGATGAAATTTATCTTCAAATTGAGCCGGTCGAACCATGAAAATATTTATTTTATTAATATTTTATTCNTTGGCTTACNNNCAAGTNCCNTATTCANTAGAATTNAATAGTTCNTCAAATTTGAGGGAGNTNTCTAGTGGNTTNTCAAGTAATGCTGCATATGATATAGAAATTTTAGGAGATTCTACTTTAATAATAGGNACNGATACAGGAATGAATTTAGCATACTATGATCAATCAGGNATATTANNATATGGACATTTTGTAGGCTTGAATCTTGTAGAGGGTGGNAACCCNGCACTGATAGTAAAAGATGATATCATNGCAGTTTCTGGGGTTCAAAGTGTTGATACNTCTGTNGGAAGTCAATCNAANGGTATGGGNATTTCATATTCAGTTGATGCAGGAGAATCTTGGAGATATATTNCTCAGCCAATAGATAGNAGTCANCAAGATTTCNCAACCTATGAAAATAAATGGGCATGTTTATGGGGNNCATTTAATGANAANTCATTGTATAATNATAAAAGTGAATGTGAATTTAATTGTGAAGATTGTGANGGNAATGATGGTCGATGCTCGATGTATGACTATATNTCATGGGGNGAGCAAGATTCTATNCTAAATTTTTCTGTAACTACTGAGATACAAAATGTNTCTTANGGTNTAAGNATTCATGGTGANTATATCTATGCAGCTAGTTGGGCAGGATCATTNAGGCGTTTTAATTATGAANNANAAAATCCTAAATGGGAATTAGTCCCACTTCCAATGGATAATCANGATNNTTTAAANTGTAATTCTATTAATATTTCTGAATATCAAATTAATCCNATAGGAAATACTATTTCTACTAGTAATTGTGGATATGAATTTGATAATCATAAAGTATTTTCTGTATTTACAGTAGAAGATACNCTTTGGGTAGGAACTGCCAATGGTGTNAATAAGGGTATTNTCAATTCAGANNCTTGTATTGATTGGACTCACTTTACAGCANAAGANTATGGATTTTATGATGATTGGATAATAGGATTTGAAAATCAAATTTTAGATAATGGAGTTACTAACCGGTTATGGGCTATAACTTGGGATCGCCAATATTCAGGTTCTCATTTAATTTATGGAGGTCCTCCAAGTTATACTGATGATGGTGGTTTAACNTGGCANACTCCAGATGAACTTNNAAANAGAAATTTATTGACATATAATATATCTTCTAGNNCTGAAAATATTTATGTCTCATCAAATCAAGGCCTTTTTANATCATCAAACTATCAAGCTGATAATTTATGGGATACTTTTTTTCTACCTNATCAAATCTCTACTCAATCAGTTTTTGATGCAGAGTTATTGGAAAATTTTAANAGNCTATTTATAGGAACTNCNCANGGNATATGNNAATATGATGGGTTNAATTTTGAATGCGAATCAGTGACAGGTNATATTCAAGATAATTTATTTTATGCATANCCAAACCCNTTAGATTTNGAGGCAACTAATCAANTAACATTTGTATTTAANAATCAAGAANAAAATTTAGATGGNAATATAGTTATTTANGATTTAGCAATGGATAGAGTAGCTAAAATATANTCANCAGAAATAACTAGATGGGATGGGACTAATGANTTTGGTNATAGAGTAGCAAATGGNCTTTATATTGCTAAATATAAGCATAGCAATGGTGATAGTTATTTATTTAATATTTTAGTNGTNAANTNANAATGAGATTAGTTNNNATTANNNTTTTAATATNNTTAATNNGTAGTTTTCTATTGGCAGACTATGCAGGAGGATATCCAGGNTCAATTTTNCGANATGGTGTNAGNGCAAGNGATATAGCATTATCAGGNGCAACAATTNCNTCTTNNGAAGATGGGTTTACTNCATTTTCTAANCCAGCTATGATTNCAATGAAAAAACAATTGACNATTGGTAGCTCATTATTTTTACTNCCNAATAAAATAAATATGCAAGCATTTAGNATTGGAAGAAATTTACCNCCTAANGCTGGAGCNAGTCTTTCTTTTATTCATNTTGGTACGTCCAANATTNTATCTATAAATCAAAATGAAGAGTTTTTGGAGCAAATCAGNTTTCATGATTCNTATGCAATGATGTCATTTGGNATTAATTTTAGCCAATATTTTTCTATTGGCATGAATGCTAAAATGCTATTTCAAAGATATAATTTATCAANTAATGATAAAATNTCATCTGANGGAATATCATTAGATTTAGGAATATTAAGCTCTNTATCTGAAAATCTNNATATAGGTATAAAGNTTGANAATTTTTCTGGTCATTATAAATGGGGTGAAAATAAAAATATAATTCCTATGCGTATAATCTCAGGTATNTCATATTATCNATCNNAATNAATTCTTATAGNTTTCCAACATGANATGATTGATCTTGATAAAGANTTTCTTTCAAGTAGATTAAGTGGAGGNAGTGAATATAANNTCAATTATAAAAATCCAGTTTTNATAAGATTAGGTNTCAAACAAGNTAACTGGGNAATAATNAATNATGANAAAAAAGAATTACTAATTCAGCCTTCAGCNGGATTAGGATTAGAATTTGAATCTTTTAATAAATCAATTTTCAAATTAGATTATGCTTTAGAATTTAATAAAGTTGGAGTGACTAATTTGATTAGTCTAGCAATNAAACTATAGTGAAGAAATATCTTAATATAATAATTTTATCAANNTTGTTTNCAATAGGATTNGAAGCTATCAATATNTTTAACTCTCCTAGNGATTTAGCATTGTCNGGNGCTGGNGTTGCAAGNANAGAATTAATTTATAATAGTCCAGCAATTNCAAAAGTACCNAGNTCTACNCTTTCTTTCTCNACNAANAGATGGGTGCAAAATTTCACTGGAAATTCATTTACATTNTNTTCTGGGCAATATAGATTNAGATTTAATAGTATTGGAGTAGATGATATTAATGTATATGATGANANTCCTTCNGAGTCTCCTTTNGATGTAATTAGNTCTNATTATTTAGCATTTGGNCTATCAAAGAGTTACAAATTANATAATTATATTTTGGGCGTAGGATCAAATATTCAATACACTCAGCTATTNACTGAAAATAAATTTGCTATTTCATTTGACTTGGGACTTAAAAAAAATATTTCNGATAAACTTAGGGCTGGTATNTTAATTGAAAATTTATCATCTNATAATATANANTTACCNCTNAATAGNNCTTTAGGNCTTTCNATNTATAGTNAAAAAATTNAAACTGAGATATTATTTGACTATAATTATTCANCTNTCCATAATAATGGTTTNCATTTAGGAGTTATTAATAAAAATAAATATCTTACATTNAATTTTGGCTANTCATTATANGAATCAAGANCAACNATGTCTNCNGGANTTAAATTTACAATTAAAGAAAAATATAAGTTTATTTATTCAATTTTATCCTTAGAAAATTCAAANTTAGGACTTTCACATTATTTTGGACTAGAAATATCAATTTAATCCATTGAGGAATTTCATTTAATTTCTTAATATATNGNNATAATNATTCCCATTATATAAAGGATGNAGATATGCTAGTTACAATTATAACCTTAGTTTCATCAATTTTNTTTTCNCAATCACTATTTTTTTCAGAGTATGCTGAGGGNACTTCTAACAATAAATATTTAGAGATATATAATCCGACTTCAGAATCGATTGATCTATCTGGGTTTGCATTCCCTAGTACTGCAAATGCACCTTCTACTCCAGGCATGCATGAATATTGGAATGAATTTGACAGTGGCTCTACAATAGCTCCTGGTGATGTATTTGTAATATGTCATGGCTCGTCAGACGCATTGATTCTAGCTGAATGCGATCAATATCACACATATCTTAGTAATGGGAATGATGGTTATTGTTTNGTNTCAGGGCCTGAGAGCTCATATGATNTTTTAGANTGTGTAGGAGATTTTAANGCAGATCCTGGAAATGGATGGGATGTTGCTGGTGTTTCTGAAGCTACTAAAGACCANACNTTANTAAGAAAAGAAAGTNTAANTNNTGGAAATNNAGGTGATTGGACNACATCTGCTGGAACTGATGCAAATNATTCTGAGTGGGAAGTTTATGATGTTAATACTTGGGATTACTTAGGNTCTCATAATTCNGGTGGNTCAGGAGATACTGGTGGTGGAGATNATGGAACNCCNGTAGCCGATGCTGGACAAAATCAAATTGTTGANTTTTCTGCATCTGTAACTTTAGATGGNTCAGCCAGNTATGATAGTGATGGTNTTATNCTTGGATANAGNTGGAATCAAGTTTCAGGTCCAAATGTTAATGTAGATAANTATGAACAGGCTNTTATTTCATTTAATGCACCTTCTGACTACNGTGTGNTNGAATTTTCTNTNCAAGTNTTTGATGATGAGTTTAATTATTCAACNATAGATTATNTTACAGTTACNGTAGGNACTGTAAGTATATATGACTTNCAATACACAGAAGAACAAGGTCAATATTGNTATGAAAGNGATATGGATGGTCAAGANGTNACAGTTTCAGGGGTTGTAACTCATGTAAAGTCAGGCTCTTATCCAAATTTCTTTNTTCAAGANCCAGAATGTGATGATNTATGGTGTGGNGTTTATGTTTANGATACTTCAGTAGANACTCAAGTTGGAGATATTATAAGTGTAACAGCTGAAATTGAAGAATATTNTAGCATGACNGANTTNGTTAATGTTTCATCTTATTCAGTGATTTCTTCAGANAATAATGTATCTTCAACATTAATANCAGCTGCAGATCTTGGAATTGAATGTTCTATGTCNGGAGANCAATATGAAAGCATGTTAGTNGAAATTAGAAATGTNAGTTTTGATTCGGTCGATGAGTTTGGTAATTGGACAGTTAGTGATAATAGTGGNATGGTAATGNTTGACGATTATCATTTTGATGGTACTTTCCCTTCNATATCAGCTGGTGATAGTTTTGATTGTGTNACTGGAGTTGTTGCATATAGTTATGGGGAATTTAAANTTTANCCAAGNAATACTGATGANTTTAGNTGTNGTGGATGTNTATCNAATGGAGATGTNAATTCTGATANTAATGTTGANGTNCTTGATATTGTNTCTATAGTTGCNTATGTTNTAGGTAATAGTGAGTTTGATTCAAATGAACTTTGTATNTCAGATNTAAATCAAGACACNAATGTTGATGTNCTTGATATTGTTTCTATTGTGAGTTCAATATTAGGAAATAGATANTAANTTGAAAAATAAATTTATTTTCTTTTTAACNTCAATATTAATTGGTGTATGTCTNTCTAATACTAATCATNTAGTTTTTTCAAGAGTNACAATTNCTCCTACTGAAGCTGAGNTTGTNAGTATATANAANCCTACNAATGATANTATTAATTTATCAGATTATTANATAACAGATTCTGATCTTTATTATAATCTCCCNACNAATGANAATTNTTGGAATGANAATCAAGGTCAAACGCTACAAGATTTTCTTGCNAGGTTTCCAGATGTATCTATANCTCCNAATGATTCATTNACATTAAGCTTTCAGGAANATAGTGTTTTTAATTCATATTATAGTNTNGANCCAGATTTANCTATATATNAAGATATGATAGATTTAGGTGGTACNATTTCTTGTAGTTGGAGTGAAAANTGTACAAATAATTTTGAATTNCTNCATGATAATTCGGANGTTCTTATTTTATTCTATTGGGATGGNGAAGAATCCTCACCCGTTAAAGATGTTGANTATTTNCTNTGGGGNNGTAATANNCATGCNATTGATAAAAGTTTAATNGACGGTTANTNNANNGANACTCCAATTGANAATCAAGAATNNCAACNTGCTCATGGTCAAGATTCNACATTTATTCGNATAGATNTAGAAGAAGGTTCNGAGNCTCAATTAGGNTNNGGAAATGGTATCTTTGGNGATGATGAAACTAGNGAAAATTTNCTTAGCACATGGGATATTATTAAATCTCCNGANTTNGGTTGTACNGATCCCCTAGCAGCCAATTACAGTCCCTATGCAGTTTATGATGATGGTACTTGCTGNTCAGGTGAAATAATTGATGGGGTATGNAACACTTCTATTTATAGTATTATTAATAATTGCTCTTATGGTTCTGATGAAATTATNGCATGTGCAGATTCNTATAGTTTAACNTCNAGNGTNGCNCAAGAGTGTCCTTTNTATGAAAAAACTGTAACTGCAACTGGTATTNTAGTAGATTATTTTGATGTTACTCCTTACGGAGGNCCGCACTCTTTTACAATNTCTGATCAAGATGGATATCGCATAGAAATATCTATTTGGCCTGATAGNAATGAATATCAAAANGGATTTGATATAACTCTAACCGAGNTAAATAANTTACGNAATTTTCCATATGGGAATTATATNATCCAAGTAACAGGGACTGTNGGAGTATTTTGTGGAGATGATACTCAATTAGATATTCAAACNGATTGGGATATTACAGTTGAGTATGAAAATGATATTACTATCATTGAAGAGATTGGAGGGTATTTTGTTGAAGATAANTCTATATCAGANACATCCATTAACCCAGAGCCAGTAGTCTTAATCCCTTCATTGGGNGAAACCCTTGATTACACATATACACATCCNACAAACTCAAGAGTNATTATCAGNATTTTTGATTTATCTGGAAGAGTAATTACATCTTTAATTGATAANTATTCAGAANATGGAGGAACNTGGTTTAATGGAATTAATCCNGTTGATCCTAGCAATCCTGAATCATGGATTAATTCTGATAGATCTTCATGGGATGGAAGAGATCATCTTGGACAAATTGTAAGTCCAGGAACATATCTTATGCATATAGAATCCTATAATTTTGANAATTCTAAAACAGCTGTAGATATAGCTCCAATTGTAATAGGTGTTGCTAAATGAAAAAATATTTAATATNTNTAATTTTTATTNCNNCTATATTNTCTCAAAGTCTTAGNAGNTATTCATTTAATTCTTCTGTTTCAACCTCNNTAGCTGGANCNGCANTATCNAATAGANTAGGNATTTGGTCTGTTTANCATAATCCNGCACTANTNGTTGAATCTGAAAATAATAGTGCTTCAATAGGATATTCAAATTTATATAATCANAGCTTTTTACCTTTATCTAATTTNGGTTTNGTNNTAAGAACTAATAAAATAAATNTTGGAATAAAANTTTCAAATTTATCTGTAAAAAATCAAAANATTGANTTACTTAANGAAAGTTTNNTTGGTGTATCTTCTGGAATCTANNTACTTAATGATAATAACTCATCTCTNGCGATGGGNNTTACAGGNAATTTATANATGATTGATTTTGGTCNATCAGCTGGNAGNNTNGGAGATGGNTCTAATGGANTAGATAGTGANCCAATNAGNTCNNTNGGTATAGATTTAGGTTTTCTNGGANTANTAAGAGATAAAAATAGATTAGGAGTTTTTATNAAAAATATCAATTCTCCAANGATAGGAGANGGATTNTCAAATCAAAATTTACCTAGAGTTTTTCATATTGGATTNACTACTATTCCTAATAATTTTATGGAAGTTTCTTTTTCAGCAGAGCAATTATTAGGATATCACAGTGCTCAATATAGAACTGCTTTACAATATAAATTAAATAGATCTTTGCAGNTAAACACTGGAGTTCAAATTAATCCAAATAGATTTGGTATTGGCTTTTCATATCAAAAAAACAACTTTAATATTTCCTACGGATATCTTACTCATCATGTANTACCATCGACTCATCAATTTAATTTTGGTGTATATTTTTAATGAAAATACTTATAATATTTTTTTCTTTATCGATTTTAATTGCTCAAGAAGCAATAGTTGATTCCACAGGTGATGTTACATTGATAAAAAAGAGTTCTCAAGATCAAAGTGAGGTCAATTTTTTTACATCATCATATAAGNTAGAAAGATGGTTGCAGAGCGAAGGAAATTCTGAAGGATTATCAGATACATGGCTTGATAGATACTTTGAGCCAAGNGATATTAATACTATGAATTATGATGATATTTTATCATTGCCTAANATNTCACCTATCGATGCGAATGCTGTATTATTGCAAAAAAAAAGAGGTCGTATTAATGGCACNTTTGAGTTAAAGAATTCTCCAGGTATTAGTTACTATGGTTATAAAAATTTAATTGATTTTATAGATTTCAATCCTAAAAAGAATAANCAATTCCACCTAAGAGTNTCATCTTCTATTAAAACGACTCCNATAACTACAAACCCTGATAGTGATGGGCAAACTATGGACTATTATTATTCTGATAATCCTGAGCAATTTCATAGAGTTAGTTCTTCTTATCTTTTTAGCGNAAATCAATCTTCAATCAAAACTGGTTTTATTTTTAAACAAAGTATGGGTGAANACAATAATGTGTATACNGATAAAAAGTTCATTGAATTTTCNTNCATNCCAATTTTTAATTCTAAGCTTCGAATAGATAAAATAATNTTNGGTAACTTTAATGCTTCCTTTGGTCAAGGGATTGTTATGGAGAATACNGATTANTTTAGNCCNAGNAGAAGTGGATATGGNTTTTCTAAAAGAAATAGTGGTGTAAGNTCTGATCTAACNCGAAGNTCTCAATATGTATTTAATGGGATTGCATTTCAAATGTCNAATGAAAATTTTAGATTTAGCTATTTTAATTCCGTAGCNCCAAGAGATGCAATAATTAATCAAGATCTAGAATCTTTTTCNAGTTTAATTGTAATGCANCCACGATTAGATTGGGGTATAAATCAAGATACAACAAAAATTTATAGTNGTCTTTTATCATCAGTTGAAGAAAAAACTATTGGATGGAATGCAAGGTTGGGTAAGGGTGCAAACTTTATAGGAGTCACTTTTTATAGAAGTTTATACGATAAATACATNGTACCTCAACCAATAGAAACTATTTTAGGGTCTCCTACTGATNTGAATCCTGAATATGATACTTCTGACTTTGATGAATATTCTGGAGATGCATTTTATCTTAGCTATATAACCAATTCAGCAGATCCTGAAATTGCTTCAATGTATCACAATGCTCCTAATTATATTTTAAGNTNNTGGGATAAAGCTAAATCTTTTCGAAAAGTTATTGGTTTAGATTTTTCTAAAACTTTTAATAATATTGTTTTTCAAGGTGAATTTGCAGAGATGCCAAAGTATAATTGTCTTGGATTAACAAGTGACCTTNTTAGANATAATGGCTTTAGCAATATTTTGAAAGAACAATTTGATTGTTTGAAGGATTCAGTNCTTAGTTTTGGTGATGCTCCAAGTGCGATGGTCCTAAATGCTTATACACAATATGATAATGTAAANTTTTTGATTTTATATAGAAATTATGATNTAGAGTTTGANAATCCATATCAAAGGTCATTTTCTAATTATCAAAGATATAAAACATCTATATTTGAAGATACCTATTGGTTAGAAGATCCTGTTTATGGATTTTTGTATTCTGGTAATCCTCAGCCACAATCTGAAGAAGGTATTTATTTTTCATCTAGATATCAAATTCATAGGTCAATAGTTTTAAGATATGAATTAGATACATGGAACAGAAAAGCAGATAATACAAAATATTATAGAACGGTATATAATTTTGAATGGAGACCCGTATTTAACTATAGANTTTACATTAGACAAAAATTTTCAGGCCGTGGCCAATACAATGTTTTTCATCCTAGTCCATTTGATTCTAGGGAAACTAGAGTTAGGTTNGTATTAAGATTATCTAATTTTGACAATATTGAACTATTATATGCTAGGGGATATACCACTTTTTCTCCTAGGCCAAGGTTAACTGATAANCCTATTTCTTCTGATATGTTAGTTGGTGATATTGGTTCTCCTGATGTCACTTTAGGTTTTTCATTTACTCATAATTCTGATAGTAAGTTAACAATAAAAGGTGGAAGTACATTTATTAAGGGGTTTATATGGTATATTGAAGATACTGACTTTAGAATATTTGATTCCAATAAAGGGGCTATTCATAATTGGGCATCAATTAGATTGAGACCAACAAATTCTATGTCTGTTTATTTAAAATATTCTTTTACAAATTATTTTGAAGATACAACAATAGCTGAGTCTCAAACTCAATCAGGGTACTGGATATCAAACCCTACAGTTAATAATAGACAATCAGATTATAAAATTCAGGTCAACTATGCATTCTAAATTAATTATCTTATTTTTTTTAAGTTTTGTTNTTTCACAAAGTTANTATGAATCAGCAACNGGTAGAGATTTTGATTCGTATAGCGCTNTTTCATTATCAATGGCATCAAGCTCTCAAGTCGTTGAAGCATCTGGATTTAGTATATTNGCTAATCCTTCAAATTTATCAAGGAATGGAGATAGTGGTTTTATTNTTAGTGGTTCAAATTTCTTTGATTCTGATTTTGAAAGAAGAAGTCTTATAGTTAAAGANTCTTTTGGAGATTTCCTAGCTGAATCTGATTATGTTAAAAATTCTGAAATATACAATTATAGTGGNATAGGAATTCGATACAATCAAATTATTTTTGACTATCTTAATGCTGGATTAGGTTTAACTTTTGCTCCTTTTAAGACATATAACTTTTCATATGAAGAAGAAGTTAGAGGGCAACTATCATCTAATGATGGACAAATTTTTTCAAGGGACCCATTGCTTGGCTATCATAGATTTTCATCGAAAGGANNNCAAAATGTTATAGGATTGGGCTCNTCTGTAGGTTTTGAAACTAATATTGATATCGAAGCNTCTTTTGGATTTTCATTTAATACAATAATGCCAGGAAATATAATTGAAAANGCACAANTTGATACNTCCTTGGCAATTGGAAGTATAGTTTTGGAAGATAGNAATAAANTTTCAAGTCTACCAAATTACAATATTGAATATGATTTGGGGCAATCTAGCTATTTTATTATTGGTAGTAACTTCATCTATAAAAGATATCTTTTTGCTTTATCATATCAAAGTAATTCTACTATAAGTAAAAATACTGATNGTNAAAATATTTTAGATGAAATCTATANTTTATATAATTCTAATGAACTTGGAGAAAATTTATTAGAACATTATAATTCAATAAAGTTATCAGATATTCATAATCCAGAAAGAATAAGTATAGGTTTCGCTATATTAGATAAAAATANTAANGGATATAATTTTGTAGTTAATTATGAATCAAATAGATATNGNAGTNGTAGCCATTTATTNTCAGGTAATAGAATTAGTGTTGGTCTTGAACATTATATGAGTAATGGNATCCCTTTAAGATTTAGTGTNGGATATAAAAATTCTCAATTNTCACCATATATTTCATCAATAACATCCTTTANTNCTGGTAGCAGNTTGAGNTATAAAAATNTNANTTTCGATTATGGACTTCAATATTATCATTCTANNTATANTTATCCAGACTTGTTTNTAGTTGAAGGAGANTTTAGGCCAGATCTTGATNTTGTAAANGATTCAAAAATAATTTTACTNNGCACANTAACTTATAGTTTTTAGATAAATTTGTTNACAATCAAAAATATTATAATACTTATAGCATTTAGTTTTCTTNTANCTNANGANATNAATATNGACCTTATTTCTACTAATGATATCCACGGTTCAATTTCCAANCAAAAAGCTTATTTTATGAANCCTAAATTTGCTCCAACAATNGTTGGNGGTTCAGGATTATANGAATATATAAAAAATACTNTNGATATGAAAAGTTCATTGATTTTTGATGGAGGAAANTTTTTTCAAGGACATCCGATTTCAGAGATTGATAAAGGAAAAACAATTATAGATTTTATGAATAAAGTNGGGTATACAGCTGCAGTNCCAGGCCCNTATGATTTNATTTATGGATCNAGAAATTTAAATTATTTAGTAGATAATTCAGAATTTCCATTTGTAATTAGCAATTTGAAATGTAATGATTGTGATTTNGTNAGTAAAAATTTTAAAAAATANATTATTAAAGAAATNCANGGAATAAAGATTGGAATTCTTGGTATNGTTGATGCTGATTTAAAATCAAAAGTATTATCTAGNAATATAANNAATATTGAANTAAGTGGTGTTAAAGAAAGTNTNGATTATTGGGTTCCTTTGATAAAANATGAAGTNGATGTAATTATTGTTTTAACTAGTNCAGGAATNCCTTGGGATAGNGAAGATGTNTACAATGAATTTATTCAAANAATNATAGATAAAAATGAAATTGATTATAAAAACTTAAATGCNATTGAGATGGGATATTTTTCTAATGANGTTGATATAATTGTTTCTGGNGGATTNAGTAAAGGCTATCGAACTCCATGGACNGATCCAAATACTGGAGTTGATATTGTACAAAATTATGGNAATGGAACTTCATTTGGTCATTTAAAACTNATAATTGAAGATAAGAAGTACAAANGATTTGACTANGTAATTAAAAATAATTTCTCACAAACGTTATTAGCAGATGATTTTGATGAAAANNNAGATTTAAGTGATTGGATANAAGATAANAATAATTTAGCANTAGAANAATTATATAAACCTTTAGATTTNAATTTTTACGAANTTGNNGANTCAANAAANCNGATNGANAAGAACNATTAATGAAGATAATTGGAANTTCCCNAAATTGGGTAATNATGAAAATTTTGAAATTATTACATGGAATTGTGAATTTTTTCCCACAGCAGATGAAAAAACTATAAATGCATTAAGTGANGCGATTCATGATATGGATGTTGATGTTATNGCTTTCCAAGAAATAAAAATGGTTGGNTGGTTTGGNAGGCTTATGGAAAANCTTCCTANTTATGATTTTGTAATTTCAAAACATTCNTCATTTATGGATCAAGCAATAATTTTCAAAAAAAATGAATTTAAGTATATAAGAGATGTTGAGCCATTTGCAGAAAATGATTATAATTTTGCAGGTCGCCCTCCATTGAGGTTAGATTTATTTAGATATGCTGATTCATTGCACTATAGTATTATTGATTTGCATATGAAATGTTGTGATTCTGGATTAAATAGAAGAAAAAATGCATCTCAAATGTTATATGATTATATATCTAATGAGATAGACTCAGGATATAGTAATTTTATTGTACTGGGAGATTGGAATGATGACCTAAAAGATAATTATGGAGAACATTGTTTCGATCCATTTTTTAATGATAGTAGATTCTATTTTGTAACACAAGATATTGTAGATGATATGTCACAGGCTTCATATCCTAAAGAGCCTTATTATAGTTTTCTTGACCATATTCTAGTTACTAGAAGCTTTCTGAATGATAAAGATTATATAATTAAAACTATAAGAATGGGTGATTATATGGGGGGATTTAATAATTATGAACAATTAATTTCTGATCATCTTCCAGTATTTTTATCATTTTAATGATATGATTTTCTTTATAAATACTATTAAGAATTTATCTTTATGTACCTTTTTGATAATATCTATATCATTTGCACAAAGACAGTATTCTGATTTAAATGCTATGCTTAATGAAGTTGAGCCATTCCAAGATCAAATAACAGTAGAATTTTTAAACGTCATAAAAGAAAATAGCAAGGTGACATCAATTTTTTGGTTTGATCAAGATAGCACAAGGTTTACTAAACTTTTTCATTATGATATAAATGATGATTTATATCTAATAACTGAATTGAGAGATGATTTAATTATCAAAGAAGTTAATTTTCATGAAACTAAAATTTCTGATAGATTTATAAAATATCTATATGGTGAAAGCTTTGAATCAAATGAAGACTATATTACAGAAATAATTTATAACAACGCTAATCTTCCAATTTCCTATAACATAGAATCAAGTAGAAAAGATTACATAGGTCATATTATTTTAAATTATGATGATAAAAATCATATAATTAGAGAAGCATGGTTCAAAGGATCAAAGAAAATTAGGCAATTCCTAAAATAGGTGCTTTATTATAAATAGATTGATAAATTACATTATGAAAACATTAAAGTATTATTTTAGTATATTTATTTTAATATCCTTATTTTTTCCCCAATCAGAGCAACCATACCCCCCTCTTGATTTAGTGACTATACCTACTAGTGGGACATTGCCAAAAGGATCTTTTTCTTTGGAATCACTCCTTATAAAAGATGGAGGAATTATTCCAAAGTTATCTGTTGGGATCACAGATAACTTTTATATAGGCTTATCATATGGAATTCAAGATTTTATCGGTGAAGAAAAGTTAAATTTCAATAAGCCTAAGCCAGAGGTTCAATTTAAATATAGAATTTATCAAGAGACAGAGACTATTCCAGCTATTGTATTTGGTTTAGATACTCAAGGGAAGGGAAGATTCTTGACTCGGCACCAAAGTGGAAATAATGATGTTGAAAACTTTGCTAGATATGAACAAAAGGCGTGGGGATGGTATTTAGTTGCAAGTAAAAATTGGGACCTGGCTGGAAATACAGGAATTCACATTGGACTCAATAGAAATACGTGGGAAACTGATCCAGTAGAAGGTAATAATCCTAATGCTATATTTAAAGATAATGACCTTAATCTATTTTTTGGGTTAGATAAAGAACTCAATAGAAGTTTCTCCTTTCTATTAGAATATGATTTTGCTTTAAATGATAATGATCCAGAAATCGGATATGATTTATTTGGTAAAGGCAAAGGATATTTAAATGCAGGAATTCGTTGGATGGTAGGTAAAAATATCATGTTAGAAATTGATTTTAATGATATTTCAAAAAATTATGTAAATAATCAAACTCCAAATGATGATAAAGAATATTCAAATAGAGAGTTAAAGATAATTTATTTTGAAAAATTTTAATATTTGGAGCTTGAAAATGATACATGTATTTCTTAGAGTTTTACTAGTTTCTTCTTTTTTATTTTCTGTTAATTCTAAAATTGATCAGCTGCAGAAAGAAAGTAAATTTGAAGAAGCCTTAAAGTTTTGTGAAGATAATTTTAATGATAATGATGTAGAGTTACTTTGGAGATTCGCTAGAGCTTATTTTGATATTGCTGATCAGACTTCTAATATAGATATAAAAAAAGTTAATATAGATAAAGCCCTACCACATTCCAAAAGAGCATTAGAAATAGATCCTAACTCAGCAAAAGCTAATCATTGGTACGCAGTTATAATAGGTCAGAAAGGTTTACTAGAAGGAACAAAGCAAAAGATTCTTAATTCCTATGATGTTAGAGAATATGGTCTAAAAGCAATTAAACTTGATCCTAAATATGATGGAACACATCATTTAATGGGAAGATGGCATTATAATGTTGCAGATTTAGCCTGGTATGAAAGAACAATTGCTAGTGCTATATATGCTACTCCTCCAGAAGGGTCATTTGAAGAGGCAATAGTATATTTTGGTAATGCGATAGAAACCAATCCAAAAGATATAAGACATTATTTATGGATGGCTAAATCTTTATATCAGATAAGTGAAAATGAAAGTGCAAAATCTATATTAGATCAAGCATTAAAAATTGAAATTAGGAATGAAAGTGATAAAATACTTATAAATCAGATTAAAGAATTATATTCTAAGTTATAAATTGGACATTTCATATTTCACAAAATTAATAAAAGATGAATGCCTCTCAGTTGGTTTTTCAAAAGTTGGAATTGCTGAGGTAAAATACTATTCAGAAGATAAATCACATTTAGAAAATTGGTTAAATAAAAATCGTAATGCTTCCATGCATTGGATGAAAAATAATCAAGAAAAACGTACTAATATTTCTAATTATTACTCCGAATCTAAATCTGTTATTTCTGTTGCATTAAATTATTTCAATGGAAGTCCAAGAGATAATCATCCACCACCGTATATTTCAAATTATGCAAGTGGAGTTGATTATCATATTATTATAAAATCAAAATTAAAGAAAGTTTTAGAAAAGATAAATAACCTTGATAGTTCTATCCATGGTTTCTATTGCGCGGATACATCTCCTATTATGGAAAAAGCATGGGCTCAAAGAGCTGGATTAGGCTGGATTGGAAAACATACAAATTTAATTACTAAGGAGTTTGGTTCTTGGGTTTTTTTAGGGGAACTAATAATTAATAAAACCTTGGAGTATGATAAAGAATTTTCTCAAGATTTATGTGGTAATTGTAATTTGTGTATACAAACTTGTCCTACAGATGCTTTAGTCGATTCCTTTCAATTAGATGCAAATAAATGTATATCATATGTAACAATTGAAAAACGCGGAGATTTTGAAGAAGAAAATAAAATTGATTTAAATGAGTGGATATTTGGATGTGATATTTGCCAAGATGTATGTCCATGGAATATAAAATTTTCTAGTAATACTACTGAAGAAGATTTTAAAGATAGATTTGATTTAAAAGATAAAGATTATAATTACTGGGAAAAATTAGATGAAGAAGAATTCCGAAAAATTTTTAAAAATAGTCCAGTTAAAAGAACTAAATTTAGTGGACTTAAAAGAAATGTATTATTAGCAAAGGAGCAGGCTCAAAATGATTTATGATAGTGATAAAATTTTAGAAGATTTTGATGGAACACTGCCAATTTTTTCTATTTCTAATTTTGTAATGTTTCCTAGAACCTCATATAACTTTAATATTTTCGAACCACAATATAAAGATATGATTGAAGATGTTCTGAAATCGAACAAATTGTTTTCTATAAATAATAAAATTAAAATTAAAGATTCAAAAATTTGTAATACTGGGACCCTTTGTCAGATAGTTGAATCTAAAAAAATAGAAAATGGAAATTATGAAATCATTGCTTCTGGTTTAAAAAAAATAAAGATTATTGATTTTTTGAAAAATCAAAATACAGATTATAATTCAGCAACTGTCAAAATTATTGATGAAAATGATATGATTATTGATGAAGAATTAAAAAGAAAAAAGCTAATTAATAAATTTTTGACTTTAGTATCAAGTGATCAAGAAAAATTAAACCCCAGCGTTATAGATGCATCTATGATTTCAACTGAAACTCTAACGAATCTTGCATCATTAATTCTTCCTCTGGAAAGTGATGATAAGCAAAAATTACTAGAGTTGAATGATATCCAATTAAGACTTGAAGTATTATGTCAATTTCTTGATAGTGAGTTAAAGGTTGAAAGTGATTTAGATAATTTTAATCAAATTATTCCTACAAATATTAAATGGAATTAATTTGAATCTATGGAAGTATTTTAAAAGTAATTGTTTCTCCTGATATAGCACCAAAAGCACCTATCACTACTTCACCAGTTCCATCTTCTCCGAGCCTCAAATTACTCCTAACTGGATCTTTAAGATCTAATTGAGAAAAGAAGTAATAGTTTTTATATCCCTCAGAGAATGTATACATTCTATATTGATAACAGCCTACATCTTCAAAGGTGCTAGACACTACAACTTCATTGTTAGAAAAAATCGTTGGATTATTACCTGTGGGGAAGTGGTTAGTTTCATCAGATGGGGGGTATGCTACTGCTGGATGTCCATGATAGTATGTCCAATTTGCTTGAGGTCCGCCATATTGGAAACAACTTAAATATGGATCAAAATATTGTACAGATTGATAAAAAGTATTTTGGGATACAAAGTTTAGTAAATTATTTTCATTTAAATTATAATTGATATTATCAATCTTAAAGTCTTCTAAACATTCGTATATATTTTCGGCGCTAGTGCATTGACCTATATTTTGTTCATTAAGATCATTTTCATTTACAAACACTACTGGATATGGGATCATTTCAGTTCCTACATTTGTAATAATATCATCTCCACATTCTATATAAAGTGAATAGTTTTCATCTTCATAATGTGAGAAAAAATCTTCATCACAGTTTTCAGGGACCCATGCTCCATAATCATAATATAAGTCATTTAAATCATTCAGATCAGTTAATGACTGCTCATCTTGACAGCTAGCATCATTAATAAATTCTAACAGTCCAGAACCTTCATATATTGTTCCAGCAGTTTCACTATATGCGAAGTTGCAGGTTTGTTCATTATAATGAATTTGGACTTTATCACAATTCAATTCATGAATATCACTAAATTCAGTTATTTCTTCAAGATCATCCACATTGGGCTCACCACAATCCGTTACACCGTTACCTTCACCTTCACTATTTTCTGTGAAGCAAGGATCATTTTCATCTGCGTTAAAATCACAATTTTTATTTTCATCTGTCGGATCACCTATCAAACCATCTATCCCAACATCATCTATAATCGACCAAGATAAATCATATAAATCACTTGTACAGTTTTCTTGATTAATAACACTTACATCGCAATATCCATCAATAAATGGATTAGAATCTAACCATAGGGCTCCTAGACTATCGCAATCATCTATAGTAACTGGACAATTATTGGTTTGACAAATACACCCAGATCCAACCCAATTATCATTATCATCTATACAGTTGAAAAGACTTTCATCATCTATTGAAATTGTTTTGTCAATACGAATTATAGCTGTTTTATCATCTGGTAGCATTAGTGCTTCAATTCTATACTCTTGCTCAAATTCACCAAATTCAGATGTGAATTCAGTTATATCTATTTCTTCAATACATGAGTGAAAAATAATTGTAGATAGTAATAAAAATAAATATTTATAGTTCAAAATTAACTCCAAAGGTAAGAATTAATGGAAACATGCTAACTGCAGAAACTTTTGAAGGTGATGAATAATGATTCCAATTATAAAATAAGACATTGAAGTTATTAGTTATATTAACAACTTGGAATTTCCATTGTACGGGTTTTTTAAAAATACGTCCATCTCGAGTTAAACTTACATCTGCCCTAAAATACATGGGGTATCTTGTACTATTTTTACTACCATAAATATTGGACAAGTATGCGTAAGGTTGCTCAAGGCTCCCATATTGTTCTGCGCTTGTGTAAAAAGACTTTCCAATTACTGGCGTATATGGTGCACCACTTGATAATACACCTGTAAATCCTAAAAATGTATTTTTCTTTTCACTTAATTTATAATTAAGTACAAAGTTCATTGAGTGAGGTTTACTATAATTTGAAGGATAATTTTCAGATTTTTCTTGTATGATACCATCTTTGTTTAAATCTATCTCTCTATTTACAAACGAGTATGAATATCCCACCCATCCATTAATTTTATTATTATTGAATTGGTATAATAACTCAATACCAGAATTTTGACCTTCACCAGATGTAAAAAAAGATGATTCATCTGTAACATCTGTGTACACAACACTTAAATCATATAGCGTAGAATAAGGTTTATAATACATTTCCATTGTAAATATATTCCCGTCCGAAATCCAATATTCTAGACCTAGTACAAAATGCTGATTCGCTTGTGGAAGTTGATTTTTTCCGATTGCTTGCCAAAAGTCAACGAGGCGAAGTAGTTCTTCGTCTTGATTAATTGTAAACATGAATTGTGAGAATTTACCCCACATAAATTTTAAGGCTAAATCAGAATTAGCCATATACTTAATTCCAATTCTAGGGTCAAAAATAGTGTTACTATAATAACTTGACTTAGATACTCTTAATCCTAAATCAAAAGAAAGAATTGGATTAGGTTTATATAGAGATTTTAAATATCCACTATTAATATTTGGATTTTCATTATTATTATAGGTTTGCTGATCAGCAAATTCCTCTGAGTAGGTCATTTTAAGAAATTTTGATTCCCATCCAAACTCTAAATCTAATTTATCATTTACAAAATATTTGATATCCTGATTTAAGCTGATATCTCTCACATTATTATCAAGGATATAATTTAAATCTGCTATAAATGTTGTATCATTAGGTATTGAATCATTTTCTTCACAATATTCATCAACATCATCTTGAATTGATGAGAAATCAATCTCAAATCCAACATCAAAATTATATTCTGTTTTAGATAATATTGTTTGAATTGTAAAATTAGAATTAGGAAAATAATTCCAAGCCAAACTTTTAGTATTATTTATCCAATTCCAATCGAATTTTACAGAGGGAAAATCATCACTATTTATATCAACTTTAAGGTCATCTGAGCCATTAAATTGGCTATAAATGAACTTATTATATTTAAATGGAGTAGTTTGAATTTTAAAGTGAGTATCCCAAAAATAATATATGAAGGGATTATCATTTTCTTGTATTCTGTTGAATGCAGTTACAAAAGTATCAAAGTAAGTTCTTCTTCCAGTTAAAATCCAAGACCCTTTGTATATTGGACCTTGTGCTGAAATTTTTGAAGATAAAAGACTTACATCTGCCTTTACATCATTATAGTCCCAATATTTTTTTATTTTCCATGATTCTGGAAGTCTTCCTTTTTTTGAGTTCCCTTCCTTTGAAGTAATTGAAAGGACTGAAGATAATCTATTTCCATATTGAGCAGGAAATCCACCTGCTAAAAACTCAGTATCAGATATTAAGTCAGCGTTGAATGTAGAAAAAATTCCTCCCACATGATATGGATTATATATTTGAGTGCCATCAAGTAAAATTAAATTTTCATCAGGGCTTCCACCTCTTACAATTAAAGCAGCATTAAAGTCATTTGCGGAAGTAACACTGGGGAAATATTGCAAAGTTCTAAATATATCAGATTCTACAAATGCAGGAATCATTTTTATTTCTTCTGAACTGATATTAATTCTACTTACTTCTACATTCTCTTCAAACCTAGTACGCTCACTTGAGATACTAACTTCATTAAAATTAATTGCTTCAGCGGTAAGGTTAACATTTATTCTTTTATTATCAGAATCAATTGTTATTAATTGATTATAAATTTGGTAGCCAATTATTGAAATATTAAGGTTGTATTCACCGCGATCAACATTAGTAAGTATATAGTATCCATCTATGTCTGCAGTAGTTCCTTTAAGAATTTTATCTGAATCTAGGTAGCTAATAGTAGCTGTTGTGAAGGGTATAGGTTCTCCATCTTTTGCATCTTTTATAAAACCTGATATACTAAATGAGTATAAAGAGGAAATTAATAAAAATAGTAATTTTATTCTGAGAAAATTATTTTGAAAGGGGTAGGACACTTACTTGTTTCTTTGTTTTACCCTTTCTATGAAATTTAACTTTTCCATCAATTAATGAGAATAAAGTATCATCTTTTCCTCTAGAGACATTATCTCCAGGAAAAATTCTAGTTCCTCTTTGTCTTACTATGATTGATCCTGCAGTTATAGTTTGACCATCAGCAGATTTGACACCTAAAAAATTAGGTTTACTATCTCTTCCATTCTTAGTACTTCCTACACCTTTCTTATGTGCCATTATTTACTCTCTTCTTTTGAATTTGTTTTAGTTGCTTTAGCTTTTGAACTTACTTTAGAGTCTTTAGTTGTATCATCTTTACTACTTGCCTTAGTTGTCTTTTTAGCTTTAGCCTGTTTTTTAAATTTATCTATCTTTACCATTGTAAAATTTTGTCTATGACCCTTTTTTACTTGGTATCCTTTTCGTCGTTTCATCTTAAAAACGACAACTTTTTTATCTCTGCCATGAGATAAAATTTCAGCAGAAATCGTTAATCCATCGACATATGGACTGCCAAACTCTTTCTTCTTAGAATCATCTGTATATAGAATTTTTTCTAATTCAATTTTTTCTCCAACTTCTCCACCTAAGTAAGGGAATTTAAATTCTGAATTTTCCTCTACTAGAAATTGTTTTCCTTTATGTTCAACTAGTGCTTGCATAGTAATCCTATTTTTTTGCGAAGCAAATTTATCCTATTTATCTGTCTCAAACAAGATTAAACTTCTTCAGTTACAAACTTTTTTTGTCTCTTCGAAAATACCTTGAATTGATGAGGTGCTAAATTCTCATCTGATTTAAGCTCAATTAAGAGCCAATTCTTCCACATGAATCCTTTCAATTCGCTGTGTTTAGTTTCTTTGAAATGCTCATGAACTTTTGGATTTAAATGAATAGCAAATCTTCTATCCCTAGATTTTGTTTTAAAAGTTTTTAGCCAACACTCTATGCTTGTAAGCATAGTATCCTTTGATGGTATTAGTCCTAATCCCTTGCAGGTAGGGCAATCTTCATATAATGTATGAAGAAGATCAAGGCGTACTCTTTGCCTGGTCATTTCTAAAAGTCCAAAATTGGAGAATTCTGCTAGAGATACTTTTGCTCGGTCTCTTTTTAAATTATTTCGTAATTCATAATATACTTTTTTACGATTTTCTTCTTTCATTAAATCAATAAAATCAATGACTATTAATCCACCGATGTCTCTTAATCTTAATTGTTTTGAAATTTCTCTTGCAGCTTCTAAGTTTACTTTCAAAGAATTATCTTCATGTTTTTTATTACCGATGAATCTTCCACTATTTACATCTATCACTACCATAGCCTCTGTATGCTCAATTGCTAGATGGCCACCGCTCTTAAGCCATACTTTTGTTTTTAGAGATTTTTGAATTTGATTTTCAATATCATTTACTTGAAAAATAGAACCTCTTTTTTTGTAGTAGCTAAGTTTATCAAGATGTTTTTTATTAGTATTTTTAAGATAATCATAAATTTTATTATATGTTTTTTTGCAATCTATATAAACTTTTGATGTATCGTCTGATAGTAAGTCTCTTATTACTTGGTTAGGTGTTTCCTCATCTTTGTAGGCGAGGTAAGGTATTTCTTTATTTTTAGTACTATTTAATTTTTCCCATTGTTGTAATGTTTTTTTCAGATCTTCTTCTATCTCACTATCATTTTTACCTTCTGCACTTGTTCTAAGTATAATCCCAAAATTCTTTATTGATAACCTTTTAATTATTTCTCTAAGCCTTCTTCGTTCATATTTATCAGAAATTTTCTTTGATATGCCAATGTAATTTTGATTAGGAACTAGTACGAGAAGACTACCTGCGAATGATATATCGGTCGTAACTCTTGGACCTTTACCACTAAAAGGTTCTTTAATTACCTGAACAAATATATCATCATTAATTTTTAAATCTTTTTCTGGGTCAAAAGTACTTGTCTGTTTTGTTTTTTTTGAATTCACTTCATCATCATCATCAGAGAATGATAAGTTTTTAATATTATCACTATTTCCAATTTCTGAAAATGGTAAAAATGAATTAATTTCATAGCCAATGTCAATGAAGGCCGCCTGCATACCAGGAATCACATTCTGAATTTTACCTTTATATATATTGCCTACCATTCTTTTATGGTCAGCTATATCTATATATAATTCAACCAGAGCACCATTTTCTAATATTGCGATACGCGTGCTTCCAATTGAGACATTTATATATATCTCTTTTGTATAAGTCACAATTTCCTCTATAAGGTTATATTACTTGTATTTATCTTTTATGGAGAGCTTCTTGAAAAAAAAATTTAAAAAAATAAAAAAATGAAACTATAAAAAAATAAACTAATTGAATTAACAACTCTCCAAAAATATCTATCAATCAAATTTATAAACAAAACTTAAATAAACAACATAAAATTATTTTGATAATCATACTTTAAATTTATTAATTTAAATGTACAAAAAAGGAGAAGCTATGCCTTATATTATTGCTGAACCATGTTTAAGTACATGTGATACAGCATGTGTAGAAGTTTGTCCTGTGGATTGTATCCATGGTCCAGAAGATACAGGAAATTGTGGCCTGGAAGCGCAAGAAGAAGGATTTAATCCAGAAGGTAAAATGCTTTATATTAATCCTGATGAATGTATTGATTGTGGAGCATGTGAAATTGAATGTCCGGTTGAAGCTATTTATGAAGAAGATGCAGTGCCTGATAAGTGGGTTGAATTTATTAAAATGAATTATGATTTTTTTGGTCTTGATTATAAAAGGTGAATTTTATTTTTTTGAAAATTAATTATTTATGTTAAAACAAGATATTATCGAACAATTAGGTAAAATAAAATATCCAGGATTTTCAAAAGATATTATTTCTTTTGGAATGCTTAAAGATATAAAAATCTCAAATGATCTGATTAGTATAATTTTCACGCAACCGACTAACGAACAAAATATTTTAGATGAAATAAAGCAGTCAGCTATAAAAAAAGTTTCATCTATTGATGATTTGAGCAGGCATGTAGAAGTTACTTTTGTACCATCCGAAAACTTAAATAAATCTAATGTTGCTACCAAAAGAAACGAAAATATTAAAAATATAATAGCTGTTTCAAGTGGAAAGGGTGGAGTAGGTAAATCAACTATAGCAGTAAATCTAGCTGCAGAATTAAGTAAATCATTTAAAGTAGGTTTATTAGACTTAGATATATATGGTCCAAGCCTTCCAACCTTAATAGGAAATAGTGATACTCCAAAAGTAATAGAAAATAATTTATTAGTACCCATTGAAAAGTATAATATGAAATTCATGTCTTTTGGGTTTTTGAACGCAAAAGATGATCCCGCAATTTGGAGAGGCCCAATGGTTTCAAAGCTTACACATCAATTTTTTGATAATGTTGATTGGGGAACTTTAGATTTTTTGATATTAGATTTGCCTCCAGGGACAGGAGATATACAATTAACATTAGTGCAAAAAATAGCACTTTCTGGAGCTATAATTGTAACTACCCCGCAGGACTTAGCCCACCAAGATGTTAAGAAAGGGTCAGATATGTTTAATAAAGTCAATACGCCGGTGATTGGGGTTGTAGAAAACATGTCCTTTTATAACCTTAAAGGAAGGATTGGTGGTTTTAATAATAAATCTATGGATTTTTCTTTCGATAATTTAAGTGAAAATATTACAGTTGATGACAACGGAAACTTTGATATAAATATTGAAATTTTCAAAGGTCGTTCTGGAAAGAAGGAAAGTTCTCGACTAGGGATTCCATTACTTGGTTCAATTCCCCTAGACCCAAATCTATCCTTACTATCAGATGAAGGTAAACCGTATGTGTTTGAAAATGAAAATTCTTTAATTTCTAATATTTTTAAAGATATATCTGCAAATATTGTGAATATAGTTAAAATCAAAAATGATTAATATGGCTTTAAAAAAATAATGGATAAATCTCCTAATCATATAGCGATTATTATGGATGGAAATGGAAGGTGGGCGAAACATAGAAATAAGCCTAGAATTTTTGGTCACAAACGTGGAGTTGATCGAGTTAGAGAGATTGTCAAATTTTGTAGAAACAATTCTTATATTAACTTTTTAACTCTATATACTTTCTCATCTGAAAACTGGATGCGTCCAAAATTAGAAATAAATGCATTAATGAAGTTAATAAAAACAACAATAATTGAACAAATTGATGACTTAGTAAGTAATGGTATACAGATTAGAATAATAGGTGATATTGAATCTCTTCCTAAATCAGTTTATGAAAAATTAGTTGAAGCTATGGAATTAACTAAAAATAATGATAAATTAGTTGTAAATCTTGCTATAAACTATGGGTCGAGGAATGAGATTATTAATGCAATTAAAATTATTTCCAAAAAAGTTAAAAATAATGAAATTTTGATTGATGATATAAGTGAAGATTTATTTAATGACAACCTATATACATCGTTTAGTCCCTATCCTGATTTGCTTATTAGAACAGGTGGAGAGTCTAGATTAAGTAATTTCTTATTGTGGCAATTAGCTTATTCAGAAATTATAGTAAATGAAAAATTTTGGCCTGAATATAAAGTTGAAGACTTAAAATTAGATATAAATAAATTTTCCATAAAAGAAAGAAGATTTGGTAAAACAAGTGAACAAATTAATTTTTAGAATACATTTATTACTATGTTTGATGATATCTTTTTCATTAGCTAGTACATCTATAGCCCAGATTAATAGGATTAAGATTGAGGGCAATAAAAGATTATCAAATGATGACATCATTAGGATTTCAAATATTTTTCCAGGAATGCAGATTACAGCAGCTGGTGAGATTCAGCAAGGTATTAATAGACTTTGGGATCTTAATAGATTTAATGATATTAAAATAATTCTAGATAATGAAACAAAAGACGGTATGGATTTAATTATTCAATTGGAAGAAGCAGATATGTTGAATGAAATTTTCATATCAGGCAATAAGAAGTTTAATGATAGAAAAATAAAAGATATAATTGAACTTGAAAAGGGTCAGATATTAACTGATAAAAGTATTTTTGAATGCATTGTAAAGTTATCTCAAGAGTTTAAAAGTAAAGGCTATCATAATATTAAAATTACTTATTCCATTGAAAAGTCTAATTTTGAATATGCTTCAGACCTAAATCTAAAAATAATTGAAGGTAATAAATTAAAAATTAAAAATATTAATTTTAATGGTAATAGCTCATTCTCTGATAAAAAATTAAAAAGAATTTTTAAGAAAAATAAAGAAAAAGTATGGTATTTACCTTGGAAGGGTAAATATTTGGAGAATGAGATTGAGATGGACAAATTACTAATTTCAAATTTTTACCATAACAGGGGCTTTAAAGATTTTTATTTCATAGAGGATTTAACTGATATTAAAGACAATTCAATAGATTTAAACTATAAAATATATGAAGGACCAAAGTATATCCATCGTTCACTTAGATGGGAAGGTAATTCTCTATTTAGTGATTCCACTTTAACAAATGCTATGGATATCACTAATGGAGATATATACAGTTCAGAGAAATTTAATTTTTCATTATTCCAGAATATTTCTCCTCTTTACATGGATAAAGGTTATTTAAACTTTAATATAAATCATTCATATGAGTACAATAATAATGATTCTTTAGATATTGTATTTAATATTGTTGAGAATAATATAGTTAAGGTAAGAAAGATAATTATCAAAGGTAACCACAAAACCAATGAAAATGTAATTAGAAGAGAAGTAGATATATATCCAGGAGATGTTTTTAATAGAACCAAATTTATTGATGTCAGAACTAGAATTATGTTATTAAACTTGTTTGAAAACGTTATTCCAGATATTCTTCCTTTCGATGAAGACGAAGTAGATTTGATAATCGAAGTAGTTGAGAAAGGTGTTGGCCAAGCAAACTTTACAATGGGGTGGAATAGGGTTCAAGGCTTTAATGGGGGTGGTGGATTTCAGCTTCCAAATTTTTTAGGAAGAGGTCAAACTATTTCTCTTAATTATAATAGAGGTTTGAGTAGTGGTAGCACAACTAGTTTTAATGCTTCTAATAACTCAAGTAATAGTATAGCTCAGAGTTTCTCAATAAGTTTTTTTGAGCCTGCCTTATATGATACTCCTAACATGATTGGTGCGTCATATAGTTATTATGAAACTCCAAGTAGTAGAACAATATCCGGATTAGATGTTAATAGTAGTTCTATATCTATTTCATTTGGAAAAAGAAAATTAAATTGGCCCGATAATAAATTTAAGGTGACTTGGGCTTTCACCAAATCGACAAAAACATATTCTTCAAATGATCAGCAAAATATCCTTAATTCTTTTGCATTTGTAAGTGAAAACCAAATAGACTTTATCAATGATAAATATAAATTTAAATCTTCTGGAGTATCAATTTCCCAAGTATTAAAGCGAAAAAGTTTAAATCACCCAGAGTTTCCAACCACAGGGTCTGATTTTACTTGGGATTTAACATATTCAGGTGGTGTTCTGGGTGGAAGAGAAGACTATGTGAAAAATTCATTTTCATTTAATTTCTTTATACCCATTAGTGATAAAATATCCATAGGTAATATGTTTAAGTTTGGAAATATTGAAAGAATATCAGATGATTCAATTATTCCTCCTCAAAAATATTTTGTTATGGGTGGCAGTGGTATTCCATATGGAGAGATGTTAAGAGGATATCCAGAAAATTCTGTAGGTCCTTATTATTATGAAAATAATTATCCAGTTGGTGGTAAATTATTATCAAGATATTCTATTGAAGGAAGGCTTTTATTCTCTAGTAATCCTACTATTTATGGGTTTATATTTGCAGATGCTGGTAATGTATGGTCGGGTTTTAATACTGTAGATCCATACAATTTGAAGCGTTCTGCTGGAGTAGGTGTTAGATTATTTATGCCAATGCTAGGGTTAATTGGATATGATATTGGGTATGGTTTTGATCCATCTGGAATAGGTAATGATAGTTCACCATGGGGGTGGGATCATCATTTGATTTTTGGAGCAGGAATTAACTAATTTAAAAAGAGGTGAAAGATGAGAAGAAGTAGTTTTATTATATTATTATTAACATTTGTAGGTTCATTGTTTTCAAATGATTTAAAAATTGGATATATTGACTCTCAAAAGATTTTAAGTGAATTAGAAGAGGTTAGAGCTGTCCAGATTGAACTAGAGAAAAAACAAAGAGAATGGGAAAATGAAATGGAAGTCCTAATTGGAAGAAGGGATAGTTTGTTTCAGGCCTATGAATTGCAAAAAGTACTAATGAGTGCTGAAAGAAGATCAGAAAAAGAAAAAGAAATTCAACTAATGGAGCAAAGAGTTCAACAGTTTAATATGGAAAAATTTGGTCCTAATGGCGGAGAAATATATAGAATTCAAAATCAACTTTTTGCGCCAGTTCAAGCAAAAATTCAAGAAGCAATTGACAAGGTTGCAATTGCAGATGGTTATGATTTTATTCTAGATGCCCAATCGGGTGGTTTTGTATTCGCTCAAGATAAATACAACTTAACCCATGCAGTTTTAGATGAGCTTAGAAAAAGCGCAATTGAAAATCAAAATGAATAACTTCTTTGATTACAGCTTCTCAAATAACAGAACTAATTGAAGGAGATTTGCAGGGTAATAGTAACCTTGAAATCCATGGAGCGTATGACTTAACTCCTGGTAAAGAGTTGCATATTTCTTTTTTAAATAAAGATTCTGATTTAACCTCATTTCATGAATCTCTATCTGATTTAATTATTGTATCAAAAAATATGGAAATTGAAACAACAAATAAATCAATAATATTTGTAGATACTCCCAAATCATCTTTTTTTAAAGTTGTTAACCATTATTTTAAGTTTGCTCTAAATGAAGTCGATTCAGGAATTTGTTCTTCTGCTCATATTTCAAGTTCTTCAATTCTAGCTAATGATATTAAGGTGGGAAGCAATGTTGTTATTGAAGACAATGTAGAAATTCATGCTGGTGTTTCTATAGGACCGAATTCTTATATTGGCAAAAATGCCTCAATTGGAGAAGGTAGCATCATTCATCCAAATGTTTCGATATATAATAATGTAAAAATAGGTAAAAATGTTATAATTAATTCTGGAAGCATTCTTGGTGCAAGTGGATTTGGTATTATTCAGCAAAATAAAAGTTTAAATCAGGTTCCTCATATTGGCAACGTTATTATCGAAGATAATGTAGTACTTGGAGCAAGTTGTACTGTAGATAGAGCAACAATGAGTCAAACAGTGATTGGCGAAGGAACTAAGATTGATGGACAAGTCCATATTGCTCATAATGTAAGAATTGGTAAAAACTGCATAATAGCTGGTCAATCTGCTATTGGGGGTAGTTCTAGATTAGGTAGCAATGTTATTCTTGGAGGTCAAGTTGGTATAATTGATAACTTGAATATTGGTGATAATTGTAAGGTTGCAGCTAAATCAGCGGTAATGAAATCTCTTGAAAGTAATATGACCGTTTCTGGGATTCCAGCGATAGACCATCGAACGCGCAAGCGACTTGATGTTTTGATTTCTAAGCTACCTGAAATAGCTAAAAAGAAGTAATAGAACATTGGTAACTAATTTAAATAAGTTGAAATTTCAACAAACCATTAAAGAAGATATTGAAATCTCTGGGATAGGATTGCACACAGGCGTACTTTCAAAAGTTGTAATTAAACCAGCCCCAACTAATCATGGAATTAAATTTAAACGTATTGATTTAAAAGATGCTCCCATAATTGATGCTTCAGTATCAAATGTAGTAGATGTAACAAGGGGTACCACCATAGGATCACAAGGAGCTGAAGTTCATACCATAGAACATTTACTTGCTGCTATTCATGGATTAAATATTGATAATTTATTGATTGAGATTGATAATTTAGAGGTTCCAATATTAGATGGTAGCGCAAAAGGCTATGTAGATTTATTTATTAAATCTGGTTTTAAAGATCAGGATGAACATAGGTTAGAATTAGTTATTGATGAGACTATTACATATAGTAATCCAAAATCTGGTGTAGATATTCATATAGTCCCATCTGATAAATTTAGAATAACGTTTATGATGGACTATAAACATCAATCTTTGGGTACTCAGTACACTTCATATTATTCAATTAGGGAAGAGTTTATAAATAATGTAGCTCCTGCTCGAACTTTTTGTTTGCTTTCAGAAGTTAATAATTTATTAGACTGTGACTTAATTAAAGGAGGAAGTTTAGATAACTCTCTTGTTTTCATAGATACAGAATTAAATGATAAAGAAATTAAAAAGATAAAAGAAAAAATAAATATCAGTTCTCAGGCTATTGATTCTCCAAACGGACTTTTAAATGATACTGAGCTTAGATATTATAATGAGCCAGTTAGACATAAACTTTTAGATCTAATTGGTGATTTAAGATTACTAGGTATGCCTATTAAAGGACACGTAATAGCTGCAAGGAGTGGACATTTTGCAAATATTGAATTAGTTAAAAACATAAGAAAGAAATATCTCAAAAAAGGGGTAAAACAAGGTATGGCAAATAAAAAACAAAAAATATCTTTTGATATTAGAGAAGTACTAAATATTCTTCCTCATAGATATCCATTCTTACTTATAGATAAAATTAATAATTTGATTTCTGGTGAAGAGGTTCATGCAATAAAAAATGTCACATTTAATGAGCCATTTTTCCAAGGTCATTTTTCGGGACAGCCTGTCATGCCTGGCGTCTTATTAATTGAATCAATGGCTCAGGCTGGAGGTTTCCTTGTTTTAAATACAATTCCAAGTCCAGAATCTAAATTAATGTATATTTCTGCTATTGAAAATACAAGATTCAAAAAGACAGTTGTTCCTGGCGACCAATTAAAAATCACAGCTAGGCTTCTTAAGTTCAAATTAAATACATGTAAGATTCAAGCTACTATTCATGTAAATAATGATTTAGTGGCAGAATCTACGTTCCTAGCATCTGTTGTTAATAGGAGTATATAAAGTTGAATATTCATTCAACATCAATTATAGATAAATCAGTTAAGATCCCCCACAATACTACAATTGGACCATATAGTATAATTGAAAGTGATGTTTCTCTAGGTGAAGGTGTAAAAATTGCATCCAATGTATTAATAAAGTCAGGAACTATAATTGGAAATAATTCTGAATTTTTTTCAGGTGCAATAATAGGTGAAAAACCTCAAGATCTCAAGTATAATAATGAAAAAACTACAGTCGAGATAGGAGATAATTCTATTATAAGAGAGTATGTGACTATTCATAAAGGAACAAAAGATAGAAAAATAACAAAGATTGGATCAAACTGCTTATTAATGGCATACTCTCATGTTGCGCATGATACTTTTTTGGGAGATGATGTTATTTTATCAAATAATGTTCAAGTTGGAGGTCATGTTACTATTGAAAATAATGTTATTATTGGTGGGGCAACTCCCATTCATCAATTTTGCAAAATAGGTGAATATGCTTTTGTGGGAGGAGGGTATAGGGTTGTTCAAGATGTTCCGCCATATATAAAAGCAATGGGAGAGCCATTAAAATATTTTGGAATAAATAGTGTTGGTTTAAAAAGAAACAGTTTTTCAGAAGATATTATCAGTATAATTAAAAAAGCATATAGAGTTATCTATCGATCAGAACATAATATTTTGCAAGCTATTAAGATTTTAGATGAAAATTCAAATTCTAAATTGGAAGTAAACAAAATTATTAATTTTATAAAAAACAGTAATCGTGGAATTATTTAAAGGCATATTTATTAGAATATTTTCAGTTTTAATTTGTATATCTTTTGTTTACTGTGAGGAAAGTATAGATGAATTATTAATTATAGATTACTCATACGTAATGGATCGTGAATTTCAATTTAATATTGGTTCTGATCTAATTAAAACTAATGATTTTTCATTGGACAAATATATCAGTCACAATCTGATAAGTTCAGTGAAAATATCAATCCTAAAACCCAATCAATTTAAAATAATCAGTCAATTTTCTTTAAAATTTATAAAAAGTAACTTCCCAATTAATTTTTTGATTGGATATAATAATTTTTCAAACAAGTTTCAATCTTTTAATTGGTTCAACATTGGATCAGCCATTGATTTAGAATATAATAAAAAAGTTTTCTATTCATTTGGTATATATTACAATACTTCAAATAAAAATATTATCAATAGTAGCCGTAGATGCTTTATGTCCCTTGGAATAAAATTATTAAAAGGCATTTCTTCTTCAATTTTATTTAATTATAATCCAGACACTAGATATCTAAATAAGAATATAGAGTTTAACATACAAATATGAAAAAAATTGCAATTCTTGGATCAACAGGCTCAATAGGCACGCAAGCTTTAGAACTTCTAAATGGAAGTAATAAATATAAAATAGATTATTTATATACAAATTCAAACTACAAGCTACTATATAAACAGATTATAAATACAGAACCTAAATTTGCATGCATAAATTGTGAAGATTCATACAAAAAATTAAAAGAAATTAATAATTCCAGCACTAAAATTATATGTGGATTGAATAATTCTTTAGATTTCATTAAATCACGAAAAGTAGATTTATCTTTAAATGCAATTGTTGGTATATCTGGTTTAAAACCTACCTTAAATATAATTGAAAGTGGAACTAAACTTTTAGCCCTAGCTAATAAAGAAAGTTTAGTTATGGCTGGTGAAATAGTTACTGAAATTGCTCATGAAAATGGTGTAAAAATTTTACCTGTTGATAGTGAGCATAGTGCCATATGGCAATGCCTTACAGGCGAAAATGATTTAGATATTAGTAGAATTATTTTAACAGCATCAGGAGGTCCATTTAGAGCCTTAGATGAAAAAGATTTTAAATCAATAACAGTAAAAGATGCTCTAAACCATCCAAATTGGGATATGGGTAATAAGATAAGCATTGATTCTGCAACAATGATGAATAAAGGCTTTGAAGTAATTGAGACAAAATGGTTATTTGGGCTAAACGAAGATAAGATTGATATAGTTGTTCACCCACAATCAATTATTCATTCAATGGTTGAGTTTAATGATACATCAATAAAAGCTCAACTTGGTTTTCCTGATATGAAAATTCCTATTAATTATGCGTTACATTATCCCAAGCATACAAAATTGAATTTAAAACCGTTGAATTTAGATCTTATAGGTCAGCTAACATTTGAAAAACCAGATTTAAATAAATTTCAATGTATTCAACTTGCATATAGTGCAATGGAATCTGGTGGAACTTCAACATCTATTTTAAATATAGCTAACGACTTATCTGTTGAGTTATTTTTAAATGAAAAGATTGAATTTACTCAAATACCCAAATTAATTGAACTATGTATTACAAAGCATCACTATATTAGTAAACCTAATATTGATGATATTTTAAATCAAATTGATTGGGTTAAAAATTTTATTAATAAAAATACTTTTATTTAGTAATGGATATTTTAATAAACATATTTTCATTTTTATTCATAATAACAATTTTAGTTGTTATACATGAATTGGGACATTTTGTTGCAGCAAAATCAATTGGTCTTAAAGTTGAAAAATTTTATGTTGGATTTAATTTATTTGGATTGGGAATTAAGAAACAAATTAACGAAACAGAATTTGGTATAGGTTTATTTCCTATTGGAGGTTACGTAAAAGTTTCGGGAATGATTGATGAAAGTTTAGATGAACAATATAATGGAGAAGATTACGAATATATTTCAAAAAATATGCTTCAAAAGGTCTGGTTTACTTCAGGTGGTGTAATTTTCAATTTTATTTTGGCATTTATATTATTTTCTGGAATAACATTTTTTAATGGTAGGTCTATTCCGGAAAATAGCACAATTATCGGAGAGGTTGTCCTTGATCAACCCGCTTATTTATCAGGTATGATGAATGGAGATAAAATCATATCTATAAATGATTTATATGTAAATGATTGGGATGATATCAAAAACCAAGTTCATGACAAACCCAACCAAAATATATATTTACAGTATGATAGGGATGGAGAAATTATTTCCTCTACCATTTTTACTTCTAGTATGCTAATTCCATCCGGTGATAGTATAGGTGTCATAGGTATAAGACCAAACTTTGATATTGTTCAGCCAAGCTTTTTAGGATCTTTATATTATGGATTAAATGATTTAATCGGTTGGTTAAGTATTATGTCACAATCAATAATTTCTTTCTTTACAGGAAATTTAGATATTAAGAATTTTGGTGGCCCTATTCAGATAGCATCTGTAGCTGGAGAGGCCACAAAAGTAGGAATTATAGCATTAGTCAATCTAATGGCGGTTTTGAGTGTTAATTTAGGTATAATTAATATTTTACCATTTCCTGGACTAGATGGTGGCCATGCATTAATTGCTATAATTGAAGGTGCTATAGGAAGAAGAATCCCATTTAAAACACTTATGCTTATTCAGCAGGTAGGGGTACTTTTTTTAATTCTATTTTTCTTTATCATTATGAAGAATGATATTAGTAGATTATTTTAATTCTCAAGAATTAAACTAAATACAGTAGTGAGTTTTAAAACTTGACTATTTGTCCTTTCCAAACTTGATGCAAGTTTCTCGGCAAGGTTTTTCATGATTTTATATCCTAAAGTATGATTTTCATTACAAAGTTTAATTATTTCATTATCATCTAAAATTGCAATTTCACAATCACTAGTTGCTGTAATTGTTGCTGTTCTTTTATCTACTTCATTGAACAATGATATTTCTCCAAAAAAGTGATGAGATTTCTTTGAATCTATTCTAATTGATGTTTTCTCTCTATTGTCAGATATTGCTTTAGAATTTTTCAAGGTTAAAGCCTGAGTCATACTAACTTCACCATTTAAAAGAAGAATAATAGTATCGCCATTATCTCCTTCTTTTATAATCACTTCATTTTTTTTCACTTTCTTGAACGTCATCAATTTTATGAAATTCTCAATTTCCTGTTCTGATAAACCATCAAAAATTAAATAATTTTTAAAAAGATTATAATCATGTTTCATACTATTAATATCGCTCCTTGCCCTTCTTTGATTTTAAAATCATTATCAGGATTTATCATTACATCAATTGAATTCTCTTTTAATCCATGTCCAGCTGCTTTTAATTTCTGTTCTATGAATTTATCAAGTGCATCAGCATCTGATGCTGATGAAAATAATTGTTCATATCCCATAGCTGAATTTTCAATATATAAACCAATACAAAGCTCATTTTTATTTTTATAATAATTAAATAAATCTATATATGGTTTACCTAAAAACTTTTCATCAATTTTTTCACTTTTAAATCTATTCTCAGAATGAACATCTAATAGTTGATTTACTGCTTGAGGAACACCTGGCTCTATAACATGTGTCGCTGCAAGAAATGATTTGAAATTTTCATCTGTTATTACTTCATCTGCATTAGCTCTTTTTAAATATGGTATTTTAGTTCGCTCTGTAACATACGCAACAACCTTTAGCTGGGGATATAAATTTTTTATTGTTAAAGTTGTTAAGATTGTCTTGTCATCATCCTCGGGTATGCTATCATCAGATATGACAATTACAGAGCTTGCATCTTTAATACTAGCAAGACTTAAAGTGCTTTCATTTGTATAATCACCTCGCACAAATTTAATATTCAAATTTGGGAATTTAGCTAGTATTGAGTTTAGCTGATCCTCTGATAAATCATTAATTAAAATAATATCTTTATTAGTTCGAGTTGTAATTTGAGACATACAAGCAAGTAAATGTTCCACATTCTCATTCCATCCACAAACGACAATATGATCATTTGATTCTATCATACTTAATCCCCTTCCTTCCATAATTTTTCTTGTTGTAAAAATTGAAGATATTGAACCAGTTACTGTTGAAACTAATCCTATACCTGACAGCATTAAAATAACTGCTAAAGCTCTTCCATATGTGGTTTCAGGAGAATAATCTCCGTATCCTACTGTAGTAATAGTTACAATTGCCCACCAAAATGAATTTTTAATATCCGATAATTCGCCATCTTCAAGATATAGAATTCCAATGGATGATCCAATCCATAGTAGTAATAATAATAAAATTATTTTTAATATTGGGTGAATGTATATTTCTTTAATTTTTTTCATGATAAACAAATATATAATTTATTTTTAATTGAAAAAACAATTACGATTTAATTTTATATCCTTTTGAAAACATAATTGATGCAAGTATTGTAAAAATAATTGCAAATAATAGAGATATAATTATAGAAAAAGTAATTGAAATTTCACTTATTCCTAGCATAGAATATCGTAACCCATTAATCATCCAATATAAAGGGTTCATTAATGCTATATATGCCCAGGATTCAGGTAACATATCAATAGACCAGAACACGCCGCCAAGCATAGATAAAGGCATAAATACAAAAGTGCCCCATACACCAACCGAATCCCATGTTTTTGAAACTATACCTACTATAACTCCGATAGCGCCAAATGCACATGAGACAACAATTAAAAAAAATAGGGATAGAAAATAATGTTCAATTGTAAAGCTAGTGAAAAGTGCACAAGTCAAAATAATTAATATCCCATTTATTACACCCCTAAGAATCGCTCCAATTATAAAACTCATACTTAATTCAAAACCACTTACTGGAGCAATAAGATAATCATCAATAAATTTAAGATATTTTGCCTGCATTATACTTGAAGAAGAATTTGCAAATGATTGACCAATAACTGACATCATTGTTAATCCTGGAATAATAAAAATTATGTAATCAATATTATTCTCTAGCTTTATCCTTGAACCAAGTGCTTCTCCAAAAATTACCATATATAATGCTGCTGTAATTATTCCTGGCATAATTGTTTGTTTATATAATACGAGAAATCTCCAGACTTCTCGATATACTAATGTGTAAAAAGATTTATTAATCATCTGTCAATTTTTTTCCTGTGAGTTTTATAAAGACATCTTCTAGATTAGCTTTTCTTATATCTAATTTATTTATTGAAATATTAGCATCAGTAATTTTATTTATAATATATGGAGTATCTTTATCACTATTTTTTGATTTTATTGTTACGATGTTATCTTGGAAATTTGAAGTGAAATTTGGTAATAATGAGCTATCCCAATTATCTACAGTGATATTAATTAGGGATTCACCATCATTTGCAATTAAATCTTTTGGGCTACCTTGAGCAATTATTTTACCATCATCAATAATGGCAACCTCATCACATAAGTTTTCTGCTTCTTCAATATAATGAGTTGTAAGCAATAAGGTTTTATCATGTTTTTCATTCATTTCTCTCAATGAATCCCATAATAGATGCCTTAATTCTATATCTACACCAGCAGTTGGTTCATCAAGGATAATTATTTCCGGGTCATGTATCAGAGCTTTTGCAATTTGTACTCTTCTTTTCATTCCTCCAGATAGTTCCCTTGCTTTTGAATAAGCTTTTTCTTCTAAGCCTAAATCAAAAAGAATTTTATCAACTCTTTTTTTGGACTCTTTGATAGATAATCCATAATAGCCACCTTGAAAAATTAATAGTTCTCTTATAGTGAAAAATACATCAAGATTTATTTCTTGCGGAGAAAGCCCTATCATCTTCCTTGTTTTTTTATAGTCTTTGATTATGTCTAAACCATTTACTTTAATTTTACCAGAAGTAAGGTTAACTAACCCAGTTAGAATTCCTATAGTGGTTGTTTTACCTGCTCCATTTGGTCCAAGTAATCCAAAAAACTTCCCCTTTTCTATATTAATATTTATTCCATTTAAGGCATGATTACCATTACTATATATTTTTTTTAAATTATTTATTTCAATGATACTATTCATATTTCTCCATTAATACAATATTTTCAATATGGGGCGTATGTGGAAACATATCTACAGGTTGTATATTTTTAATCATATAATTATGTTCAGAAAGTAATTTTATATCTCGGGCTTGAGTAGAAGGATTGCATGATACATATATAATTTTTTTTGAATTTAATTTTAATATTTCATTCAAGGTATTTTCATGCATTCCTGCTCTAGGGGGATCTAAAATAATAATATCAGGTTTAGGAATTAGTTTCAACTCTTCACTTGAATTGAATACGTTTATTAAATCACCATGAAAGAAATGTATATTATCAACCTTATTATTTTTTGCATTCTCAATCGCATCAATAACTGCTGACATAACAATTTCTATTCCATAGACCATTTTAACATATTTTGCAATATGGAGGCCTATCGATCCAGTTCCACAATATAGATCATAAACTATCTCATTTCCTTTAAAATTAGCTATCTGACTTATTAAATCATACAAAACTTTAGCTTGCTTAGAATTTGTTTGAAAGAATGAATTACTAGATATTTTATAAATATTTTGATCAATTTTTTCTGTAATATAATCTTCACCCCATAATATTTTTTCTTCATCACTAAATGAAGAACCAGAATTTCGTTTTACGGTTGAACTAAGAACTGACTTTATTTCATCGAATTCACTAACAAGACTTTTAGCAATTGGAATCAAACATGAATTATTAGATTCTGTTATTATGAAATTAATCAAAATTTGATTAGTAGCGTGACCTTGCCTAATTATAACATTTCTAAGAAACCCTGTTCTTTTTTTTATATCAAAAGGGATAATATTATATTTATATAAGTTTTGTTTTAAAAATTGGAAAATTTTATTAGAAAGTTTACCATTAATATGACAATCATTAACATCTACAATTTTATCAAATCTAGACTTTACATGAAGTCCAAAAGCTGTATTATCGATTTCTTGATCTTTTTCATTTAAATCTAGAATCCATTTATTTGAAGAATAAGAAAACTCCATTTTATTTCTATATCCATAATGTTGTTCACAACCTATTATGTTATTAATTGGGAT
>NHHK01000009.1:1229-33808 GCA_002171125.1 bacterium TMED161 | reverse complement strand
AAAATCACCAATATCATAGAAAACTTCACCTTCATTCCACACTCCATTGCCTTCATCAGTAAAATTTTCAGATTCAAAGTAGACAAGGGATGGGTACTGTTCCAACCAGCTCTCATCAGACTGCAATACTACGCTAGAACTTGCCAATGGACACAAATTATCTCCGATTGTAATACTCACTATTTCCTCAGTTGACTCGAGCAGTCCATCAAATACAACTAATCCGAACTCATATGTTCCTGCTGCAACACCAATTGTGCTAAAGCTTGGTTGCTTACGATTTAAATCTGCCTCATCTATCAAGTCATTAGTATCTACCCACTGATACGAAATATTACCAGTCTCTGTAATAGAGGGTGATGCATCCAGCGTAACCTGAGTATCACAGATATCTCCATTAGAGTCTAAAAGGAGGTCATCTGAAACATAAGAAGGACTAGCTAATGGTGGGCTAGACACATAGACAATAACTTCATTATCACAAGATGTGCAATTATGATTAAAAATATCATTGAATGTGTCCCTGTCAAAAACATTCCACTCTGATAGCGCAGATGATTCCCAATCAATATTACCTGAAACCACAGTGGATCTTCTGATTAAGGTGTGATCCTTTGTAGTGCCTTCGCCAACATCCCATCCAGAGCTTGATACATCCTCATCGTCACCAATTTTGTCAATAATTTGACCATTCTTAAATAATGCAACAGGCTCATCTCCAGAAATTTTAACGAGCCTATCCCAAACTACATAATTTTGACCAATAAAATTAAAATCTTCGCCTTCGCCTTCACGTATGATCATAAGTGATTCATTTGGATTTAGTAATCCAGGGTCAACTCTCTGCATATAGTCTCCATCCAGCTGAAGATAAGAATTGATGTTTGTCATACTTGTATCAGAATTGAATATTAAAACCCAAAAGTCAGTCTCCCACTCCTCATCTTCAGTACTATAAATAGGCTCCCAGCTCATATCACTTTCGCTTTTTAAAATCCAGAGCTCGTATCCAGTTAAATCTATAGCGGAATCTGTACCATTGAATATCTCTAAATATTGATTTGGACTTCCTCCATCATGGTATTCAGAGATAAATATATCTGAGGTAGAGTTTGATGGGGATATATTGCCGTTATTATCTGTAACTTCTAAGGTAAATGATAATGAACTAGTTTCGTTTGGTGCAGTAAATGAAGGTGTTGCAGTATCTGAGCCTGTAAGTGCAATACCACTATTTGATGTCCAGCTGTATGAGGATATTGCCCCATCAGTATCATACGAAGCACTTCCATCTAATTGTACCTGAACTCCCAGCTGAACCACTTGGTCGGAACCTGCATCAGAGATTGGATTCTGACTTAAAATAAAGCTAAATAAAAATAATATAGTTTTTTTCATCAATACCTTTTTAAACCTTATCTTACTATTGCAAATTTTCCTATGTGACTACAATCCGACTGCCTATTGCTACCAGATTCAGCATCTAATGTATATATATAAAGCCCTGGCGATACCTCTTGATTGTTTACAGAACGTAAGTCCCAAAATGTAATTCCATCGCCTGCATTTTCATGAAGCTCATTTTGCTCCCAAACCAACTCGCCTGTAACCGTATAAATTGAAAGGGTGTACTTCTCTGGAAGGTCCATAAATGAAATTCTTCTCTTGTATACCGTTTCATTTAAGGTCGATCTTCCAAAGTAAGGATTGGGAATAACTCTTACACTATTACAATCCATTCCAGTATTTTGAGCACCTGGGATTGTAGTTACAAAATTCATATCTAATGGAGTTGAACCTCTAGAAGATTCAATAAATTGATAGCCATTGGGTCTAGCCCATGCATCTGGGTTAGCATTGGCTTGCGTGCTATCTGGAACTCCCGTATCATAAGAAACTACTGAATATGTGTACTCAATACCATTTAGCACATCAGTATCAACGTAATAGTAATAGCATTCATTGATATCATTGCCATCAAAATCCTTAGAGCAATCCTCACCACACCTTGAAAGAGAATCATTTAAGTTTGTATCATAATACATCCCGCAGTCCTGCCCTGAAAGCTCATCTGGCATACCAGTATTACTTCCTAAATCAAACCAAGGCGCTAGAGGGTCAAAGCCAGATACATCCATCGCTCTATATGTATCAGTCTGCCCATTTGACAAAATTACATCTTCACAATTTCCTATTTGAGGAGTTTTTACGCAGTGATAATAATCATCTTGATATGATAAATCAAACTGAACAAGAGGTCTCCAACCTACTTGAACCCCTGTATTGTCAAAAACTTTATCCCCTTCTGCTCCCCATGAAACTCCATCATCAGTACTCTTATAAATTTTATACCCTTCAAAATCATAATAGCCTGTTACGACATCCTGAGATGAATCAGCAGCCTGATCCCAATATAGCTTAACATACTCATCACCTACTTCGCTCTCAACATGAGGAATAGTAGGAGATGTAAACCCTTGATATTTCGCATTATACATCACCTGAGCAAACTCAGCATTTGCTAGTAAGTCATTTATATTCTGTCCAAAAATAATACAAAATGAAAAAGGGACAGAGTCTTGAGCTGCTAAATCAAATGGACCAGTTGTCATTTCCATTACGCAATCTAATCCAAATGGCTCTTCTTGAAAGAGTTCAGTTTGTTTTAAATCTTCTACATTGTCAAAATGAGGATTAAAATTTGGATCTAGTTGATCTAAGCTGGGATCTGCGTGAAAATACCACTCCTTTTCATCGTCAGATAAATTGGTTGTATCTCCCGCCATTACTTTATATTGAATTTCCTCTTTATTTCTCGCCTGGTCTTTTCCTGGATCTCCAGCGCAACACCCAGCTGTACCTTCAGCAAAAACAACTCCAGGTCTATTATACCAGCTAAACCAATGCCAGTCTGTCATTTTTAGTTTCTCACCAGCATATATATCCGTAATTCCATCCTGGTCAAGATCGACATTGTCAGTTGCAATTGGAGAGTCTAACATCTGTACCGCAACTAAGCCAAAGTCAGTTCCCATAGCTGGAGCATCGGGATCCATGCTATGTCCCATGCCTGCATTGCTAACGCCATCCCAATCACCAATAGCTGCAATACTAACTCTAAGCTCCTTACCATTTATGACTGGACAGCCATCAGGGTAATACTCATCAGATGTTTTGCAATCAATGTATTCCATAAAATCATCTTCATTGGTATGCACATTAAAATTTCCATAAATATCTGTGCTTAAAACATCTGCATCCATATAAAATCCAAGAGATAAATTCTCATAATCAAAGCCATCGGCACTATTTAACTTTGTTCCGTCCGGCATTACCATATCATGACTTTCGTTATGCACCCAGACTGTTGTAAACATTATATCTTCTGCNAATGANACGCCATANGAGTGAGCCGTTGATTTTATTTTAAGCCCTAATGGATATCCNGTTTGAATATAATCATTATTNCTATCGACTAAATTTCCTCTATGCGCCCATCTATCNTCAAACTCCATNTAAACATCATTGTCCGAGGTAAATCTTCCNGGAATCTCTTCCCAGCATGCATCATTATCTCTATCACCATCACATCCTGGCAAATCTTCATTAAAATCAAGAGCATACCATCCTGGCCAATATGAAACATATTCACCAGATTCTTCGTCAAACCTCTTTGGCCAGGTCTGAGAATATGAACTGTGAGCTAAGAGCGGATANCTATCATTGGANTCTGTGAAAATTGTACTTCCAAATAAATTTCCAGAATTNACCTCAGTTCCATGGGAGTTTTCCTTTGCCTTGGTAGTGGGCTGCCAGTCTGTATTAGTGGCTGGATTCCATCTCGTAAACCAGGACTCCTGGGATGTGGCGCCATAATATGCGTATTCATCATCTTCAGACCAATCATCTCCATCTGGTCCATATTCATAAAGATCAAACTCTTCCTGTCTTTCTTTTAACGCAGGTCTTAAACCCCACGGAAACATTGCACCAATCATCGCATTTGATAAATTTGGATCTAATGTAAAATCATCCTCTCTAGCAGAAATACAAACCCTTGAATTTCCATTTTGATTCTCAGTATTAAAAAAGTCAAATGCCCATTGATTTGTTCCATCAAAAGATTCAATACTAGACTTTCTTTCACCTACAACTCCTCTATCATCGATTGTTTCAAATGCTATACCTATATATTTACCATTTGGTCTACGAGTAAGAGAATGACCCTGATCTTGAGCATTTTCGTCTTGAGATGTTAAAAGCTCCGTATCTAAGGACCATGCATCATATAAATCTTCAGAGCACCAAACGACTAGATCCTCTCCATTCTGGGAATACCAATCAGGATAGTATGTTGACATATCAGATTCAATCCAATCTTGATACTCAGAACTATAATCATGACCAGGAATTCCAGCTACCATTGCTACGTGAGGAAGATAAGAATATTCGCCCCATAGCCCAGCTGGATGCTCATCCCAGGTTATAAAGTTACCGTAATTAGATATAGCATTTTTTACTTTACCTTTTAATAAATAACCTTTAGCTCTATCTGATATTGGATCACTCGGATAGCCATATTGACCTAATCCCCTAACAGCTTCTGCGGGCCCTGCGCTAAACCGTTCACCTACGCCATCATAGAGATCTGGCTCAGCTGTAAAAATAATTGTACATAATAAAATGAATATATATCTAAAATTTGCTATCATTAATTAAAATCTATCCTCATAAAAAAGTTTATTTCTGCAGGTGATTGATAGTACCAAGGAGTATCATAGTATCCACTTGAAACTGATTCACCTATTTCGTCAGTGTAGTAATCACCTGGATCACTAGCTGTTCCTGTTAAGGGCCAAATATTTACTTCGTTTCTATTATCAAAAACATTGTATATATTTAATCCAAATGCAACTTTTAAATCATCAAACTTAATATTTTTTGAAAATGCCACATTCGCCCAGTACCAATCAGATGATCTTCGAGTATTTTTATTTATTTCATCTTCGACCGGCTTATCTCCACTAAAGATTAAAGGAGTATAAGGAAATCCAGATTGGTAAAAATTGGTCATGGATGCAGTAATTCCAAATGGCAAAAATGTATATAGAGTCAGTGTTAAATCATGCGTTCTATCAAAAGGCATTAAATACTGTTGCGCGGGCGCATCAACAAACTGACCTCCGAATGCAGCAGCGTCGTATGCACCGTTTGCTCTTGCGACTGAATATGTGTACTGTAGCATTGTATTTACTAGCAAGCCTCGATTTTCGAGTGAAAAGTCAATACCCGTAGCAGTACCAAAATCTCCATTTGCAGTAACTTGGTATTCATATACACCAGTTCTATAAGTCTTTGCTGTAACCAGCTGATCCATATCTTTAACCCAACCCATGAGCGAAAATGCCCAGTTTCTATTTACTTGAACGTTGAATCCAAACTCATAAGATTGAGTTCTAGATGCAGTCATTGTTGCATTTCCTAATTGCCCTTCACTCTCTTCAAATGTATCCTGAGGGTCATCAGCTCTATTCGTATTTAGGTAAACATTTTGATAAACAGGCGTCTGATAATACATACCGTAGTTAAAGGTAAATGTCGCCTGATCTGTAATTACATGACTAATACCAAGCCTGGGACTTAATTTCCAAAGCCATTCTGCATCGGTAAATATCACTTTCGTATAAGGCAGTCCAATTAAATCCGTAACCTCTTCATACCCCTGCTGCGTACCATCACCTTCTCCTGTATCTGGTGCGCTCCACTCATTATCATCAGGACAAAGTCCATCAACGCCACAGTCTCTCCACATCCATGGCTTATAAGGAGAATGATTACCATTTTCATCTGCCCATATTTTTGTATTGTAGTGCACTCCATCAATACGGAGTCCAGCGTTGATAACCATCCATGGAACCTCAAATTTATTTTGCCAATAAAATGCAAGTTCCTGCGGTTCTACGTAGTCATTCCATTCATTATCACCATTAAAATCATTGTAATTTTCCCCTGGATCCCACTGACCATTTCCTTCGCCAATATCAGGTTGGAAATTATCATCAACATCGTCAACATAGCTTACTCCATCTATTCCAAAGTCATCCCAATACTCTGCAAAACGCTGTCTAATTGCACTGCCATCATCCCAAGGGTTTTTTATTTCATAAAAATTCAACTTATGAACTTTATAATCAAAGCCAACCCTTGTATTCCATTTTGAAGAAAGCTGAGAAGTTAAATCAAATCGCACCTCATTAGTTCTAGCTGTTGATGTACTAAAAAACTGGTCACTACCACCAAAAACTCTCTCTTCGTTCCAACCTAGGAAATAATATTCTTGATAGCTGTTTGGTGTAAAATCTTCTACATATCCATGGTATGGATTTTGAATATCGTTCCAATAATTAAAGCCATCAAAATAATCTGCGTAATTAACATACATTTCAGGAGTCAGCCAATAACTGCCATCTCTTTCTATTGCCTTTTCAACTAGAACAGGTCCAGCCCAAATTCCATCTCCATTAGTATCAAANTCAAATGTATCCCAAATTCCATTACCATTATAGTCATCAAAATCTTCNTTTGAGTCCCATTGGCCATTTCCATTCAAATCTGAGTAATGCTCGTGTTCAAATATATCTATCCAATGCTCATTAGGATCTTTGATCCCATTTCCGTCTAAATCAAAGAATGGAGTATATATACCATCTTGATTTACATCAATAAACTCTTCAGCTACATCCCAGTTGTAATTTCCTGGAGCAGCACCATAATACCATCCACTTGTCCAATTATCTGGACCATTCCCGTCCCTGTTTGTATAATAAATTTCTGCAGGATTAGTAGTTGTGTTTGGGTCAAATGGCGTCACGTAGGGATTATCAGTATCAGAGGACATATCGTATGTCGGACTAAAATTATCATATATTGGAGAGCCAGCTGCATTTCCATACTCGAACCAGTCTGGGTATCCATCGTTGTCAGAGTCTTCCCATCTAACACCAATAAACTGATCTTGTATGAAATTTGAAAATCTCAGTGAATAAAAAGTTGTCTTAGAAAGCTGGTGGTTAATATCAAGTGTGTTTCTATAAGTGTCTCTAAATAGTTCATTCTGGCCTGTATTGTCATACATATACCTTGTGCTAAATGACTGCCTATGAGCTGCAACCTGCCAATATGAATAATTAACCTTCAAATCATTATCAAGCATTTTTAAGGAGATTTTTGCAAAGACGTCTGCAGTTTTATCAAACCCAAATCCTCTTAAGCCTGCCTGTGTATCCCAAGGCATTACATTATTTGCTATATCATCGTCCAGAACTCCAGTCGCCACAACATTATCAAATTCTAAGACTCTATATGACTGCTCATCTGTTAACTGGCCTGAAATCCAATAATGTGCACCATCAATAAAAGGTAATGCACTAGCAAATGGCACCTTGCCACCAAGTCCAAGATTGAAATCATTAAAACCTCTTAAATCGTCATAATCATTGTTGAAAACTTGAGCGCCAATAATGCTAGTTTCATATTTAAATCGATATCTAAATTTATTCTTTCCAAAAGCAGTATGCATATTACTCACAGCCGACATTGCATCACCATATTCTGCATTAAATCCACCTGGCTGCCAATCAAACTCATCTACCGCAAAAAGATTTAGTCGAGTACCATTCCCAATTCCACCATAAATTGGATTCCTAATATATAGGCCATCAATCATATAAGCTATTTCNCCAGACCTTCCACCCCTAACATGAACCTCTTCAAGTCCCTTCTCCTCATGATCAGGAATCGCGCCAGCCATTCCGCCTTCTACTTTAACGACGCCAGATTGCAAAGAATATAGCTCCGTTACATCTTTAATGGGAAGTGCTTCAATTTGCTCTTGACTAACTGTTACTTTCTTGGAAGTCATATCTTTTTCAACGAGCCCACGCTCACCTGTCACCTCAACAATCTCTCCTTCAATAGCCTCTTCTTGCATTGTTAGATTCAGCCATCTAGTTTGATCCATAGTGATATTTACATCCTTGGTAACTATTGTAGCGTATCCAATCATAGATGTTTTGATATCGTATGTTCCAACTTGAACGTTAAGTATTATATAATTTCCATCAAGATCAGTAACAGCACCTTGAGATAAGTCTTCAATGAGAATTTGAACGCCAGGTAGGGGCTCGCCATAAACATCCATCACTTGGCCTCTTATTGTGCCGTCTGTACCAGCAAGCACTATTGAGGTAGAAAAACAAAAAAAGATAAATTTTAAACATCTAAGCATATATCATCCTAAGGTTGAGAGTCAAAAGTTAATTTTTGAAGCCCAAAAGTTCTTTGTTTCTTGAAGTTATCGCTAACATTNCCAGTGTTTTTAAGCTGATTAAAGTCAACTTCAACAGGNTCTGNAGCNANNGCCCTGTTTGAAGAAGCTTCTTGGCAGTGCCTACAGCTAACTANCTCTAATCTGTAAAATCCATCAAAATCATCGGGNTCATTGAACCTAAATTCCATTTCATCTTTAACGATCCCATAATTCTTAGCAAGCCAAATATTATTTAGCTCTACAAGTTCTAAACCTGACCCCTGCATGATTGAATTCTTAGTGCGGGTTATTTTAAATACATCGCCGAGAGTTGTAAACTCATCTGTGAATTCTTCTCCTGAATCCCATTGCTGATTTTCATTTGCATCTAAATATTCTTCTCCTTCATCATATGAAGAATTTAACTGGGGAATTATTAGGGTGTCACTATTGACTTCATATGTCTCAGTAACATAATATTGGGCATTGGTAGTAGGCGAGTAGGCAATGCGAGAGCTTTGATGTCTCTCGCCATCTCTAAGTAAACCATTATATGTATGAAGATATGTTTGCTCTATTGGGAGATTGTCAAATACTAAATAATCCTCAAAACTCCCTCCATCAATACTAGAGCCAGGGGTTGTGGTCGGCAGTGTAAAATAGCTATCATGAACAAGTTCTACAATATTACCAGCTTCATCTTTTCTAAATAAATGATAAGCAACAGATCTATTCCCATCTCCAAGCTCATCCCAAATCACTTTAGATATACTATAGTCTTTACCATCTTCAAAGGTATTTTCAATAATTTGATAACTATAAACAGTCTCTACCTTATCTACTATTGCTGTTGATTTAGATTTAGTCTCAACTTGATCATAAGATTGAATTAATTGATAAGAACTATCGCCCCACCTTGAGTTAATCACAGTGCTTAAATCAATATTCTCATAAACAGTCCAATTATTACTATCATAGCTAGCCATTAAGACGTTTGGCCTATCTGACATAGCATAAAGAAGCTCATAGCTACAATTTGTAGTTCCGTCTGCGCACGATTCTGCCCCATCTAAAATACCATTCCCAGTATCTACGAAAGATTCTCCATCATCCCATTGGCCATTCTCATCATCATCGGTATAAGCTTCTGCATCATCCCATTGACCATTGCAGTTTCTATCGAGAAATGGCTCTCCGATATCATATTCAACATCATCATCTCCACCTTGATTTAAAAAAGGCTCCGCAGGGTCCCACTGACCATTTCCTAAATCAGAGGTTTCAGCATCATCCCACTGGCCATTATCATTGCAGTCTGTACTAATTTTAAACATCAAAGAATCTNTAGCTATAAGAGATTTACTGAAACTAAAATCATGAGTAATTTCTAAATTTTGAGAACTATATACACTGTCTACAGAAGACAGCTGATTNGTATCAAAATAATACTGGTATGTGGATGAGTCTGGAAGATCCCACTGTTCCCCTTCATCCCAATATCCATTTTCATCATCATCTGAAAAATAAAAACCGTTCAAATCATTGAAATTTATCTGCGTTATATAAACAAGTGAATCATAATCATCATTCATATCTGGAGCAAATGCATCGGTATAGTCTTCACCTTCATCCCAGGAGCCGCTCAGATTATCATCAATATAAGCTTCGCCAACATCATACCTGTTGTTTTCGTACAAGCTATCTGGATTACCTATTATATATCTATGCGCGAGAGGCGAAAATTCGCCTGGTGCACTAACAACCATATATCTTTCGTTGTCCTCATCCCACTCAAGTTTTATAACATCAGTATAGGTGTGAGAGAAATTTATTTCTTCAAATCTGTATATACCGGAGAAAGACCCACCAGTTACTTCACCATCTCCATTAATGTCTTGCCCATCAATAGTTTCATCAAAAGGCTCAAGAGCTATCATGTCATCAATGAGCTCAGAGGGGCTAAATTTTAATACATAATCACTTACAGTTATAAAATTTAATGTATCTGAGTTAGCATCAAAGGCAAGTGGCTCTATAATACTCAATCCTGAATATCTATAGAATTTAGAATTTACATACGGTACTTCAGATTCATCTAAATCATAAAAGTAGTCATCTATATTTCCAGTTGATCCACCTAAATCTGAATTTTCTAGAGTACTATTAAAATGTTCTTCATTAGTGTCGCTGGATGTAGATTCTTCGCAACTAATAAAAAGAGCTACAATTGATAATAATAAAATTTTATTTATAAAATTCACTTAATAATAGTTTATGTTTTTTGTTTTAAATTTGGTAGAGCAAGTCACACACTAACTGGCCCTTAACAGACTAGTAAAGATAAAGCTAATACTANCTACTATTCAAGAGAAAATTAAGAGGGGCGAAAGAAATTACTTGATAAGCAATACTTTCATTGTTTTATTGCCTTCAGAGCTAGAAAATTGAATGAAATACATTCCTGCAGATAGGTGACCTGCATTCCAAACCACAGAATGATATCCTGCTGGCTTAATTCCATTGATTAGTTGCACTACATGAGCTCCATTTATATTATATACATCTACTCCGACTTGGGCAATAGCTGGTAACGAGAAATCAAACTTAACATTAGGATTAAAGGGATTGGGGTATGGAGCTGATATAGAGAATTTATCTGGGATCTCATTATTCAATTCACCACATTGCTCTTCAACTTCAACGCAACTTCCATCTTCACATTCAATAAGACCCTGTGAGTCGCAACTACAATCTTGAATATCCTCAACGCAGGTTCCATCTCCACAATCAACTAAATCTTGTGAATCACAACTACACTGATCAAGGGATTCTGCGCAAGCTCCATCTCCGCAGGTAACAANTCCTTCGTCTTCGCATGAAAGTATTCCAATCACAACCTGCATATTGCCAAAATAAATTCTATCAATTGAAATTGAATTTGTGCTTCGCATATCTATAATTTCTTGACCAATAATCAAATTTACTTCATCTTCACCTAAAAGCTCTAAATTTTCAAATTCCCAGCTAAGATTTATCTGCGCCTCAGAATCATTGCCTCGCAATTCGCCTTTTAAATACCATGACTTTCTAGAATCATTATTTAATTGCTGCATATCAGAATAGAATGAGCGACTTTCAGAGATACCATCTTCATACCATTCTGGATGATCAATCCATAGATCAGGAAATGAAGTAGGAGTTGCAATATCAATAGGGATATCATATTCATCTTGACCATAGACCCAATCGTCTGATGCTAATGGACTTAACCCAATTTTAATCATATCTTTCCACGCTAACATAGGAGCCTGTGGATTAACTTCTGCTGTTGAAATAGATAATAAAAATCTATCTTCACGGTTATATAAGTCCTCATCATATATATGAGGCGACACCATGAGTTGTAGCTCCCTTGAAGCATGAATCCAATACCCATGAAATGGTTCAAGGACATCTACTGGGGTATGCATCTTCAATTCATTGTCAAATCCATGAATAGACGACATCAATAACTGACTTGAGACAGCTTCATCCCATGTCATTGGAATTCCATAAAAATTACTAGGATCTATGACCTCCAATGAATCAACTAAAACCTTGGAAACTAGAGGATGGCCAATAAGATTCCAGCCTTGCTCTAATACTATGGGGAATGTTTCACTAAGAACATCTCCTTCAATATCTAAAGTAACTTCATTCTCAGAAACCATATAATAGCCCTCAGAGGCTTGAAACTCAATTAGAGAAGATGTGGTATCNGTACAGCTGTGACTACCTCCATCCTGATCAAATAATCCAAAACAATAATTATCTACATCAAAAATATCATCTATCGAAGAACTAGACATAGCTAAAGGACTACTTACAATATTCCATCCTGATTGATAATTATTTTCAAGTTCATCATTAGCAATAACAATTAAATATTCTGATATATCGCTATGAACAACTTGATCTATCCCTGTGTAATCTCCAATATCTAAAACCTCAACTTTAAATTTATTTCTAAAAGATATAGTATCAACCTCTGGTACTTGAAACACATAGCTATCTGGGATATCAGGATAGGACCAGCTTGCACCTGGTATTAACTCCCATGTTGAGCCTGCATCAGAGGAATGCAATACGCTAAGCATGTCAACATATACTGATTCAGATAGAGGCGATAAATCTATATCAGAAACCCAGTTAAAGTCTGATGACTGACCTGAAATTAAAATTTCACCTCCAGTTGGCATAACTATACTTGGAATTGGAAGATCTCCTGTCACATAGCAATTTTCATCAGAAGGAATAGATGGACCCGTTTCATTTGTTGCCACTAAATAATAACAATACTCTTGAGATGGATTTAGCTGAGTATCTACATAAGAAGTATAATCTGATGTTAAAATTTCATGCTCAACTGAATCTCTATATACAACATAATAATCTGCAATATCTAAATCACCGTCGTAACCCTCTGGGGCTGGATTTGGACCTCCAGGAAGATCATATTCAGATTCATCCCAATTTAATGCTATATAATAAAGACTTGGAGATGCAGTTTGATTTGTTATCATTGCAGGAACAGGAATATCTCTTGTGACTTCTAGCTGCATAACATCTGGTGAGTAATCAGGATAGCCAGAGATATCTTCAACAAGTAATCTTATAGTATAAGATGAATCAGGAAATTCATTGCTTTCTGGCAACATAACANTTAAAATTTTATCATTGCCCAAGCTAAACCAACCTGGTTCAGATCCAGATGGGTCTCCAGGACCAAAAAGAAGCAAGTCTGGGTCATGCAACTCCCATGAATAGAGCAATTCTTCACCTTCTAAGCCATCAGGGTCATAGGAATTATTTATGTGATCGAGAACAGGGAATCCATTAATATCATAATCTGGATAACCATCTTGATCTAAATCAACATTGTCAAGTGGTAATGTACATAGGATTGAATCCTGATTAATAGATGTAAGATATCGTTTTTGATCAACTCCTGCATCAGATATTGGAGGCTGATTATCAGCAGTGTTACCTGCATCCATTATAGAGAAATCGCTATCTCCGGCAAGATTTGAAGCAACAATATTATAAAAATACTGCGTTCCTGTTCTTAGTCCATAATCAATAAACTCATTTCCAATTTGATCTGAAATCTTAATCATAAGCTTTCGACTATCAATATAGTCCTCTCCATCATCCCATTGATTATTTTGATTTTCATCTGTATAAGTCTCACCAATATCATAAATGCCATTAGAATAAGTTAAACTATCAAGTCCTTCTATCTGATAACCATAAGCTTGATAATAGTATACTGTATTACACTGACCATCATTCTCGCCTATATCTGGACCATTATGATCCCAAATACCATTTAAATTGAAATCTTCAAATTGCTCACCTAGATCATAGCTATTATTATTATTTTCATCAATGAATAATTCACTTTCATAGCCTGGATCACCTGGACATAGACCATCCCAACCGCAATCAGTAAATTCCTCTCCATAATCATGTATGTTATTTTGATTTAAATCAACAAAATGTTCAAAATATTCAGCCTGTATAAAACCATCCGATGGATTATCTAGAATTGAAAAAAGAGAATCTGAAAAAAGACTATTATTCATACCTGAAAGATCGCTAGGAAAAATTGAAATTTTATGATGCCTAGTTCCAGCTAGTCCTACAAGATGAGGATTTAATTCTAAAGCCCAACTTCTAAATATTTTGTAACTTGTAGCAGGATATCTATTTCTATAATTATTACATGAAATTTCGCCACTAGTGCAATCTATATTTAAATCCCAATCCAATTCCATGTTTCTTGATTCTCCAATCGCCTCAAGATCTTCAGGGATAGAAGGAGGTTGATTGCCAAAGACAAAATTAAATTGATCAGAGTAGTTAGGGTTTAATAATCCTGCGTCATTAAACTGAGTTGGCACTGTTTCATCGTAATAAAAAGGAACGCTTCCTCCGTTGGTAATAAGATAATATTGATCAGTCCAATTTAAGAATACAGGATTATCACCAGCATCACTAATTAAGTTAAAATGCAGATTCCCTAATCCTTGAGATGCCGTAAAAGATAATGTCCCCTCATATACTTCTAACGACTTTGATAAATCTTTTAAGCTTCGTAAGTCTGTGGTAAAATAATTTCCCCAAAGATCATTGAAATTCCATTCGGGATGATAAAATGATAAAGAAACCGCGCCTGGACTTGGATTTATTGGGGGTTCAGGGAAATCAAATTCTTCATCATATCCATCGTTCGCATCTGGATTCATACCAATTTCATTATATGAATCATAAAATATTACAGCTCCATCTTCAATAGTATTGACACTGTTATCAACCTCGATTAATAATGACCAGCCTGATATTTCTTCAGGAACTCCACATAGAGTTGATGACTGATTTGCAATAAATTCAACGACATCTCCATCGATTGGTAATTCAATTTTTGCCTCAACATAGAAGCAATATTCTTGGCCAGCATTTAAATTTGATACAGTATAAGATGAGCCGAATCTATTAATTAAATATTGATCATCAACATATATATCAAATGAATAGTTTTGGCCAGTATATTGCGAACTACCTATTGACCAATTGAGCTGGATTTGACCTTGACCAGCCAAAAGAGAATCAAGCTCAACTGAAGATAGCGGCAGTGTAGTCGCAGAGCTTATTTCGGAAATATCTCCTTCTAAACCTTCCATATTAACTGCTTGAATTTGATAATCATATGATAATCCAGGAGCTAATTCATTATGTATGTATGACATTTCCTCAAGAGGATAAATAAGAGTATCTAAGAGAATTTCATTTTCAAAAATTCTATAAATAGATCCATAATCAACTTCATCCNATTCAAGAAACACTTGACCTTCTCCAGGTACTACATTTTGAAAAAATACCTGTTCAGGCTGTGGCATTGGATCAGTTTGAACGTTTTCATAAGTACGAAGTGGATAAATGCTATTTGGCAAAGTTTCACAAACATCAAAATTTGTTGTTATTACTTCTATTGAATATGTAGTAGACCATTCAAGGTTGTCTATTTGTATAGGCGAGGATGCATTTACTTCATTAAATATTTCAGAAAATCCTTGAGTTACAATGACTTGATGGGAGAATCCTTGAGTTCCACCTAACAAACTGTCATCAAAATAAAACTCAAAGCTATTTCCATCTACATTTCCTGATGTAGTTAATTGCCCAGAAGGAGGAAGGATGCAGCTACCATCATCCTCTGTTGCTTCTTGCTCAAAATTACATGCACTTAAATCATTACATCCTAAAATATTATATGCATCAACTGATCCATAGTAAAGAAAAATTTCATTATTAGCAAAACCTAAAAGCTGTTCATATACATTTCCATCCCATATACCATTTAAATTGATATCTATGAATAGCTCAGCAGATAATAAATCATTCCACTGTCCGTCACCATTGATATCTGTATAGGGCTCTTCAAAATCAACAATTCCATCTCCATCAAAATCAAACCAGACCTCATCATTATCTAAAATGCCATTACCATTAAGATCCTCAAATTCACTTTCATCCCATACGCCATCTGCATCTATATCTTCAAAAGGCTCAGCTGGAGTCTCATCATCCCAAACTCCATTACCCATATCTGATTCCCAGTCATCATCACCATCACATAGTGTTTGACCAGAATTGCAATCTATCAAAGTCTCTATATAATATGAATTTGTAAGCTCAAGGGGCAGAATTACATCATTTGTATGGTCATATATTTTTAAAAAGGGTGATTCGCCTGACAGTAAATAAGTATCTAAATCACCTTCTTCTTGTCCTATAAGAGCTAAGGTTGTAAATCCAAAGGAGTTATCTGAATCAGAATTAACATAATTCCAACCTACGCAGACTTCAATGGAAGATGAAATTTCTCCATCACCATTCAGATCACCATATTCATTTTCGTCACGATTAACAAAAGCTCCAATAACATCACATTCATATGGATTATTAATACAATACCCATCATAATTATTAGCAGGCTGACCATCTCCATATCCAACTTCTGAATCAATGAGAATATTCTCAAACATGTAAAATGTCTGACGAGTTCCTTGAAAATATTCCCATCCTGTTTCATTATTTGTATAAGAAAACAGAAATCCTATCAATAAGGTCGCTAGTAAATAATATTTTTTTATTATATGATTCATATTCAATTTATTCAACTAAAGCAGAGTAAGTTAAAAAATATTTAACTAAAAAAACTATTATTGAATTATATATATATTTAAGAATCTCAGAATAAATTTCATGTGAGAATTATCACAATATATATATTATTTATACCTCAAAAGCCCTTGCATTTTACTGCAAGGGCTTTTGTTTAAATAACTATCTGTAAAGAGTTAACTCTTTAATTACTTCATTAACATCATTTTCTGTACAGCAACATTAGATCCAGCTTCAACCTTAACAAAATACATTCCACTTGCCATATTTGAAGCATCCCAAGTTAGTGTATGATATCCTGCATTCATATGGCCGCTTGCAAGTGTTGCTACAACCTGACCTACTACATTATATATTTTAACACTAACACTTCCACTGCTATCTAGGCTTAAGTCTAGGCTAGTAGTAGGGTTAAATGGATTAGGATAAGCTGAACTAAGAGCAAACTCTTCAGGAGCCATGAATGAGCTTATATCACCTACTACTACTACCATATCATCAAGTGAAGTAGTTGGTACATCAATAGATGACAAGTCCTTAAGATCAAATGCTTCTCCTTTAACAACTAAATGAAGATCAGATTCAATCTCATTAGTCATATCCCATGACAGAGTAACATCACCTGGGATATTATATGCGTCAGCTGATATATTCCATGCTTGGAAGTCATCTAGCTCGTTTATTGGACGAACATCACTAGAGAAGTATGGAGATTCAACCATAATGCCACGGCTATCTGAAGCTCCAATCCAATCAAACCTATCGATATGCATATCTATAAAGTCAGGTCTCATTGGGTTAGGATGATCTATTTCATCTTCTCCATAAACAAAGTTATTGTTTGCATCTTCTTTTAATGTAATTGTCACAAAGTCACCACCTGCATCACCTAATGCATCAGATGCATGTAAGTTAAGAGTCCAATCATTATTATCAACAACTTCACGAGAACTATAGTTGTTTAAATGCGGTGTAAAATGAACCTGAAGATCTCTTGTGGTATGAATCCAGTACCCACCAAAAGGATTTAGATTAGGAACATTTTGATGAGAATCAATAATCCATGACTTAATTTCATCTTGAACCCATCCAGCATCATTAGCCATCTCCCATGAGAGAACTTCGCCTTCAAACTCAACTGTCAATAAGTCTTTATCAACTGTTGTAATTAATGGATTTGAAGTAAGAGTCCATCCAGATGACAAATCTAAAGAAGCCAAATGTCCATTATCTGGATCACCAGTAACAGGATCTCCATGAATAAACATGTCATTTGGACCAGATAATGCAAGATAATAACCTTGGCCAAGATTTAACTGCAAGGTAGCTATATCATAGTTACCTGCCTGGTCATAAGCTATCCAATTCGCTCCAAAGTTTCCAAAACACTCCGAAAGGTTTACTTCCATTGCAGACTCATATGGAACTAAAGGAGACCCAAACATATGCCATCCACCATTTAAATAACCTTTAGTCTGTGTGTGTGCAGCAAGAGTAAAGCTATCATCACTCTCATCAAGCTTTGTTTGCTTATTACCTTCTGAGTTGGCACTCTCAGGAACATTGACATCTTCTTCATTGAGAACACCAGTAGAATGCATATCATCACCTACTACATCATTGTAGTTACCAATATCTGTAACTTCAATCATAACTTTAGCACCATAATATCTCTCAACTCCCTCTGAACGAATTTGAGTTGAATTTGCCCAAGTAGCTGAAACTCCATCAGCATTTGGCTCAGTTTCAGTTAAAAGATCTGGTTCTTGTAATTCTTCAACATACTCTCCTGAATCTTCATCAAGGAAAAATACATCAATGTTTGAAATAAACTGATTGTTCGTTGTTAGCATATCAACATTATAAAGATCACCTACAGATGCAATTTCAGCTCCATTTGGATTTAAAACTGTAACTGTCGGTCTATCGTGAGTTCTTTGAGATACATCTGATAAATCACCCAATCTTTCATCACTATTATACGCCTTAACAGTAAACTCATAATCGGTCTCAGCGCTCAATTGAGGTTCAAGGTGAGTAAATGTCTCTCCTAATACATCATTAGGATTATCATATGTACCTCTAAGTTGAGGTTCACCACCATCTACAGACATATAAACTTCAAAAGTTTCAGTATTTGCAAATGGGAACAACTCGGGTACTTCAGATGAAGCAGGATCCCAAACTAATACACCATCCTCATTAACAAAATCATCAGAGTCCCACTCTCCTTCTTCCCACGCAATCTCAATATGCTTAAAGGCTTGAGGAACATTAGTTACTCTAACATTCTGAGCAGGAAAAGCTGCCGGCTCTAAATAAACAGAGATAACCATTGAACTAGATTCTGATGCCCCATAAGGGTCTGTGGCTGTTAAGGTAAATGTATGATCACCTTCAACAAGACCTTGAATGTTTGAAAGGAAATCGTATAGGTTGATCTCATTCCAATGGAAATTAGTATTATCATCAAAATAGTCACCAGTATTAGATGACTGAGAATCAACTGTAGTTGACGGTATATCTACAATATCACCATCATAACTATAACTCCATGAATAAAGAAGAGGATCATGATCTGTATCGCCAACTTCATGGTCAGACATTTCTATGTCCTTATAATCTTCTTCGTAATTCATATACCATTCTTGGTCAATACCTGCATCAGAAGTTGGTGTTGCATTTCTTTCAGCAGAAACACCGATTACATAACTTACAAAGTCAGAATCACCATAGTTATCTTCAATGTGTAAGTTTAGAATATATACATCAGCAGGTAATTGTAATGACTGAAGCGCATCAGTTCCTAAATCTTCAGGAGCTGGACCATCAGCAATAGCATCACCATAGTTAGTTTCGTAGTAGATCTCTTCACCACCACCATTAAAAATTGGCTCACCAAAATCATATAAACCATTATCATTTAAATCTACATAGGTAAATCCTGCAGCTGCACCAGTAATTAAAGACCACTGATAGAAGATATCATCGGCAACCTCTTCACCTGCTGTTTCAGGCAAATCTCCGGTATCAGCATCAGTAGATGTACCATCAAAATGCAAATCAGCTAAATCAGTATCAGGATTTGCATCATGAGGAACATACCAAATTTGATCTTCACCATCATAATCATTTGTATCATTCGTATCTTCAGATAAGAAATCATCAAATGTTAAAACTGACAAATCATTGCCACCTAATCTTAGATCCAGAGCTGCTGGAGCAACAGGATCATGATTTGGCTCATCATCAATATGAACTGTAATTTCTTGATCATGCATATGAGTTCCAACTCCGTCTGCCTCTCCATTAGCAAGATCTGAAGGTCCATTTAATTTAGTTGGATAATCAGTCTCAACATGAAGATTCAATGAAATACTTTTAGTATCACCATCATGGATGTTTGCTATATCAAAGCTTACATCTGAGGTTGTAGCTCCAAATAATTCGACAATTTCACCTGCAATTTGTGACCATAGGTATCTACCTGTTGGTGTACCAAATTGAGCTGTTTCAATAGCACCGGCAAGATTCACATCGCCATCATTAGAACCTGAACCATCAGCATGAATATTTACTGTATTTGCATCAGGAGATCCATTGTGAGTAATCTCATAATGACCTGGACCAATATTTGTACCATTAAGTGTTTCTACATATTCAGTCACAGAAACTGGATCCAAATTATCATCTGTTGTTGCGCTCGTATCAGACTGTCTACCAGCTACATCAGTATGGGTTCCATCATGATGACTAACTCTATGTCCATCAGTAGACNCTCCTGCTTCATTATTACCTGTAACTGTGTATCCATAAGTTGATTCCCATAGAAGACCGTAACCTAGATTACCTTCCATATCTTGCTGATCATTATAATCAGTATTTTCTTGAGAAACGCTAATTAATGCGCTTAATTCTGTTGGGTTTAATGGACCACCATCCCTATATACATTAAAAGATGTTGCTGGGTATCTAGCTGCAATATCTTGTATATCATNAGTATCAGAATCCCAATCAAGATCTATCTGTAGATGGCCACCATCAGAAGATAAATTAGATGGGGCTTGAGGAACAATATTACCTATAGTAATAGTAATCGTTTTTTCTTCATTCTCAGATAACCAAAATTCAAGCACAGTGCCTTCAGAAATTAGATGATGAACACCATTAACTTCAGCATATGTATGGACATTTGCAGGAATTGGCACATCAGCTCCATTTAATGCATGCTGAGTTGAAAATTCTTCAAATGTCAAAGATGCCTCNCCAGCCATATCAGAAACTACAAGTACTTCAAACTCAGTTAAGTTACATTCTAAATTAGTTACATCCTGACCATCGCAAGATGGAAGATCTTCTGGACTTTCACTTCTAACATCTTGAGTAAATAAGTCACCGTATACGTTACTCCATTCTGGATGTGAAAAATATACTTCTATATAGTTTTGGCTTGCACCTAATGGTGGTTGCGGAATATCTAGACTAGGGTTAAATCCATTAGAAGCAGTAGCAGAAAAACCTAAGTAGTTATGCTCTGATTCTGCATCAAAAAATCCCCAACCATCAATATTACCAGTCATTTGCCAACCCCAAGTTATTCCAACAGATTCAGTTGGTGTCGCACAAGCAATATTTGAAGGATCTGAACTTATTGTCTCATCTAAGTAATCTATATACTTATTTGCAATCACAGTAAAACAATACTCAACGCCCGGAGAAAGGCCTAATACCTGTGTTGAGCTTGAGCCTGTAGATGCAACCATTACTCCATCTAAGAATACATCATATGAATCAGCATCTACTGCATCCCATGATAAAATCACTCTAGCTGGACCACTTTCAGCAGTAACATTTCCTGGGGCGTCCACAGTAAATTCACATGATCCATCATCAATTAAATTTCCAGCATCATAGTTGTCAGCATCACCATCAGTACAGCCAGTACATGCTGAGTTGTCTCCATCATCTCCGTCAACATCACAATCACCACAAGCATCAACTTCACCCGGACCGCCACAAACACCAGCACAGTCGAACTCTAGTGTTGAGCCACATGTCTCATCACAACCAGAGGGTCCTGGTTCAAAACAACCACAACCAAGGTCATCAGCATTTCCACCACCACAAACTCCACAATCATCAATTACAGCTGAACCACCACACTCGCCAGCACAATCAGCAAATAAACAAGAATCATTTGTAGTTATTGTACCGCCAGTAGTCTGATAAGCAGTATCACCGTTAAACTCAGTAACAACTAACCAGTGATCACCTGCAAATGTNCAAGAGTTAGTATCAGAACAACCAAGAACATTNGTTCCAGTAGCTGGCCCTGAACTAATATATATAGCGTTGTTTGAAAAACCGCCATCAGATGCACCTCCATCAAATACTGCTGCAGATAAATCTAGTGCCATCACACCACTTTGTGTAGTTGGCGTAGTTTCATCACCTGATGATGCATCAAAAATTCTAAATGTTGGGACATCCCCACTTTGAAGATAATTTCCAGAATAATCTGATCCATCATCTCCAACAGTTGGAACTGTAACATAGCCATTATTTGCAACGGCTTGAGTCCAACCAACACAAACTCCATCAACCGTAAAAGCACCAATAACATCTGACTCCTCTACAGGCTCGCCATCAATCCTTAAATCAGTATTGACATCAAACATGTAGAAACTCTGCAATGTAGTCTGCTTATAATTCCAGCCGGTCTCTTCAGAATAAACACCAGGGAAAATAATCCCCAGTACTAGGCTAAGTGTTAATAAACGTTTCATCTCTTGTACCTCCTCCAGTAGGTTTTAAAAAATCACAAATTTTTATTATTTAGGCAATAAAATAATACCATGTACAAAAATAAGATCTACGAAATTAAAAAACTTTGACGTAGGTCACTTTTTATTGACTAAACTTCTATTTTTTACTAAATAATGTGGCGCANGTTGTGACAGGCCACTATATCATCCGTNTAGATTTTAGNNATTTTAAACTANAAATGCAAGTNTTTTATGCTTATAAAATAATAAAAAATACTAAANNGATAGGNAATTGNAGTTTTATAGAATCAAAGAAATGAATTAAATATAATNAACTAAAAAAAGGGATAGAATTTTATTTTAAATATTTGAAGAATTCGCTATCTGTAGATAAAATAATCCTGGATGACGAGTCAAAAACATGTTCATAGGCATCCAATGTTTTCAAAAATTCATAAAATTCTACTGCGTCTTTATTAATTTTACCGTTTGAATCTCTTTGCTCGTAAGCTTCAGAATATCTTTCTATAGCATAAGCATCAGCATCACCTCTAATTTTTTGAGACTTCATATATGCTTCAGATAGAATTTTCTTTTCATCTCTAATTTGCTCACCAAGCCTTGTTTGCTTTCTTCCTTGGCCTTGACCTCTATATTCTTCAGCTATCATATTTTGCTCTGAAATCATTCTATTGAAAAGTTTTGATTGAACTTGTTTGTTATAATCAATTCTTTTTAACTGGACATCTAAAACCTCTATGCCCATTTTTAAATCAGCAAGCTTGAGCGTTACATTATCAAGGATATTTTGTATTATTTCGGACCTAGCGCCGGAGTTTACAATCGTAGGTTCATCTTCATAGGTTTCCATAGATCTTCCAGAGGATCGAATTATCTCTTCCATGTTCCTATTTGAAATCTCATCTCTAACGATACCATCAATGACATCATCGAGTCGCGATTGAGCATTTCTTTCATTTTTTGCAGCTTTAAAGAAAGTAAGTGGGTCTGATATTCTCCAGCGAGCAAATGTATCAATAAATACATATTTATCATCATTTGTTGGTATTTCATTAGCAGCACCATCCCATTCTAATATTCTTTTATCAAACATAATCACTTTTTGAATGAATGGAATTTTAAATTTTAGTCCAGCATCAACTATTGGCTCACCTACAGGCTTACCAAATTGAGTCACTATAGCTTGCTGAGCTTCATTTGTAATAAATATACTGTTAAAAAATATGACAACAATAACCGCTAAAAATGACGGGAAGNACTTTTTCATTTTTCTTGGTCCCCATTTTTATCAACGTTTAAAAATGGAAGTACACCCTCAATCTTTGTATCTATCACTATTTTGTCTGANACATTAGCAAGAACTGTTTCCATTTTTTCCAAGAAAAGTCTCGTTCTGGTAATGTCTTTATGATTTTTATAATTTTTGAAAACAGCTTCAAATAAAGCGGCATCACCGTCAGCTTCATTTGTTCTTTCTTGATAGTAGCCCTCGGCTTCATTAATCATCTTTAGAGCTATACCCTTTGCAGTAAATATTTTTTTATTATATTCTTGGTTTGCCTCATTAACTAATGTTTCCTCTTCTTGCTTTGCTCTATTTACCTCATTAAAAGAATCTGCTACAGGTGCGGGAGGAACTACTCCTTGAAGCTGAACCATTTGAACTTGAATACCTGTTTCGTAACTATCTAAGACTTCTTGCATATGCTCTTTAGATAAATTAGCAATGGCTGTCCGTTCTTTCTGAAGAACTTCTTTGAATGATCTATCTCCAATCATCAACCTCATTGTAGCCTCAGAAACATCTCTAATTGTACTTTCTACATTTTTTACTTTAAATAAATATTTTTCAGGTTCACTTATTTTATATTGAACAACCCAATGGACTTCTGCAATCTTAAGATCTCCAGTTAACATCCAGGACTCATTTTCATATCCTCGTTGAGAGTAATTTGTTCTTACTCCAGGGTTATTTGTTCTAAAACCAAACTCTTCTTTATANTGATAATCAACTTTAATTTTATAAACTGAATCAACAAATGGAATTTTGAAATGCAATCCTGGGCCAACTGTATCTGAATATTTTCCAAGTCTTAAAATAACAGCTTCTTCATTTGCCTCTACTTGGTAAAAACAAAAGTATGCCATAAGAATTATTGCACCGGTTATAATAGGTAGTTTCAATTTATTAAAATCTATTTCAGGCATTTTAATATCTTTTATTTGATCTGAATCCATATAGAAATTTAAAAAATTAAACATATATANAAGTATATTTTTTTTATGTCTTTGAATTTTTTTTGCAAATCAACAAATTAAACTATGAAGGAAACAATTTATTTTATGGTTTTAGTTTCTATTGGCTCTCTAGGATTATTTCTTGCCTGGAAAAGAACTGGTAACTATGATGTAGATTTTTTTATAAAAATTATAGGATGGATAATGCTTGGATTCTCTATTTATGGCATTATTGATTTAACCCAATGGATAACAAAATAAATGAATATTTATATTGAGTTTTGCATAAAATGAAACTATGGCCCTGAGTTTGAACGTGTTTCAAATATAATTAAAAAGTATAATTCAGAAATTAAGATTGAATCTAATTCCTCATATCCACGAAGTGGTGCCTTTGAAGTTACAATTAATAAGAATCTTATTTTTTCAAAATTTTCTACAAAAAGATTTCCAAATGAAGATGAAATCAAGTCCTGGGTAAAACCTTGAATCTTTTTTATAATTTAAAAGGTCAAGGGTCAAATCTTCTTTTTAAAATTGGTATCATATTAATCTTCATAGGCTTGCTGATTCTATTATTAAAAGAAATTATAATTCTCATTTTAGCTTCAATCTTTATAGCTTTGGGAATTTTTCTTATAACTACGTCATTTAGAATAAGATAAAGCTTTATCCTTTAACTTATTGCTATCTAAAATAAAATCTATTAACTTAAAGTTAGATTTGACTTTAGTCACAGCAAGCATATTAAAAAAATAGTAAATTTTTACGGATGAGAACTATCAGATATATATTAATTGTAGCGCTAAGTATTTTCTACATATCATTAATTCAAGCAGAATCATGGGAGCTTAATGTTAATATAGAGAATATATATAACACCTCTACACCTGGAGATTGGATAACTTTAGGTACTTGTGATGGATGTAATGATAATTTTCAATATAGTGAAGATGAGTTTGATACTCCAGATGGACCTATTGACTACACTGATATTCAGTTTACAAATTATAATTGGATTGGAACGATTGACTCAAATGGTATTGTGTGTGAATATGCCCACTTTGCATCTGATCATAAATCTATCCACCCCCCAAGTGATTTACTGGTATGGAATATTACTGGAGTATGTGCAGATGCTGTAGATGAGACTACTCAAACTGCACAACTTAATTGGGTGGTAGATAGTCTCGACCAAGACTATGAAATATATATATACGTTGGGGAGCAAGGTGTTAATATGAGATATACTACTGGGGTAAATATTAACTGCGATGAAATGGGCTCTAATTATGAACTAATTGATGGAGAATGGATAACTACAACTAATGTAAAAATTTTAATGGGTGGATGCGCAAGCACTGGATTACAAACTTTTTACTGGGATTCTGACGGTGATGGACTAGGGTCTAATCTGTTTGGTGAATATTGCAATGGATTTCAACCAGATGGATGGGTTTATAATAATAATGATGTTGATGATGAAATTTTCTGCGAATCAAATAATTTTGATTCTTGCTGGACTTGTGATGGTGGAAATTCTTTGATGGATTGCAATGGAGTTTGCTCTCCAAGCACACCAGTTGGAGAAGTGCAGATGGATGAAGGCTTAACATATGGTGCATTCATTGACGATTGTGGAATATGCTCTGAAGGAGGTACAGACCATGTTGCAAATAGTAACCAAGATTGCAATGGAGATTGTTATGGAGCAGCCTTTATTGATGATTGCAATATTTGCTCAGAAGGCAATTCAGGTAATGTAGAAAATAGTGATCAAGATTGTGCTGGGATTTGTTTTGGTGATGGATTTTTTGATGCTTGCAATGTTTGCAATGGATATAATTTATCTTGCCTCGATGAAATTTTTGGATATGGACCAACAGACTTTTATGCCCAGCTAAATACAGAATTAAATCAAGTTGATTTAACTTGGAATTATAATGATATTCATCCTGAAGTCATCGGATATCGAATTTGGAATTATAGTAATGATACATATAATCTNATTGAACAAATTGATTCAACTTCNCTTTTTACATTTACTATTGATGGAACTNCAAGTGANACATTCTGTATTAATGTTTTTGATCAATATAATAATGAAAGTGAAANACTATGTACNCAGTCTTCTGAATTTGATAATTTTATTTTTGAATTCAATGATGGTTCTGGATCGTATCTAATGAGTTTTCCATATTTATCAAATGATGATACTAGCCTAGAAACTATTTTTTCTCCAATTCAAGATTATGTTTCTGGGATTACAAGTGAAGGAAGCGCAGCAATTAACGATCAAACTTTAGGTTGGATAGGTGCTCTGTCTAGTGATGGAATTGAACGTAAAAATGCATATTGGATTAAAGTAGATATTGAAGATGATGGAGTTGATTTTACATTATCTGTGGCAGGTTTACCCACCGACCCAAATACAATTTATAATCTACATGAATTTGCAAATTTAATTTCATATGTAGGTCCAGATTCAATGCTAGTCCCTGATGCGTTACCAGATGAAGTAGAAGAATATATTGAAGGTATAATTACACAGGGAAGAGCTACTCAAATAGATCCCAATTTAGGTTTTTGGGTAGGCAGTCTGGATCGATTCTATATAGGTGAAGGATACTGGATAAAAATTAAAGAAGGTATTGATATTGACATGTCCTGGAACTTTGAAAACAACCGTTCATCAAGCAATTCTTTGAATATTAAAAATTCGAATAATGAAAATCCTTTTAAATTCAATCAATCAATGTTTCAGTCTTTTTATTTTTTAGATAATATTGAGACCAGCACATTCAATCTAGATGAAAATGACATTATAGTTTCTTACTGTAATGATGTCATTGTAGGTTCAAGATATTATAATGGCGTTCATACCGATGTACCCGCAATGGGTCAGAATAAGAATAATCCGGAATATTGTGATGAGAATAGTATTCCAAACTTTAAAGTTTATGATTATGAAACTGATCGCTTAATTGAAATGTTTTCAATAGATATTCCTAGTTGGAGTAACCTAGGAATCAATAATATCTCATTAATAGAACTTAGTTCAGAGCNCATCCCCGATACTAGTGAAATAATTAATATATATCCCAATCCATTCAATCCAAGCACTCAAGTTGAATTTAAATTAGACCAACCTCAAGATATTAAAATATCAATTTTTAATATTAATGGTGAATTAATTGATATTATATCAAATCAAACATATGAGGCTGGATATCATTCAATAAGATGGATACCAAACAATATTTCTAGTGGTTTATACATTGTATCGATTCAAACAAATGATAGTGTATTCAACCATAAAGTACTTTTCTTAAAATAATTCTTAAATGGAGAGCGCAGATATGATTATCTCAACAACTGAACATATACCCGGTAAAGAAATAGTGGAAGCGCTAGGTATAGCTCGAGGGAGTACGGTAAGAGCTAAGAGTATTGGTAAAGATATTTTTGCAGGTTTCAAAAATATAGTTGGTGGTGAAATTCATGAATATACAAAGCTTCAAGCAGATTCAAGAGAAGAGGCTATTCAAAGAATGATCGAAGATGCAGAAAAATTAGATGCAGATGCTATAGTTGGTGTTAGATTAACCACCTCAATGGTTACCCAAGGTGCTGCTGAAATTCTTGCATATGGAACAGCGGTAAAATTAGGATGAGTATTAGGGCAATTATTCTTCTAGTAAGCTTGTTAATTATAGTCTATCTTATATTTCAAAGGATCAATTCTAAAAAAAATGAATCATTTGAAAACCGAGACAATTAAAAAGACTATCTACCGTATTTCTCATTAAGTTTATCATACTCAATTATTAACTCTAGCTTTTCATTGAGTGATAGGTCTGCCTTTTTGATTTCTTTATCCCACCTATCAATCCATGAAGATGCCCTTTTAGTAATGTTTTCTATTTTTGCAATATCTTCAATTTTATCAGAGTCAATAATTAAATGATAATCATGAATGATTTTACTATACTCATTAAACATCTCTAAAAATATCGGATTAGTAATTTCTGATTCTAATTGAATATTAAAATCACTTTTAGATTCTGAACAAGAGACAAACAATGTCAAAGCTACAATTACAAGTCTCATCATCTATTTAGCAAGAGAACCCATCGGATCCCAAGGCTCTAAAGCAACTGGCTCACGATCAAAGATTTCTAAAATACGCTTAGGAAGATATTTCTTGTCTACAACAACTTCATAATTAAATTCATCAAACCACTTATCACTCATCTGATAATAGCCCTTGTCTCCACCCTTGGTTCCCCAGCTATTCTCAACTCTCCATTTAGTAGATTTATTTTTAAATATATCCACACCTGTAAAGAGCATTGCATGAGTCATAAGACTATCGCCATACTCAAGTCTTTTACCCTTATCCATCAAGAATTTAGTATCAAATAGTGATTCATAGTCATATAAATCAACGTCCATAATACCTAAATCACGATGAAACATTTTTCCTACATCACACCCAAACCATACTGCCTCATTATTCTTTAGCGATTTAATAGCAGCTCGTTTCATATCTTCAATNTCGACATTAACATAATTAATAATTTGTCCACCAACAACATTTCCAAGATAGCTAACTGTATATAGCTCATTCATTTTTTTATTAGACATTGGTGCATGTATAAGACATAGTTTATCTTTTAATTTAACACCTACTTCTTTATANAAATCTTGAGGAGTTAAATTATTTAATCGNACTAATTTTTTATTTTTATCTTTTGCTTGCCAACTAAATGTTTCTGGAGGATTTCCAAGNCACCTACATAACATTGAATAAATTGTTGATAGCATTTCTTCTTTTGTTTTTCTAAGCTCACTTAACTTAGCGCCCNTAGCATTCATATCTCGNAAGGTCCANCCAAATTCTCTTAGCTTTCGAGTTATAAATCTATTCATTAGAGCAGATTGGCTGCTTTGATAGCTCTCAGGCATAACAGATTGAGGCAAGACTCCATATTTTTCTATCAAATTAACAAACATATCCCATTGACCACCATCCTGAATAGGACTACTTAACAAATACATCATCAATCTACTGTCATAGGCTTCATCAAATGTATTTAATATGTTCTCAAGAAANTAATTTGACTTCTCGATCTTATCGCAAAACATGAAATAATTTTGAGAGAACTCAAAGTTTTTNAGATTATATTTTTCNGCTAGAGANAATCTCATCAAATTCAATCCAGCAAACCCCCAACACCTCCCAGATGCTTTTTGATGAGTTACCTTTTCCATTTCAGTAGATATAACGTCAGAATAAGTATGGTCAAGCAATCTAAAACCATCCCAATCCATAGCAACATCATTAATATTGCTTCGAACCAATGCGTTTCTTGTTATCCGACTAGTAGCAGAAGATTTAAATTCTTTAGTGAATTTATTTATATTTGTTTTTGATATTGAATCTCTCATCAGATTCTCCTTTAATTGATAGTGTACCCTCGACAGGATTCGAACCTGTAACCGCTGGGGCCGAAACCCAGTGCTCTATCCAGTTGAGCCACGAGGGCGATGAAATTAATTAGCCTTAGAAATCTTAGTTAAATTTACATCCATTGTCAAATTTTTGATACAAAAAAAAAAGCCCCAAAATGGGGCTTTTTTTTAAATATGTTAAATATTATTTAACTAATAATATTTTTTGAGTATGCATATTACCATCAGCATTAAATCTAATGAAATATACTCCACTTGCATTTGATCTCGCATTCCAATCTACACTATAAGCTCCTGCCGCTCTAAAGTCATTAACAAGCTGCTCTACTAGTCTACCATTAGTATCATATATAGATAGATCAACTTGCATATCGCTTGGAACTGAGAACGCAATACGCGTAGATGGATTAAATGGATTTGGATATGCATTTTCTAAAACAATATCACTTGGAACTGAATGCTCTGTAGTTGCAGACAAATTATCAACAAAAACTAAGCTATTATTTGACCAAGATGATACTTCTGTTGCATCCATATCAACAAGTTCACCCGTACTAGGATAATAAACTTTAAATGTTGGAATATCACCCATTTGACCATAGCCTAGAGTTCTATCTGTATTATCATATCCCATAAATGGAACATCAGTAAAGGCACCATTCCACTTTCTTGCACCAACAACAATATTATTATTATAAGCTATTATCCACGCATTCTCATCAAGGTCTTGGCCATTAACTTTTGCATCTTTAATAAAGTAGAATGCTTGTTGCATAGATTGCGCATAATCAAACCCATCAGGATATCTCTCTAATATCTCAGATGACAAATTAGATGCTCTTGCAGAAAGATCTTCTTCACAGCTCCAGCTAAACGTAAATGGAGCACATGTTTTAATCCAATATCCTTCATTGGCTTTTATCTCCTCAAGACTACCAACCCATCCAAGAATTGGATCATAGTGTGCGGCTGAACCAGAATTAATAATTGACTTATCACCAGGACAATCATAAAACTCTGGATATTGATCCATTGGGATTGCCTCATTTATATCAAGAACTGAAGCTGAACCAGTATATGAAATTAAATTAGCTCCATATATTAAATCATACTCAATTGAGCAATCATATGGAATTCCAACATTCTCCATAGTTCCGATTACTTCAAGTTCATTATTATCTTGATCATCTGGACTTAATATCCAATAACCTTCCCTAGGATCAATTTCTTGTAAATTACCTAACCATTGCTCTCCATTCCAAAATGCTACACTACCCTGAGAAACAATCTTATGGGCATTCATTGGAACTAAATCTTCAAACACGGAACCAACAGTTATATCATTCTCCATAACATCCAAGCTATATAAGTAAGTACCTTCAACTATATCCATTGAACTTTCTCTGTAAAGTGAGTTAATCACTACAGAAATATTATCTACGCTATAGTCAGAATATGAGTCTACTACCTCTAATTCAAATATAAGCTCAATATTATCTAAACTTTCTGGTTTTGGTACTGTAACTGAAATTGAAGNNTCATCTAAATATTCAAATTCAGCTTCAGGGCCTCCTACNTTAGTCCATGNATATGTTAGTGGATCTCCTTCTNGGTCAGTACTATTTTCTAATCCATCTAAAATAAGGTTATCACCTTCATATATAAACGCACATGATTCATCTGAACATGACCAGTAGCCACTAAGCTCAACAACTCTATCTTGGCCAGCATTCGCTACAGGTGCAGCATTTTGCTCCTCACCTACTTCAGCTACAACATCAAGGTCAGTACAAGTATAGCAGTCACATACTCTAACTACAAACTCATATAATCCTTGATCTTCAACCTCATAGCTAAATGAGCTTTCCTGTAAAGTTTCGCTAATCTCCATACCATTNGAGAACCATTGATAGGTTAATTCATGCTCGTTTTCATCTGATCCATCTGCAGATAATTCTATCATTGCAGACGTTGTTTCAGGATATCCATCATGAGGAATATTTGTACTTTCTATAGTAGATACTACAACAGGAGCTATATTATCTGNTCCTTCAGGATGCACAGTTATGTTCCAAGATTTAAACACCGTAATTGGATCATCATAGTATTCACCTGCTGGTAAATCATCTGTTACATGTACATTCACTTGATATTCACCAGGAGCTGAAAAATCTAATCCTAATGTTGAAATCATTCCAGATGAACTAAATCCTTTATCTTCATTAAGAACAAGGTTACCATCAACAAACCAATTAAAAATTAAGTTATCTCTATCTGGATCAGTATAAACAGCATCAAGACTATAAGAAGCATCAAAAGTTGATATATCACAATCATCTATAGGATATATATCTATTTGATTTTCTCTATCACNACCATCTGCAAATTCCTCAGGTGCTCTATTCTCATTTGTAACAACAAGAGTTATTTGATCAGTATCAGTTGCAGAGTAAGGATCAGTAACAGTTAACTCAGCAACCATTGTGACAAATGTATTTGTTTCCAGAGATGGAACNATAACTCTAGCCATACCATTNTTTCCAANA
>NHHK01000008.1:75994-169869 GCA_002171125.1 bacterium TMED161 | reverse complement strand
CAAAATCTCAGACAGATTAACAATTAGCTTTAAAAGGGAGGAGGAAGTTAAAGCTATATTAACTTGCTTACTGCCTGAGATACTTGAAATAATATTTTTNNTATTTTTNACCATAGTTATGCACGTTTTGCACAATNAANTTAGTACAACTAAAATTAACATGCAAGNAAAAACGTGTAAAACGTGTAAAATAATTTAAACTATGATTATTTTGGATTGAAATTAGTNTAGTCTAGAATAAGGTTGACTAGTAGTACTACATCGAGTACATTGAGAGCATTATCTTGATTCAAATCAGAAAAGCACAATTCTTGTTGAGTTGGCTCTTGTGGATTAAGAACTAAATTTATCAATAAAACAATGTCTTGAATATTTATTGAATTATCTTGATTTAGGTCACCAGTGGCGCATTGACTATTACTTTCTAAAGGTGGAAATACAATGTAATCAATCCATGCAGCATCCTCACCACTAACAACTCCTTGATCTTTTATATATTTCCATTNAAAATTATTTATTCCTTCATTAACAGGGAAAGACTCAAAGGACCAGTCAATATCTCCTGCCCATTTATTTATCTCATTATCATTTATGGAAAAAGATAGATAGTCATAATAATTTCCTGTTTGAGATCCAGTGGGCTCGCATGAAACTTTTTTATAGAACGAGATAAANCCATCCTCNACTACATCAAGTGTAATACTAATTGTTGATTCTTGNTTATTATTTATATTNCCTGATTTAGAGCTANAATTGCCCTCTATAAATGTATTTGAATCTATGGTCCAATTTGAATTTCCAGATAGATTCCATTCAAAATTATTAAATCCATCAGTTTCAAAGTCTTCAATTTCAGCCTGCTCCAACCATGGATCAGGAGTTAAATTGAAATTAATTTCTAAATAGCCATCGTNTGGAATATTAATTGCTTGAACTTCAGGTAGATAGCCAAATGAACTAACATTAACCATATATTGACCAGGAGTTAAAAGACGATAGTAATCACCATTCTGTGGATCAGTAAAAATATCATGGTCTATACCTTCGATGGCTATAGTAGCATTCAAAGGTTGATTTNAGTTAACATCTGTAACTATTCCTCTTANCCCTTGATGTATCTGTTCTATATAAGCAATCATTGGCTCTCTATGATCTTCCCAGAGACCATCAAGTAGGTTTGAATTAGGCCATTTTACTTCATTTTGTTCTAGAGTTATATCAAAGTCACTCTCCCAAACATAATTCCAGTCTTGCATACCTCCGAAAACTGCATACCATTGGGCTCCATTTGTAATACCATTTTGAAAACCTCCTGATTCCATATTTGGATGTGAATCAGCATAACAGGTTGAAATGTGAACAAAAACATCATCATCTGGAGCACCTGAATAAACCCCTGTATTTGGACCATCAAAAGGATAATTGACGACAAGTGCGCCTGTGTGCATATTTGCAGATAAAACGAAATTACGCTGCCATGTCCATTCCATAACAGCTTGTGTTTCAGGTTGCCTACCTGTTAATGAATTATTTGGGTCATTAAATTGGTCAGGAAAATCCCTATTTAAATCGACATTATTAGCGTTATATCTGCTTCCATTTTCAAATCCATCTGGATTCATACTTGGCATAATAAATATAGATGTATTATTTATNAAATCTGTTGCACGCTCATCTAACCCATAGCCATTTACAAACCAACTAATTAAATACAAACAAAGCTCCCGACCTACTGTTTCATCTCCATGCATATTTGCAATATATTTAAATTCAGGTTCGANCTCATTTATANCAGGATTATCTGATATTTCAAGAACCCATAACTCTCTTCCTTGAACAGATTGGCCAATCGAAAATAAATTTGTTATAGTTGGAAATTCACTATTTATATTGATTAAAAANTCAGTTAATTCATTATAATTATGATATGAACGCATTGGATNATTTGAATAATTAGGGTCTGCAATTAGTTCTTCGTAGTAAAGTCTTGCTTGATTAGGAATGTATTTAATATCAAATCCTAATTCTGAGATGGTATTAAATTGATTGTCATTTACATGAGCATGAACACTCTCTAGTGTTCTATGATGATCAAGATCTATGTCCATCCTTACAAGGATATCAAGATCTTTTATATCATTAAAATTAATTTCAACCAACTTTTTATCATTATTAGAAAAAGCTAGTATGGATGAAAATATGATAAGTAGAATTTTATATTTCATTTAATTTCTCTCAGTTTTCAGTAAAAACTATAAAATATTGTAAATATTAACAAAAAGTATAATGTAAATATTTGTTTCTAACTTTAATTGAGGAGATTATTTAATGGTATTTTTAAGGGTGCCAAGAGACTCAACTTTGAGCTCAATAATATCTTCTTTTTTAAGCCATTGAGCATCATTGGTTTGATTTAATTCTAGAAAGCAACCAGTAGCACAAGTACCTGANCCAATAACATCTCCTGGGAATATTCTTGTACCCATAGAAACTCTTTCAATNATTTGGGAAAAGGTCCANCTCAAATTTTTTAAATTGTCCTCAGATATTTTNTTTGAATTTATNAAGCATTCCATTTTTAATGATAATTTATTACCACTTTCTGTAGNTATGATATGATTTTTTAATTCATCCGGAGTAACAAGAAAAGGTCCTATTGTAGTAGCAAAATCCTTNCCTTTTGCTGGACCAAGATTTAATTTCATTTCAGCCATCTGTAAATCACGAGCGCTAAAATCATTCATAATCATAAAACCTGCAATATAACTATCAGCTTCTTTGCAGTCTATATTTATACCCTCTTTACCTATTAAAATTGCAACTTCTAATTCAAAATCAAGCTTGTTCATGAAAACATTATCAATATTAATATTTCCAGGGCCCATGACAGCATCTGCATTACTGTAGTAATAGACAGGGAAATCATCAAATTCTTTAATCATTTCTAGCCCACGATTTTTTCTGCTAGTTTCTACATGCTGTCTAAATGCGTATGCATCCCTTAATGACCTTGGTTTTAGTGGAGGCAATAGCTTTACTGAATTAATATCTAGAATTAATAAATTCTCAGACTTTAAATAAGCATTCATTTTTTTAATATTATCTAATAAATCAAATATATCATTAAAACTACTACCTAAATCTATTATTTTTCCCGATCCAGCATAGTGGCCAAAAGAAACATTATCTTTATATTTATATTTAGCTATTTTCATTATTTTTAACTTCTAATTTAGTTTATTATAAAAATTAAATTTATGGTGTTCTACGTTGTGTTGGGTAAGCAAAATCTATATTATCATATTCATCAAATTTATCAAGAATATTTTCCCAGATTTTATGTTCTGTCTCTCGTCGCTGGTCTGGTCTGCATAAGTACCTTAAAGTTAATTTTACTCCACTGTCTTCAACGTTCGTTATAACTGTAGGCTCTAAATCTGGTTTTCTAATTATAAATACTTTTTTTGCTTCTTTGAATTTTTTTTCAGCACTTTTAGTTTGAATAATTGAATTCTCATGTACAATTTTCAATAATATTTTTTTTGCTTTTCGCCAGTCACTTTCAAAAGTAACAAGTACTGGCATTTCATTCCATATATATTTAAAGCCTTTTCCATAATTAGCAAGTGTAGCAGTAAAAATAAGACCATTGGGAACATGTATTAATCTTCCAGTATGATCATCTGCATCTACCCAGTTTCCAATTTCCATAAGAGTAAAGTTNAATAAATTAGTATCAATTACATCTCCAGCTTCTTGACCTAATTGTATTCTATCACCAACATCAAAAGGGCTTCTCCAAACTATATATAGCCATCCAGTTAAATTTGTTAAGGGTTCTTTGAGAGCAATTGCTATACCAGCAGACACAAGTCCCAAATAAGTCGCTATTGATTCAATCCCTTCAAGCCAAATATTTGCTATAATAATAGAAATTAATGAAAAAGATATGTAACTGGTGATTTTATGCCATTGATATCTTGTCTTTACATTCTCAGTTGTATTGTAAACAATTCTTAATATTAATTTTTTTATTACAAAAAAGAGGATAAATGCAATAATAGTAGTAATTATTTTTGCCTGTATAGATGAGTAAGTAAAAAACTTAGTGAAAATTCCTAATAAACTATTATCCAATGATTGTTTCCTTATTAAATATATCTTTTAATGTATACAAACAATATAACGAAAATATGATTGAANATAACATAGAAAAATCAATTAGTAAAATTGAATATTTTATTTTTAATACAAACAATATTAAGAATAAAAAAAAGAAAAGAAATTGTATTTTCATGAAATTAGATATCAGATGAATTGTTTTTCCTTGGTTTAATATTGGAAAATTAGATTTAATTAATAGAACAATTAATCTATATCCTATATATCTAAAAATAAGAAATTGAAAACAAGATAAAATATATAATGCATTAGAGCTTATTTTTAAATCAAATAGTGAGTCTACAGGATTTATAGGGAGTGGCCAATAGAATGAAATTTTNTGTCCAGAAATAAGAATATCAAAAAAAATATGGGTAANAATTCCAATAAAAAGTCCGTTTATTATCTTTTTACTAAAATGATTTTTTTTAATTTCATTCATTATAAGTAAAATTATAAATATAGTTAAAGCTAGAATTATGCTATGTAGTGGACCGCCATGTAAATTTTCAGATGAATCAAAATATTTAAAAAATATATCTAAATCCGGTACCATNAGGCCAACAATAATACCTAAATTAATTTTAGAAAAGGTTGAGAATTTGTGTATNACAAATAAACTTGAAATAATATAAAATCCTGTATAGATCATATANACAATAAATTAGAAATTATTTANAGCGAATCATATTAATAATATTAANAATATTAAAAAACAGATNGTTCTNTTATTCTGCCTAACANTAAAANAGCTAATAAAANTTAATAGTAAGATTGACAATCTAATTAGATTTGCTTAGGTCTCAAAATTATACATTAAAATTCTGCATCTAAATTAGAAATTAAAAAAATATTTAATAAATTTCCCAAAGCCTTTTAATGTTATCTCGTATAATGTTAAATTATAGTAGATTTAAAAGGTCGAAAAATGCCACAGATAACTAAACAATATAAATTTTGCGCTGCCCATAGATATTGGAATGATGATTGGGATGAAGCCAAAAATATAGAGGTTTTTCATGACGATGTTAGATTACACGGACATAACTATGATCTTTATATTACNATTAAGGGCCCAATTGATAATTCAAGTGGGTTTGTTGTAAATCTNAAGGAATTAAATGAAGTTGTTAATAAAAAAGTAATAANTGTTTTAGANCACAATTTGATACAGGATGTTGAATGGTTTAATGATAANCANCCTTCAACTGAGAATTTAGTTGTTTTCATTTGGGANCAGATANCTTCAGAAATAGCTTTNCCAGCCAAGCTGTTTTGCGTTAANCTTAGAGAGACTGGAACNATTTTTACTGAATATTATGGAGATGAATAAAAAAAGATGGACAATATAGAGAAGATAACCAAAGAGCTATTGATAGAGCTAGGTGAAGATCCGAGNAGAGANGGCCTTATCAAAACTCCANATAGAGTATCTAAGTCATGGAAATTTTTGACTGGTGGATATAATCAAACAATAGATCAGGTTGTTAATGATGCCATTTTTTCTGTTGATAATCAAGATATGATAATTGTTAAAGATATAAATTATTACAGTCTCTGTGAACATCATTTATTACCATTTATGGGTAAGGTGCACGTTGGGTATATCCCAAATGGTAAAGTTTTAGGACTATCGAAAATTCCTAGAATTATAGATATATATGCACGAAGATTGCAACTACAAGAGCAGCTTACTCATCAAATTGCACAGGGTATAACCGAGTTTTTAAATCCTAAAGGTGTTGGAGTTGTTATTGAAGGAGAGCATATGTGTATGAGAATGAGAGGGGTGCAAAAACAGAATGCCAGCATGCAAACCTCTACCATGACAGGTATTTTTAGAAAAGAAAAGAAAACTAGAGAAGAATTTTTAAATTTGATTAATTGATTATGTTGAAAACCACTTCAAGAAAAATAAGTAATGAGCATGTAGGATTTTATCAATCTTGCAAAACTATTGATTTATCCGGAAAAAGCTTAAGTACTATCTTAGATTTTATTTTAACTAATTCAAAATCAAATTTGAATTCTTATTGGCTTGGAAGAATAGATTATTCTGAAGCTTGGAAATTGCAGAAAGAAATTCAAGAAAATGTTATATATAAAAAAATTAATGATGTTATTCTTTTTCTAGAGCATGATTCTGTTTATACACTTGGTAAAAATGCAGATTTAAATAATTTGCTTCCAGCTCGTCCAAAAGATATAGATGTAATTCAAACTGATAGAGGGGGTGAAATTACATATCATGGTCCTGGACAATTGGTGGGTTATCCCATAATTGATTTAAAAAAATATAGAAGAAGCATAACTTGGTTTATGAGAAGTTTAGAACAGTCAATTATTGAAATGTTAAATGAGATTAATATTTCTTCAACTAGAAAAGAAGGATTAACTGGTGTGTGGGTTAATGACCATAAAATAGCCGCTTTAGGTGTTAGGCTTTCAAGATGGGTATCAATGCATGGATTTGCAATAAATATACATACCGACCTTAGTCTTTATAGAGGCATGATTCCCTGTGGGATTTCTGATTTTGGCCTTACTTCAATTGCTAAAATAAAAGGTAAAGATTATCCACTTCTATATATCGCTGATTTGATGATAAAAAATATTCAAAAAATATTAATTCTTGATATTCAGAAGAAGGTAGAATATGTCTAAATATAAAGGTTTTACAAAAAAAGAGCTTTTAGATATATACTCAAAAATGCACTTATCCAGAATTCTTGATCAAAAACAATTAATTTTACTAAAGCAAGGCAAAGGTTTTTTTCATATTGGTGCATCCGGTCATGAAGCTGCTGAATTAGCTGCTGCAAAAAATATTAATATTAAAACTGATTTTTCATATCCATATTATAGAGAACAAGCTTTTTGTATTGGACTCGGCATGTCCTCTAGAGAGCTTTTGTTATCTTTTTTAGCCAAGAATGATGATCCGAATTCAAGTGGTAGGCAAATGCCTCAACACTTTGGAAGTAAAAAATTAAATATTGTTAGTCAATCAAGCCCTACCGGAACTCAATATTTACAAGCTGTAGGTGCAAGTTTTGCATGTCAACGTGAAAAGAATAAAGCCATTGTGTATGTATCTTCAGGTGAAGGCACAACTAGTCAAGGAGATTTTCATGAATCTTTAAATTGGGCAAGTAGAGAAAAAGCTCCAGTAATTTTTCATATACAAAATAATAAATATGCAATTTCAGTTCCAATTGAAGAGCAAACAAGTGGAGAGTCGATTTACAATATTACTTCTGGATACGACTCTCTATCGAGGTATGATGTGGATGGATGTAATTTTTTTGAATCCTATCAAGCATTTAAATTAGCTTCAGAGAGAGCACGTAAAGGGAAAGGACCAAGTGTAATTATTTCAGATGTTGTAAGATTATTACCTCATTCTTCATCAGATGATCATGCTAAATATAGGTCAACAAAAGAATTAGACGATGATAAGAAAAGAGATCCTCTTATTTTATTTAAAAATGAGTGCATTAAAAATAAAATTATTAAAAATAAAGAGTTTGAAGATCTTGAGATTAATATAAAAGAACAAGTTGATCTTGATACTGAATGGGCCGAATTGCAAGATGACCCAGAACCGAATTCGTTTTCTGAAAATTTATTTTCTGATAATATTAAAATTAATTTTAGTGATGAATCTAATATTCATCAAATTGAGAGTGATAAATGTGTAATGGTAGATGCTATTAATCATGCTTTGTCAGAAGAGTTGGATGAAAACAAAAAGATGATTCTTTTTGGTCAAGATATTGCAGGGGGTAAAGGTGGTGTTTTTACTGCAACTCGTGGATTAACTGAAAAGTTTGGGTCTGATAGAGTATTTAATTCCCCATTAGCTGAATCCTCGATAGTAGGCACAGCAATTGGAATGGCAACATTAGGCTATAAGCCAGTAGTAGAGATTCAATTTGGGGATTATATTTGGACAGCAATGATGCAAATCAGAAATGAGTTAGCAACTTTGCGTTATAGGTCGAACGGAGATTGGTACTGTCCTTTAGTGGTAAGAGTGCCTGTGGGAGGATATATTCATGGCTCTTTATGTCATAGTCAAAGTATTGATGGATATTTCACTCATTTACCAGGAGTTTATATTGCATACCCCTCAAATGCAGCAGATGCAAAAGCTTTATTAAAAACAGCTTGTAGAATGGATGATCCAGTATTATTCCTTGAACACAAAGGGCTCTATAGACAAAATTATGCTTCAGCAAATGAGCCTGATACTAATACCTTATTAAAATTCGGTAAAGGTAGATATATATCTTTTGGTGATGATATTACAATTATCACATGGGGTGCTATTGTACAAAAATCTTTAGAAGCAGTTAAGGAGCTTGGGGTTTCAGCAGATATTATAGATTTGAGAACACTATATCCCTTAGATATAGAGATCATAAAAGAGTCTGTTTCGAAAACAAATAGAATAGTTATTGCCCATGAAGATAATCTGACTAATGGCTTTGGTGGAGAGATATCTGCACAAATTTCTGAGCATTTATTTGAATTTTTAGATGCTCCAATATTAAGAGTTGCATCTAAAGATTTACCAATTGCATATTCTAGCGTTCTTGAAGAAAATATATTAGTACAAACAAATTGGATAAAAGATGCAATCAATAAAACAATTAATTATTAGGGATAAATAATGGCAACTGATATTATAATGCCAAAAATGGGTGAATCTATCACTGAAGGCACCATAACAGAATGGAAAAAGAATCTTGGTGATATGGTTAAAAAAGATGAAACTATTCTTGAAATATCAACAGACAAAGTTGATTCCGAAGTTCCTTCTCCAGCTTCAGGAGAAATAATTTCAATTCTATTTGATGTAAATGAAACTGTTGAAGTTGGTACAGTTATAGGTGTGATAGGTGAAAAAGGAGAAAAAATAAAAAAAGAAGATACTTCTGAAAAATCTAATTTAAAGGATGAAGATTTATCTGATGTTAATGAAAATATCACATCCTCTATTGAAATTTCTTCTAATGAATCAGAGGTAGGCTTGAAAAATGATTATAAAGTTTCAAGTAGATTTTATTCTCCATTAGTGCGATCTATCGCAAAAAAAGAAGGTCTTCATCTTTCAGAGCTAGATGATATATCAGGAACAGGAAGGGGTGGCAGAGTAAATAAATTAGATATTCTAAATTATTTAAAATCTAAGGAAGCTAGTAGTTCGCATGATACAATAGCTGTAAATAAAGAATCAAAAAAGTCTAGAGTTCAGTTTACTCAGGATTTAGATTCTAAAGTTGAGGCTATGGATCCTGTTAGAAAGAAAATTTCTGAACATATGATACAATCTCAAAGAATATCAGCACATGTTTACTCAACAATAGATATAGATGTTACAAATTTACTAAAGGTTAAGAATACATACTCAGAAGTTTATAAAGATAAACATTCAATTAAACTAACAGTTACGTCGCTTTTAATTGATGCTTGCATTAAAGCTTTGAGCGAATTTCCTCTACTAAATACTTCAATTGTAGATACTAACATAGTTCATCATAAAAATATTAATATGGGCGTAGCTGTTGCTCTTGAAGATAATAATTTAATTGTACCTGTAATAAAGTCATCGGAAGAGCTCAATTTAATAGGATTGTCACGATCGCTTGAAGATTTATCAGTTAGAGCAAGAAATAAGCAGCTTAACCTAGAAGAAGTTCAAGGCTCTACTTTTACAATAACAAATCCAGGTGTGTTTGGTGGACTTTTTGGAATTCCAATTATAAATCAGCCAAATGTAGGAATTCTATCAATTGGTAAAATTCAAAAAAAACCTGTTGTTAAAGAAACTGACTTTGGAGATTCTATCGTGATAAGAAGTATGATGTATGTAACTCTTGGATATGATCATCGATTAATTGATGGAGCTTATGGGACAAAATTTTTATCCTATTTATCTCAAGTAATAGACTCATATGGAGATAAAATTGAAATTTAAGAATGAGTGATTTAAATACAAATATTCGTAGACCAGATTGGTTAAAGATTAAGCTTGATACAAGTGAAGCATTTCAAGCCACAAAAGAAATTATAAATAGCAAAATGCTAAATACAGTATGTGTAGAAGCTAGATGCCCTAATATTTATGAATGTTGGAATAGAAAAACTGCAACAATTATGATTCTTGGTGATGTATGTACAAGAGCTTGTGGATTTTGTTCTGTTAAGACAGGAAAACCACCAACTTACGATACAATGGAGCCAATTAGAGTTTCTCAAGCTGTAAAAAAAATGGAGCTAAAACATGTTGTTGTGACCTCCGTTGACCGAGATGATTTAAGAAATGATTATGGAGCATCAATATGGGCAGATACAATAAACCAAATACACCTATCTGTACCTGGATGTAGTGTTGAAGTATTAACACCAGATTTTAAAGCACATGCTCCTTCTTTGTATAGAGTATTTAACGCAAAACCTGAAATTTTTTCGCATAACGTTGAGTGTGTTAAGAGAATTTCAAAAAGTGTTAGAAAACAATCAAATTGGGATCGGACTTTAGAAGTATTAAAAATGTCTGTTGATTTCGGTCTTCTAACAAAAACTGGAATTATGGTTGGGCTTGGAGAGACTGATGAAGAAGTTTTTGAAACTATGGAAGAAGTTGCTTCGATAGGAGTTAAAATATTTAATATTGGACAATACCTCCAACCATCAAAAAATAATTTAAAAGTTGAAAGATTTGTACACCCAGATCAATTTAAAGTATACAAACAATTTGGTTATGAACTTGGGTTTAAAGTTGTAGAGTCAGCGCCTCTTGTTAGATCTTCATATCATGCTGATGAACAAGTTAAGCTATATAACAACTAATTAGAGATTGCTATGAAACAGTATATGAGATTTTCAATAGTTACACTCATTTTCATGATATCCGTTGCCTATGTATTAATTTTAAGTAACCCAAGTGAAAGGAAGGGTTGGAGTATTGATGATAAAAAAAATTGGATTGATAGCTGCTTAAGTCTTGGCATTGGTGATAATGAACTTTGTAATTGCGTTTTAAATAAGTTAGAGCTTAAGTACCTATCTTTGGAAGACATGTATAGAAATCCACAAGAAATGGCAGTTTCTATGCGAATTATTAGCATGGAATGTAAGAAATAATATTATACTACTAACATTTTGTCATATTATTTAGTTATGGTCTAATATTTGTTATAAATTATTTATTATGAGTAAACAAAAATCAACTGATTTATATCCTGTCCTGCCATTGAGAAATACAGTTTTATTTCCTCAGCAAATTATTCCTATTTATGTTGGTAGAGAACAGTCCTTAGAGCTAGTAAATAGCCTAAAAGGTTCAAAAAATAAACATATAGTTGTGGTTGCTCAGAAAGATAGTTCAGTTGAAGTGCCAATTCTTGAAGATTTATATAATTGGGGGACTCTGGCAAATATCATGAAGGTATTTGATATGCCAGACGGATCAAAATCAGCTATTGTTCAAGGTTTAGAAAGAGTTAAGATAGAAACAAATATTGATAATGAATTATATTTAAAGGCTATGGTGAATAGAAATCAAGAAATTTTTGATTATGGAAGCGAACTTGATTCTATGACAGCAAATTTACATGCCATATTTAGGAAATTAATTGATATAGCACCTTATTTATCTGATGAACAGGCAGATATTCTAACAAGCATACAAAATCCTGGGAAATTAGCAGATAAATCAATTTCTCTTATTAATATTCCAATCAAAGAAAAGCAGGAAATTTTAGCTTCTATTGATGTCAAGAAAAGATTAGAAAAAACAAATGTAATTATAACAAGAGAAATTCAAAGAATTCAACTTGGTGAGAAAATTCAATCTGAAGTTCAAGATGAAATCTCGAAGTCTCAAAGAGAATATTATCTTAGAGAACAGATGAAAGCTATTCAGAAAGAACTTGGTGAGGATGAACCAAGTGTTGAAATTGATGAAATTCGAAATAAAGTAGATGAAGCTGGTATGCCAGAGGATGTAAATAAAGTTGCAATGAAAGAATTGAAACGATTAAAAAAAATACCATCTCACTCACCAGAGTATACAGTATCAAGAACTTATTTAGATTGGCTGACCGATCTTCCTTGGAATAAAAAATCAGACGACAAGAAAGATCTTAATTTCGCGAAAGATACTCTTGATACAGATCATTATGGCCTTGATAAAATCAAAGATAGAATTCTAGAACATCTTGCTGTGCGAAATTTAAAAATTTCAAGAAGCAAAAAAGATGAAAAAATTAAAAGTCCTATATTATGTTTTTCAGGCCCCCCTGGAACAGGTAAAACATCTATAGGGAAGTCTATCGCTAATGCAATGGGAAGAGAGTTTGTTAGAATTTCACTGGGTGGAGTTAGAGATGAAGCTGAAATCAGAGGACATAGAAGGACTTACATTGGAGCATTACCTGGAAGAATAATTGCAAGTTTGAAAAAAGCTGGTACTAAAAATCCAATATTTATGCTTGATGAAATAGATAAATTAGGAACAGATTTTAGAGGTGATCCCTCAAGCGCACTGCTTGAAGTCTTAGATCCTGAACAAAATTTTTCTTTTAATGATCATTACCTAGAAGTTGATTTTGATCTATCTGAAATTATGTTTATAACAACTGCAAATAGAATAGACCAAATACCCGGTCCATTAAGAGATAGAATGGAAATTTTAGATTTCTCTGGATATATACTTGATGAAAAAGTCGAGATTGCAAAAGATCACTTAATACCCAAACAAATTAAAGAGCATGGTTTAAAATCTAAAGAAATATCATTTGTCGGTGATGGAATTAAGCTAGTAGTTGACTCATATACTAGAGAAGCTGGAGTAAGAAACTTAGAAAGACAAATTGCAAACCTATGTAGAAAAGTAGCAAAAGATATATCAGTAGGTGCTAAAAAAACAGTTAAATTAAGTAATAAAGTTATTTTAGATTATTTGGGCCCAGAGAAGTTCTTTTCAGATGTAGCTGAAAGATTAAGTAAACCTGGCGTAGCAGTTGGTTTAGCCTGGACAGGATTTGGTGGTGACATATTGTTTATTGAGGCAACTAAAATGCCTGGAAAAGGTGCATTTAAAATGACGGGTAAATTAGGAGATGTAATGAAAGAGTCTGCACAGGCAGCTTATTCATATGTACGATCTAACTGTGATAAGTTTAATATTGATAATGACTTCTATAGAAAAAATGATATTCACCTTCATGTGCCAGCTGGAGCTATCCCCAAAGATGGTCCATCAGCAGGAGTAACTATGGCTACAGCTATTATTTCTCTTTTAACTAACAAGCCTGTTAATAGTAAATTTGGTATGACTGGAGAAATTTCACTAAGAGGAAATGTGCTACCAATAGGAGGATTAAAAGAAAAATCTACTGCTGCTCATAGATCAGGATTGAAGCATATACTCGCTCCAGATTTAAATAAAAAAGATTTAGATGAAATTCCCGAGCAAGTTAGAAAAGATTTAAAAATTACTTTTGTAAAAGAAGTAGAGGAAGTTATAAAATTAGCATTGGATTAATTTGGGCGATTAACTCAGTTGGTTCAGAGTGCCTCCCTTACAAGGAGGAAGTCGGGAGTTCGAGTCTCTCATCGCCCACAATAAAAAACCCCTTAGAAAAGGGGTTTTTTTTATTTAAATTTTTTATTCAATGACCAGGAGAGATGTCTGAGTGGTTTAAGGTGCACGCTTGGAAAGCGTGTGTGGAGGTAACTTCACCGCGGGTTCAAATCCCGCTCTCTCCGCAAGACATATGAGAAAATTGATAACAAAAATTATTACTTTATATCTATTTTTACTTACTACATTTCTTAATGCTAGCTCTTTTGGCTATATTCATAGTATTAAAGGAAATGTAGTAGTTGAAACTAATGATGAGAAAAATCTTTCCCTTACAGCTATAAAAGGTAGAAAAATAAATAATGGATATACTATAGATGTTAAAGATGCATCTCATTGTGATATTTATAGTAGTGATAAAAGAACATTTTTAAGATTAGACTCTAATACAAAAATAAAAATTATTGAGGACCAAAATACTAGAGAAATATATCTATTAGATGGAAGTTTTTATATTAGCAATAGGAATCCTCAAATTTCAAAAGAAACTTTTGTTTTTAGTAATTATTCACAAATTTATTTGACTAATTCCAATGCATGGATATCATCTAATAATTTATTTTTTGATCAAATCTATAGTTTCGGTTCAAAACTAGATATTTCTGATAAAAATAGAGGTATTAGATATAGTACGGATTATACAACTATGATTCAAGCATCAGATAGTAAAATTGAGGAGATGCCTCAATATGAAAATGAAATAGATATAGTAGTTCCAGATTATATCTTTAGTGATTTTATCATCAATAGAGAAAAATATATTATAGCAGATTCACTATTATATAATTTAAATGAATTTCAGCTTATCCCAGATTTTAGTTTAGATTTTAATCCTATTGAACAAGATACCAGCAAGTTTGGATTAAATATAATATCTGGGGCTTCAACAATATATGAAAATTTCTATTTTCCGATTGGTATAGAAGGATATTACAATAATGATAATTTTAATGCAAAAATTAAATTTGACTATTTTTTATCTAATGAACCATCAGATTTGAAGATTAATGATTGGAATGATATATCAAACATTTTGTCTATTTTTGAAAGTATCAATTATCAGAATAAGTCAAAGATAATGTCATGCAGTATTGGAGATATTAATAATATTACATTTGGGCATGGCCAATTATTAAATAAATATTCTAATACATATAATTACCCAATAATGAAAAGAACAGGCTTATTATTTAATATTTCTCCACTAAACAAATATTCATATAAATTTGATTTCTTTATTTCAGATTTATCTCAAATATTTAATTCTGGTGGAATGCTTGGATATCACATTTCTTATCATATTTCTAAACGCTTACCTTTAACTCTTGGCTATGGATCCATAACAGATTTTAATCAATATTCAGAGCTTGATTTAGATGCTAAATCCACTATAAAGGCCCGTCAATTAGATTTTGACTATGAATTATTTAAAAATAAAAATTATAAAATAAATTTAATTGCAGAGTTAGATGGAATATTTTTTAATAATGAAATTCAATATTTTAGATATGATAATAATGTTGAACCTAATGATGGTTCTGGAACTTCTGGTAAAAGAAGAAAGGGAACATGGGGTTCAATGTTTGGGACTAGATTTGAATCATCAGATGGTCATAAATTTAAAATAGGAATACATGCAAATGCTGCTCTTTATTTGCCTTCATATTTTTCGTCTACATATGATTTTGAAAAAACCCTAATTGGCAACTATGATTCTACGAATAGGTTTTTCCTTCTAAATGAAAATTCTGAAATTTTCCCTTGTGAAGATATTGATAATGATGGAGCTTGTAATAATAATGATGTAGTTTATTTGTCTAAAGAAATGCAGACACTATTCTTGAAAGATGACTTTGTTTACCCAACTGTTGGTACCTCTTTGTCATATGATTACAATTATTATAATAAAAGAGGTTTAAAAGTGTCTGGCATGTATCTAGTAGATAATGATAGCCAAAGCAGTGAGTCATATTATTCATTTAATATTGAAATGTATTCTAAATATGGCTATATCTTTAAACGTCTTGATGATTTTTCTATTTATCTTCATAGAAATTTTGCCATATCAAACTCCAAGAATTTAAAAGAAAATATTATCTATGGATTGAAAGCTAAGATCCAAATAAATAATGAAATTAACCTTGATATCAATATAGCAAATGTTCATTATGATATTAATCAAGATGCATTGGTAGAAAATGTGACAACGATAAAATCTGATATTATATATAATATTTCAGATCCAAGAGATATTATTGATTATAGGAATCAAAGAATTTTAGATAATAAATTAATTTTATTTTCTCCAAAGCATAATTGGGGTAAAAATGGAGTTTTTCATAAATGGATTAAGAATATTGATCCACGAAAATGGATTAAGAAAATTAATCCATTTAAGAAAAAAAATAAAGAGGCCACCAATGAAGTTTAATGCATTTTTATGTATTTTATTAGGCATGAATCTGATTGGTATTGGAATTGGTAGTGTTATTGGATATCATTTAAATGAAAGTTTTAATGATTATTATTGGTTATATTTATCTGTACCAATATTGACGATTGGAAGCCTTTTAATGATGTATGGTGCACTTAATAGAAATGAAGATTTAAAAAATGATTAAAAAAAGTAAAGATAAAGAATTAAGCGTTGAACAAAAAGATAGATTTTCTAAGTTAACAACTTTAATAGATAAGTTTGAAGAAACAAGTTTAACATATGGTCCTGCTTCTTCAAATGAGTTGAAAAATCGAATTAATAAAGTAATTAGAAGCTTTGATGATGAATTTAAATCTATTTTGAATCACAAATTTGAATCGTTTTGGAATGAAAGTAAAAATTCAGTAAAAAAAGATAATATTATTTCTGAAGTAGATATTCCAAAATTTTTAAGAAATTATAAAAGATAATAATTTCTGTGCTAGATGGGGAGTTAGCGGTTCCTTGTAACCTGAAGTCCGCTCATGCAGGATTGAATTCCGATGGATGGGTTTTGCTGAGTTTGATATTTATTATAAGCGGTGTTGACTCTTTTAGCTTTACGCAATAGTATAAACTTTAAACCCGTCAGGTCTGGAAAGAAGCAGCGGTAGAGTATATTTCTATGTGCCGTAGAATCCTGAAAGTGAGCTGGCTGTAAAAAATATTTTTCTAACAGAGAATTCTACCATCGGTGCGCAGATAAAATAATATGTCATATCAAATACTATCACTCAAATGGAGACCCAAGTCCTTTGATCAAATTGTTGGTCAAAGCCATATCACTCATACACTAAATAATGCAATTACTATAAATAGACTTGCGCAGGCATTCCTTTTTTCAGGACCAAGAGGAGTTGGAAAAACTACAACTGCTAGAGTCTTAGCTTCCACTATAAATGGACTTGATAGTCATGAGACATGTTTAGATATAATTGAACTTGATGGTGCATCGAATAGGGGTATTGACGAGATTCGTGAAATAAGAGAATCAGTTAAATTTCCACCATCCTCAGTTGAATACAAAGTTTACATTATTGATGAAGCTCATATGCTTACAGAGCAGGCTTTTAATGCTTTACTTAAAACTCTTGAAGAGCCACCAAAGCATGTTATTTTTATTTTAGCAACAACTGATCCACAAAAAATGCCTCAAACAATACTTTCAAGAACTCAGAGATATGATTTTATGAGAATAAGTTCAGAAGTTATCGTAGATCGGTTGCATTATATACTAAAAAAAGAGAATATAGACTTTGAAGAAAATGCAATTGAGTTAATTTCACAAAAATCTGATGGAAGTATGCGGGATGCATTAAGCATGTTAGATCAAATTATTGCATATTCTGATAAAATTATCAATATTGAAAATTTAAGATCAGCAATTGGATTGATAGATCAAGAGGATATTTATTTAGTATGCAAAAGCATATTAGAACAAAATACTGATAAAGCTATCGATTTGTATCATTCGATATTAGACTCAGGTGTATCATCAAAATTATTTATAAATGATTTAATAGGGTTTTTAAATCAATGCATGTTACTCAAAGTTAACAAAAATAATAAGCGTCAATATATTTCTAAACATCTTAAAGAAAAGATAATTAATAATCTTAATTTTGAAATTAAAGATATTCTAAAAATGATAAAGTTGGGCTTTGCTTTATCGGCTAGGATGAAATTTATTGAAAATAATAAAGTGTCAATTGAAGTATTGGTAGTTGATTATATTTCTCTTATTGCATCAAATAGTTCATATGATAAGTTTAAAGACAATTCTAATTCTAAAAGTTCTGTTCCTAATGATAAGATTGATTTAGAACAAGATGAAATCAATGTAGATAGAGCGCAAAATTTTGAAAATTCACATAGTGTATCTGGTAATCAAAAAGAATTAAAGCATTCAGGTATAAGTGAGCCTGAAATATCAAACGATGAAACTAATAATGATAAAGCTACTCACAATCACGAACATATTAAGGATGCTAGCGATGGTATGTCTGAAAATCAGATATTGCCTTCAGTTAATTTAGTAAAAAGCAAGTGGAATGAAATTATTCAACTGCTTGATAAACAAAACAGCAAGCTATCATCATTTTTTGAAGAAACAAATGCTAAAGAAATAAAAAATGGAATTTTAATTTTACAGTTAAAAAATGGTAATCAGTTTATAAAAAAAGTTTTAGAATCTGATAAGTCAATTTTAATTAATGTAATCAATGATGTTTGTGGATTCTCCATTGATATAAATGTAGAAATGATTGAAAGCAATGAAAATATAGAAATTGCAGCAGAAAAAGATATTGATACAAATAAAGATGAGAAAAATCATCCATTACTTGATGATGCAATTAATATGTTTAAAGGTAAAATAATATCTTAAAAGGAGGGTATTAGATGTTTCCTAAAGGCGGGATGAAAGGTTTAATGAAACAAGCTCAGCAAATGCAAAAAAAAATGAAAGATATGGAGGATGAGCTTCAAAATACTAGAATTAAAGGATCTGCATCGGGCAATCTAGTAGAAGTTGAAGCTAATGGAAAAAAAGAAATTTTATCAATTAAAATTGATCCTTTAATATTAGAAGAGGAAGTAGATATGATTGAGGACCTAATCTTAGCATCTATAAAACAAACATACAAGAATGTTGATTCTGAGGTAGGAGACAAAATGAAAGCGATAACAGGGGGGATGAATATTCCAGGCATGCTATGATTTCACTGCCTGATACACTCCAAAGCCTTATTGATTCATTTAAAAAGTTACCAGGGATAGGTACCAAAACTGCAGAAAGATTAGCTTATTATATTGCTGAAAATACTAATGAGTCTAATTATAACTTTTCTAAAAATATTATAAATGTAAAGGATAAACTTTCTATATGTACTATATGTTTTTTTTACATTGAAAAAGAAAATATATGTAATGCATGTAATTCAAAAAGAGATGAAAGTAAAATTTGTGTAGTCCAAAGGCCCAAGGATGTTATTGCAATTGATAAAACAGGATTTCCAGGATTATACCATGTATTAGGTGGAGTACTGTCTCCATTAGATCAAATAGGCCCAGAAGATTTAAATATTAATGAATTACTTAAACGACTTAATGATGATATCAGAGAGGTTATAATAGCCACAGATACAAGTTTAGAAGGTGATGCAACATCTATATACCTTGCAGATAAACTAGAACGCTATAATTCTAAAATAATAGTATCTAAGTTGGCCAGAGGAATTCCTCTGGGTGGCCAATTTGACTATATTGATGAAATGACCTTAGCTAAAGCATTTACAGAAAGAACAAAAATTTGAAAAAACATATCCCTAATTTTTTAACTATTATAAGAATTTTATTAGTGCCAGTATTTGCTATATTAATGACTTCTGGAATTAAGAATGCATATACATATTCATTATTAATTCTTTTAATAGCTTGTTTTACAGATTATTTAGATGGGAAATTAGCAAGAAAATTTAATGCGGTATCTAAATTTGGACTCTTCATGGATCCTTTGGCTGATAAATTATTAGTTTTGGCCACATTTATAATATTTCTACAAATAGATATCCTTTCAAATATAGTTTTACCTTGGATGGTTATTTTAATATTCTTAAGAGATTTCTTTGTGACTATTTTAAGATCATTTATGAAGAAATATGATATTTCAATGGTAACATCTAATATTAGTAAGTTTAAAACATCTGTTCAGATGGTCATGATTATATTATTATTAATTTTACTTATCTTCGAATCAACACTTATGGCCAATAATGTATTTTTTGCTTTAAAAACTTTTATGATCTTATTGACATTATTCACCGTTTATACTGGAATAGATTATTATCGAAAAAATATTTATTTACTTCTACAGAAAATGAAATGATTAAAAATAGAATTTCACAATTAATTTCTACATTTTTTTATTTAGGAAAGGTAAAGTACGCGCCAGGAACAATAGCAAGCCTTGTGACTCTTTTTATATGGTATATTTTTATGCCTGAAGATATTTTATTTAGACTTTTATTTTTTTTCTGTATATCTATAATAGGATTTTTTTCAATCAAAAATTCACTTATATGTTATAATGATAAAGATCCACAGGAAATTGTTATTGATGAAGTAATTGGAATGTCATTACCACTACTATTTTTAACTGATTTAGTAATTATGTCCATTGCATTTATACTATTTAGAGTTTTTGATATTTTTAAACCATCAATAATTTACTATTCTCAGTTTTATGATGGCGCATTCGGCATAATATTAGATGATTTATTAGCTGGTCTTTGTGTAATTATAGTTTTAGTTCAATATATATGAAAACAGTAGCAATAATTGCGATAGGTGATGAATTATTAAATGGTTTTACTGTTGATACTAATTCACATTGGCTAAAAGAATGTCTTTGGAATTTTAGTCTTTCTATATCAAGAGCTGTAAATATACCTGATAATGAAAGATTAATTATTTCTGAGCTTGAATTTTGTATAGATAATAATATTGATTATATATTTATTTCAGGAGGATTAGGGCCAACTCACGATGATATAACTAAACATACACTCTCATCTTTTTTCAAGCTGCCAATAGTTATTAATGATGACCATTTAACTAAATTAAAGAAAAAGTTTACTAAAAAAAAGAATGAAAGTGGAATGGATAGCTCCGCTCAATCTATGCTTTCTTCTCAAGCAGAAATATTAGATAATTTCAAACCAATACCAAATGAGATCGGAACAGCTTTAGGAATGTCAGGTGAATATGCTAATTCAAGATTTTTTGTTTTACCTGGTGTCCCCAAAGAATATAAAAATATGATTACTAATCATATAATTCCATATTATATATCAAATGAGCCGATTTCAAATCCATCCATTACAATTAAAACAACAGGAATCACTGAAAGTTATTTATTTAATATGATTAAAGAAATTATTTACAATAATAATAAAAAATTTAAATTTTCTATTCTACCTCATTTTACAGGAGTAAATATTAGAATAATCCAAATAGATAATAATTTCTGCTTAGATGACACAAAAAAAGAAATTTTAAAAAAAATTGGTAAATTTCATTACGGATATAATAATGATTCTCTTAATAAAGTAGTTTCCAAGCTGATGTTAAAACATAAACTAACTATATCTATAGCTGAATCATGTACAGGTGGGCTTATATCAAAGCAACTTACAGATAATCCAGGAAGCTCAAATTTCATTGTAGGTGGTGTTATTGCTTACTCTAATAAGATAAAAAATAAAATATTACATGTACCAGAATCTATTTTAAAAAAATACGGAGCAGTTAGTAGTAAAGTTGCAGAGATAATGGCAAATAATGTAGCTAATTTATATGAAACTGACATAGGATTATCAATTACAGGGATAGCTGGACCAACTGGTGGGTCTGATGATAAACCTATTGGATTATATTATGTTGGAATTTTCATTAAAGGACAATTTTTTTCAGAAATGTATCAGTCTAAAATAAATGATAGAAAAATTAATAGGGAGATATCTTCAATGGCAGCACTTAATCTATTAAGATTGAAGATTAAAGAAAATTATGAGTAGACGCTTATTCTTAGGTTATAAAATACCTAGAAAAATTATCGATACTATTGTTATGGCAAGAACAACTTTGGGAGATAACCAAAAGTTCTATAATTGGGTATCAGGTAATAATCTTCATCTTACATTGTTGTTCCTTGGTAGTACAGATTTAGTTGATGATGAAAAACTGTGTAGTGATATCAATACTGTAATCAGCGAATATGAAGATTTTTCAATTTCAATAAATGGCACTGGTGTCTTTGGAAATGAAAATCAAATATTATGGTTAGGTGTTGATAGAGGGAAAGAAAAACTTCAGGAAATAAACTATGAATTACAAGTTCATCTAGCAGAAACTTTAAAAAAGCCTACTAAAAGCAAGTTTATGCCTCATATAACTATTGCAAGAAAGAAAAAAACAGAAATTAACAATAATATTGATGTGAAGAATTTCATGAATTCTGTATATTTTCCAATAGAATTTCATATCAATTTTTTCACTTTATTCGAAAGTAGAAACATAAATGGTAGAGTGCACTACAAACGTATTGATAAATTTAACTTAATCTAAAGGAAATAATTATGGCTTCAAATGATAAAACACTTGATTTAGCAATAACACAAATTGAAAAACAATATGGTAAAGGTTCAATTATGAAGCTTAATGAAGAAGTTGTGGTAGAATGTAATGGAATCTCCACTGGCTCCATATCGTTAGATGCTGCGGTTGGTATAGGTGGAGTACCCAGAGGTAGGATTGTTGAAATATATGGTCCTGAATCATCAGGTAAAACTACTTTAACTCTCCATATTATTGCTCAAGCTCAAAAGAATAATGGCGTAGCTGCTTTTATAGACGCTGAGCATGCTTTTGATCCAAGTTATGCTAAAAAGTTAGGTGTTGATTTTGAAAGTTTATATTTTTCACAACCAGATAATGGTGAACAAGCATTAGAAATAGCAGATATACTTGTTAGGAGTGGTACATTAGATGTTATTGTTATTGACTCAGTAGCTGCATTAGTTCCAAAGGCTGAACTTGAAGGTGATATGGGCGATTCTCATATGGGACTTCAGGCAAGACTAATGTCACAGGCATTAAGAAAACTAACTGGAACTGTATCTAAATCAAAAACATGCGTGATATTTATAAATCAGCTTAGACATAAAATAGGTGTAATGTTTGGAAGTCCAGAAACGACAACTGGAGGTAATGCATTGAAATTTTATTCCTCATTAAGGTTAGATATTAGAAGAATTGCATCTATAAAAGATTCTGATTCAATTATTGGTAATCGCACAAGAGTTAAGGTAGTTAAAAATAAAATGGCATCACCTGGAAGAATGTGTGAATTTGATATTATGTATGGAGAAGGAATTTCATATGAAGGCGACCTTGTCGATTTAGCGGTTAAAGCCGATATAATAAAGAAAATGGGGTCATGGTATTCATATAATGAAGAAAAGATTGGCCAGGGAAGAGAAAATGCTAAACAATACCTTAAAGATAATGAGAAATTTATGTTGAAAATCAAAAAAGAAGTAAGTGAATTTATTGGAATATAATGATTGAGCATTACATTATACCAACATTCAGTTCTCAGTGGTTTTTAGTGAATTTTATATCAATAAGTATAATGGGAATATTCTTATTTAGTGGTCTTAAAATATGTAAAAATATAGATCATAAAATAAAGTTAGGCTTTTTTATAGGTTGTATTTTACTGCTCAGACTTTTGGTAATTCACCCTTACCAAATTCATATTGATATTTGGGATAAAGTTCATAGTTTACCTCTTCATCTTTGTGGAATTTCAGCTATTATCTCATCGTTCATACTTTTTAAATTCAATCAAATTTTATATGAATTTTTAATTTTATTAGGTATGCCAGGAGCATTTCAAGCACTTTTGACCCCTGAGTTGACACTTGGGTACGATAGAGTGTTGTTAGTTGAATATTTTGTATCACATGGAGGAATTATTCTGTCGGGTTTATATTTAACTTATGTTCTAGGTCATAGACCTAGAATAAAATCATGGCTAAAAGTTGCTGTTATATCTCAAATTTTACTTTTTTGTATACATATTTTTAATGGTTTTTTAAACTCTAATTATATGTATACAAGGATAAAACCAGAAGTAGATAATATTTTAATTATTGGGGAACATCCGTATTATTATATTGGATTTGAATTATTTGGTTTTTTGAACATAATATTGTTTTATTTTCTTTTTACAAAAACGACCAAATATCAACTTGAAAAATAAAATGTCTATATATTATAAAATTAAAATTTGCATATCATTCCTCATTATAGGTTTGTTCTTTCAATCAAATACTATATTATTCGGCAACTATATTGCTACTGGAAGTTTTGGTGCAGCGACAATTGATGGAAAAATATATAACCAAATTTCTTTTCGACCAGAGATAACCTATAATAAGCTAGGTATAGGTTTAGATGTGAATATTTATATAGATGCAAATGGAGAAATATATTCTAAAAATTGGATGTTTAATAATCTCGATACCTCGCTTGAAACTATTATGGATAAAATATATTATCTGCGGTGGGGTAATCGAAATGATGATTTCTATTTTAGGGCAGGATCATTGCCATCAATAACTTTAGGTTATGGCGCCCTTGTCGAACGCTATTCAAATTCACTAGAATATCCTCAAGTAAAAAAATTAGGTTTAAATCTAATTGCTGGAAATGATAAAGTTAAGTTTGAATATGTTCATAGTGATTTTAAATCAACTCCAGGATTGATTGCATTGGAAACTAAATTTAATCTATCATCTAGATCAAATGTATTTATTACTCTTGCGCATGATATCAATCAATTATCTAGATTAGATGAAATCCCTTCAAACAGAAGTGAGTCAGATTGGATTGATTGGTGTCAAGAGCTAGAACAGGTTTTGGAATTAAACTTAGAATGTTCTAGTACTTACAATCTGATTGAAAACCAATCTCCATACGAAGGTAAAAATCCTATATCTGGAATTTCAATAGGTGCAGATTATGTGCTTTCTGATAAGATTTCAGTTTATAGTGAGTGGGCTCAATTAATAGGTAAAACAGATAATGACCAAAATTTAGGAAATGGTATTATTTTCCCTGGTTTATCTTATAGATTTAAAAATGGAAAATTTAATTTAGAAGGTCGCCATATTTTATCAAATAATTTTATGTTTAATTACTGGGATAGATCATATGATATTCAAAGAACAATTAATAGTTCAAATAATTTTAATAATAATGATTTTTACACTAAAGAAAGCTCTCTGAATCAATATGAAACAATGAATGGAATCTATTCATACTTCTCTTATGATATATTAAGAATTATGAATTTCCTTGTTGGGTATCAGTATCTAATAAAAGACGTTAATACATATAAATCATTTAGCTCGAGTATTAATGTTAATCCAAATTTAATTACTAAGGTTAAAAAAATTGAATTTTTTTATCAAAACAATAATGTTACAAATCCATTTAAATTAGGTCTCAGTTCTATTCATGGCTATGATATTGGTGTTGAAGCTTCTGATAGAATGACTATAACTTATCAGTCAAGAACAACATATAGATTAGGAGAAAATGGTGAATTTGAACCGATTAGGATAATGCAACTTGATACACAATTTGACTTTTAAATGAACTCAAAAGAATTAAGACAAAATTTTATAGATTATTTTACAAAAAAGAAAGGACATACGTTCATTCGAAGCTCCTCTGTATCACCAATTGATGACCCCACATTATTATTTACTAATGCGGGTATGAACCAATTTAAAGATATTTTCTTAGGAAGTATCAAGCCTGAATCAACCAAAGTTGTAAATTCACAAAAATGTATACGAGTCAGTGGAAAGCACAATGATCTTGAAGAGGTAGGTGTAGATAACTTTCATCATACTTTTTTTGAAATGTTAGGAAATTGGTCATTTGGAGATTATTATAAATCAGATGCAATAAAATGGGCGTGGGAATATTTAACTGAAGTTTTAAATCTAGATAAATCAAGATTATGGGTAACTGTTTATAAGGATGATCTAGAGTCAGAAAACCTTTGGAAAGAGTTGACTGATATTAAGCATGAAAGAATTCTTAGATTCGCTGAAAAAGATAACTTTTGGGAAATGGGTGAGACTGGACCATGTGGACCTTGTACAGAAATTCATTACTATATGGGTGATGATGTATCTAAGCAAGATCCAAGTGGAGTTAATAGTGAAGATTTATATCGTGAAATTTGGAATTTAGTTTTCATTCAATATAATCGTTCTAAAGATGGGTCACTTATTGATCTGCCAGTTAAACATGTAGATACAGGTATGGGTTTGGAAAGAATATTATCTGTAGTTAATAATATAAATGATCATTATGAAACAGATTTGTTTAAGCCAATAATCAGTGAGATAGAAAAGGTTTCAAAGGAAAAAATAGACACTCCGCATAGAGTAATAGCTGATCATTTACGAATGCTATCTTTTTCAATAGCTGATGGAGTTATGCCTTCAAATGAAGGTAGGGGATATGTTCTTAGAAGAGTATTGAGAAGAGCATCCAGATATGCAAGGATGTTAAACCTAAAGGATCCATTTATCTATAATTTAGTAGATATTTTAGCTGAGATTATGGGTGACGCTTATCCTGAATTGATTGAAAAAAAGAATCATATAAAATCAGTAATTAAGTCTGAAGAGAGTTCATTTTTAAAAACTTTAGACAAAGGAATATTAATTTTTAATGAAATAACAAGTAATCAGAAAGAAAATAGTAAAATAAATGGCCAAGATGCCTTTCGATTATATGATACCTATGGATTCCCAATAGATTTAACATTACTTATGGCAAAAGAAAAAAATCTTAGTGTCGATATTGATTCATTCAATCAAGAAATGCAGCAACAAAAAAAACGAGCCCGTGAATCAGGTAAATTTATACTAGATCATGAAAAAATAGAATGGGAAACACTTACAGATACTAAAGGTTCAACTTTTAAGGGCTATGAAGTACTCGAATTAGAATCTACAATTATAAAATATAGACAAGTTGATAAACATTATGAGTATGTATTAAAAGAAACACCATTCTATGCTGAATCAGGAGGACAAGTAGGAGATAATGGTAAAATATTTAATGATGACTATTCTTTAAGTATTTCAGATACAATAAAAATAGGTGAAGATATTGTCCATATTTCAGAAGAATATAGTGAACATATTGTAAAAAATAATAAGGTACGTTGCGTAGTTAATATGTCAGATAGGAATAAGATAAAATGTAATCACACAGCAACTCATTTAATGCAAGCTTCTTTAAAGACTGTTTTAGGTGATCATGTTCAGCAGGCAGGCTCTTTAGTCGATTCACAAAAATTACGCTTTGACTTGACTCATTATAATAAAATAACTAAGCATGAAATCCGTAAAGTAGAAAACATAGTTAATAATATAATTCAACAAAATATTAATTTAAAAGTTTCAATAATGGACTTTGATAAAGCAAAAGAAAGTGGTGCAATAGCAATGTTTAATGAAAAATACGGTGATAAAGTAAGGGTTGTTGATGTTGATAGTTTTTCTAAAGAGCTTTGCGGAGGCACTCATGTTAGTAGTACAGGAGAAATTTCATTATTTAAAATAAAAAGTGAATCTTCTCTATCAACAGGAGTTAGAAGAATTGAAGCTTTAACTGGATTTGAAGCTTTATCATACTTGAATAACCTAGAAGATTTAATATTTGAGTTAAAAAATAAAATGAATTGTAGTAATGATGAAGTCTTTGATAAGATGAGTCAACTTATATCTAATAATAAAGAAAAAGAAAAAGAAATCACTCTCCTTATTAAGCAAAATCAAGAATATGTCATAAACGAGCTAATTGAGAAATCTATTTCATATAAAGAAGTAAAAATAATAGCATCTAAGCAAGATGACATTAGAGATATTAAAGAATTCGGATCTAGCATTTATGATAAATATTCAGAAAATTTTATTGCTGTTATAGGTGCAATAATAAAAGACAAACCAATGCTTGTTTGTGTCGTTTCCCGCAATCTTCAAGAAATTCTTGGAGCAAATGAAATTATTACACCTATTGCAAAAATAATTGATGGAGGTGGAGGTGGAAAGAAATCTATATCTACAGCAGGGGGTAAAGACGTAAGTAAACTACAAGAAACTATTGAAAAATCTATTTTAATTATAAAGGAAATGATTGATGAAAGACTTTAGTTCTACATTAATTTTTGAAAAAAGTAAAAAAGGTAGAGATGGAGTATCTCTTCCTGTTTCAGGGTGTCCTGATATTGATATATCTACAAAGATAGATCAAAAACTTTTGAGAAAGAAATCTTTGGATCTACCCGCTGTTTCTGAGCCAGAAGTTGTTAGACATTATACTAACTTGTCTGCAAAAAATCATCATATTGATAAAGGTTTTTATCCATTGGGTTCATGCACAATGAAATATAATCCTAAAATAAATGATTTTATTGCAAGCTTTGATGGTTTTAAAAATATACATCCTCTTCAAAACCCTGAATCAGCACAAGGATGCTTAGAGCTTATGTTTGAGTTGGAAGTTATACTAAATAAAATAACAGGGATGCATTCTTCTACTGTGCAACCAAGTGCTGGTTCGCAGGGCGAGTATGCTGGTATTCTTGTAATGAGTAAGTATCATGAAACTCAAAATAATGAAAAAAAGACAATTATTATTCCTGAATCTGCGCATGGGACTAATCCCGCAAGTGTTGTTTTGGGAGGGTATGAACCTATTAAAGTAGGAACTGATTCAAGAGGAAGGGTAGATATCAGTGATTTGAAAAGTAAAGTTGATAAGTATACAGCAGGTATGATGTTAACTCAGCCTAATACTCTTGGACTTTTTGAAGACCATATAGAAGAAATTTCAGGTATTATTCATGATGTGGACGGCTTAATGTATATGGATGGAGCCAACTTAAATGCTTTGCTAGGAATTGCAAAACCTTCAGTTATGGGTTTTGATATTACTCATATAAATTTACATAAAACTTTTTCGACACCACATGGTGGTGGTGGACCAGGTGCTGGCCCCATATGTGTTGTGGAAAAGCTATCTAACTTTTTGCCAAATCCAAGAATTATTAAGAATAATGATAAATTTGAATTTTCTTTCAAAAACAAAGATTCAATAGGAAGATTGCATAGCTATTATGGCAATTTTTTGGTTTTAGTTAGAGCTTATTCATACATACTATCATTAGGAGATGAAGGTTTAGAAAAAATGTCTCGTGTGGCAATTTTAAATGCAAATTATCTTAAGAAAAAATTAGAAAAAACATATGATATCCCATACAGCAATGGCTCAATGCATGAATTTGTTATTTCTGCATTAAAACAAAAAAACAGAGGAGTGAAAGCCCTTGATATTGCAAAATCACTTTTAGATTATAATTATCATTCTCCAACTATATATTTTCCAATAAATGTCGCAGAATCAATAATGATTGAGCCTACAGAATCAGAATCTATTGATACGTTAGACTCATTTGCTGAAGTAATGATTGAAATAGATAACGATATAGATCAGAACCCAGATAAAATTCTAGATGCACCTATTACTACTCCCGTTAGAAGACTGAATGAAACAAAGGCAAATAGAGAAATAGATGTTAATTATTTTTTAAGTATTGATGAGAAATGAACCATATAACTTATGATAATAAAATCATGCTAAGAGTAGATAGAGGCGAATATATTAATAAAACTATTTTAGATGTAGCAAATTTTTATAATCTTAAATTTGGATGGATTAATGGATTGGGTGCAATTATGGACCCAGAATTAGGTTATTATGATTTAGAAAATAAAGAATATATAAAAAAAAAGATGACTGGAGAATTTGAATTGACAAGTTTTGTAGGTAATATAACATTAAAAGATGGTAATTTATTTGTTCATTCTCATATTACTTTTTCAGATATAAATTTTAATGCATATGGTGGACATCTTTTTGATTGTAAAATAGCAGTTGCAGGAGAGTTTATAATTTTTAAAAGTCCTATAGAAATTGATCGTATATATGATGATGAAGTAGGTCTATATACATGGAGTTGTGATATTGATTAAAAGAATTAAAACGAAAAATGCCCCTAAAGCTATTGGAGCATATTCTCAAGGGTCAATTTTTGAAAATCTAGTTTTCACATCGGGACAAATAGCTATTAATCCTATTAGTGGTAATTTAGTTACAGATAATTTTTCAAAAGAAGTAGAGCAGGTTTTAGAAAATGTCAAATCAGTTTTACAGGCTGGAGGTAGTAATCTTGATAATATAATTAAGCTCACTGTTTTTATAACAGATATGTCAAATTTTAAATTTGTAAATGAAGTTTTTGAAACTTTTTTCATTAATGATTATCCCGCTAGATCAGTTGTGGAAGTATCCGGCTTACCTTTAAATGTTAATATTGAAATTGAAGCAATAGGATCAAAAATATGAAATTAATGGTCATATTTATAATCTCATTTTCAACACTTTTTTCAGCTTATATGGATATTGACTCCACAGCAATTAGAGATTCTGCTAAGTCATTTAAATGGTCTTTAATTCCTTTGGTTTCGCAAGGCCAAGCTTATAATCAAAAATATTTTAAGTCAATGTGTTTTACGCTATCTCAATCTTATGCGTTAAGCCAAATGTCATATTATGATCAATTAAATGGCATAGACAATATAAAAATGAGGAATAAATTTGGATGGTGGTTTTTAGGATTCTATGTATCCAGTATTATAGATTCTTATATAGATGGAGAACTATCAACTTTTCCCTTAAGGAAATAATAATATGTGTGGAATAGTAGGAATTAAATCAGATAAAGAAAATGTGTGTTTATCAATATATAATGCATTAACAGTTCTTCAGCATAGAGGTCAAGATGCTGCTGGTATGGCAGTGTCAGATTCGAATAGTTTCCTTAAAATGCATAAAGATAATGGATTAGTTAGAGATGTATTTAGTGAAGAACAAATGCATAGATTATCAGGTTCTATAGGAATAGGGCATGTTAGGTATCCAACTGCAGGTACTATGAAAAATTCTGAAGCGCAGCCATTTTATGTAAACTCTCCATTTGGCATTGTGCTAGTTCATAATGGTAATTTAGTGAACACTTCCAAGTTAAGAGTAGAATTATATGACGAAGATAAGAGACATATTAATACTCAATCTGATACTGAGGTGTTAATTAATATTTTTGCAAGTGCTCTTGAAAATAACCTTGATGGAGAACTAAATAACGAATGTATATCTAAAGCAGTTAATGAAGTACACTCAAGAGTTGTAGGTGCATACTCAGTTATTGCAATGATCCTTGGTTATGGAATGGTAGCCTTTAGAGATCCACATGGTATAAGACCGCTTGTTGTTGGTTCAAAAAATGATTCAACTCATATGGTTGCTTCTGAAAGTGTTTCATTGGAATGTTTAGGTTATCGATTAGAGAGAGATGTTGAGCCTGGTGAAACTATTATTATTAATAGTGACGGTAAAATTGACTCTTGGAAATATGATGGTGATATAAATAGAACTCCATGTATTTTTGAATTTGTCTATCTTGCGCGACCAGATAGCACTATTGAAGAAATAAATGTATATGAAAGTAGATTATCTATGGGTAGATATTTAGCAGAAAAAATCAAGTTAACTCTTTCAAAAAAAGAGCTTGATGAGATTGATGTTGTTATTCCTATACCTGATACAAGTAAAACCAGTACAGTTCCATTGAGTATATCTTTAAATAAAGAACTAAAAGAAGGTTTTGTTAAAAATAGATATATTGGAAGAACTTTTATAATGCCTGGACAAAAAGTTCGAAAGAAGTCAGTAAGGCAAAAACTAAATACAATAGATATAGAGTTTAAAGATAAAAATGTTTTATTGATTGATGATTCTATCGTTAGAGGTAATACTAGTAAGCAAATTGTTCAAATGGCTCGAGAGGCTGGTGCTAAAAAAGTTTATTTTGCTAGCGCAGCGCCCCCTATTAAATTTCCAAATGTCTATGGTATTGATATGCCATTTGTAGAAGAGCTAATCGCGCATAATAGAAGTATTGATGAAATATCAAAAGAGATTGGTGCAGATAAATTGATTTATCAAGATTTAGAAGATCTGATTAGTGCTGTAAAAGAGGGTAACCCATCAATAGAAAATTTTGACACCTCTTGCTTCAACGGAGAATATGTAACAGACGGTGTAGATTCTGATTTTCTAGAAAACTTATCTAAGACACGAATTAAATCTGAGCTATAATGATGATTAAAGAATTTTTCAAATCTAACCCTATACATAAAAAAATAGTCCCATCACTGGATGTAATTATGATTGCGAGATTATCTTCTTTCTTTGGAGTATGGGCAATGGTTTGTATAGGTATGTATATAGGTGATTTAATTAATAATACTGTTGATATCAACTCAACAACTCTGAGTATCCCAACTTCTATATTATTTCTTGGCATATCTTTTATTTGTGCATCAATTTTTATTGCTAATCAAATTCATGACTTAGAAGTTGATAAAATTAATAATAAAGCAAAAATTATTGATAATTTCATAACGATAGAATTTTCTAAGAAAATTTTATTTTTTCTTTTATTTATTGGTTTTTTATTAATTATTTTCATTGATCTTTTAGTTGCTATACCAATGATTTCATTATATGTAATTTGCGGGATGCTTTTTACAAATCAAAATTTCAATTTTAAACAAAATATGTTCATGAATTTTTTATTTTATATATTTTTAGCCCTCTTTCTTATTTTATCTGGATTAATATATTCTAGAAATGATATGGCTATTATCACTTTAATTACTTTATCATTAAAATTTATATTTTTATTTTTACTTATTTATGGAGCAATAGTACTAGCGATTAATATATTAGACCGAGAAGGTGATCGACAAAGGAATAGAATTACAATCCCTCAAAATATTGGGATAATATTTACATCAATAATTGCTTTTTTAATGTGCCTTTTTAGTTTTTTTATTGGATTATATTTGAAAGAGCCTCTATCAGTAGTATGCTCAATATCCTCAATTCCATTTTTTTCATATTTAATTTTTAGAGGGAAAGAAATAGATGTGATAAGATCGATCCGATATCCAATTTTATTAATCAATTTCTATTTATTTATGATATATCCTCTTTTGTTTTATCCTATTGTCATAACCTATTATATTTCGAAATATTATTACTGGCATAGATTTTCTTTGCATTATCCAACCTTACTAGTTGATAATGATTAATATAAAAGAATATAGATGTGATTTTTGTACGGCTTGTGTTACAGTTTGTCCTCCTGATTGTATTGAAGTAAGAGAGGCTAGTATTAAAATTGATAATGATATATGTATTGATTGCAATCTATGTACTTATGTTTGTCCAATTGAGGTATTAAGTCCCAATGAAAAATAATTATGATATAGTTGTTGTTGGAGGTGGTCCCGGTGGCAGTATGGCTGCTCTTCATTCTGCTAAGGGTGGAGCGAATGTATGTCTATTAGAAAAAACTAGAGATATTGGTTATCCGGTTAGATGTGGTGAAGCGATGGGTGAATGGGCAATTAAGCAATTTTTTGAACCTAAACCTACATGGATAGCTGCAGATATTAAAAGAAGTAGAATAGTTGCACCAAATGGTATCCCAATTGATATTCCTTTTAATAAAGAACAAGCTTATGTTTTAAATAGAAGAGTTTTTGATTATGATTTATCATTAATGGCTTCAAAAGAAGGCGCTAATGTTTTTACAAAGTGCTACGTTAAATCTATTGATAGAAATGATGAAAATGGATATGATGTCCATTTAGATTATTTAGGCGAACATAAATCTATAAAAACTAAACTTATTATTGGAGCTGATGGAATTGAGTCCAGGGTAGGAAGATGGGCTGGAATTAAAACTCAAGTAAATATGAGAGATATGGAATCATGTATACAATATTCAGTTGGAAATATAGAATTAGATTCAAATAGAATTGATATGTATGTAGGAAATAATTGGGCGCCTGGTGGCTATTTATGGGTTTTTCCTAAGGGTGATGGAACTGCAAATATAGGCCTTGGAGTTGGTTCAAAGTTTAATAGAAAAAAATCAGCTAAAAAGTATCTCGATGAATTTATTGAAAATAAATATCCTAATGCCACAATACATACTACGATGTGTGGAGGAGTTCCATGTTCAAAGCCTATGACTCATCCAATTTGTGACAATGTTATGTTGGTAGGAGATGCTGCGCATTTTATAAATCCAATTACTGGAGGTGGAATAGCAGCAGCCATGAAATCAGGAATGTTTGCAGGTCAAGTTGCTTCTGAAGCTATCATTGCCAATGATTATAGTGAAAATTTTTTAAAAAAGTATATATCTCTCTGTCAAAAAGATTTCACCAAAAGACATGAAAAAATTTATAAGGTTAAAGAAACAATTACTAAACTAACTGATGATGAAATGAATCAAATGGCTCTCAAAATTAATAAGCTTCCACCCCACAAAATTACTTTAGGTAGAGTATTTACTACAGCAATAATGAAAAAACCATCATTAATAATTGATGTTATGAAAATGTTTGCAGGGTTTTAATCTTGGAGATTAATCCCTTACTGGATAAATGTAATCTTTATGAATTTGTTGCAATTGACTTAGAAACTACTGGCCTTTCTACTAAAGAAGAATTTATAATTGAAGTTTCAGCGGTTAGATTTATAAATGGAGCAGAGCACGAGACTTTTTCATTTTTATTAAATCCAGGGAAGCCTATACCCTCATTTATTGAGGATCTTACAGGTATTAGTAATAGTATGGTTAAAGGGAAACCTAGCTTTATTGATATATTAGATGATTTTGTTAAATTTGTAGGTAAATCACCATTAGTTGGCCACAATGTAAAATTTGATATTGATTTCATTAAATATCATTCAAATAATAAAATTGACTTTTCAAAAACTAATTTAATTTGTGATAGCTATTTACTATCTAAGGTTGTATTGTTTTCGAATGAGGAACATAGCCTTGAAGCAATATCAGAATTCTATGATTTACCCATTGAAGGTTCCCATAGAGCTCTTAATGACGCAAGAAATTCTGGATTAGTAATAATTAATCTGCTTGGAGAGCTTTCTACATTTAATAGAGATTTACTACTAAGAATTAAAAANATTTTTTNAAATAGAGAAATACCGAATTCAATTATATTTGATAATTTNATNGATTGCTTAGATGATAANTNNACAAATTTCAAATTTCGTTCATCTAGNAAATCTTTTTATCAATATAAATCAAATAAAAAATCTTTAATTCCNTCATTAGATGAAATNGCTGGNAANNATGGCTCNCTATATTCAGACTCTAAATATGAATTTAGNGATTCNCAATATAAGATGATGAAAACTATACAATCTGATATACANAATNATAATTTATCTATTGTTGANGCAGGNACTGGACTTGGTAAAACATATGCATATTTACTTCCATTTATAATAGAAAGTATAAAAAATGATATTCCATTAATAATATCTACATATACTAANTCACTTCAAGATCAATTNTTCTTTAAAGACTTNAAATATATACTTGATNTTCTTGATNTTGATTCAANTGCNCTATTATTAAAAGGAAGAAATAATTACATATGNCNAAATAGATTAANTNACNTTGAATTTAATTCTTTTGATTTNATTCGTGANTTTGAATGTCACGATCTAGCTACAATTGTTGCTTGGTCATCCTATACTAATTCTGGAGATATTGATGAATGTTCAAGTTTTAGTACNACTAGAAGCTCAAGGCTTTGGAATTTNNTAAAAAGTGAAGCTAGNTTTTGTCAAAAACAATGTGGNCNCTCAGNATCATGTTATTANACNCANAATACAGANTTGATAAAAAAATCTANAATTATTGTTGTTAATCATGCNNTGCTTATTTCAGATGCAATNGATAATAGAAATCTNCTNCCAAATGAGNNTTTATTTGTAATTGATGAGGCACATGATTTNTTNAAGTCAGCAAAAGATATTCTAACATCNGTTTANGATAAGACTTTTTTTAATAATTATTTAAATGATATCGTAACNATNACAAATAAAATTGTAGATAATGAATCTGATATAGAAATAATTAATTTTTTANATTTAATAAAAGAANCTATAGCTGNTATANCATCATTTTATNATAGCTATTTAATTTCTAAAGANAATGATACTNTAAATANTTCAAGTTATCCNTCAACGTCAATTTATGATGATATNNCAANAGAATTTCAAGATTGTATNCCAACACTTNATCAAATCATAGATAATCTGAAAGTANTNCAAAANAAATTCATCTATTTNAATGATAATGAAAGTTATANGGATAGATTTANAAAGTNAGGTCTAATCGANTTAATTAGTCAGTTTTCAGATCAAATCGATATTTTTATTGAATCAAGTAANTCNGACAGCTATTTATCTTGGGTNAANTATTTTCANAAAAATAATACATGTTCAATTAATCATTTATACAAAGANATTGGAATAATATTATATGAAAATTTNTTTTCNAATAATAATCCNGGNTTACTNTGCTCTGCAACTNTAACGGTTGATAATAGTTTTGATTATTTTATTTCTANAATTGGATTAGATAATTACAANAATGATCAGGAAATAAATAAATTAATTTTATCNAGTCCATTTTTTCTTGAAGATCAGGTCGATTTTTATACTTTTAAATCAGATATAGATATTAATTCAAATGAATATATTGAAAATATATCTAATCAAATATTTGAGATTTCAAGTTTTTTTAATAAAAGGATGTTANTCTTATGCACTTCATATAAGCAGGCATCTCAGATAAAAAATANGCTTAAACCTAAATTTTCTAAATTNAATAAAAAGCTATTAGTTCATGAGAAAGGTAGAAGTAGAAANTCATTGATTCGGGCCTANAAATCNTCTAAGAANTCAGTTTTAATTGGTACNATGGCATTCTGGGAAGGTATAGATNTNCCTGGAGATGAGTTGTCTATATTAATGATNTTAAGAATNCCTTTTTCTAATCCAAATGAACCATATATGAGATATTTNAATGATCANATATCATCAANTGGAGAAAATAGTTTNAGTAAACTACAGGTTCCNGCTGCATGTTTAAAAATGAAGCAAGGATTTGGTCGTTTAATTAGAACNGANTATGATTCNGGGATTTTCATAATAACAGANCCAAGAATNCATAATTCAAGATATGGNCATAAAATTTTAAATTCTTTCCCCATAGANTCTNAAGCTTATCATCATTTTTCNACAATATTAAATAATAAAAAAATTNTTTAGTTTTTTTCATTGTTTTTAAAATAAGTTACNNAATGGAAGAGCATTATAAAAATANATCCAACTCCAAACCAATTANANTTAATGGTAAGAACCTTACTATTTCAGATTTATANAGCATNGCNTATAANAATCAGNCTGTTNCATTAGCAGATGATTCAAAATCTAAAATTANTTTTTGNAGGAAAATGGTTGAAGATAAAATCAATGAAGGTGAAATAGTNTANGGAATTAATACTGGNATAGGAGAATTTTCAGAAACAGTATTAGATGATTCNCAAATAGAAGATTTTCAAAAATACTTNATATATAATCATTCAGCTGGTATTGGCGAACCTGCTCCNNTNGANTATGTTAGAGCNGCGATGGCAAGNAGNGNTAATGTTCANGCTAATGGAAACTCTGGGTGTAGNCTTGAGATAACNCAAACAATTATAGANATGTTNAATAAAGGGGTTACACCNTACGTTTGTCAGAAAGGTTCTGTTGGAGCATGTGGAGATTTAGCTCCAATGGCTCAGATAGCCCTTGTNCTNCTNGGCGAAGGNAANGCATATTATAANGNTGAGCTAATGGATGGGGGNAAAGCCATGNGTCTNGCANNTATCCCCATACCTGGNCTTAAAGCTAGNGATGGTCTTGCTGTAATAAANGGTTCAAANNTTCTNACCTCAATGAGTGGATTATTNATNTANAAATTAAGAAATTTATTAAAACATGCTGAAATTGGNGCATCAATGTGCTTAGATGCATTAAAAGCAAATTTGCGTCCATATGATCANAGATTACATGAAGTTAGAGGATTTAGTGGNTCAATTAAGTCNGCTTCAGCNATAAGAAAAATGATGCAAGATGGAGACTTAGCNACNGGTANATTAAAAACCAAAGTTCAAGATGCATATTCATTNAGATCTACACCNCAAGTAATTGGGGCTGTTCATGATGCTGAAGTTTTTTGTAGNAANCANGTTAAAATTGANTTAAATGGTGTAGGNGATAATCCNATTTTNTTNCCTGAAGANAATNTACAGATATCAGGTGCAAATTTTCAGGGTACNCCTGTTTCACTTCCAATGGATATGNTAGGAGCAGCATTAACTATGGTTTGCGTAATTTCCGAAAGAAGATTAAATCGTTTNAACAATCCAGCATTAAGTGAAGGACTNCCANCATTTTTAACTAAAGGAGCNGGNATGTTTTCTGGNTTAATGTTAAGTCAGTATACNGCAGATATGCAGATTGTNGAACAACGAATNTTATCTACACCTGCATCNATCCAATCTATCCCNGCAGCNGCAGANCAAGAAGACTTTGTATCNATGGGAATGAATACTGCAATTAAGAATTTTCAAATTTTAGATAANGCNTATGGANTTATNGGTATTGAATTAATGGCTGCTGCNCAAGCATTNGATTTTAGAGANCATCANTATGGAAAGGGTGTGAAAGTTGCTAAAGATACAATTAGAAAGTATGTTGAGCACTTAGATGAAGATAGACCACTATATGATGATCATGATAAAATGAAAAGTTTAGTCCAGTCNAATGAGATTCTTGAAGAAGTTGAAAATTGTATAGGTGANATNCATTAATTAGGGATGAATATGAATAAAATTCATAATATAAAAGAAGCANTAACTTTTGATGANGTACTTTTAGTTCCTCAGTTTTCAGAAATATTACCGCGTGATGTTGATGTTTCCTGTAGATTAACTAAAAATATTAAACTTAATACNCCTTTTTTAAGNGCTGCTATGGATACAGTTACTGAATNTAAAATGGGTATTGCGNTAGCTAGNGAAGGNGGAATGGGAGTTATNCATAAAAACNTACCNATTGAAAGTCAAGCGGAGCANGTTGATTTAGTTAAAAGATCNGAAAGTGGAATGATCCTAAATCCAATTACAATTTCAAAAGATGANACAATAAAAGATGCNCTTNTNATAATGNAAAAATTTAGTATNTCTGGTATTCCAGTTGTAAATNATGGNAANTTAGAGGGNATTATTACAAATAGAGATATTAGATTTGAANATGATCACTCTATTTTAATATCAAAAAGAATGACCAAATCTAATCTTATNACNGTNGAAGANGGTATAANTATGGAAGCAGCAAAAAAAATTCTTCAAAAAAATAGAATTGAAAAATTATTAGTTGTTGATAAAAAAGGAAAACTTTCTGGATTAATAACAGTTAAAGATATTCTAAAGAAACAAAGTTATCCNAATGCAGCTCTTGATAAGNACGGGCGATTAGTTTGTGGTGCAGCTGTAGGTATTGAAGAAAATACTATTGANAGAGTAGGTGCATTAATTGANGCATGTGTTGATTTAATATTTATTGATACTGCTCATGCACACTCTAAGTCAGTTTTAAATCAGATAGATGCAATAAAAAAAGAATATCCTAGCTCAGAAATAGTTGTAGGTAATATTGCTACAGCAAGTGCTGCACAGAAANTAATTGACCATGGCGTNGATGTTATTAAAGTTGGTATTGGAGCTGGATCTAGCTGTACAACTAGAATCGTTGCTGGGGTAGGAGTACCTCAATTAACATCTGTAATGGATGCCTATGAAGTTGCAAGTAAAAATAACATTCAGNTTATTTCAGATGGTGGTATGAGATATTCAGGTGATATTGCAAAATCTTTAGCTGCNGGNGCNGGCTNTGTNATGCTTGGTAGTTTATTTGCAGGTACCAAAGAAAGTCCTGGAGAAATGATTTTATGGGAAGGTAGAAGCTATAAATCATATAGAGGTATGGGGTCAATATCTGCTATGAAAGTAGGAAGTAAAGATAGATATTTTCAATCTAAATCAAATAATAAGAAATTAGTACCTGAAGGTATNGAGGGNATGGTTCCATATAAAGGCCCTGTAGGAGATACAGTTCATCAGTTGATGGGTGGTGTCAAATCTTCNATGGGTTATTGTGGAGNAANAGAAATTAAAGATTTTCCTNANCAAGCGGAATTTATAAAGATTACNTCATCAGGAATAGTAGAGAGTCATCCTCATGATATAAAAATCACAAAAGAATCTCCAAATTATCATAAACCAAAATAAAAGGTTATGATAANCTNTTAANATGTCTTGAAATTCGTGATTTTTGGTTAGCAGCCTTGTTTTTGTGAATCACTCCCTTNCTNGCGACTTTATCAATAATTTTAAATGCTTCATTTTTAAGTGCAGATNCATCTTCTTTAGATGAAGATTCNAATACTTTTTTTATAGATGTTTTCATCATTGATTTATAGTGATTATTNTACGAATTTGCTTTTCGTGACTGTCTAACTCTTTTTAGTTCTGAACCTTTTGCGCTCATTTAAATTCCTTATTTAATCTTTAATATGCTAATTTATAAATAGCTAGCAAAGTTATAACAAAAATAAATAAAAAAAATGTATTTTTTAATAGATTTAAAATATTGTAAAATAATTGACTTCANTTTGATTCGTTTGAATCAATTTATCTAAAGGAGGAAACATTGGATATNGACTTTTTAAAATCTGTAAATATTTTTTCTGATTTATCAGAAAGTGAACTTAATAGCATTCAAGAAATCTGCAAAACAAGAAAATATCCTAAAAATAGCATGATTATTCTTGAAGAAGAAATGGGTGATGTTGTTTTTATAGTTATGTCTGGAACAGTTAAAATTACTAGGGTTAATGACGAAGGAAAAGAAGTTATTTTAGCGATGCTTGGCTCTGGTGAGGTATTTGGTGAAATGGCTATTTTAGATGGTGAGTCTAGGTCTGCAAATGCTCTATCTCAAGAAAATTGTGAAGTCGTCACTATTAANAGAGAAGACTTTTTAAGTTTATTNAAAACTAATAACAAAGTATCTCTTAATCTGATGACAGAATTTGCAATAAGATTGCGTAAATCTGATCAGCAAATAGAAGCATTATCTCTAGATGATGCTGAACATAGAATAGGNGTATCTATTTTAAATTTAGCAGAAGAATTAGGTGTTATTAGGCAGGGAGNAGTTACTGTANANAATCTTCCTTATCANCANGATATNGCAAATATGGCTGGCACATCACGAGAAACTGTTTCAAGAGTTATGAAAATCTTTGAAGATAGAGGACTTATAACAAAAACAGGTCATAAGTTGAGTATTCCTGACTATGCNTTTTTTAAGCGAATTTTTGGCTAATTAATAGACGTAAACTATATTTTCATAGGGGATTAAATTTTGGATATAAAGACTATAGCAAAAACTATATCCTTAATTGAAGATAANTCAAATCAAAAAAAAACAATTTTATCTAAATTGTACGCAAAAACTGGTTCAGCTCATAGAATTGGTATTACAGGCCCTCCTGGTGCTGGTAAAAGTAGTTTAATTAATATTCTCATACAAAAACTTAGGTCAAAGAATAAGAAAGTTGCAGTTATATGTATTGATCCAACTAGTCCTTTCTCTGGCGGAGCAATTCTTGGAGATAGAATTCGAATGTTGAANCATTATAGTGATNCTGGTGTTTATATTAGAAGTATGGCAAGCAGAAATGCTTCTGGTGGATTNTCGCTTGCTTCATCGGAGGCATCTGATGTTCTNGATGCTCACGGATTTGATGTAATTATATTTGAGACTCTTGGTGTTGGTCAAGTAGAAATAGATGTTATGAATGAGGCAGATACTGTTGCAGTAGTACTTGTACCNGAGTCTGGAGATGATATNCAAATGATGAAATCAGGTTTNATTGAAATTGCTGATATCTATGTTGTTAATAAATCAGATCGATCAGGAGCTAATCGACTTACTACAACATTAACTAATATGTTAGAGACAAATCCTAANCCTATTGAAAATGGCTGGNANATNCCTATACTTAATACTAATGCTCTNAGCAATACAGGGATTGATAGTCTTTTAGATAGNATTAANGANCATTTTAGATATATGGAAACAGAAGGTGTTTTAGATACAAAGACNAATGANAGATATGAAAGACAAGTAAAATCTACAATTTTAGCTAGACTTAGTAATTATCTCTGGAATGATAAGAATAAAACTGATTTGTTGACAAAAGAATTAAATNAAGATATATCAAATAGGTTATCACCTATTGAACTTGTAGATTTAATTTTGAAGGAAGAANAATATTAATAAGCACTCAGAAATGCCTTTTTGGAACCATGTAGATGAGNTAAGGTATCGTCTAATTAAATCTTTAATTTCAATCATAGTATTTTCTATTATTGCTTACTTTTTTTCTGANAATCTTTTNCAAATTATTTCACAACCAAATTTNCAGATAATGGATAAAGTAAATCTACAGGTCTTAAAAGTTACNAGTATGTTTATGATTAAGATTTACTTATCTTTAATTATTGGTCTTATGTTCTCAATGCCAGTAATTCTGTATCAGTTTTGGAGATTTGTATCTCCTGCAATAGATAGCAAAATCAACTTTACAACTCTTTTACTTTTTGCTATGAGCACAATATTTTTCATTGGTGGTGCATATTTTGCATATACATCCATNATNCCAATTAGTATTTCATTTTTTACATCACTTACAAGTGAAGCAATTGCTGTTGATTATAATATTACACTTGAGAATTATCTTAATTATGTNATCTGGATGATTTTTGTNGGTGGTTTGGTATTTCAGCTNCCAATCATTTCTATTATTTTTAAAAAAATGGGATTAATAAATCATAAAATGTTACAAAATGGCAGAAGGTATGCAATTCTTATTATTGTTGTTGTTGCAGCTATTTTAACTCCTCCAGATCCATTCAGNCAGCTANTTTTTTCAGTTCCNCTCTTAATTTTNTATGANATAAGTATAATTATAATAAGGTTCATGAAGTGAGTATGAAAAAACTTTTAGATGAAATGGTAACTCCAATTTCTAATGAATATNNAGAATTTGATAATTATTTTACNGAAAGNATGCTAACTGATGTTAAGCTTATTAATTCTGTTGTAAGGTATNTAGCTAAGAGGAAAGGTAAGAGATTTAGACCTCGCTTATGTTTACTATCTGCAAAATTATGTGGAGAAATTAATGAAAATACATACAAAGCATCTGCTCTAATTGAGATGATTCATGTCGCTACTTTAATTCATGATGATATTGTTGATGAAGCTGATTTAAGAAGGGGCTGGCCATCTGTTGGAAGAATCTGGAAAAATAAAATTTCAATTCTTGTAGGTGATTATCTTTTTTCAAATGCGTTAANCAATATGTGCGATATAGATGATTGGGATGCGCTTCGTGTTTTATCAAAAACTGCAAAACGTCTAAGTCGAGGTGAAATTATGCAGGTTGAAAGTGCTATATCAAAAGATTTAGATGAATCAGGNTATTTAAAGATGATAGGAGATAAAACCTCTTCATTGATTTCTGCATCAACATTAATTGGAGCAATAACTNCAACAAAAGACGANGAAAAAAGGCAGGCTTTATTTAATTATGGTGAAAAAATAGGTACAATGTTTCAAATAAANGATGACTTACTGGATATCACCGGTCTTGAAAGAGAGATTGGNAAGCCTACAATGTTTGANNTAAAGAAAAATATGCTCACTCTTCCAATAATATANATTCTTTCAACTAAAGATAAGTCAAAGCGCAAAGAGTTGATTTCAAATCTAAAATACTTAAGTAAAAAGAATAAGAAGAAAGAGATTAAATCTATGATTATTGAAATGGGNGGCGTAGAATATGCAGAAAATAAGATTAAAGACCTTTCAGAGCAGGCGATTGTAGATTTAAATATTTTTAGGGAGAGTGAAGTTAAAAGAGCCCTTATATCTGCAATAAATTTTAATATGACTAGAAAATTATAGAATGAATAAAAAGCAAAAACGAAAAATTCAAAGAGATAAATTAAAGAGAGTTTTTACGTATGCCAATATATTAAGTTTTTCAAGAATTTTTATGGCTATTCCACTTGTGATGGCTTTAGATGGTTATTGGTTTGAAGAGTCATCTAGGAATATGGTGTGTTTTATTATAATGATAGCTATATTCTTATCAGATGTTTTAGATGGNCCCCTAGCAAGATGGACAGATCAAGTTACTAATTTAGGTAAAATCGTAGACCCCGTTGCAGATAAAATCTGTATGATGGTAGTTCTTATATATTTAATTCAAGATCAAACATTTGGTTATTTATTTTTTATATATTTTATTCTTATAACAACTAGGGATACTTTNCTGGTTATAACTGCTACATATTTGATTCAGCATCAAGAAGATTATTTTGAGGCTCTCATTTCTGGAAAAATATTTATTTTNACATCNGTAGTTATGATGGTAGTCTTTGTATTTCCTACACCAGATTANATTCGANTAGGGTCTTATGTAGTAAGTGTCTTATTCTTTATAATAAGTTCATATTATTATTATCAAAATTTTAAAATAAGTTTTAACAGGATTAATGATGCTAGGCATATTTAAAAAGACATTTAAAGGGCTTGAGAAAACTCGTAAAAAAGTAGCAAACGCATTTTCTTCGATTTCTAATAAAAGTTATTTAGATGAAAGTGATATTGAACTGCTAGAAGATTGCTTATCTCAAGCTGATATAAGTTATCCTATCATTGAAAATGTTGTTGATGCACTTAAAGTAAAGGATTCTTCTAGTATTGACTGGAAGGATAGAGCNCATAAAGTTCTATTATCAAAATTAGCAATAAGTCAAAATGCTGATGATATTAAAAAGGTTATAATTCTTGTTGGAATTAATGGCTCAGGAAAAACTACTTCAGCAGCAAAACTTGCACAATATTACAGCTCAAATGGAGAAAAGGTATGTCTTGTTGCTGGCGATACTTATAGAGCAGCAGCTNTAGAACAGATTGANACATGGTCAGAAAGGCTGAATGTTAGATTAGTTCAAAATCCCAATACAACAGACCCTGCTTCAGTTGCATTTGACGGAGTTGAGTCAGGAATGTNAAGAGGNGAGAGGNTTATTGTTGATACNGCAGGAAGACTTCATACTTCNACNAACCTTATGAATGAGCTTGAAAAGATTCATAGAGTTATCTCTAAAGTCACTGACCAGATAACTACTTTAATGGTAATTGATGGAAACATTGGAAAGAATTCTCTAATGCAACTTGAGCACTTCAATAAATATTTAAATATTGATGGNATAATTATAACTAAACTTGATGGAACAGCAAAGGGTGGTGTAGCATTAACTGCTATAAGTGAGTATAATATTCCTGTATACTATATTGGAGTAGGAGAGGGTAGTGATGATCTTATTCCATTTNTACCTGAAGATTATTTGAAATCCATATTAGGAGATGATGGTGAGTAATGAAGAAAATAAAATATCTTTAGTTACACTCGGCTGTGCAAAGAATCTAGTTGATACAGAAATGCTTGTAGGTGGTCTTAAAAATAACTCATATGAAATTGTAGAAAAGCCACTTGAATCTGACGTGGTTATTGTTAATACTTGTGGTTTTTTAGATAAAGCAAGAGAAGAGAGCGTTGATACCATTCTTGACCTAGGAAGATTAAAAAAAGAAGGTAAGATAAAAAAACTTATCGCTATGGGATGTTTCACAGAACGATATGGAGATGCAGTTGAAGAAGAAATCCCAGAGGTCGATAAAGTGTTTGGTTCAGAGGAGCATGCTAGTGTCTTAACTTATTTAACGGGTAAGGATTTTCAGCGAAATGATCCAGATTTTCAAAGATCGACATTAACTCCAAAGCACTATGCATATTTAAAAATTTCTGAAGGCTGTGATAATGTTTGTAGTTTTTGCTCTATCCCATTAATGAGAGGATTGCAACAAAGTCAGCCTATCGCTTGGAATGTAATGGAAGCAAAAAGATTAGCTCAAAGTGGAGTAAAAGAGCTACTTGTTATTGGTCAAGATACAACAACATATGGATGGGATTTTGATAAGAAAAAAGGAATACATGATCTTTTTGATGAGCTTGATGATNTTGATGGACTAGATTGGATTAGATTCCATTATGCACATCCAGCTCATTTGAACAATAGAATGATTAAGAGATATTCATCTTTAAATCGATTGATACCTTACATTGATATGCCAGTTCAGCATGGGTCAGCAAAAATGTTAAAAGATATGCGCAGAGGACTTGGGCCCGATGGAATTAAGAAAAGAATCGATAATCTTAGAAATGCTAATCCAGATATCGCGATTAGAACATCCATAATAGTTGGGTTCCCTGGAGAAGGAGATAAAGAGTTTAAGGAGCTTCTTGATTTTATTGAAGAGGTTCAATTTGATCGATTAGGTGTATTTACNTATTCAGAAGAGGAAGGNACTCATGGAGCTGAGGTTTTTGAGGATGTTATTCCAGCTGAGGTAAAAGATCAAAGAAAAGAGCAGGTTATGATGCTACAGCAAGATATCAATTATAAAAAGAACAAAGATTTAGTGGGTACAACCCAAAAGGTTNTTGTAGATATTGCCAATGAGCAAGGTAATTCGCTAGGAAGGACTTATAGGGATTCACCTGAAATTGATAATTATGTNAAAATNAAAGGCAAGGTTCAGCCGGGTGAGTTTTATAATGTTAAGATTACAGATGCGATGGAGTACGACCTTATCGGAGAGNTTTGTGAATGAACTTTAAGATTTTAGGAATTGAGCATGTGGCCATAGCAGTAAGTAGTTTAAAAGAACCTTCAAAGGTTTTTGGAGATATTTTAGGTATAGATAATACTTCTACTGAGGAAGTTNTAGATCAGAAGGTCGTTACTGATATTTTTGATACNGGNAGAGGAAANGTTGAGTTGTTAGAGGCNACATCTGANNATTCTCCTATAAGTAATTTTTTAGAAAAAAGAGGAAATGGTGTACACCATATCGCATTTCTTGTGGATNANNTAGAAATAGCTCTTAAAGATTTAGCAGAATCAGGTATTGANCTGATTGATAAGTCGCCAAGAATTGGCGCAGAGGGCATGTTAATTGCATTTTTACATCCTAAATCTACAGGTGGTGTATTAGTCGAGCTTTGCCAAAAACCTTAGGTTGCTATAAATGAATGACCATATAAAGGGGAAACTNTCTTCTATCCCCACTTCACCGGGAATATATTTCTACAAAGATAAACGAAACCAAATTATCTATATTGGTAAGGCAAAATCACTCCGAAATAGAGTACGTTCATACTTTACNTCAACACATAAAAAAGATGCAAAAACTCAAGTCCTTGTAAGGAATATAGTTGATATTGATTATCTGGTCGTGCGTTCTGAGACTGANGCACTTCTAACCGANTCAAATCTGATTAAACAACACAGNCCTCGATATAATGTATTCTTAAAAGATGATAAAACGTTTCCATATATAAGAATTACAAATGAGGANTATCCAAAAATAGAAATAATCAGGATGAAGAATCTTCAGCAAGATGANCATACCTATTTTGGTCCATATACGGATATCAGATATTTAAGAAAAGTCATGAAATCTATTCANAAAATTTTTCCTGAAACAAATGAAACGTTAACTCACCTCAAGATTGCTGATGTAGTATCCATAGATGACTATCAGGAAGTAATAAAGAAAATAATTTTATTCCTAAAGGGAAGAAGTAANGAGGTGAGAGATGCAATTAAGTATAAAATGAATCAANTGAGNAAAGATATGGANTATGAAGAGGCNGCNAAGTACAGAGATCAGCTTGAAGCAGTNGAAAATTTCATGTTGAATGAGAAAAAAATNACTCATGATTTTATGGATCGNGATATNATTTGTATTTCTGCAGAAGGAAGCATNGGNGTTAGNATGCTCATTAGAATACGAAATGGTCACCTCATTGGTAGGAATAGATTTAATATGAGTGTCAATGACGATAGTGATATTATTGGNATTACAGAAAGTTTTATCAAACAGCATTATAGTTCAACAATGGATTACCCCAAAGAGATTTTACTTGATATTGANCTTAACGANAGAGGNAANCTAGAAGATTGGCTTTCAGGCTTAAANACATCAAGTTTAAAGATATTNAATCCNCAAAGAGGNGAGAAGTTCCAACTGGTAAAAATGTGNCGTAGAAANGCCGATTTNCAGCTTAAAGANCAGGTTTCTAAAAAAATAAAGCGNAAAGAGGTGGTNTCTAAGACAATAGAAAGCTTACAGCGTGATCTTGATATGCAGGCNCCTCCTCGAAGAATAGAGGCNTTTGANAATTCAAATATCCAAGGCAAGNATCCTGTTGCTGGCATGGTATGTTTCATTGATGGAAAGCCTCGGAAAGGTGAATATAGAAAATTTAATATNAAAACTGTTGATGGTNTTGATGATTTCGCCTCAATGAAAGAGGTAGTCTTTAGGAAGTATAAAAGAGCTCTTGACGAGAGNACAACACTTCCTGACCTTATACTAATNGATGGAGGTAAGGGGCAGTTGTCTGCTGCTAAAAGTGCTCTAGATGCTTTGGGNNTTAATTACATACCAATCATTGGCCTTGCTAAGAAACTTGAGGAAGTATTTAAGCCGGGACTATCTGAAGCCCAGAATATACCAAAGACNTCTCCAGGACTATTTTTGCTTCGTAAGATTAGAGATGAAGTACATAGGTTCGCAATTAGCTTTCATCGTAGTAAGCGCGACAAAAGCATGATAAGCTCAATTTTTGAAGATATCAAAGGAGTGGGTAAGGTGAAAATTAAAAAGCTTTGGACTGAGTTTGAAAGNCTTGANCAGATTNCCAAAACGAATCCTGAGAAGATTATGGAAAGCCTTAAAGTTTCTANNGATATCGCCAAAGAAATAATTAAAAAATCAATAAAATAANATATTTGAACNCANATACTTAAAGTTTTACTTTAAGTNAAATAGGAGTAATTATGAAGATAAGATTTGTTGCTANAGTTATATTTGCAGGTATGCTAAATGCTGGATTCAGTGAGTTTGTAAAAGAGGCANATAATCCTAATGGTGAGCCTTTTATGGTAAGTNTNGGTATTGAAAAAAACGTACATTCTTTCAAATATTACAATGAATCTTCATTTTATGTAACACTTCCAGTGTCAAATATTTTGACTTTTAAATACAGAGAGAATGTAGCTTATGAAGAGGATATGGTNGTTATGTTATCAGATCATGATAAGATAAATAGTCTNGATAAATATTATTCTCTAGAATTCCATCTCCCNNTATATAAACTATGGAANTAGNTTTTATNTGTAACTAATATAAATATATGATAGTTATGATATATNNATAAAGTATATTCTAGCATTCTACAACATTGACTGCAAGGCCGCCTTTTGCAGTTTCTTTGTAGATTTCTTGCATATCTTTTCCAGTATCCATCATAGTTTTTATCACTTGGTCTAAGGTGATTTTATGTGTTCCTTTGCTAAGCATTGATAATCTTGCAGCATTTATTGANTTTACAGCACCCATTGCATTTCTTTCAATNNATGGTATTTGAACAAGGCCTTTGACTGGATCNCAGGTTAATCCTAGATTATGCTCCATTGCAATTTCAGCTGCACCTTCAATTTCTTTGTTTGTACCACCAAGCGCGCTTACAAGTCCGGCTGCAGCCATTGAGCATGCAACACCAACCTCACCTTGACAGCCAACTTCAGCTCCAGAAATAGATGCATTTTTTTTATAAAGGATTCCAATGCTTCCAGCAGTTAGCAAAAATCTAATTATCCCTTCTTTATTTGAATTCCTAGTAAACTCTAGATAGTAGCGTATCACGGCAGGAATGATTCCNGCNGCACCNTTTGTTGGAGCGGTAACTAGTTTTCCTCCTGATGCATTTTCTTCATTTACAGCCATTGCATATACATCAACAAAATCCATTGCTTTAAGAGGGTCTCTTTTTCTGCTTTTTGTAAGCATTTTATATATCTTTGAAGCTCTTCTTTTTACATTTAATCCGCCCTCTAAAATTCCTTCTGCAACTAGTCCATTTTCAATACATTCATTCATTACATCCCAAATATTAAGAATTTTCTTTCGAAGCTCAGCTTTATCCATGTTAGCTAGCTCGTTAGCTAAAGTAAGTTCCTGAATTGTCAATTTTTTCTTTTTACATATTTCTAAAAGTTCATTGCAGCTATCAAATTCATAAGGAGAGTCTTTGGGGGTAGCAAATTGTTTGCGCTCACCTTTTATTCTTATAAAACCTCCTCCAATAGATTGATATGTTTTACTTACAACTCTCTCTAGGTTGTTATATGCAAAAATCTCAAGGGTATTACTATGACCACCTGGTGATGTTTTAGTATCATAGATTATGTCTTTATCAAGATCAAAGCTTATGCGATTTGAGTCAAATAGCCCAATTGATTTATTTTTTTTAATTTTTGATATCGTTGATTTTATTTCTTTTGCAGAGATCGATTCAGGAGTAAAGCCCTCAAGGCCAAGCGCAATTCCTTTTTCAGACCCATGAGCTTTTCCAGTATAGGCAAGGGATCCATACAGCTTAACTTCTATTCTTGTGATATTTTTTTTATTTGTAATTAAATCTCTAAAATGTTTGCCTGCAATCATAGGTCCCATTGTATGAGAGCTTGAAGGGCCAATACTGACCTTGAAAATATCGAAAATACTGTACATTATTTTTTTAGCTTATCAAGCTTAGGTTTAATAACAAACATGCAGTAAGGAGCATTTTTATTATTTTTATAGTAATCTTGGTGGTAGTTTTCAGAAGGATAGTAGTCTTTAAGCTTAGTAACTTCAGTAACAATTGGATTCTTGTAAATATTTTTTTCTTTTAGTGACTTTATAACTTTAATTGCTGAATCTTTCTGTTTGTCATCATTATAAAAAATTCCAGATCTATACTGGGTTCCGGTATCTGCCCCTTGTTTATTTAGAGTAGTTGGGTCATGCGTGTCAAAAAAATGCTCTAAAATCTGTTCAAAAGAAATGATTGACGGATCAAAGTGAATTTGAGCAACCTCTGCAAACCCAGTATTTCCAGTACATACCTGCTCGTAAGTTGGGTTTTGAGTTAATCCATTAGAGTATCCTACTTGAACAGAGCTAACACCCGTTAAAGTTGAGAAAACAGCTTCTACACACCAAAAACAACCAGCACCTAATGTCGCAATTTCTAACACTTGAACTCCTATTTAATTATTTAAAGCTCTTTAAGTTAACCTTTATTAATAAATAGTTCAAAATTATATATGATAATAAGAAAAATTGTCACTAGATTAAAAGGTCTTACAATAGAGAGAAAATAAGTCAATATGGCAGAATTTAAAATAAAATCAGATTTTTCACCTTCAGGTGATCAGCCTCAGGCGATAAACTCATTGGTCAATGGGCTAAATTCTAATACAAAGAGTCAAGTTCTTCTAGGAATTACCGGTTCAGGCAAGACCTTTACAATGGCGAATGTAATTGAAAAGATTCAAAAGCCAACTCTTATTTTATCTCATAATAAAACGCTAGCCGCTCAGCTTTATGGGGAGTTTAAGGCTTTGTTTCCAGACAATGCAGTTGAATTTTTTATTTCATATTATGATTATTATCAGCCAGAGGCATATTTACCTGTTACGGACACATTTATTGAAAAAGATTCTTCTGTGAACGAGGAAATTGATCGACTAAGATTAAAGGCCACAACCTCCCTAATGTCCAGGAGTGATGTAATTATTATAGCAAGTGTAAGTAGTATCTATGGAATTGGTTCTCCAGAAAGTTATAAGGATATGCTTGTAGAGATTAATTTGAATGATAAGATAGAACTTAATTCTTTTTTTAAAAAACTTGTAAATATACACTATAATCGAAATGATATGGTGTTGGAACCAGGGGTATTTAGAAGTAGAGGTGATACAATTGAGATATTTCCTATGTATGAAACAGATGCTGTTAGGATAGAGTTTTTTGATGATGAAGTTGATAGAATAAGTGTTTTTGACCCGATGACAATGAAGGTGAAGCAAGATCTTGATAAATACTACATTTACCCAGCCAAACATTTTGTGACCACTAGAGAAAACATCAACAGGGCAATTGAAGACATAAGAAAAGAGCTACACCCAAGACTTGCAGATTTACGGAAGATAGATAAATTGCTAGAAGCTCAGCGACTTGAACAACGCACATTATTTGATATTGAGATGATGATGGAACTTGGATATTGTTCTGGTATAGAGAATTATTCAAGACATATTGATGGTCGTAAGCCAGGAGAAAGGCCATTTACTTTAATGGATTACTTCCCTAAAGATTTTTTGTTTTTCGTTGATGAATCTCATGTTTCTATCCCACAAGTTAGAGCAATGTATAATGGTGATAGATCTCGAAAAGAATCACTTGTAGAATATGGATTTAGATTGCCATCTGCACTTGATAATAGGCCTCTAAAATTTGAAGAATTTAATAAACTAATTAATAAGGTGGTTTATGTTTCTGCAACTCCAGCTGAATATGAACTTGAGCAAGCAGAAGGTGAGTTCGTTGAACAAATCATAAGACCTACTGGACTTTTAGATCCAAAGATAACGGTTGTGCCAACTGAAGGTCAAATTGATTACCTTATTGAACAGATTAAAAATGTTATAAAAAATAATGAAAGAATACTTGTCACTACACTTACAAAAAAAATGGCAGAAGATTTGACTGACTACCTTAAAGGAGTTGGTATCAGAGCAGAATATATGCACAGTGAGATTGATACGATAGAAAGAGTAAAAATCATTAGGTGTCTTCGATTAAATGAATTTGATGTGCTTATAGGTATTAATCTTTTAAGAGAAGGCTTAGACCTGCCAGAGGTATCTTTAATTGCTGTGCTGGATGCAGATAAGCAAGGTTTTTTAAGGTCTAAATCATCATTAATGCAAGTAGCAGGAAGAGCAGCTCGAAATGTCAATGGCAAAGTAATATTATTTGGAGATCATATTACAGATGCAATGCAATATTTAATAGATGAGACAGCTAATAGAAGAGAAGTCCAGAAAAAGTATAATAAGGAAAATGATATTTCACCTAAAACTATACTTAAATCTATTGATCAAATATCATTATCTACTTCTGTTGCTGATGAAAGAGAAGATGAAATGATTAAAGCAATAGATTCAAATGATTTGAATATAAATTTTGAAAACATGGATAAAGTTGAGATGCAAGATATGATAAGAACCCTTGATAGAAAAATGAAAAAAGCAGCTGAAAACATGAAATTTGAAGTTGCTGCAATTTATAGAGATAAAATTCAAGAGTTAAAGCAAGGAGCTGTAAAATAATGTCAGATAAGAGAGTAATGGTTATTGGTTCAGGTGGAAGAGAGTATGCTTTTGCATGGAAGTTAAATAAAGATAAAGAGGTAGATAAGGTTTATTGTGCTCCTGGTAATGGTGGCACTAGTGCTTTTGCTATTAATGTAGATTGTGATATTAATAATAATAATGAAATTTTAGAGCAAGTCATTAAACATAAAATAGATTTAGTCTTAGTTGGACCAGAGGATCCTCTTGCAAATGGAATTGTTGATTTTTTGAAAACAAATGATATTAAAGTTTTTGGACCAGATAAATATGCATCTCAACTTGAGAGTAGTAAACTTTTTGCTAGAGAAGTTATGGATGAATATGATATCCCTCAGCCTAAATATAAAAAATGCATTTCAGCATCAGAAGTCCGAGAAGTTAAAAATGATTGGGGGCTTCCAATTGTTATTAAAGCTGATGGGCTTGCGGCTGGCAAAGGAGTCATCATTTGTGAAGATGAGAATTCTTTCAATGAAGCTCTTGATTTAATGTTTGAAAAATCTGGATTTGGAGATGCAAGCAAGATCGTATCTGTAGAAGAATGCCTGTATGGCGAAGAATTATCAATATTTGCAGTTTGTGATGGTCAAGACTATAAGATTTTAAATACAGCTCAAGATCATAAAAGGGTTTATGATAATGATTTAGGACCCAATACAGGAGGTATGGGCGCTTATTCACCCACACCACTATCTACAGAAAATATTTTATCTCAGACAGAAAATAAAATTATTAAGCCAATTTTAACTGCAATGAAAGATAAAGGACATCCATATACAGGCTTTTTATATATAGGCATAATGATTGTAAATAATGAGCCATATGTAATCGAATTCAATGTAAGAATGGGTGACCCTGAGACTCAGGTTGTAATTCCGCTTTTAAAAGGTTCTTTTTATAGTCTGCTAAATGATTGTCTTAATGGACATTTGAAAAATGTTAACTTAGAGATTTCTAGTAAAACTGCAGTAACCATCGTACTAGCAGCTGATGGATATCCAAATAGCTATAATAAAGGAATGGAAATATTTGGATTAGATCAAATTGAGGATGGAAGTGCATTTCATGCTGGAACAAATCGAGTTGACGAAAAAATTATTACTAGTGGAGGTCGAGTATTAAATGTAGTTGGAATAGGTGATAATCTTAAAGATGCAATTTTAAAGGCGTATGAATTAACAGACAAAATTAGTTTTGAAGGTAAATTCTTTCGCAAAGATATTGGCAAAAAAGGATTAAGTTACAAGTGAGGATAATCTATGATCATTGATATAGAAAAAATAAAAAAATCAGCAAATATTATAGGCTCATCTGATAAGATGGATGAAATGATTTTTATGGTAGGGCAAGTAGCAAATACAGGTATCTCTGTATTAGTTACAGGCGCTTCGGGAGCTGGCAAAGAAATGGTTGCTAAGGCTATCCATAAAAATAGTAAAAGAAAGCATGAAAAATTAATAACTGTTAATTGTGCTGCTATTCCTAGTGGAATTATTGAAAGCGAATTGTTTGGTCATAAAAAAGGAGCTTTTACCGGTGCAAATGAATCTAGAAAAGGGTATTTTGAAGCGGCCGATAAAGGTACAATCTTTTTAGATGAAATTGGAGAACTCCCCCTTGAAATTCAAGCTAAACTCCTTCGAGTGATTGAGCAAGGAGAGTTTATACGTGTTGGAGACACTAAGTCTGAAAAAGTTGATACAAGGATTGTAGCAGCAACTAATCGAGATTTATCAAAAGAGGTTATGAACAATAATTTTAGAAAGGATTTATATTTTAGACTTAAGACAGTGTGTATAGATGTTCCTTCTTTAAATGAGCATACCGATGACATTCCTGAGCTTGTAGATAGATTTGGTCTTGAGTTTACAGCAAAAAATGATATCTCTTACAAAGGCTTTGAAAGAGATTCTATTGAAATCATGAAAAATTATGCTTGGCCAGGAAATGTTAGGGAGCTAAAGAATGTTGTTGAGAGTTTGCTAGTTATGAATAGAGGAGAGCGAATTACTGTTGATATCGTTCAAAAGAAACTAAGTATGGAAACATTTAATGCAAATACAAATTTACCTGTACATGTTGATGTCGAGTCTGATAAANTTGAANGAGAATTAATTCTCAAACAGTTATTATTTTTAAGACAAGATATAAANGAAATCAAGCAAATGATCTCAGCAAAAAGCATGACTNCTGAANAAGCTTCTACTCCTTCAAATCCAGCCCTTTTTCTGCCTTCTCCTCAATCAGAAATTTCTTCTAATCCCCATCAAGGAAGAGANAGTGTTGAAGATGCAGCTATTTATGCTTTAAATGANGATACAATTGGAGAAATAAGTTTAGANGAAATAGAGCACGAGATGATTAAACGNTGTTTAGAAAAATTTAAAGGTAATAGAAGAAAGACTGCAGAAGTTTTAAACATCTCAGAGCGAACTCTTTATCGAAAGATAAAAGAATATGAAATTTAGATTTATTGTATTTGTATTTATTTTAATTCCTGGATGTTCTTTTTATTCTTTTANAGGTTCAATNCCAGCTCATATTAAATCTGTCTATATTTCACCTATNAAGAATAATACTATAGANTCTTCANCTACAGACTTTTTAAAAACTGAATTACAAAAGTCATTTATAAATGAAAATATTTTAAAGCTTTTGNCATCTGAAAATTCTGATAGNCGTATTGATTTAACGGTTACTCTNTTTAGTGANAAGCCATANTCTTATGATATTNATGAGATTAATGTTACTGGATATGANGTGGTTGATAGGTATAGAGTAGATATAAAAGTTAGAGTAAAATGGTATGANCTTAAAAATGATGAAGTCCTTATAGATCAAGAATTTTCAGGTTGGGCTGCTTATGATCCANAAAATGANATAGGNTCTGATGGAATTGATAACGATAATGATAGTTTTNTAGATGAAAAAGATGATGANGAATTTGGATTACCTAGAGAAAGTGCAATAAAAATTGCANCNAGGCAAGTAACTGAAACNATTACTAATAATATTATTTCAACTTGGTAGATAGGAGATAAGAAATGAATAAAGTATTTATTAAAAATATTAAAGAGCATGTTGACAAAGAAGTTACGCTTAAAGGTTGGGTTTATAGTTTTAGACGTAGTGGTAAAATAGGCTTTTTAACGTTTCGTGATGGATTCGGTTTGCTTCAATGTATTGTAGCAAAAAATGATATAGGTGAAGAAAATTTTGAATCGGTAAAAAAATTAACTCAGGAGTCATCTGTTGTAATCGAAGGTAAAGTTGTTGAGAATGAAAGAGCTCTTGGTGGGTATGAAGTTATAGCTAGTAAAGTTGAAATCATCCATATAAGTAAAGATTATCCAATAACTCCTAAAGAACATGGTACAGATTTTCTTATGAATCATAGGCACTTGTGGCTAAGGTCAAAAAAACAGCATGCAATTTTAAAAGTTCGTCATCAAATAATTAAAGCGATAAGAGACTTTTTTGATTCCAATGATTTTACTTTAGTTGATAGCCCTATTTTTACACCAAATGCCGCAGAGGGGACATCTACCTTGTTTGAAACAGATTATTTTGGAAAAACAGCATATTTAGCTCAAACAGGCCAATTATATGGTGAAGCGTCAGCGATGGCTTTCGGTAGACATTATAATTTTGGACCATGTTTTCGTGCAGAAAAGAGTAAGACCAGAAGACATCTTACTGAATTCTGGATGGTTGAACCAGAAATAGCATATTGCGATATTGAGGAAGACATACAATGGGCTGAAGATTTACTTGTATATATTGTTAATCATGTTATGTCAACATGCAAAGATCATCTAATGACTTTAGGTAGAGATATTGAAGTATTAAAAAAAATTAAAGCTCCATTTCCTCGATTAAGTTATTCTGATTGTGTAGACATTCTAAAAAAAGATGGATTTGATGTCGAATGGGGAGATGATTTTGGATCTCCCGAAGAAACACATATTGCAGAAAAATTTGATAGTCCAGTTATAGTTCATCGCTTTCCATCTAAGATTAAAGCTTTTTATATGAAAAGGGATCCTGAGAATGATAAAGTGGTTTTGGGCATGGATATCCTAGCCCCTGAAGGATATGGCGAAATTGTTGGCGGTTCTGAAAGAGAAACTGATATAGAAATCCTTTTAGATAGAATAAAAGAAGAAGGGCTAAGTCAAGAGGATTATGATTGGTTTTTAGATTTAAGAAGGTTTGGTTCTGTCCCCCACTCAGGATTTGGGATGGGACTTGAAAGAGTGGTTGCCTGGCTATGCGGGTTAACGCACATTAGACAAACCACTCCATTTGCTAGAACTATGGGAAGATTAAACCCTTAGTTATGAATATACGTATTGCTCAGATTAATCCAATTGTTGGAGATATTGCTGGTAATTTTGACTTAATTAGTAAAACAATTATTTCATCTCCTGATCATTCTATTGTAGTATTCCCTGAGCTTGCAATTACTGGTTATCCTCCCCAAGATCTATTATTAGATTCTAAGTTTATAAATCAAGCTGAAGATGCTATCAAATCTTTAAAAAGTAATGTCCAAAAAAAGTTGCAATTATAGGTTTACCAAGATACAATGACAAGAGTCTGTATAATTCTGCGGTAATTATTAATAATCAAAAAATATTAGGGTATCATGATAAGGTATTACTCCCAACTTACGACGTATTTGATGAAAAAAGATATTTTAAATCGTCAAATACTATTGAGCCTTATGAAATTAGCTTAGATGGAAAGGTTATAAAAATTGGCGTTCAAATATGCGAAGATCTTTGGGATCAAAATTATGATCTAAGTGTTTCAGATGAATTGATTCGAAAAGGCGCTGAGATGATGATTAATATTTCTGCATCTCCATACAGAAAGTCCATAATAGATAAGCGCCTTCAACTATGTAAATATAGAACTAAACACTTAAAGTATTACTTTATATACTGTAATATGGTAGGGGCTCAAGATGAATTGGTGTTTGATGGGAGGTCTTTTATACTTAATGCAGATGGGAAAAATAAATTGTTAGCGAAAATGTTTAAACAAGAAATTCTTGATTTTAACTTTAACCAACCTAGTAATAATAAAGATGTTCAAGTATCAAGTAACTTTTCGGAGGAAATATTTAAAGCGTTGAGAATCGGAGTTAGAGATTATTTTAGTAAAACCAATTTTAAAAAAGCTGTTATAGGTCTTAGTGGTGGAATCGATTCTGCTTTAACAGCTGCTTTAGTTTCAGAGGCAATTGGACCAGAGAATGTTTATGGTATTTCAATGCCATCCCAATTTTCATCTGAACATAGTAAAGATGATGCTCATTTATTAGCTGATAATCTTGGTATTAATTTTGAAACAATTCCTATCAATAATGTATTTAATGAGTTTTTGAATCATATGGATGTTTTTTTCAAAGATACTCAAGTTGGACTAGCTGAAGAGAATTTGCAAGCTCGAATTCGTGGCAATATACTGATGTCTATTGCAAATAAAATTAATGGTCTGGTTTTAAATACAGGTAATAAAACAGAATTGGCTTTAGGATATTGTACAATGTATGGGGATATGTGTGGAGCATTAGGTGTAATTAGTGATTTAAATAAAATTGAAGTATATGATCTTGCTAAATGGATTAATTCATCAAAAGGTAAAACTGTAATTCCTCAGAATTCAATTAATAAAGCGCCATCAGCTGAATTAAGAGAGAATCAATATGATCCGTTTGACTATGATATTATAGCCCCTTTAGTTGATTTAATTATTAATGATAATATGGAAAAGCAAAATTTGATAGACATTGGCTATAACGAAGAAACAATTGATAATATTTTAAATAAAATTTATCTCTCAGAATATAAAAGAAGGCAAGCGCCTCCAGGAATTAAAATATCAAATAAGGCTTTTGGAATTGGTCGTAGATATCCAATTGTTAATAAATATAAGGGGTCTTAGTGAAAAAAGTAGTTATACATATTAAGGCGCCTGACCAAAGAGGTATAATATTTAGTAAATGAGTAAAGAATTTAAATTATTTATCATTGATGGAATGGCGCTAATTTATCGTGCTCATTTTGCTATGATTAAAAATCCCCTTACAACAAAAAATGGGCAACATACATCTGCAATTTACGGTTTCGCAAATTCTATTTTTAAGTTAATTAGAGATGAGAATCCGGATTACCTGGCAATAGCAATGGATTGCAAAGAGCCTACATTTAGACACAAGATGTATAATGAGTATAAGGCCAACAGGGAAGCAATGCCTGATGAGCTAGTTAGTCAATTATCTTTAATCGATGAAATGCTTGATAGTATGAATATTCCAGTTATTAAAAAACCAGGTTTTGAGGCTGATGATATTATGGGTACTATAGGAAAAGTAGCAAGCGCTAAAGGTTTAACAACATACCTAGTATCTGGAGATAAAGATCTTATGCAGCTTGTATCGGAAAAAGTTAAGCTTTATACTCCAGCCAGTAGATTTAGTCCAACTAAAATATATAATGAATCTGATGTATTTGAAAAATGGGGTGTTAGGCCAAATAAAATGATTGAGTTTTTAGCTCTTCTAGGTGATTCGTCAGATAATATACCTGGAGTAGATGGCATTGGTAAAAAGACAGCTTCAAAGCTTTTATCAGAGTATGAAAGTATTGATGAAATTGTAAAAAATATTGATAATATAAAAAATAAGAGGGTAAAAGAAGGTCTGATTACTGGATCAGACAATTTAAATCTTGCTATTGATTTAGTTACTATTGATAATGATGTTGATATAAATGTTGAAATAAGTAAACTTAAAAAAATTGATATGAATAGGGAACTTTTGTATGAATATTTTAACAAACTTGAAATTCATAGTTTATCTTCACAGTTAGATAAATTATCAAATAATAAAACTCCTGAAAAGATCAACAATAATTTTAAAAAAAAATATGAACTTGTTGATACAAAGAAAAAACTTGATAGCTTACTACAAAACCTTAAAAATCAAAGATTATTTTCTTTTGATATAGAGACTTCAGCTTTGGATCCTATTGAGGCAGATATAGTAGGTTTTTCAATTTCATATAAAAATAATAGTGGGTACTATATCCCAATTATTTTCCCTGAGAAAGATAGTATGTCTAACTATGAATTAAATTTAGTTTATGTCTTAAATTCGATTAAGAAAATTCTTGAAAGTGATAATAATAAAATTTGTGGCCAAAATATAAAATATGACAGTTTGATTTTAAAAAGACATGGAATTTCTCTTAGGGGTATTAGGTATGATAGTATGATTGCTGAACATATCCTTCATCCAGACAAGAATTCTTATAAGTTAGATAATCTTTCACTGGAATATTTAGGTTATGAAATGCAATCGATAGAAGAATTAATAGGATCAGGAAAAGATCAAATTTCTATGGCAGATATACCTTTAGATAAGACATTGTTTTATGCTGCAGAGGATGCTGATATAGCATTGCAAATTTCAAATAAAACAATGCCCTTAATTGAAAAAAATAATCTTAGTAAACCTTATTATGAAATTGAGCTACCATTGATTCCAGTCCTTGTTGAAATGGAGAATACAGGTGTATTTGTAGACAGAAAAATATTATCTGAATTATCAATTGAAATTGATAGTATGATTTCGGTATTAAAAGAACAAATATTTTCTATATCAGATGGTGAGTTCAATCTAAACTCCCCCAAACAACTTGCAGAAGTATTGTTTGATCAATTGGAATTAAAACAAATTAAAAAACGAAGCACTTCTATAGAAGTATTAGAATCCTTGACACAGCACCACCCCTTACCTGAATTAATTTTAAAATATAGACATCTTTCAAAACTTAGTTCAACATACATTAATGCACTACCAAATCATATTAATAAAAGAACAGGACGTGTACATTCATCATTTAATCAGACAATCGCATCAACAGGAAGACTATCCAGTACAAAGCCTAATTTCCAGAATATACCAATTCGAACAGAATTAGGTAAGAAAATTAGAAAAGCAATTAGAGCTCAAAGTTCTGATTCAGTTATTTTATCTGCTGATTATTCTCAAATAGAGCTGAGAATTATGGCACACTTTTCAAATGAACCAGAGTTAGTCAGGGCATTTAATGAAGATTTAGATATACATACAAGAACAGCTGCATTAGTTTATTCTGTAGATGAAAATGAAGTTACAAGTGAACAAAGAAGATCAGCAAAAGTTGTTAATTTTGGAATAATGTATGGAGCTGGACCATTTAGGATGTCTAAAGAATTAGGTATTGGCATGAAAGATGCAAAAACACTAATTGAAACATACTTTAAAACATATCCAGGTATACAAAAATATATTACTGAAACAATAGAAGAGGCGCATATAAAAGGCTATGTTAGTACAATTAACGGCAGAAAAAAATATTCTCAATCATTGGCTAGTTCAAATATGAATGTTCAAAAGGCAGAGGAGCGTGCACTAATAAATATGCCTATTCAAGGTACTGCTGCAGAATTAATTAAGGTTGCCATGATTAATATCCAAAAAAAAATTATATCAGATGATTATAATGCAAAAATGATTCTTCAAATTCATGACGAATTGATTTTTGAAGTGCCTAAAAATGAAATAGAAAATTTTTCAAAATTAGTTAAGTTTGAAATGGAACATGCCATGGAATTATCTGTTCCTCTTAAAGTAGAATATAATTCAGGACCAAGTTGGTATGATGCTCACTAAAAAGGAATGATTATTGGAAGCTTCAATTACACTAAAATCAATAGCCAAAAAAATTGATAAGGAAGTTGTCTTAGCTGATTTATCTATTGGTGTTGAAAATAATTCAAATCATGCTATCATAGGCCAGAACGGTTCAGGTAAATCAAGTATTCTCAAGATCTTAGTAGGTATTATTGAAAAGGATGCTGGTGTTGCATATATTCACGGGAAAGATATTAGTAAACGAAGCGATGAAACCAGAATCATGACTGGATATATGCCCCAATACATTGATTTAGACGATGAAATCACAATATATGAAAACTTATTTATCTATTCTCAGTTATATAATGTATCAGAAAATAAAGCAAAATCAAGGATTCAGAATTTTTCTGAAATATTTGATTTTAAGGAATTCCTTTTTGAAAAATCATCTAATCTTTCTTTAGGAATGCTAAGAAGTATCCAATTCTGTAGAGCATTGTTACATGACCCAAAAATTTTATTACTTGATGAGCCAACGAGCGGTATGGATCCACAAAATAAGATTATACTATGGAATATTATAGATAGAATAGGCAATGATAAAACAATACTTTTTACTACACAGGACTTTAGTGAAGCAGAAAAATATGCAGACAGAATTTCAATAATTCATCAAGGGGATATTAAGATGGATGGTTCACTTGGCACGTTAGTAAATGCAACCAAAGGATTAAATAAATTCGAAATAAGATTTAAACATAGTGTAGATGAACAAATTTTATCAGTATTTAATGATATGCCAACAGTTTTAAAGCCAACTATTAATGGAAATTCAATTGAGTTTTATTCAAATTCAAAGAACGATTTTTTTAAAATACTAAAGCATGTAATAGATTTAGAAATTGACAACATTGATATTAATTTCTGTAGACTCCTTGATTTATATTTAGGTTTAGTTGAAAATGGATTAGAGTAATGAAAGCATTATTAAGACTAGAGCTTTATGTATTAAAGTATAACTTAATTCCTTTTATCTGCATATGGATGCTTCTTCCAATGGCTATTTATCTTTTTGTATCTATACCATTGTCAAGTCAAATATCAATTGATGTTATCAACTATATAAATTGGTCATCTATAGGAAATGCTGTATATGCCTCTTCGATTCTAGCATATTTCTTATCATCAAAGTTGATGTTGAAATATAAAAATAAAACTAGTTTTTCTAATCTGATGCTTGCAGCTCCTCAAACTAATTCTCAGCATTTAGGGGCAATTGTTATATGGTCAAGTATAATAGGGCTTGTACAATTTTTATTTTCAATTGTTATAACACAAGCTTTAAATAGTAGCAATCTATTTTTGTTAGATAAGATTCTAATAATGATATATGGACTTCCAATTATCATTTTCGTTTCAAATTTGGCTATTTTTGTTTATTTAATAGTAGATAGAAAATTAGTCCAAACATTGGTTAATTCTATTTTAATTATATTCTTACTTTTTAGTTCTGGTTTATTTTTACCATTGAATCAAGCACCCTTGTTTTTATCGTATTCTCCATTATATCAAACGATAATTAATATGCAAAATATTATTATGATTAATTCATCAGTTATATATCCTTCAATTATTGTATTAGTATTATCAGCTATTCTTTTTGTAATTAATTTAGTTATTAGCTATAAAGTTTTAAGGAAGTAGACTTGAATAATAATATTAAAAAAATTCTTAGTATAGATTCTGGGGCATCAAATATACGTATTGTAATTTTTGATGAACTAGGTAATACTATATTCTCAGATAAAATTAATGAAGGAGCTAATATTGCAATTGATCGTGAAAATTGTACAAAACAGATAATAAAAGTCTTATCAGAAACTTTAAATAAAGCGAGTTTATCTTATGATGATATTAATCATTTTAGCATAGGTGTTGCTGGAATTTCAGATGAATCAGCTAGAGAGTTATTATTTAAAAGATTGGAAGAATGTAAGATTTCGAATAGAACTCATCTTACAACAGATGTAAATCCGATATTTGAAATGAATTGTTCAGATAATAGCGCCATTTTAGTTAGTGTCGGTACTGGTGCTATTTGCTTAGGTAGAAGTATTGATGATAAAATAGAAAAAGTTGGAGGTGCTGGTTTAGATATTGACCCTGGTAGTGGTTTCTGGATGGGTAAAGAACTCTTAATTAAGTTATCATTTAATAAAAATGAAGAACATAATGAGTCTGAATTTGATGATCTGTTGAATATGACTCTTAATTCTTTTAATACTAAGGAGCTTAATTTAGGAATTGATCAAGTTATGCAATCAAATGACAGATATAGAAAAATAGCGTCACTATCAAGTGTGATTTTAGAACTTGGTGAAAATGGTAACGAGATAGCAATATCTATCATTCAACAATCAAGTCAACATATTGCAGATATGATTATTTTTCTTTGTGATCAAATATCATATATAAATGATGAACTTATTTTAATAGCAAATGGTAGTATAATGAATAATGAATTTTTTAGAAAATCACTTTCAGATGCATTGATTTTTGATTTTAGTAGTATAAAGTGGCTTTTCCCGAATATATCTAGCGCATACTATCCAGGTCTATTATCAGCAAAAATGCTAGGGATGAAAGTAAATATTAACGATTTAATTAAAAATGGTGCGCAACAATTGTGAAAAAATATACATATATATTACTTCTTTATTTATTTTCATTTAACATATTTGGCTCAACTTCATCTTTTAATATAATTAAAAACCCTTTTTCTCATAATGTTATAAATAAATTAGATAAAGATGGTTGGAAACAGTTGGATTTAAAGAAAAAAATAGCCCAACTAATAATGGTTAGAGTAAATGGAAAGTTTTATAACTCAGAAAATTACTATAAGAGAAATTTGAAGAAATGGATTTCTGAAGATGAAATCGGTGGAGTGATTTCTTTTTCTGGTAATATCCATGGAACTTATCACAATATAAAAGATTTTCAATCTTGGGCAAATACCCCTTTGCTTGTAGCTTCGGACTTAGAAAGGGGACTAGGTCAAATGATGAGTGGAGGAACTCTCTTTCCTTCAAATATGGCAATAGCTGCAACTGGAGATATGACGTTAGCCTATAAACAAGGACAAATAACAGCCCAAGAAGCACTAGCGATGGGTATCCATGTTATTTTTGCTCCAGTTATGGATATAAATAATAATCCAGATAATCCTATTATAAATTTCAGATCATATAGTGATAGTCCTGAATTAGTATCAAAGTTTGGATCCTCTTTCATAAAAGGTATTCAAGATGGTGGTGCAATTGCATGTGCAAAACATTATCCAGGACATGGTAATACTTCTACAGATAGTCATACATCCTTGCCAACTATTTTGGGTAGCAAGGAAGAATTTGATAAAATGGAACTATATCCATTCAAAAAAGCTATAGAATCTAATGTAGGCATGATTATGGTAGGACATATTGCAATGCCAGGCTTAGATCCATCTGGTCTACCAGCATCTCATTCACAAATAATTTCCTCAGATATATTGAAAGATGAATTAGGATTTAAAAATATCATTGTTACGGATGCATTAGAAATGGGAGGAATAACAAAAACTTCATCAGCGGGCGAAGCATGTGTTAAAGCAATAGAGGCAGGGGCTGATATTGTATTATTACCTGTAGATGTAGGACTTGCGATACAAGCTATTTATAATGCAGTATTAAATGGAAGAATATCAGAGAAAAGAATCGATGATTCAGTGAAAAAGATATGGATGATGAAAAATGATTTAGGTATTTTAAAAAATAAAATCAATAATTGGAATACAGTCGAGAATAATGTAGGGCTAAAAGATAATAAGAATACTGCCCAGTTCATCGCAAATAAATCAATAACTCTTGTAAAAAATACAGATAATATTATTCCTCTTAAGCCATCAAAATTAAAAAATATCACACATTTGATATTGACTACTGATGATGATGCTAATAGTTTTTTGAAAATTCTAGATAGGGATTTAAAAAGGACACATCGAAACGTAAATAGAATTTTTATTAATGAAGAACTAAGCATAAATAGAATAAATAGTGTAGTAAAAGATTTAAAGGAAAGTAGCGTTGTAGTAGTTTCTATGTTAATCAGAATTAGAATGGATAAAGGTGAGTCAACAATAGACAGCAGCCATGCATTACTCCTCGATCGATTAAAAGAAGAAGGTATTAAGACAGTAGGAGTAAGTTTTGGTAGTCCCTATTTGCCATCATATGAATCGCTAGATGCATACATGTGCACATATGGATATGGAAGTATATCAGTAAAAGCTGCAGCAAATGCGCTTTGGGGTAGAAGCAGTATTGATGGCAAGCTTCCAGTCACATTAAATAGTAAATATTTAAGAGGTCATGGTTTATCGGGAAGTAAAAGAAAGTTTAGTTTTGATTTGAATCAAGATAGTTATGATTTGAATTTAGCCTGGGATGTAATTAATGAAGGAATCTCTTCAAAAGTTTTCCCAGGAGCTCAAGTTGTAATTGTAAAAGATGATAATCTTATTGCTCATGAATCATTTGGTGGATTTACATACTTTGAAGATTCAAAAACAGTTAATAATAATTCTATATATGATATTGCCTCAATTACTAAGATATTATCAATTACTCCAGTTACAATGAAGTTGATAGATCAAAAAAAAATATCTTTAGACCATACTATTGAACAATATTATCCCAAATTATATGGAACAGATATGGGTAAAATCTCAATTAAACACCTATTGACCCATTCGTCTGGATTAAAACCATTTATAGAATTTTATAAAGAAGATGCTAATATTAATCAAGAAGAAATGATTAGAAAAATTCTAAATACATCATTAGACTTTTCCCCAGGTCAAAAAAGTCAATATAGTGATTTGGGAATTATTTTATTAATGGATGTTATTGAAATTATAACATCAACTCCATTAGATGAATTATGTAGGAAGTGGATATTTGATCCTATATCTATGAATGATACAAGTTACAACCCTGCTGATTCTATAAAATACAAAATTGTTCCTACTGAATTTGATGAATACTTTAGAGGGAAGCTTCTAAAAGGTGAAGTTCATGATGAAAATGCATATCTTTTAGATGGAATTTCTGGTCATGCTGGAGTATTTTCAAATGCCTATGATTTAGCAAAATATGCTCAATTATTTTTAAATGAAGGTGTTTGGCTTGGGACTAGGATTCTATCTGATGATATAGTCAAAAATTTTATAAGTCGTCAAGAAATTCCTCCAGGTTCTGATAGAGCTTTAGGCTGGGATACACCAAGCAGAAATGGTAAAAGCTCTGCAGGTGATTATTTCTCAGATCAATCATACGGTCATTTAGGATTTACTGGAACCTCTTTATGGCTTGACCACGATAGAGATATTATTGTTGTTTTGTTAACAAATAGGGTACATCCATCAAGAGAAAATTCAGGAATGTATTCTATTAGGAGGCAATTTCATACTGAAGTAATGAAAGCTATCTTGTAAGATTTTGGATTTAATAATAATAATAATATTTTTTTTATTTTTTATTGGAATAGGATTCTATTTTAGTCAATCAAACTTAAACTCCAAAGATTACTATACAGCTTCAGGATCTATACCATGGCCCGTTGCAATGTTCTCAATCGTTGCAACTGAAACTTCTGTTTTAACTTTTATTAGTATTCCCAGCTTATCCTACAGATCTGACTGGTGGTTTCTCCAGCTTGCTATTGGATATATTATTGGGAGAGTATTGGTATCTGCTTTCCTTCTTCCAAAATATTTTTCAAATAATATTGTTTCTATATATGAAGTTATAGGGAATTATTTTGGTCGACCAGTTCAAAAACTATCTTCAATTATTTTTCTTGTAACTCGTCTTTTTGCAGACGGAATTAGATTTTTAGCAACTGCTATTATTTTTAATATTTTAACAGGATGGGGTATTGTACCTTCAGTATTTTTAATTGGATTAATAACATTGATTTACTCTTACTTAGGTGGCATTAGGTCTATACTTTGGATTGATAGTATACAATTTTTTGTTTATTTGTTTGGGGGTATTATATCTATTTACTATATATCTCAAAATCTTCCATCAGGAGCAATATTAAAAACATTTGGAAACTCAATTAATACCGTTTTCCATTTTGAAGGTTCAATTTTAAGAGATAGTAATTTATTAATAAATGGTATCATAGGTGGTACATTTTTGTCTTTTGCCTCGCATGGAGCTGACTATATGATGGTTCAAAGGTCTCTATCATGTAGTAACTTAAGTGCTGCTAGAAAAGCAATGATAGGTAGTGGAATTTTTGTTTTTATACAGTTTTCAATATTTCTTCTATTAGGCTCCTTGCTTACTGAATACTTTAAGATGCAAAATTTTGAATCATTAGGGGTATCTTTAGACTATGTTGATTCAAATTGGAATGTATTAAAAGATAGAGAGTTTCCGCTTTTTATTAATTATTTTTTAAATCCTGGGATTAGAGGAATTCTATTGGTTGGAGTATTATCAGCAGCAATGTCAACAATTAGTTCATCTATTAATTCACTCTCTTCCTCAACGGTCAGAGATTTACTAAATGTTAAAGATGATATTAAACTATCAAAGACTATAAGTATATTTTGGGCTTTTGCTTTAATTTTTATTGCCTCTTTTTTTGATGAAAGTAATAACCTTTTATTAATCACTGGACTTAGAATAGCATCGTTCACTTATGGTATCCTTCTAAGTTTATTTTTACTAAGTCTTCTTAAAATTAAGCCAAAGGATATTTATATTCTATTTGGATCAATATGTGGAATTATTAGTGTTTTTATAATGCAATCAAATGATATCTCCTGGACTTGGTTTATTTTGGTTTCAACTTTTGTAACAATGACGATATCTATTTCTTTATCACTAATTTTTGATCATAAAAGATGAAAAAAGTAATTTTCACAGTATTTCTATTTATAATATCCTGTTCATCTGCAGAAGTTACTATAGAAAATGGTATTGATCTATTTTTTGAAGATATATCATTTTACGAAAATAGCAAAATTGCTTTAGTCATGAATCATACAAGTAAAGATAAAAGTGGTATCAACTTATTTGATTTATCTAAAAAGTCACTAAATGTTAAAGCTATATTTTCACCTGAGCATGGACTCTTTGGAACTTATGAAGCGGGTGGTAAAGTTAAAAATAGTAGTATAGATGGCATTCCAGTATATAGTTTATATGGTAAAAATAAAAAACCAACTCCTGCTCAACTTGAGGGTATCGATATAATCTTATTTGATTTGCAGGATATTGGGTCAAGATATTATACCTATATAAGTACTCTTACTTATGTCATGGAGTCTGCAGCAGAAAATGGAATAAAAATAATTATTCTTGATCGATTTAATCCACTTGGAAATAAAGTTGAAGGACCACAATTATATAATGAATTTAGTTCTTTTGTGGGTATGCACCCAGTGCCAATCAGGCATGGATTGACAATTGGTGAATTTGCAATATTGATAAAAGAAAATAATTGGATAAATGATGCTAGTAAAATAAACCTTGAAATTATAAATGTTAAGGGCTGGCATGGTGATTATGTAGAAATAACTATACCACCATCACCAAATATACCTGATCTTGAAACTGCTTTAATTTACAATGGCTTATGTTTATTAGAGGGGACTAATTTATCAGAAGGTAGGGGGACAGAAAGTCCATTTAAAGTTTTTGGTGCACCTTGGCTTAATTCACAAAAGATAGTAGATATTGTCAGTGCCCAAAATTTAAAGGGTGTACGCCTAGACACTATAAGCTTTACTCCAATATCGATTCCAGGAAAATCAGCATATCCTAGATACAAAGATTCTAAGTGCAATGGAATTTCAATTCATATTACCAATAAAAATATTGTCTTTCCGCTAAAGCTTGCAGTGAGTGTACTAAAAGCAATCTATGACACTCATCCAGAACAGTTTATGGTTTCTTCTAACGGATTCTTAGATAAGTTATATGGTTCAGATATTTTAGTTAAAAATATTTTTAATGGTTCAAGTATTGATGAGTTATTGGTAACTTGGAACAAAGAATCTTTAAAGTTTAAAGAAATGATTAAGCCATTTAGATTATATGAGAAATGACAATATTTGATTACTATATCGTACTCATTTACATAGTTTCTGTATTTTATTTAGGAGTAAAATATAGAGACCGATCATCAGATTTTTCTAATTTCATGATTGCCGGAAGAAAAGTAGGACTTTCATTAGGTGTTGCAACAATGCTTGGCACTGAACTTGGTCTTATAACTGTAATGTATAATGCTCAAACTGGATTCAATGATTTCTTTGCAGCTTTCCATATTGGATTATTTGCACTTGTCGCAACACTGTTTATAGGTATAACTGGAGTTGTAGTTGTAAAATTAAGAGAATTAAAAGTTAAAAGTATACCTGAATATTATGAAATAAGGTTTGGGAAAAATGTAAGAATACTGGGGGCAATTTTATTGGTCATTGGCGGTATCTTAAATATGGGTCTTTTTCTAAAAGTAGGAGCGATTTTTGTTCAAGGCATACTATCATCAACTTATGGAATATCATGGGTAGATGAAAGTGAATCTATTCTTTCTATTATAATGACTATACTTTTAGTAATGGTTCTTCTGTATACAATATTAGGTGGAATGATATCAGTTATTATTACAGATTACATTCAGTTTGTGGTTTTATCAATTGGATTAATATTAAGTGTCCTATTTTCAGTTCACACTTTAGGCTGGTTTAATATTTTTAATCAGCTTGAGATACTTGCCTCAAATCCAAAATTAGTTTATGATCCTTTCCAAAGCAGGGGGGGATTCTATGTTAGCTGGCAGCTAGTTCTTGGCTTTGTTAGTGCAATAATATGGCCAACAGCTATCACTAGAGCTTTATCACTTAAAAGCCCAGAAACTGTTAAAAAACAATATCTATGGTCTTCAATTTCATTTCTAATTAGATTTATGATTCCATGTTTTTTAGGTATTTGTGCATTTATATATTTCAATGGTAAAGTTGTTGGTGGAGATACTCTTATGATGATGCCAATGTATTTAGTTGAAATATTACCTGTTGGTGTTCTTGGAATTATGGTTGCAGCTATGCTGGCAGCGTTTATGAGTACTCATGATAGTTATCTTCTTTGTTGGAGTACAATTATAACAAATGATATTATTGATCCAATATCTGGCGGAAAACTCTCTTCAAAGCAAAAAATTAAAATTAGTAGAATTATTATTGTATTTCTTGGTTTATATATTCTTTATTGGGGACTTGTCTATGATGGATTAGATTCTATATGGAGCTATCTTGGTATTACAGGAGCTGTTTACTTTACAGGAGCAATAGCAGTGATCTTGTTTGGTCTCTATTGGGAAAAAGCAAGCTCAGTAGGTGCAGTTGCAGCTTTATTAGGAGGCCTGAGTGCGCTTCTTGGATTAGAACCAATACGAAAATCTATTTCTATATTTTCAACATTTCAACCAGAGCAAATAGGACTGATGACACTTGCTTTTTCTATGATTCTAATGATTGTTTGCTCCTTAATTTTCCCTGATAAAAAAGAAAGGCAAGTATGATAACTTGGAAATTTATATGGCAACTACTTTTTGTTATTGGATTTCTATCCTTCAACTTGATTTTTATTATTTTTTCAATCAAAGGATATCAAGATCTCAAAGAATTATTAAAGGATAATGATGAATAATAATTATAAAAAGACAGTTTTTTCTTGGTCGATGTATGATTTTGCAAATCAACCTTTTACGACACTTATAGTAACATTTATTTTTAGTGCATATTATACTCAGGCAATAGCTCCCAATATCCACGATGGAACCTTTTTATGGTCAATTGGAATTGCAATAACTGCTTTGTTTGTAGCTTTTATATCACCACTGATAGGGGCATTGGCTGATCAAGGAGGATATCGAAAATTTTTACTTATATTTTGGTCGTGGATATGCATTCTCAGCACTATATTTTTATTTTTTACATATGAGGGCCAAATATATATTGCATTATTTTGGTTTGTGATTGCTAACATAGGCTTTGAAATGGGAAGTGTATTTTGCAATGCCTATTTACCCCAGATCGCTCCAAAAGATAAGATAGGAAGAATATCTGGCTATGGATGGTCTCTTGGCTATGTGGGTGGATTGATTGCATTAATGATATCTTTATTTTTATTTGTCCAGCCCCATAAACCTATTTTTAATTTAAAGAAAAATAGTTCAATTAATAATATTATAGTTGATATCGAAAATGTTGAAATATCTAATACTTTCACTCGGTTCACCATAAGTTCTTCTAGTCTTAATATAATTGATAGCATTGAGGTAGGAATGCCAATAAAATTAATTAATTTTGAATTAACCGACACATTAGCTTTCATGTCAGACCTAGTATATAAAAATGAAACAGAAAAAGGCACTGTTGCTGATATTGATTTAGATTCTCATTCATTTGTCATTTTTGGAAGTCATCCTGAATATATAAATCATAAAGGTAGATCCATTCAATTAATTGGGAAGCCATCATGGAATAATTATAATACAAAAGAGCTCGATTCTAAGACAAGCTTTGTCCTTGATGAAAAAAATAATTTTGAAATAAGAGGTCCTATATACGAAAATGGCAAGTATGTTGGAACATTATGCTATTTTAGAGATGGTAGGTTGAAGATAGTTGATAATCCTAACATAAATGAAATTTCTATTAAAACAAGTGGTGAAAATATTAGAGGTATTAACCTTTTGGTAGCTTTATGGTTTGCTTTATTTGCTATTCCAACATTTTTGGGTGTAAAAGATCAAAAAATTAATGCTAGAATTTCTAAACAGCTTATATACAAATCTTATTCCCAAATAAGACAAACATTTAAAGAAATTAATCAATATAAACACATCGTAAGATTTCTCCTCGCTAGGATTTTATATAATGATGGTCTAGTGACTATTTTCTCTTTTGGGGGTATTTATGCCTCTGGAACTTTTGGCTTTTCATTTAGCGAAGTTATGTATTTTGGAATTGCTTTAAATGTAGCCGCTGGTTTAGGGGCATTTTTATTTGGATTTTTAGATGATTGGATTGGTGGAAAAAATACTATTCAATTAAGTAATATAGGTTTGATTATTGCATGCGCTCTTGCAGTGTTTACTACAAATATTACAGTATTTTGGATAGCAGGAATTTTAATTGGATTATGCTCTGGTCCAAACCAAGCCTCAAGTCGCTCTCTTATGTCAAGATTTACTCCTAAAGATAAGCAAAATGAGTTCTTTGGTTTTTTTGCTTTCTCAGGGAAGGCAACTGCATTTATAGGCCCAATGCTATTAGGTATTTTAACTAAAGAGTTTGGATCTCAACGATATGGCGTAGCGATTGTTTTAGTTCTTATTTTGGCTGGAGCATATGTCTTGCATAGCTTAGATGAAAAAGCTGCTATTGATAATTCAAAAGTGTAAAACAATAATTCTATCTGAATTTCTATAAATAATTTCAATAAAAATAATCAATGTTAGGTATTTTTCGTTATTTACTTAAAGTAATTAATTAACTAAATACTTTAAATTTTTAANTAAAGTTATACTTTAATTAAATTGTTGTAAATAATATAATTTATATCNTAGATTTATTAGGTTAANCTACGGGTCAANATGAGAAATATAATATCTATTATAATNATNTTATCTTTTACTGTTATTTTTCTTTCAGCTACAACTGATTCCCCAACAAATATTGAAATTACTGTAAAATCTTTCGATTTAAATAATACTGATTTAGCAAGAAAGCTAATTGATGAATTTGATCGCTTAAATGGAGTTATTCATGTTGAATGCTCAATGAAAACGAAGACTCTAATGATTATTTATAATGATTCATATAGTCTATCAGAAGAAAATATAAAAAATATTTTTTCTAAGTGGGGTTGTAAGGGAATAGATATATCTTATTCTTTAATTAATTGATCTTTGAATGCTAGTTTAAACGTAAATGCACTCAATGATCCTAGTAAACCAGTGATTCCTCCAATAAGTAATGTTGCGATAAACGAACCAAATAATCCATCCATAGAAATAATGCCAGTGGAATATATAGTATCAATGGTATGATTATACCCTTGATGTTGTAGTATAATTTCGATAATTTATATAGCATCCAATTGGTAAAATATGAGCATTGCAACTAACCGAAAAGCACGTCATGAGTATCATATACTTGAAAAGTATGAGGCTGGTATTGCATTAAAAGGCTCAGAGGTCAAGTCTATCAGAGCTGGTAATGTAAGTATTAAAGAGTCCTATGTACGTTTTTTCAACAAAGAATTATTTATTGTTGGGATGCATATTGCAGAATATGAAAATAGAGGCTATGACGATGTGCAGTCAATTAGAAATAGAAAGCTTCTACTTCATCGAAAAGAACTTAGTAAATTAAAATCAAAAATAGATGAAAAGGGCGTCACAATGGTTCCCCTTAGTCTTTATCTAAAGAAAAATTTGATTAAAATGGAGTTTGGTATAGCTAAAGGTAAAAAACTTTGGGATAAGCGCAAGGACAAACAAGATAAAGATGTTAAAAGGAAAATTGATAGGAAAATGAAGGAATATAAAAATAAATGAAAATGGCAAGTTTAAATGAACAGATGGATATTATATCAGTTGGTATTGAAGAAATTGTACCCCAAGAACAACTTGAATCTCAATTGTCTAAGTCTATCAAGAACAATCAACCTCTTCGCGTTAAATTTGGTTGTGATCCAAGTAGACCAGATCTTCATATAGGACATGCTGTTTTACTTAGAAAATTAAGGCAGTTTCAAGATTTTGGACATACAGCAATTTTAATTATAGGTGATTTTACAGCGATGATAGGGGACCCCACTGGAAAAAATAAAACCAGACCTCAGTTAACTATTGATGAGACAAAGGATAATGCTAAAACCTATATAGATCAAGCTACTATAGTGCTAAGTAAACAGAATCTAGAAATTGTTTATAATTCTGAATGGTTATCNAAATTAGATTTNAATGATATAATTAAAATTGCATCTAAGTATACAGTTGCCCAAATGCTTGANAGGGATGANTTNACCAANAGATATAATTCAGGNAAGCCTATTTCACTTCATGAATTTNTATACCCTNTAGCCCAAGGNTANGATAGTATAATTGTAAAGTCNGATNTAGAGCTTGGAGGCACTGATCAAAAATTCAACTTACTTGTTGGTAGGGCATTACAAAAAGAATATGGACAAGANCCTCANTCTATTATCACAGCNCCTTTNCTTGAAGGAACTGATGGTATAGAAAAGATGTCAAAGTCTAATGATAATTATATTTCACTTACCGATAATCCNGATCAAATGTATGGTAAGGTATTATCTATTCCAGATACTTTGATAACTAAATATTATGAGTTTTGTACAAATATTTCAAAAAAAGATTTAGAATTANTTAATGNTGANCTNNANTCTGGAAATNTAAATCCAAGAGATACTAAAAGAGCTTTGGCAAGNGATATTGTTTCAATTTATCATANTGANAATTATGCTGTTNANGCACAAGAAAATTTTGACAAATTATTTATTAGTAAAAAAGTNCCAGATGACNTNCCCGAGNTATCTNTAANNGCTGAANCNAAATTGATTGAAATTATGGTATCAAATAAAATGGTANCTAGTANTGGTGAGGCAAAACGNATGATAAAACAAGGTGCTGTTAAGATAGATGATGAAAAAATATCTGATCCATTTATAATGATAGAACCTGGNAATGAAAGNATTCTAAAAGTAGGAAAAAGGAGGTTTTTAAAAATAAAATGAAATCACGTTCTAATATGTCTANTTATGATTTTNTTCGTTTNTGCAGANANTTTAAATGTTGANGACAAACTNAAAAAACCACNTNTNNCNNNNGANAGTATATCACTTAACAGTAAGTCTAAGTTTCCTCAATCAATTATNTTTATAATTGCAGGAGGTGCNGGAATTGGTCAATATAGTCTTTCTTATTATTCAAATGATAACTTNCCNTTTAAGCANTTCCAGAATNTTGGGCTNGTNGCGACTCATCCAAATGATGGTTTNANAAAGGTTTCAGGNGCTGCAGCTNNTGCNACTGCATTATCAACAGGGNAAAAGACATATAATGGGGCTGTAGCAGTTGANCTTGATGGTNCTCCAATTAAGACTGTACTNGAAATTGCTAAAGACNATCAAATGTCTACGGGAATNGTATCTAGNTCTNCNGTNACNGATGCNACTCCTGCCAGTTTTTTAACTCATATTGACTATAGNAAAAAGGAAGCTGAAATTGCACGNCAGATGGCAAAATCTAATGCAGACATAATATTTGGAGGCGGTGCCAAATATTGGAGTGANGATGTGCTTATAGATTTAGANAAGCATAATGGTCAGTATATTGTANATTTAAGTGACCCNTNTGATCCATCTAGAAGATTAGTNGGTTTNTTTGGNGCNGNTGCATTAGAATCAAATNTTTCTGATAGAACTCCNTCTACTACNGACATGGCAAGAAAAGCGATTGATNTACTTGATAATAATNCANAAGGNTTTTTCTTAATGNTAGATGAGGCACAAATTGATTTAGCTGGATATTNAAATGATTCNAACTATATAAAAGNAGAGATGNAATCACTATCTNANCTTNTCNAAATGTGTCTTGATTATCAACGNGAGCATCCAAATGTANTAGTTGTATTAACATCTGACCATGATTGTGGAGGTATAGGCGTTTATGATGCAGATGATGGAAATCTTGACATNCAATTTTCATCTGATTATCATTCNGCTAATTTTGTTCCCGTATGGTCNTCTGGNCCTGGAGCAGATTTTTTTGATGCNATGATGGATAATACTGATATTGGTAATCAGCTTATTAAATATGTTAAAAATAGATGATTAATANNCAAATAGTAAAAACAGCATATGCTAATATATATTCAGAGCCTCNCTTTAANTCAGAAATGGTNACTCAAGCCCTATTTTTTGAATCTCTTAAAGTANTTTCAGATCAANATAATTGGNTAGAGGTTTNTCAGTGGGATGGCTATAAAGGNTATGTACATAAATTTTATTTNTCNANNNATGANCCTNATGGANAAANTGAANTTAANTTAACNTCTCGATATACAGANATATATATAGATAAAAANTTTGAAACTAGTGTNNTGANTGTACCATTNGGAGCNACTGTTAAATATTATGATGTGATTAAAAATGGNTATATAATTAATNTTGATTCTAANGAATATTATATAAAACAATTTNTTNATANNCATGATTTAAGTAAAAGACAAAAAGTTTTANATTNTTGCAGAATANTAATGGGTAGTCCTTATCTATGGGGNGGGAAAACACCTTTTGGATATGACTGNTCNGGCTTAATTCAATCTATTTATAAAATGGTTGAAATTAANTTCAGNAGAGATACATCTNATCAAATTCAAGACTCTCGATTTNNATCTATATCNNTTANTGATGCTCANCCAGGAGATATTGTATTTTTTGATTTCGANAATAATGGNGTTGATCATGTTGGGATTTGGTATGGNGATGATATGGTTGTTCATTGNAGTGGACAGGTCAAAGTTCAATCTATTCATGATGANTCTAGTAAAAAGCTTTTGGATNATATAATTGATATAAAATCTTTGNGTGACTTTTTAGATGAATAGTATTTTGAATAGAAAAGTTCTTGTNTTGAATCAAAGNTATGAACCCTTAATGGTAATAAATGCAAAGCGAGCAATTGTTTTAATCATTAANGAGAAAGTTAAAATGCTAGAAAAATATAGTGAGAANATTCGTTCTGNTCAAAATTCTTTTGATCTTCCNAGTGTTATTCGTTTAAATTTTTATGTTCATTTAAAATATAAAGATATTGTTTTAAATAGACGTAATATACTTAANAGAGATGATTATAGATGTCANTATTGNGCTAAGCAAGCTACACCNCTTACTTTAGATCATATCGTNCCTAAAAATAAAGGGGGAAAAGATAGTTGGGAAAATTTAGTTGCTGCTTGTTCTAAATGTAATACGCGTAAAGGTGANACATTATTAAAACATATGGATATGAAACTTTTGAAAAANCCAAGAAAACCTTCNAAATTATTTCAGCTTCAAACCTATGTAAATAAAAAACAGGATAACTGGAAACAGTATCTATTTATGGAAGGATAAAAATTGGATACACCTNTAAAGAAAAGAGTTTTNTCTGGTATACAGCCATCAGGAGAGCTATGNATATCAAACTATATTGGAGCACTTAAAAATTGGATTTCTNTTCAGGATGAATATGAGTGCGTATATTTAATTGTTGATTTACATTCACTTACAGTCGATCAAGTTCCTGCAGAATTAAGACAAAGATGTTATTCTTATGTAGCACAATATTTAGCATGTGGCATTGATCCAGAAAAAAGTCTCATTGTTGTTCAATCCCATGTTCCAGAGCATACAGAGNTAACGTGGGTGCTAAATACAATTACATATATGGGTGAACTNAATAGGATGACTCAATTTAAAGATAAATCCAAGAAGCAAAAAAATATCAACCTTGGANTATATACTTATCCTGTTTTNATGGCCTCNGANATTCTNNTNTATCAGGCTNACCTTGTACCAGTAGGNGCAGATCAAAAACAGCACCTTGAGCTNTCNCGAGACTTAGCGATTCGATTTAATGGTAAATATTCACCTACATTCACCGTTCCTGAACCATTTATTCCAAAGCAAGGTGCCAGAATAATGTCGCTACAAGATCCTGAATCAAANATGTCAAAATCGGATAAAAATCCAAATAACTATATTTCTCTTTTAGACGATCCAAATGTAATAATGAAAAAATTTAAAAGAGCAGTTACTGATTCTGAGACAGAGATAAAATATGATGAAAATCGAAANGGGTTGCACAACTTAATTAATATATATTCTGCATATACAGGTAAAACTTCTGATCAAATTGAAGATATGTACGTAGGTAAAATGTATTCTGATTTTAAAGTTGATCTAGCAGATATTGTAATTNATGCATTAAAACCCATACAAGAAGAATATAACAAAATTTACAATGACAAAGGGTATCTCGATCAGCTTTTAAAAGAAGGCGCAGAAAAAGCCCGATATCAAGCCAGAAAGACTCTTGATAAGGTCTATAGAAAAGTTGGATTCATAAAAAGAGCAAGATAGTGATTGATAATAATTATAAAATTAATTTAGAAAACTTTCAAGGCCCAATGGATTTACTTTTATATTTTATAAAACGTGATAGAATTGATATATATGATATACCAATATCAAAGATAGCAAATGACTATCTTGAATATATATCTATGATGGAGATGCTTGATATTGATATTGGCGCTGAGTTTATTTATATGAGTACGGTCCTACTTCAAATTAAAGCTCGAATGCTCCTTCCGAAGGTGATGGGTGAAGATGGAGAGGAAATTGAAGATCCAAGAGTTGATTTAGTTCATAGAATTCTTGACTATAAAAGATTTAAAAATGCGAGCAAAGATCTTGATTCTCAATATGACTCTCATAAGAAGAAATTTTCTAAGGGNATGAATATGAAGTATGATCCATCTCAAGATATCTCTTTATATGTTTCTGAGGATGTTAAACTTTTTGACCTTGCTAGAACTTTTAAAAATATCCTTGAGGCATTACCTGAAAATAATGAGCTAGATCTTGTAGCTGATCAGATAAGAGTTAAAGATCAAATTGTCTATATAAATCAAGTCCTTGATGAAAAGGGTGAGTTTATGCTANCAAGTCTAATTNCAAAGGAATCAAGTCGTATTTTTGTAGTTGGCTTATTCCTTGCAATTCTAGAGATGATTAGAGATAATAATATTAAGTTTGAGCAAACAAAAACATTTTCTGATATTCATATTTCAAAGGTCACTAAATGAACGTAAAAAATATTATAGAAGTTCTTTTTCATTCGACTTCAAGTCCANTGACTCAAAAGGACTTAAATCATGTATTAGGTGATAATAAGATTAAACTTGAAGATATTGTAAAAGATATTAATGAAGAATATGAAAATTCTGGAAAAGGACTANTGATTGAAAAGATTTCAGGTGGATATCAATTATTATCAAAAAAAGAATATNATTTTTACATCGAAAAACTATTAAAGGAAACTAAAAAACCACGANTCTCTTCAGCCGCGATGGAGACACTTTCAATTATAGCATANAAGCAGCCAGTNACTCGAATAGAAATAGAACACATAAGAGGTGTTGATTCTTCTGGGGTTATNAAAAATCTTCTCGATAAGNGCCTTATTGCAATTAAGGGAAGAGATGAAAATCTTGGAAGAGCCCTTCTTTATAAAACNACGCCNATNTTCTTAGAGCTTTTTGGCATTGATTCTCTTAAAGATTTACCNACTCTTGAAGAACTAACTGAGCTTATGGAAGAAGGCTCNCAATCAACTGTAATTCAAGATGAGAATTAATAAATATCTNGCCCACTGTGGGGTCGCATCACGCAGAAAGGCAGAGGCTTTGATTCTTGATGGGAGNATNACGGTAAACGGNAGAATNATTANAGATTTAGCGGTTACGATATCTNATGGTGATAAGGTNAGACTNGATGAGAGTCTGGTTAAAATTCCNCAGAATTTTGAGTACTACATACTCCATAAGCCCAAGGGGTATATCTNTACNAGCAAGGATGAGCTNGGNCGNAAAAATGTTACAGACCTTATTAAGACAAATCANAGNNTCTACTCTGTAGGGAGACTNGATAAAGANACNACGGGCNTNCTTATTCTTACAGATGATGGTGATCTTGCAAANAAGATGCTNCATCCACGATTTAAGNTTGANNGNAAGTANTACGCNTANACNAAGGANCANCTNCACNCAAAGGACCTTGANAAAATAAAAAAGGGAATTTTTATTGGACCCNGAGAGNGGGTTAAGGCAGATATTAAGCATGTNGGNTTTGNNAANGGNAAGTANAAGTGGAGAGTNATACTNCGTGAGGGNAANAANCGAGAGATTCGNAGAATCTTTTTGAANTANAANCAGAAGGTCTACAACCTNCATNGATATGCATTCGGTGGATTTACGCTTAAGGGNATNGATCGAAGCAAGAGCAANAGAATNAGCAAAAAAGAAATTATGACCCGNCTCAANATTTCTTAGTCNTTTACAATCAAATTTNAAAGCTNCCAATTTGGGAGTTTNTNTTTATTTTAAAAATAGTATTTCCTATATAGGAAGTTATCCTTATATTACTGGGCTTTTTAAANAATGGAGACTCAGTGATAATTGCAATTGATGGTCCTGCAGGATCAGGAAAATCGACAACATCTAAACTTGTCGCAAAGAAGCTAGATATAGCNCATCTTGATACAGGTTCNATGTACAGAGCAATAACAGTTTATTTTATTAANAATAATTTAAANCTTGATGAAATAGANATTTCCTCTGTTATGAATTCAATCAAGCTTGAGGTATTNATTTCTAATGGNGAACAATCTGTTTTNCTAAATGGAGATAATGTTACAAGTATGTTGAGAAGCAATAAGGTATCAAAGCTTGTAAGTCAAGTAAGTTCNATCAGAGAAGTAAGACAAAAAATGGTTAATATCCAACGTGAGATTTCANAGGATAGATCAATTGTCATTGATGGAAGAGATATTGGTACTGTAGTTTTTCCTNATGCAGAATATAAGTTTTTCATAACTGCATCTATAGAATCTAGANCGCAAAGACGNTTTGATGAACTAAAAGATAGTGATTCAAATCTTACTCTAGANAAAATAAAGGAAGAAATTAAAAATCGGGATNACTATGATTCTACCAGAGAAAACTCTCCCTTAAAAAAAGCAAATGACGCGATCATNATTGATACTACNCATTTAAATATAAGTGGGCAAGTCAATGAGATTTTGGAAATAATTAACAATAACTAGGAGAATCCTAATAAATGACTTTTAACGAAGAAACAAACAACGAAACTAACCAAGAAGAAGTAATTAATGAAGAAGAANCTNNAGNANAAGAAACTGCAGAAGAAANAATATCTGAANAGGCNGCACCNGAGGAAGCTCCAGNAGAGGAAGTTGCTGAAGAGGNAGNNCCTGAGGAAGCTCCAGNAGAGGAAGTTNCTGAANANNCAGCNCCTGAGNAAGNTNCANTANAGGAANTTGCTGAAGAGNCNGCACCNGAGGAAGCTCCAGNAGAGGAAGTTGCTGAAGATAAAGCACCTGATGAAGCTCCAGTAGAAGCNCCAGCTATGGTAGATTATTTATCATCTGATATTTTAAATGTNAGATCNGTTTCGAAAGAAGAAATTATGGAAACAGATGATGAGGAAAAGTTTGAACTTCANGAAGATTTAGTTGTAAATGTTAAAAGAAATAATATTGTGGTTGGTAATGTAGTTAATATTTCTGANCGTGATGTATTTATTGATATTGGATTTAAGACAGAGGGAATTGTTCCTCTTTCAGAATTNAANAANCCTCCAATNATTGGTAAAGAATTAGAAGTTGTCGTTGAGAAGTTTGAGGATACAAAAGGTAATCTTTTACTTTCTAAAGAAAAGGCAGACTTTATTAAAAGATGGGCAAGTATTAAAGATGCCTATGAAAATGAGACACTTATCAAAGGTACTATTATCAGAAGAATTAAAGGTGGAATGGTCGTAGACCTTGATGTTATTCAAGCGTTCTTNCCNGGTTCNCAGATTGATATTAAGCCAGTTACAGATTTTGATGAATATCTTGGAAAAGAGTTTGAGTTTAAAATTGTTAAGCTNAATGAAATGCGAAAAAANATTGTTCTTTCAAGAAAAGAAATTNTAGCTTCTGATCTTAAAGAAAAGCGTAAAGAAGTTTTAGAGGAAATGCAAGAAGGAATGGTNCTTGAAGGAGTTGTTAAAAATATAACNGACTTTGGTGCATTTATTAACTTAGGTGGNATTGATGGNCTATTGCACATAACAGATATNACATGGGGAAGAATTAACCACCCTTCNGANAAACTAGAAATTGGTCAAACAGTTGAAGTNAAAGTTATTGATTTTGACCTTGANAAGGTTAGAGTCTCTTTAGGTATGAAACAGTTAACAAAAGAGCCTTGGGCAGANATTGATGAACGATTCCCNGNTTCATCAGAAGTTGAAGGTAAAGTTGTAAATATGATGAATTATGGTTTNTTCATAGAGCTTGAAGAAGGTGTTGAAGGNCTNATTCATATATCNGAGATTTCTTGGACAAAACATATTAANCATCCATCTGATGTTTATGCNCTTGGAGATATGGTGAATGCAAAAGTTCTTAGCGTTGAGAAAAATGAGAAAAAAATATCTCTNGGTGTTAAGCAGNTANCTTCTAANCCATGGGATGATATTGAAACAAATTATAANNTTGGAGATGTNCAAAAAGGTGTTGTTAAAAANATTACNCAGTTTGGTGCTTTNGTTAATTTAGAAGANAATATTGATGGCCTTNTNCATGTTTCAGATATGTCTTGGACNAAAACTATAAGGCATCCTAAAGATTTTATAGCAATCGGAGATGAAGTAGAGGTNAAAATTCTAGAAGTTTCNAGTGAAGATAAAAAAATATCTTTAGGNATNAAGCAACTTNAAGATAATCCTTGGGATACATTATCTGATNAGTTTGAATCNGGAAAAACAATTAAGGGTACTGCNATNAAAGTTATTGATANGGGNGTTATCTTTGAANTAGAACACGATGTNGAAGGNCTTTTGAAAACAAGNGANAAAGATAGCTTTANAATTGANCANGANTATNAACTNGTTGTNCAAGGAGTNGATGCTGAAAGTAAAAAAGTAATTATAATGGATGANGGTNCTCATTCATCTGCTTCGNAATCTGATGANTCAAAANCNGATCAAAATATTGAAGANGAATCAATNTCAGANGAANCNCCAGCTGAAGACTCTTCNGATGATAATACAGAAGAGATGCCTTCTGANGAGGGCTNANAAGAGAAAGAATAAANNTAGNCNAAATTGATTGTACTAGGCATAGAGAGCTCNTGTGANGAAACATCTGCTTCAATCGTTAAAGATTANGAGATGTTATCAAATATTGTATATTCTCAAGAAATTCATACNNAATANGGTGGTGTTGTNCCTGAATTNGCNTCAAGAGAACATCANAAAAATATAACATATGTNGTAAATANAGCTCTTCAAAANTCTGATATNCAGAAAAATGAAATAGATGGTATTGCNGTTACNTATGGTGCAGGTTTAAAAGGTGCTCTNCTAGTAGGTTTAAACTTTGCAAAAGGAATGTCNATGGCTCTTAANATCCCNTANGTTGGAGTTAACCATCTCGAAGGTCATTTATTTTCAAANATTATGGAAAATACACAAATATCTTTTCCTTTTATNTCTTTAATTGTATCNGGTGGNCATACNCAGATATGGAGAGTTAATAAAATAGGNGATTANGATCTTCTTGCAAATACTGTAGATGACGCAGCNGGNGAAGCATTTGATAANGGAGCAAGGTTGATTGGNCTTTCTTATCCTGGNGGACCAGAAATACAAAANGCTTCAGTNGGTGGAGATACAGNATATTATCCATTCCCAAGNCCTAANGTTAAAAAATCAAAATATGANTTTTCTTTTAGTGGATTAAAAACNTCTCTTCTTTATAAAGTAAGAAAAATGGATGATAAAGAAGTAAAAAAGAATCTTAACCATATTGCTGCAAGCTATCAAGANGCTATAGTTGATACTTTATTAGATAGAATAAGTAGNATTTCAAAAGNNGAAGANATAAANCANATTTCTATTGCNGGTGGNGTTGCAGCAAATAGNNGATTTAGAGAAAANGCTGCANAGTTATCATNNGATAATAATCTTTCAATTTATTTTCCACNATTGAGTTTNTGTACNGANAATGCNGCAATGATTGCTATGGCNGGATATGAAAAATTAAAAGCGGGTGAATGTTCTGATTTANCATTAGAACCTAATCCAAACCTNTCTNTNTAAATGAAATTTTATATACTTGGTCCTATTATNCTAGGATTAATTNTAATAGCGACNTTTATANTATTTNTATATTTATATAAAAAGCATTTAAATGACAAAAAGNTTAAATCNTATTCNTTGCTNTNNCTNCGAAGTATATCNCTAACNATACTTTTAATTNTATTTTTTGAACCATTTATAAATTANTATTCAAATAAAATAGTTGATAAAAAAATAAANATATTCNTTGATAATTCGAAAAGTATTTCCCANGNAGTTTCATCAAATAAAATGATTANTTATATTGATAGTATTGNNNTNTGGGCAGATAACAAANATTATAAATTAAGTTATTATACATTTGGAGANGANTTAGTTGAAANAGGNAGTATAGATTTTANTGANTCATCAACAATATATTCAGATGTTNTNNATAAAATTAACACTTCNCCAAAANATTTAAATNTTTTATTTACTGATGGAATACAAACTCATGGNTTTGGTCTATCNGATTTAATTTTAGATAATCCAATAAATATNATTGGCTTGGGATCTCTTGAAAATCAAGAAATATCAATTGATGAGGTTTTNTTTCCNATNTCNATAAANAGTGGNGATTCAATTAATATTCAAATAANGATNAATAGNCNATTNTCATCAAANACNNANTGTGTNTTNGANGTTATGGATCAAAANTCATTATTATATAGTAAAGATATCANTNTAGCTGNTGGAGAAAATNTTTANANTTACAANATAATGATACCAACTGANAAAAAATCAGCTGGNAAATTNGATTTGACTATTTCAGTTTTAGCAAATTCAATAATTGANAATAAACANGACAANAGCTTTAAAATTCAGACTATTATTACTGATAATTATAAAAAAGTTTTATTNATCTCAGGATCTTTAAATTCAAATACTCAGATAATNACGAATTTGTTAANTCAAATAGANGGNNTAGAAATTAANNATTTATANAGAATAAANAATAAATGGAACNTNCCTATTGAAGATATNGATTTTNNAAATCTAGATTTNATTTTATATGANAATTTTCCACTTTCTAAATNAGATAATGAAATTTTCTTTTCATTNGAAANNGATAAATNAANTAAAACTAANAGTATGTTTTTTGAAGGNCCAGATTATGATTTTAATACCTTNAATAATNTTTTNTNANATNGNATAGATTTTTCTAAAGATGAAGGAGATAGAAAAACCTTAAAAAATAAAAATAGTTATCTTAATAATTTAGTACCANTAAATAAAAATTTTTTCATCANCAATGACTTTAANACTACTCACTTAAATTATTCAGATGAAAGTGTTGCNATTGCNGAGANTGANAATANNTTTTATGTTTTTATTCCTGAATTATCAAAANTTTTCATAAATGATTCNTATGANTTTTTTAAAAATTATCTTTANAANTTNATATTTTTATATATTGATTTTGGNNAACAGATAATTTTAGGTACCAATAAAACAGAAATATTNAATGGTGAAAATTTATATATTGATATAAANCATCCAGANGTTTACAAAAAAATNNATTTTGAANTTTTGNTCGAAAANACAAAAAATAATGNAATCCAAAAGATCAATTNTAATAAGATTCAAAATGATAANAATAATCGTAAATANATTGANAATTTATCAAATGGAGAATATCTTATATCTGTAGAAGGATTATCTGATAATCANCTATACAAAAGTAATNAAATNAAAATTACTGTAAATCCNAATATCATAGAATTAAATAAGTCTTATAGNGCNGTNGGAGAATTACAGANGGCANCATTAAAATCNAATGGAAATTATTTTGATATAGAATCTTATGAAAAAATAAATTCNCTNTTAAATTCAGCTATTTCTNTTNAAAANAATAAAATNGAACTAAATATTCATTCTTTTCATAAGTTTTGGTTTATTTTATTAATAACCCTTATAATTGAGTGGTTTCTAAGAAAACGGAAAGGTCTCCTATGAGAATTGTACTTTTTTTATTGTGTTTAATGGTATCGAATATTTTTGCTTCTTTTAATTTGGAAAATCAGTTTGGTACACTGGGCTCTTCTTCAATAAAGACAGAATCTTTGAAGCAAAATTTTTTATCTGAACCTCTAGAATCACTTGTAAATCCTGATGAGTATACTTTAGGACCTGGCGATGGTATTTATCTTAATATTGTTACCGCGAACCAGATAGTAAATTTAAACTTATTTGTTTCTCCTATTGGAGATATACTTATTCCAGTTGTGGGAACAATATTCGTTAATGGATTAACTATAAATGAAGGTTTTTCAGCTATACGAGATAAATGCCTTGATAAATACAATGATAGCAATATTTCAATTACCTTATCGAAAATTAAAGATTTTAAAATTCATGTTCTAGGACCTTTTAAAGAATCAGGTATTTATATTTCTAATCCAGTTAGTAGAGTATCTGATATATACCAACAAATATTAGCATTTAATATTGAGGCATCTTTATCAGATTCAACTACAATAAATCTTAAAAAATTATTATCTCGTAGGAATATCATACTTGAAAGAGAATCAAGCACATATCCAGTAGATATTCTAAAGTTTAGCATCACAGGTAAAGAAGAATTGAATCCTTTTTTACAACCTGGAGATAAAATATATTTTGATCTTTTAGATAAAAATATAACTATAACAGGTGGAGTTAAAGCACCTGGCGTCTATGAGTACGTTGAAGGAGAGACAGTCTCTTCTATGATTCAATTAGCAGGAGGATTTACTTATGATGCTATAGATGAACAAATTGAGATAGCGCGTTATATAGATACAAATTTAAAGTCAGAACTTATTAGTAAAGAAAATTTTAATACTATGATTTTAAATGCTCAAGATTTTATTAATGTGAAAGTTAAAAATAGTTACAAAGAACATAAACTAGTAGAAATTAGAGGAGAAGTATTAAATCCTGGACTTTATTCAGTAGAGGAAGGAAAAACAACAGTTCAAGATATCATAGATAAAGCGGGTGGTTATTCTTTACTTGCAGATCAAAATAAAATTTCTATTATAAATAGTACTAGTTTTGATGAAAAAAGTAATTTAGATAATGAGTCGACCTATTTATATCGAAAAGAATTCCATGATTATATACATAAATCTTATGAGATTAATGAAATTAATCAACTGATTCCTATAAACGTATCTGGGGAAATGCAAGTAAAAAAGATTTTAAAATATAATGTTTATGATGGATATTCTATTGAAATTCCAAAAAACTTCCCATTTATTGAAATTTCTGGAGCTATTAAATATCCAGGCCTATATCCTTTTAGCAAAGATAAATCTTTAAATCAGTATCTTAGAGATGCAGGTGGCATTACAGAGTCTGAGACTAATGATATATATATTATTAAAAGAGGCAGCGGTCAGCGAATTAATTATAAAAATATAGATCAACTTGAGAGCGGAGATATTATTTATATAGTTCAAAAAATAAACCTCGATAAAAATACTAAATTAGAAAATTCAATAATGATTGCTAATGGAATTACTTCCACTCTAAGTTTTATTCTTTCACTTATTGTTCTTTTAGGAGGATTAAATTAATGAATAAAGATAATGTAGGCATCATTGAAGTCTATCGTATTTATAAAGACTATGCCAAGCAAATATTTTATATAACATTTTCAATATTTACTTTATCTATTATTTATAGCTTAGTTGCCACACCTTTATATAAATCATATGTATCAATTTATCCTACTAATAATGATAGTAATCTTCCAAGTTCATTTGCAGGATTAGATGGTATAGCCTCTACATTTGGTTTTAACCTTTCAGGAAGTGATGCAAGTACATTTAATTTTCCTGATATTGTTAATAGTAGAAGATTGAAAAAGGAAATAATATTAAAGAAATGGGATTCTGATCTTTATGAGAACACAGTTGATCTAGTTACTTATTGGAAATTAGATAAACCAAGTTTTATTTCTAATATTTTTTCGCTTGATCCAACACCTGAAGACCATCTGCAGAACTTGGCAATTGATCATTTGTCTACATTGATGACAGTATATGAACATGAGTCTGGTATGATAACTATTTCTTTGTTAATGGAAGATCCAGCTATAGCTGCAAAAATTGTAAATTATATATCTGACTGGATTCAAATATATATATCAGATGAAATGTCATTTAAAGCAACGAAAAATAGAAAATTTATAGAACAACAGTTACTAAGTGCTAAGGTTGATTTATATGAATCTGAAGAAGAGTTGTCAGAGTTCATGAAAGCCCACCCTTTATCAGAAGAAGGTCCAGAAGAGTTTACTAAAAGAGCTCGATTAATGAGAAATATAGAGGTGAATACTCAAGTTTACATAACACTTAAGCAACAATATGAATTAAATAAAATTGAAGAACTAAAAGAAAGACCTGTATTAAATATTCTTGATACTGGCGATGTAGCTACAGAAAAATCTAAGCCACTACGTACTTTAATTGTATTAGCTAGTACATTTATTGCATTTTTCCTTTCTGGCTTTATGATGTATTGCTACGATGGAATATTTAAAAAGGAAGCTAAAGTTTAGTAATAGTTTATTTTGATTTCTATTAGTAAAATTTTTCTTTTATTTGCAATAATTCTATTACCATTTAATTATCTTAATGTTATATATAATTTTTCTATAAGTGATTTATTTTTTACCATAGCGTTTATTCTTGCTGTTGCATTTCAGATAAATCATAGAATTTCACTTAAATATTTAATTAGTAATAATGATTTTATGTTACCTATAGTAATATACTCTATTGGATTTTTCATATCAGTTCATTATGCATTTTCACCCCTAGACAGTGTACTATCATATTTTCAGATAATTTTCATTTTTATAGTAATATACTATGCGCTTTATTTGCAGACTTTATCAAGTTTTTTTATTAAATATCTTCTTTATACTCTATCTTTGATAAGTGGAGTAATTACATTGGGAATTTTTATTTTCTTTATTACGGGAATTGATTATTCTTATGGACTATTATTAGTAGAACAGGGATGGGGGATGATTAGATTTTCGTATGGTGCGATGGAACCAAATATTACAGCGAGAATTATGGCGCAATCCATACCCATATTGATGTTTATATCTTTAGATAAATCAAGTTATTTGCTAAAGATAATTAATTTAGTATTTATAATCCTGCTTTTGGCTGTTATTATTTTAACTGCTTCCCGAAGTGGATTCTTAATTCTTTTAATTGGTTTAATATCCTTTCTAATTTTTTATTACAAATACACACAAAGCTATAATCTATTTTATATTATATTATATTTATTTTGTTTATCAATTGTTCTTTTTTTCATTTATAATTCTTTCCCAAGTTTTTTTGAAAACTCATTTTCTAGATATACAACAATTTTTGATGCAACTAGATCCGCTTCATCACAAGAAAGATTACTAGTATTAAACAAATCTTTTGAATTAATTAATAACAATCCATATCTTGGATATGGATTAAGTAATTCTCAGAATATAACTGGAATAGCTGTTCATAATTCAATTATAATTTCATGGTTAGAAAATGGACTTTTTGGTCTCATTGGATATACAATGCTATATTTTGTTATTATCTTTTATGTATTCAAAGCTTATACTAATAACTTTTATGGAAATGGAGTAATTATGGTTTTATCAGTTATTTCTATTATGATGATATCTGGAGATATGTTTATGGCAAATTCATATAAAAGATCTTTGTGGGTCCCTGCAATTTTGTTTGTAGTTTATTCAAGGCAAATCTTAAATAAAAAAATTAATATATGAAATTATTTGACTATGTAAGTAGAACATTTTTAGTAATGGCATTTGCAATGTTATGCTCATTTATTGCTACTTTAAAGTTAGGAGAAATTCTAACTATGGAGAATTTTGGTTTTTTTAATTTACTAAAAAGAATTTTTCCTATGGGAGCTGCAATCATTCTCTTAGGAATAGATAAATCTTATATCAAATATTTTTCTAATACAGATAAAATGAAGATTTTTCATTTTGTTTTACCCATGATTTTATTTAATTCAATGATTTTAACTTTAATAATAGGTTTTCTCTATGATTTTAATGGATATGATTTATCTATTTTTATATGTTTTGTGGTCTTTTCTTTTACATTATTTTTAACATCATATGCGAGGCTAAAAGATGAATATGCTACAGCCCAATTTATCCAAGCAGGTCATAAGATTATCTTTTTTATTTCAATATTAGGAATAATCACTTATTATGATATTAACTCTGTTGAAATTATAAATATCTTCTTATTAGCTTTTTTAATTCCATGTTTATATTTGTTTAAATACTTATATGATGAGAGTCATATAAATATATATATCCCAGCTAAAGAATTTAAAAAAATAGTTTCTTTCGGTTTTTTATTTTTTCTAGTAAATATTTTAAATCTGATGATTGTAAATATGGAAGGTCTATTTATACCTTATTTTTATGGTCAAGAGGCAAACGGTATATATAGTGGACTAAGTTTCATTTACATAACTGTATTTGTCATGATTGGTACATCGATTGGTTATGTTTTATTCCCTATGTTATCTAAAAAAGAAGAAATTAACTTTAAGAGTTTATTATTTTATACCTCTTTTACAGTTTTTATAATTTCATTTGTTTTTATCCTTTTTGGAGATTTAATAAATAGTATAGCATTTAAAGGAAAATTTGATTTTTATAGAACTTTTAAAATTGATTTAATGATAATTCTAATTGGAGCATTGCAATTCATTAATGGACTATTCCATTGGTTCATATTGGGACTTGGGTCTAAAAAAAATATTATTGAATATTTAAAAATAATAATATTAACATTAATAACTTATTTTTTATCTATTCTTTTTATAACAACTTTTTTTAATCCTGGTTTTCTTAATATCATACCAATTGTTTTAGTTGCGTGGATAGTTAAAGTTTCTATCACACTTTATTTTATATTCAAGACTAATATTATATCTAATTATCTAAAGTGTTAATCATGAAGAATTATCTATTTTGTTCACTTTACTATAAAAAAGATATCATAACTGGTGCGAATAAGAGATTTGAGAATTTCATTTACCATTTTTCTAAAATAATATCCACAAATGAAAAAATTATTGTAGTAGTTAAAAGTGGCCATATACCCATTAAGTTAGCTGAATTAAGTAATATAACATTTATAGAAATTCCAAAATTTAGTTTCTTAGATAGATTTCAATCTTATATTTTTCTTAGAAGGCTATTTTCTAAAAATAAAGCAATGGTTGTTGTTAGTGATTTTATGCCAATACCATCCAGGTCTTTATTGGGACATAATCATTATCAATTAATTCATGATATAAGAAACTTTACAATGTATCAAAGAACTAGTTTATTAAATTCTGCTCATAAAATTCAAGAGTATCAATGGAAAAGAGCTCAGAATATAATGACAGTAAGTAATTTCACTAAGTCACAAATTATTAAAGAATGTGCAATTGAGGATAAAAATATTTTTGTTTCTTATAATGGTTTAGATGATATTTATTATGATAAAATTCCAAATAATAAGAGAGATATAGATATCACTTATATAGCGACATTTGAAAAAAGAAAGAATCATAAATTTCTAATCGACGCATTAAGCCATTATTCTGGTAAAAATGATCTAAATGTTTTATTAATAGGTAAAGATCTTGGATTGAAGGATAATATTAAAAAGATATCAAATCAACTTGAAAAGGTAAAAGTAAGATTTGAAGACTCTATTGATAGTGAAATGCAAATAATTGATATTTATGACCGAACAAAGCTTTTTGTTTACCCATCTTTATATGAAGGTTTCGGTATGCCTTTAATTGAAGCTATATCAAGAAATTGTAAAATTATTTGTTCAGATATACCTGTTTTTCGTGAAATCGCTGCAGATATTCCGGATTATTTTAATCCCAATGAACCACCTATTATTCTAACAAAAAAAATTGAGAGAGCATTAATAAAATATACCCAAAAATCATCATCAAATATGAATTTTATAGATAACTTCAGATGGAGTCATATTGCTGAAAAATTTTACTTACATGTTAAAAATCAAAATTAAAAAACTATTAATTTTAATTATATCTTATAGCTTTTTATTTAGTTTAGAGATTAATCCTTTCATATCATATAAATATGATTCGGATACTGATTTATATGTATATGAGAATCAAAATTTGCATAGGAATTCTTTTGGTCTTGATATATCTCATAGTCATAGTAATTTCTTTTTTGAATCGAGACTATCTTATCACTTATTTACAGGTATTAATGAACGACCTAATTCATTCAATTATTACCCTGGAATAGGATACATAGAAAATAATCCTGGATTAGATTCAAATCAATTTAATTTCTTCTTTACATCATTAACATTTGAATATAGCTATGAAAAGGTTATGTTTTTTTTGGGGCTTAATAATCAAACTTGGGGTCCAGGAGTAAACAAAATTATATTATCTGATAAANNACCNCANTTTTTAANTTTCGGNTATAATTGGAANTTATNAAANANTTTNTCNTANACCCATCTTTATGGAAGATTAGAAAGTCAAATTNAAGATTCATCTTATTTTGANATTTATNATTCAGATT
>NHHK01000008.1:0-75989 GCA_002171125.1 bacterium TMED161 | reverse complement strand
AGAATNCCGACATTTCANANNAGNATTAANGCACANAAAATNAANTATTNACTATCANANCAAGTAACAATTTCANTATANGAAATGATTNTATATGGTGGCAACAGATCNTTTGAACCATATTACTTCCTNCCATTANTTCCTTTTTTACCAATACAAACCTATTTAGGAGATTTAGATAATGACTTAATNGGTATNTCAATAGAGTTANANNTNCAAAANAATTNGCTATATACATCTTTAGTTGTAGATGAATGGACNCCTCCNGATACATTTAANAAAGANCATAAAAATTGGTTTATNTATCAGTTTGGANTTGATATTGAAACAANNNTATTTAATAATAACGGTCAATTTGTATTAGAATATATATATTCAGANAATAGNGTATATAGACATAANTTNNCNATTAATGACTANTATTCATATTCTTATCCATTAGGNTTCTGGGCCGGTCCTCACTCCTCACAGNTNTTCCTNTNNNTTGAACAGAGACATAGGTGNATATGACTTNNNAATTGAGTATTCAGATTCTAAAAGAGGAGAATCTATATATGGTTATAATNACAATTTTTCAGAAAGATATTTAAATGGATNTGAACAAAAAAANATTTACAAACTAGGNTTGTCATATAATTACAANNATNAAATNNTTTTAGATTTTTCATATTCTATAATTGANTGGNAAAATGCAGGTTTTGATCCATTAAANATTAATATTGANACNAAAGANNTANTTAAAAATAATATNCAATTATCAATAAATTATCTTTTNAAAGAATATAAATTATAATTGTATATTAGCTCTCATATTTTANNGAAATAACAATTGAAAATTAATTTAATATCAAATACTTCATGGTATTTATTTAACTTTAGAAGCTCTTTAATTAAACGACTTATCAAAGAAGGACATGAAGTAAATATCATAGCACCATTTGATAATTATGTAGATAGATTAGTTAAACTAGGTGCTAAATATCATGAGGTTAAGCTCACGAGATTCAAAAAATCAATAATTTTTGATTTATATTTTATTATTAGGCTTATAAAATTTAATAAAAAATTGAGACCTGATGTAGTTCATCATTTTACAATCAAGCCTGTCATATATGGTAGTATCGCGGCTTGGTTTTCGCCTAAAATGAAAGTTATTAACTCAATTCCTGGTCTTGGTTTGTCTTTTAATATTATCTATAAGAAAAAATGGATAAATCGATTTATTATGTTTCTATATAAATTGGCATTTAAAGATCATCATACAATTATATTCCAAAATCCAGACAACATGAACTTTTTTATAAAGAATGAAATTTTAAATTTTGAACAATGCCACTTAATTAAAAGTTCTGGAGTTGACATTGAAAGATTCAATAGAAAAAATATTAAAAAGAAAGATGATATTATAAGATTTGGTATAATGTGTCGTATGATATGGAGTAAGGGTATTGAAGATTTTGTTGAAGCGTCAAAGATAGTGCATTCAAAAAACCTTAATACAGAATTTTATGTTTTAGGTAGTCCTGATCCACACAGCCCAGATTCAGTGTCTTATGATTGGCTACAGCAATTAAATTCTGAGAATCATCTTTTCTGGCTCGAACATACGGATAATGTCAGAGATTTTTTGCAAAACATTGATGTTTTTGTCTTGCCTACCTATTATCCTGAAGGTCTTCCAAAATCTCTTCTTGAAGCAGGTGCGATGAAATTACCTTTGATAACAACGAATACCCCTGGATGCAAAGAGGTCGTCAAAGATGGATATAATGGATATTTAGTAAATATAAAAGATCAAGTTGATTTATCTCAGAAAATGTATGAAATATCCAAAAATAAAAAAGATAGAATATCAATGGGTGAAAATAGCAGAAAGATAGTTGAAACAGATTATGATGTAAAAATAGTTAATGATAAAACAATTAAGCTTTATAACTTATAACATGATTACATTAAAAAATATCAGGGAAAACCAAGACTTAATTTCAAAAAAACTTAAAAGTAAAAATTTTGAAGTTGATAAAATAGAAAAGTTAATCGATAGAGATAGTAATTGGAGAGAAAATTTAGCACTAGTCGAAAAATTAAAAGAAAAAAGAAATTCTGCTTCAAAGCAAATATCAATTTACAAAAAAGATAATAAGCCTACTGATGATTTAATAATTGAAATGAAGAAAGTATCTTCAGAAATTAAAGAAATTGATAGTAAAAATGTTGAGTTAAAAAAGGAAATTGATAATTTACTTTTAGATGTTCCTAATATTCCTCACGATTCTGTTCCAATTGGTCCAGATGAATCATCAAATAAAATAATTCGAACATGGGGTGAGAAGCCAAAATTTGATTTTGAAGTTAAAAGTCACATAGAAATATCTGAAAAATTAAATTTATTAGACTTTAAAGCAGGTTCAAAAATATCTGGATCTGGTTTTCCAGTTTACATTAAAAAGGGTGCAAAATTAGAAAGATCATTAATTAATTTTATGTTAGACATGCATGTAGATAATGGATATGATGAAATGTTTCCTCCGTTTTTAGTTAACTCTGACTCTATGAAGACAACGGGGCAATTACCCAAATTTATTGATGACATGTATCAAATACCTAAAGATGAACTTTTTTGTATACCAACAGCTGAAGTTCCTTTGACGAACTACTATCGATCGGAGCAACTCGATGAATCTAAATTACCAGTTAAGTTTGCAGCATATAGCGCTTGTTTTAGGAGAGAGGCTGGTAGCTATGGTAAAGATAATCGTGGATTATTAAGATTACATCAATTTAATAAAGTTGAATTGGTTAAGTTTGCACACCCCGACAATTCGTATAATGAGCTTGAGTCTCTTTTAGAAGATGCAGAAAATGTTTTACAGTCTTTAGGTTTACATTATAGAGTAATTGAATTATGCACAGGTGACTTATCTTTTTCTGCAGCTAAATGCTATGATATAGAAGTTTGGTCACCATATGAAAATAAATATTTAGAGGTTTCAAGTTGTAGCAACTTTGAATCTTTTCAAGCAAATAGAGGATCTATAAGATTTAGATCATCAAAGACAGGAAAAATGGAGTNTGTACACACATTAAATGGTTCAGGCGTTGCNACTCCNAGNNTACTTGTCGCCCTAATTGAAAATTATCAGCAAAAAGATGGAACAATCCNATTACCTAAGGCATTGCAGGGATATATGAATATTTCAGNAATAAAAGATTAAANATGAANAAAATTTTATTTATTATCATTATATCTANTTCAATNATCNTACCNCAAAATATCTTAAAAGTTTTTANTAATAAAGATAAAGAANATGTTAAAGNTGATTCAATTAGAATAGTTGAAGNTAATTCAATAGATNTCGTTAAAGATGCANTAGACTCTTCAATGGTTATTCTTGAAGAAAATAGCTTAAATCTAAATACCATAANTGAAGAAAAANCTGATACAATATTAATNAAAAATACATTATTTGAACAACAAATAGCNGAAGCTCATTTTTTATTTGCGAAAGGAATGGTTGCCGATCACACAGGNGATACTNTNAAAACAATATTTAACTTTAAACTTTTGTTNGAATCCCTTGCGCAAGTCGATGAAATGAATGAGATGGATGAGTTTGAAAAAATAACNTANAATAANTTANTNGATACAGCNGTTAANTATTTTGAAAAAGCAAATNCAGTNNANAAAACNGANTCGGGTCTTTCAGTTGCNTTGCTAAGAGATAANCTTGANAATTTCATATATGATCAAAAATTAGATGATTTAGAGTTTGTTGATGAGACTGTTGAAATTATNGAAGGNCACATNCCTATAACCTATAATGGNAANGTNCATAGTATAATTAAATTTTTTCAAAATCAAGGTAAAGTAAGTATTCAAAATTGGCTAAATAGAACGAATAGATTTAAAAAAATAATTTTGCCTATTTTAGAAGAAGAAAATGTTCCACCGGAACTATTTTATTTGGCCATGATAGAAAGTGGATTAAACCCAAATGCATATTCTTATGCTCATGCATCAGGTGTTTGGCAATTTATTTCATCTACTGGAAAAATGTATGGACTTGATAGGAGTTATCATATTGATGAAAGATTAGATTTTGANAAATCTACAAGGGCAGCTGCAACCTATCTTAAAGATTTNTANGCNGAGTTTGATGATTGGTATCTTGCATTTGCTGCTTATAATTCAGGTTCNGGAAGAGTNAGAAAAGCAATTAGGAGGCACGGTACNAGAGACTATTGGAANCTATATAGTTTACCNAAAGAGACTAGGAATTATGTTCCCAATATCATGGCAGCNATTTTTATTTCAAAAAATCCAGAAAAATATGGTTTTACTCCAAATNCNTTACCTGANCTNGANTGGAANATTAAAGAATTGGATAAGTCNGTTTCTGTTAAGCAAATCTCAGAATGCTCAAATATATCNGTTAANGANCTNAGATTTTATAACCCTGAATTAAAACATGGTATCATACCACCATTAAAAGAAAATCAAGTATATAAGTTTAGATTGCCAGTAAATGCATCTGAAAATTTTGANTCTTTATTTGCTTTAATAGAAATTGNAAATGATGAAGTNTTTAATATTAAGTCACATAGAGTAAAGTACGGAGAAAACCTGTCGTTAATAGCAAAAAAGTATCAAGTCCCAATGAAAGATATAATTAGTTACAATAAAATATCAAATCCAGATAGAATTAAGCCAAAAACTTATCTTCAAATCCCTATCAACTACGAATTATATTTACAGCAAGAAGCAAATAAGCGNAAAAAAATCTATCATACNGTTAAGANAGGTGATACTGTAAGTGAAATTGCTGAAATTTATAAAACTTCTGCTAAAAATATAAAAAAATGGAATGGTCTCCGAAATGANGTAATAAGGTTAGGGCAAAAGCTAGAAATTTGGGTAAAAGCAACTAGTNCTANNAATTATACATCAAAAAAGAAAAGTTCTCGAACTTATAAAGTAAGATATGGTGATACNTTAAGTGAAATAGCAGAAAAATATGGAATTGGCCTGAGTAAAATTAAAAAGTGGAATAATATCAACTCTTCAGATGATATTAGAGAAGGCCAAATCCTAAAAATTAGTCCCCCTTATTAATGAAAAAGACTAGTAAGTATATTTTTTTCTTTTTGTTATTTTTGGTCTNNTTAACTTTNATTCCNTTTGATAATTTTTTTAAATCANNTACTAATNAAATTGGAATTATAACAATAGACTATCCTATTNCTTCATCNGANGATTTCAGCANGGANATAGATTATTTANTNAATAAAAAAAATATNAAAGATATTGTAATAAGATTAAATACNCCAGGGGGNGGNGTTGCNGCTAGCCAAGAAATATTTAGTAGAATAATAAGGGAAAGAGAANANNATGATATTAATTTTGTTTCTTCTATTTCATCAGTTGCAGCATCNGGTGGATATTATATAGCAATTGCTACGAATAAAATTTTTGCNAATCCTGGAAGTATTACTGGTTCTATTGGNGTTATTATGGANTATCCAATNATTGAAGAACTAATGGATAGAATTGGAATTGAATTCAATACAATNAAAAGTTCTGAATATAAAGATTCAGGCTCACCNTTTAGAGANATGTCGGAAAATGAAACGTTATATTTTCAAGATTTAATNGATGATTTGTATGAACAATTTATTAACGAAGTGTCAAATCAAAGAGATATACCAATNAANAAAGTNAAAGATATCGCAAANGGAAANATATATTCTGGTAGNCAGGCTCTTGAANTTGGACTAATTGACACTTTAGGAACNNTTAATAATGCAATTGAATATTTAANAGATATAAATGGTTATAATGAAGATATTAAATTNGTTAAAATGCCAAATGAAGAAAAATCTATTTTTGACTTTATTTTTAATATTCTTTCTTATAAATTAGAGCTATCTAATGATATTTATACAATACCACAATATCTAATTGTTAAGTAGGAGGAGAGAATGACAAAAGCAGATATTGTAGAGCAAGTATCGGAGGCTACAGGCTTGACAAAAGTAGAGACTGAGGCTGTAGTTGACGGTGTGATATTCTACATAAAAGACTCACTTCAACGTGGTGAGAGAGTTGACATGAGAGGTTTTGGAAGTTTTTTTGTTAAGCAAAGACCTGCAAGAGAAGCTCGTAATCCTGCCACAAGTGAAGTAGTTAAATTAAATGAAAGATTTGATCCTATTTTTAAGGTTTCAAAATTGTTGAAAAAAAGCGTAAATCAATCCTTATTAAGGGGATTCTAAATATAAAGGAAATTAAATATGCCTTGCGGTAAAAAAAGAAAAAAAAGAAAAATGAATACTCATAAACGTAAGAAAAGATTACGGGCAAATAGGCATAAAAAGAAGAATAAATAGTTAATACTAAAAATGGCCTATTTTTATAGGCCATTTTTTTTTATATATAAATATGCCAGTCAAATTTACTGTATCACAAATCAATAACAATATAGATAATCTTATAAAACAAAGATTTTCTAACATTATAATTGAAGGAGAAATTAGCTCATTTAACATTTCACCATCAGGACATTCTTACTTTACTTTAAAAGATGAAAATTCTGAAATATCATGTGTTATGTTTAAGCGAGATTTACTAAAACTTAATAAATCCTTTAAAGTGGGCGATTATATACATTGCCTAGGATCATTAGGTCTTTATACTCCAAAAGGGCAATTTCAATTTAGAGTTCTAAATATTAAAAGTGATGGTCTAGGTGAATTCTGGGAAAATTTTCAAAAATTAAAAAAGAAACTTTCAGAAGAAGGCTTGTTTGATGATACCCATAAGTCTGCAATCCCTAAGTATATCAAAAATATATGTATAATAACTTCTTTGAATGGAGTTGTAAAAGATGATCTGATTAAAATCATTCGTTCTAGAGCTACTTATCATGATATAAAAATATTTCCTGTAACCGTTCAGGGTAGCAGCGCAGCTAAAAGTATTTCACAGTCTATTATACATATAAATAAATATTATAACTTCGATGTACTAATAATTGCTAGAGGCGGAGGCTCGATAGAAGATCTATGGCCGTTCAATGAAGAAATAGTTGCTCGATCAATTTTTGAATCAAGAATTCCAATAATTTCTGCAGTTGGGCATGAAACAGATTATACGATAGCAGACTTTGTATCGGATAAACGGGCATCCACACCTTCTGAAGCTGCAGAAATCGTTTCAATAAATCAGCAGGAAGCTCTTATCTATATAGATGAATTATTTAGCCGAATGGAATTATCTATCAATAATATTCTTGATAAAAATCATACGCTGTTAGATGATTTATCCAATAGAAAGGTTATTACTGATCCGAATGAAAGTATTTTAATCTTAAGAGAAAAAATACATGAACTGTATAAGTACTTAAATGTATATTTAAATAGTAAAATCAATAAAATTGAATCAAATTTAAATTTATTTCAAGCAACCTTACATGGATTAAATCCATATAATGTTTTAAATCGAGGATATTCATTCTTATTAAATAATAAAAATCAAAACATTTCATCTATAAATGATGTTAATACTGGTGATAAAATTTATTCATTACATTCTGATGGAAAATTAAAATTGGAGGTATATGGCAAAAGAAAAAAAGATAATTAAAAATAACGATTTGTCTTTCGAACAACATCTTGATAGAGCAAAAGATATAATCGCAAACCTAGAATCAGGAAATTGCAATTTAGATGAGTTGCTGTCTAAATATAAAAATGGTGTTGAATCTCTTAATTACTGTACAGAAAAACTTAATGAATTTGAGGAAAAAATTAAAATAATTAAAGACTCATCAAAAATAGATTTGGAGGAAATAGAGTAAATTGAGAATTGGTTTATTTATAAATAAAAGAAAAGAAAAACTTTCATTAGTTATGGATATATTATTTAAATATTTTTCTAAAGGTGAAATAGTTTTTCTTAATGAATTAGAGTTTATAAGTAGTCAATTTGATGTTTCTATCGATAAATTAAATCAAATCAAAAATCAGCATTATGATATTTTAATTGCAGTTGGTGGGGATGGAACAACAATGTCAGCAATAAGGTCTCAATATGAATACAATAAGCCTTTTTTTAGTATCCATATTGGTAACCTTGGTTTTTTAGCAGAATCTGATTTAGAACAAGCTACCAGTTCAATTGAAAATTTAAAAAACAATAATTTTAAAACTCAACTTAGAGCAGTATTCAAAGTTTCTGTGAATAATAATGACTATACAGCAATTAATGATGTTGTAATTGATAGAGGACAATCAGGAAGAATGATTGGCCTAGATGTAGAAGACAGAGGGATGAAAGTCAATACATATGAGGGAGATGGCTTGATAATTTCAACTGCAAACGGCTCAACTGGTTACTCATTGTCAGCTGGCGGCCCGATAGTCTCTCCGGACTTGCATTTATTTACGTTAACACCAATTTGTTCACATTCACTTATGACTAGGACTATTGTTCTGTCTCAAGAATCAAAATTATCTATTAGAACTCCAAATAATCAGGATAAAGTAAAACTTACTATAGATGGACAAACAATGTTAGAGCTTAAACAAAATTCTAAAATTGATATAAAGATTGATTCAAAGAAAGTTCCATTTATTCTTTTTGATGAATCTAACTACTATTTAAAACTTAAAACTAAAATGGGCTGGTATAATTCTAGAAATAAATAAAAATACAATTATAGTATTATTAATTTCTTTTTTATTGAATTCATGTTCAAATAGAGATTATTTATTATTTGAAGAATACAAAGTATCATTTTATAATTGGAACTTAAAATATTCACCGACTACTCAATTGCTCAAATTAGATTCATCATTTAAAAACAAAAAAGAGTTTTCTGATCTCGAATATATAAGTGACTTAAAAAGGTTTTTAATTGAACTTAATCAGATAGATATAAATAAAGTTGGTAAAAACAATTTTTTAGCATATAAATCAATAAAAGAATTTTTAAATAAAGAGATTTATCTAGATAAAACAATGAAGTTCAATCAATGGAATTCTTTGTATTATCTTAACATTTTTTATGATCATTCTGCTTATATATCTAGTTTGATTTATTTTAATAAAAAAAATCAATTAAGGGATTTTGATATTAGATTCTTACTAAATGAAGTTGATTTTTTAACGGATAGAATAGACTTTTTTCTTGAATCAATAAAATATAAACATAGTTTTGACTTTCAACACAAAGAACTAGAAAAATATATTCAACAGATAAATGATTTATCATCAAATATTTTCTATAAAGAAGTAATTGAAAACCCTAATACTTTATTGTCAAGAAAATTAACAAATCTTAAGGAAAGTATAGATAATCTTACTTTTTGGTATAATAGACAATATGAAAAATTAAATTTATACCCTAATTCAATATCAATATTAGACTATAAAAAATATTTTCACTTAGTTTCAGATGACAAGAAAGATTTTGAAGAAATAGTTGAATCTGCTCTTTTAAAATTAGAAAGCGCTGAAAATAAACTTTTTGATTTGTGTCTTCCAATTTACTTAGAAAAAAATGATGAGCCCATTTGGACTGATTTTTCAGATACCATAAGTGTTATATCTACAGTTTTTGAAGAAATAAATAGTAGTTCGTATCAATGTTCTAATAATGAAGAAATTCTAAAATCATCTCAAAATATTTCTAGTTTATTATTTGATTATAGTAAGAGTTATAAGCTAGATATTAAGACAGTTTCAAATCTATCATTATCCCAGATACATGCATTTGATTTTTACAACAATCAATCTGAGGATTTTGTTTATGTATATTCTTCTAATTACAAAAATGATAGATATCAAAATTATTATTATAATCTAGATAAAATTATTCCCGGAGATTTTTTCCTATATGATTATATATATAATTCTAATAAAGATTTTAATAGTATTTATTTAAATAGAAATTATTTTTATGCATTTAAATCACTTCTAAAAAGATATTATTTGAATATTGATAAAAACCAAATCCAACCATTTCAAATCTGTGGATTAGAGAATTTCATGTATTTTAATGTAATGAATATTCTTAATACAGAAGATGAATTGGTAAGCTTAATAAATGTTATTGCTTCTATAAAATATTTAATTCATAATGAAGATCCCATAAACACAATAAGCAAATATGATAGATTGAAAATAGTCGACGAAATAAAAAATAATTTTATATTAAAAGATATCTTTAACTATAAATTGAATTCTATTATTAAATTCACATCATCAAATTTGTTAGAAAATTTGTTAAATGATAGTAAATCTATTGATTATGAAGAACTTCTTAATATTTTTTATGAGCATCCTAATGCTTCATTAGATATAATTATAAAAAAAGTGATGAATGAGTAAACAGAATAATTACACAGAATCAAGTATAAAATCCTTAGATTGGAATGAGCATATAAGAACACGACCAGGTATGTACATTGGTAAGCTTGGAGATGGTTCATCACCCGATGATGGAATATATGTTCTTCTCAAAGAAGTTATTGATAATTCAATTGATGAATTTGTAATGGGTCATGGTAAGAGAATCCAAGTAAATGTTTCCAATGGAAAGGTTGTGATTCGTGATTATGGTAGAGGTATTCCATTAGGCAAACTTTTAGATTGTGTTACAAAAATAAATACAGGTGCCAAGTATGATTCAAAAGTTTTCAAAAAATCTGTTGGCCTAAATGGGGTAGGAATTAAAGCAGTTAATGCATTATCAGAAAAGTTTATAGCTGAGGCAATTCGAGATGGAGAAGTTAAAAAGGTTGTATGTAAACGTGGCTCAGTAATTGAGGATTGTATTGTAGAAAAAACAACCAATAGGAATGGAACAAAAATAACTTTTCATCCTGATAATGATATTTTTAAGAATTATAACTTTTTATCAGATTTTATTGAAAATAAAATATGGAATTATGCATATTTAAATTCAGGACTTACAATTGAACTTAATAGTAGGAAATATTTTTCAGAAAATGGCCTTTTAGATTTACTAGATAAGAAAACAGAGAATATTAATCTTAGATATCCAATAATTCATCTAAAAGATGATGATATCGAAATAGCAGTTTCACATACAAATCATTACAATGAAGAATATTATTCTTTTGTTAATGGCCAACTTACAACCCAAGGGGGAACTCACCTATCTGCATTTAAAGAAGCATTTGTAAGAGCAGTGAGAGAGTTTTTTAAAAAAGATTTTGATGTGGCTGATATTAGAGCATCAATGATTGCAGCTTTAAGTATTAGAGTNGAAGAGCCAGTTTTTGAATCTCAAACAAANACTAAATTAGGTTCATTAGAAATTTCACCTAATGGAAAAACAATTAAAACATTTACTAATGATTTTATGAAATTAAAGCTTGATAATTTCTTTCATAAGAACCCTGAGATTGCAGATCAATTATTAGCGAGGATTATTCAATCAGAAAAAGAACGAAAAGAAATGCAAGGCATCAAAAAGCTTGCCTCAAAAAGATCCAAGACTGCAAAGCTGCATAATAAGAAATTGCGAGACTGTAAAATCCATTTAAACAACAATAAGTATGATATAGATAAACGATTAAAGTCTACTATTTTTATTACAGAAGGAGATTCTGCTGGCGGATCAATTACGAAAATTAGAGATGTTTCTTCTCAAGCTGTTTTTAGCCTACGTGGAAAACCATTAAATACATATGGTTTAACTAAGAAAGTCATCTACGAAAATGAAGAATTTAATTTATTATTTAATGCACTTAATATCGATGAAGGAATTGAGAATCTAAGATATAATCAAATTGTAATTGCCACAGATGCAGATGTCGATGGAATGCATATACGACTTTTATTGTTAACATTTTTCTTAAATTTTTATCCAGACCTTGTTAAAAGTGGCCATTTATATATACTCGAGACACCTCTGTTCAGAGTTAGAAACAAAAAACAGACGTATTATTGCTACTCCAATGATGAAAAAGAACAAGCTTTGTCAAAGTTAGGTGGTAATCCAGAAATAACAAGATTCAAAGGCTTAGGTGAGATATCTCCTAATGAATTCAAAGATTTAATTAATGAAGATATGAAGCTTGAGCCTGTAATACTTAAAGATGATATATCCACAGATAAGTTGCTAAGCTACTATATGGGCAAAAATACTCAAGATAGACAAGATTTCATAATTAATAACCTTGTATCTGATGGATAATGATAACAAAGATTTAGGATTTAGAGACTTTTTATCGGTTTCTGAGATGTATCAGAAGTGGTACATTGATTATGCATCTTATGTTATCCTTGAAAGAGCAATTCCAAGATTTGAAGATGGTTTAAAACCTGTGCAAAGAAGAATTTTACACGCGATGCATAATATTGATGATGGTCGATTTCATAAAGTTGCAAATGTCATTGGGCAAACTATGCAATTCCATCCTCATGGAGATGCAGCGATAAATGATGCTCTTGTAGGGCTTGGTCAAAAGCAATTACTAGTTGATACTCAAGGTAATTGGGGAGATCATAGGACAGGTGATAGGGCAGCAGCTTCAAGATATATTGAAACAAGACTTACAGATTTTGCAAAAAAAGTTACATTTAATAAGAATATAACAAATTGGGTTGACTCTTATGATGGCCGTAATAAAGAACCAGAAGTGTTACCCGTGAAATTTCCAATTTTATTATATCAAGGTACCGAAGGTATCGCTGTAAGTTTATCTACTAAAATTTTACCTCATAATTTTACTGAAATAATCAAATCNATTATTCTATACTTGAAGGGTAAATCTTTTTCATTGTTGCCAGATTTTAGCACAGGTGGTTTTATTGATATTGATAATTATAATCGAGGCGCAAGAGGAGGAAGGGTTAGGGTTAGATCTGATATTGAAGTGATAGACAAAAATACTCTTGTTATTAAAAGTGTTCCTTATGGAATTACAACCACATCTTTGATAGACTCCATTGTTAAAGCTAACGAAAAGAATAAAATTAAAATAAAAAATATTGAAGATAATACTTCCGAAAATATAGAAATTGTAATCAATTTAATTAAAGGCACATCTCCCGATTTAACAATAGACGGTCTTTATGCTTTTACTAATTGTGAAATTAGTATTTCTCCAAATTGTTGTGTGATAATTGACAATAAACCTGAATTTATAAATGTTAATAAACTTCTAAAGCTCTCTGTTGATCATTATATGAAAATTTTCAATAAAGAACTAAACTATGAACTGGATAAATTAGAAGAAAGATGGCATCAACTCTCATTGGAGATTATCTTTATTTCAAATCGTATTTACAGAAAAATTGAAGAACTTTCATCCTGGGAATCAATTATTTCTACTATTAAAACTTCCTTAGACCCATTTATTAAAGAGCTTAAAAAAAATGTTACAGAAGAAGATATTGCTAGATTAACGGACCTTAAAATAAAAAGAATTTCTAAATATGACTTAAATAAAGCTCAACAGAATATATTATCTATAGAGAAAAATATTAAAGAAGTTGAAAATAGTATTGAAAATATTACAGACTATGCAATTTCTTACTATGATAACTTATTGTTGGATTTCGGGCAAAATAGAAATAGAAAAACAAATGTGCAAAAATTTGATACTATCTCAGCTCAAACTGTCGCATTAGCTAATAAAAAACTTTACGTTAATAAGAAAGACGGATTTATAGGTTTTGACCTTAAATCTGACGAATATGTTTCAGATTGCTCTGAATTAGATAATGTAATAGTCTTTCTGCAAAATGGTACATATCAAGTCACTTCAATTGATTCTAAAAAATATGTAGGAAATAATATTTTACATGTAGCAGTATGGAAGAAGAATGATGATCATATGGTTTATAACTATGTATATAAAGACAGTACCACAGGATGGTCATATGTTAAAAGATTTTCAATAACTGCTGCAATAAAAGATAGAATCTACTCATTGACTAAAAATGAAGACAAATCAAAGGCATTATATATAACAGCAAATCCTAATAGTGAGTCTGAGATTGTATCTATTGACTTAGATTCAAGGTCAAAAGCTAGAATTAGAAACCTTACTTATGATTTTTCATCTTTAGATATAAAAAATAAAACTTCAAAAGGTAACATACTTTCAAAGTACCCAATTAAAAAAATTGCTCTAGAGTCAAAAGGGGAGTCTACTTTAGGGGGCAAAGATTTATGGCTTGATGAGACTGTTGGGAAGTTAAANTTTGAAGAAAGAGGAAGGTATTTAGGTAAATTTAATTCAAGTGATTATATCCTATGTGTAAAAAATAATTGTTCATATTCTGTACTTTCAATTGACTTAAATCAAAGATTTAAATTAAATGATATTTTAATTTTAGAAAAATTTGATCAAGATAACATATTATCATGTATGTATTATAATACAATATCAAAAAATAATTATATAAAACGATTTAAAATCGAGACATCAACTATAGATAAAGAGTTTATATTCTTAGAACCAAATGATTCTATGAAGTTGCTTTTAGCAACAATTCAAGATGATGTTATTTTTAAATTTAATTATCATTCTAAGTCTGGAAGTAAGAAAATTAAAGAAATTGATGTTGATGATTTTGTAGATATTAAAGGATGGAAATCAATTGGGAATAAAGTGCCATCTTACAAAAGAATCAGTGCTTTTGAAATAGTAAATAAAGAAATTCAAGATATTAGAATAGATGATAAATCTCAAAATTTAGAATCAGATGAAGATAATGCAGATTCTGATACATTAAATCTTTTTGGGTAGGATTAATTATGCCTAAATTAAACAAATAATCAAAAAGATAAATACATGGAAACTATACCTCAAATAGATAGCAAAATCATTGAAGAGCATGGATTGAGTCCTGATGAATATAATAAAATAATTAAGATTCTAGGTAGAGAACCCAATTATGTAGAACTAGGAATTTTTTCAGTAATGTGGAGTGAGCACTGTTCTTATAAATCATCTATAAAAATGATAAAGACTCTCCCAAGAGATGGTGGAAAATTATTAGTAGGTGCGGGTGAAGAAAACGCTGGATTAGTAGATTTGGGTGATGGATTAGCAACAGCCTTTAAAATTGAGTCTCACAACCATCCGTCAGCAGTTGAACCTTATGAGGGCGCTGCTACTGGCGTAGGTGGTATTATGAGAGATGTCTTTACTATGGGTGCAAGACCAATAGCATCTATGAATTCTTTGCGATTTGGAGGTTTAGATAAGCCAAGGAATAGGTTTTTGTTAGAACATGTTGTTGAAGGTATAGCTGACTACGGAAATTGTCTGGGTATTCCAACCGTTGGTGGTGAAGTTGTTGTTGAAGATGTCTATTCAGGAAATCCTTTAGTAAATGCTATGTCTNTAGGAATAGTAAAAACTAAGCATGTTGCCAGCGCTACAGCTGAAGGAGTTGGTAATCCTGTTTTTATTGTTGGCTCTAGCACGGGAAGAGATGGTATTCATGGAGCTACCTTTGCTTCTGTTGAGCTTACTGAAGAAACAGAATCTAAGCGTTCTAATGTCCAGGTAGGTGACCCATTCACTGAAAAATTATTACTAGAAGCAACCTTAGAACTATGCAAAAAACCATGGTTAGTCGGAATTCAAGACATGGGTGCTGCTGGAATTACATGTTCATGTTCTGAGATGTCAGCCAAGGGTAAGTCAGGAATAAAAATTGATTTAGACCTAGTTCCGATACGTGAAAAAGATATGAATTCTTACGAGATCATGCTATCTGAGTCTCAAGAACGTATGCTCGTTGTAGTAAAAAAAGGTTTTGAAAATGATTTACATAAGATTTTTGAAAAATGGGATTTAAATTGTACTGAAGTAGGAGTGGTNACAGATACAGGTCATTTAAATGTAATTCATAATAATGAACAAGTTGCTTATATACCAACTGAAGAACTTGTATTAGGTGGAGGAGCTCCACAGTATGATATGCCATACAGTGAACCAAAGTATTTCTCAGAATCTAATAATCTAAATTTAGAATCAATTCCAGAACCTAAAGATTATAACGATAGTTTACTGACACTTCTTTCCTCTCCTAATATTACAAATAAGGAATATGTATATAGTCAGTATGACTCCACGGTAAGGACAAACACAGTCATAGGCCCTGGTTCTGATGCTGCTGTAATTAGATTAAAAGGTTCTAATAAAGCTTTATCTATCAGTACTGATTGCAACGGAAGATATGTGTATTTAAATCCCCGACAGGGCGGCATGATTGCAGTTGCAGAATCAGCTCGAAATGTTGTTTGCTCTGGTGGACACCCTTTAGCAATCACAAATTGTTTGAATTTTGGAAATCCACAAGATCCAGAAATCTATTGGCAGTTTAGAGAAGCAATTCTAGGTATGGGAGAAGCCTGTCGAGCATTTGATACCCCTGTTACAGGAGGAAATGTCAGTTTTTATAATGAGTCAAACCTTGGAGCTGTTTATCCAACCCCTGTAATTGGGATGGTAGGTATAATGGAAGATTCATCAAAACATATGGATATAGCTTTTAAAGATGCTGGTGATAGTATTGTTATTATCGGATCTATTAATGGTGAAATTGGCGGTTCTGAATATTTAAAAGAATGCCATGGTAGAATAGAGGGTCCCATTCCAAATGTTGATTTAAATCTTGAGTTAAGTTTACATAAAATATGTTTAGAACTTATTTCTAAGGGCCTTATTAAGTCCGCTCATGATATTTCTGATGGTGGTTTGGCAGTTAATCTGTCTGAATCAATCTGCTCTGGAAAGTCTGGATTAGGAGCTGAAATATCAATTAACAGAAAGTTAAGAGAAGATCAGATTTTGTTTGGTGAGACTCAGGGGGTAGTCGTTGTATCATTAGAACCTAAAAACTTACATCATGTAGCGCTATTAGCAGAAGAACATAATGTATACACTCAAACTATAGGCTCTGTTAATGATTCAAGTAGTCTTAAAATAAATAATTCTATAGATGTGGAGCGCAAAAAAATAGAAAAAGCCTATTTCCATACTTTAGATTCTATTATGAAAGATTAAAGTATATTTTATATTCTGGCTTAGTAAGAACTTTCATCATACTGTCATGAATTTTACTATTTGTACATAAAATCCTTGATCCATCTTTAGGAAATTTTTTTCCATTCCAATCACTAACTGTACAACCAGCCTCGGAAGCTATTAATGCACCAGCGCATATATCCCATGTCTTTAAATTATATTCATAGAATCCATCAAAACGACCCATTGCTACAAAGCATAAATCAAGTGCTGCAGCTCCAAGTCTTCTTAGACCTCTAGTCTTATCATAAAAATCTTTAAAAATTTGAAATGATAGATCATATTTTTTATCATGTAAATATGGAAAACCTGTTGCAAGGAGACAATCTGAGAGTTTTTCTGCACTTGAAGGTTGTATTAATCTATTATTCAAATAAGCACCTTCATTCAATTCAGCATAAAAACATTTATTAGCTGCAGGATTATAAACAACTCCCATTATTATCTTATCTTCTTTCATTAAAGCAATAGATACCGCAAATATAGGAAGGTTATGTGCAAAATTAGTAGTGCCATCAAGTGGATCTATTATCCATGTATATTTAGAATCTTTTAAATTAGATTCAGTTTCTTCTGATATTATAGAATGATTTGGATATTGCTCTTTGATTTTGGATATTATTAGTTTCTCTGATTCTATATCTGCTTTTGTTAAGAGATCTATATTACTAGATTTTCTTTCAATGGATGAAATATTTCCAAAGTATGATAGCTGTATATCACCTGTCTTTTTAGCAAGATCAAGAGTGAATGATAGAAATTCAGATTTATTTTTCAATCTTATTTATATACTTTAAACTCTCCAGCCTCGTATCTGGACCAATAATCATTTAATTTCACTTTCAACTGTGGGAGTAAAAACATCGCTCCAATAATATTAGGGAAAGCACATGAAAGAATCATCATATCTGAAAAATCAATTACATTTCCAAGGGATGCTATAGCACCGAGTATAGTACAAGATAAATACATAATTTGATAGATTGGTATACCTGAATCTCCAAATAGATATTTCCAGCCTTTATTACCATAATAATACCATGATATCATTGTGCTGTATGAAAACAAAAAAACTACAATAGCTAGTACCCACCTAAACCCTGGAATAACTGAATCAAATGCGGCTGATGTCATCGAGGCTCCAACAGCAGTCGNTCCTTGTTCTGCAATTAGTGCAGTGGCATTTTGATATANATCATTGTTATCTGCTGTNATTAANATAACACANGCNGTCATNAANCATACAATAATAGTATCTATGAAAGGTCCAATCATTGCTACAATCCCTTCACGGACTGGTTCATCTGTTTTTGCAGCTGAATGAGCGATTGAAGCAGACCCAACACCACCTTCATTGCTGAAGACACCTCTTTTGATACCAGTCACAAGCGCACCTATAAATCCACCATATGCTGCAGAAGGATTAAATGCTTCAGAGATTATGCTAGAAATAACATTAGGAACCATGCTTATATTGCTAATAATGATAAACAATGACGCTGCAACGTAAATAGTTACCATGGAAGGAACTATTTTTTCAGTAGTTTCTCCAATCCTTTTAATACCACCTATGATAACAAACCCTACAAGTGTAGCTAATATGATTCCATATAGGTAATTAGGTATACCAGTTAATTTACCAAATAATTCATAAGATTGATTTGCCTGGAACATGTTTCCACCACCAAATGCCCCACCAATAATAAAAATTGCATACATAACACCTAAAATTTTTCCTAAATAAGATAATTTCCCTTTATCTTTAAAAGCATATGTAAGATAATACATGGGGCCACCACTTACTGAGCCATCATCATTAACTTTCCTATACATTAACCCTAGAGTTGCTGATACGAATTTAGCAGACATACTAAAAAAAGCAATGAAAACCATCCAGAACACAGCACCTGGACCACCAAGAGTTACTGCAATAGCTACTCCGGCGATATTACCTAGCCCTATAGTTGCAGAGAGGGCTGATGTTAAGGCTTGAAAATGACTAATTTGTCCAATATCATTGGGGTTATCATATTTACCCTTTATGATTTCTATTGAATGTTTAAATCCTCTAACATTTATAAATCCAAAATAAATTGTAAATGTTATAGCTCCGATTAGAAGAGTAAATACGATTAAGGGAACTCCACCAATATCTGCAAATAAAATAGGTGCCAAAAAATTTACTAATGTACCAAACCCACTATCAATTTGATTTAATAGTCTTTCCATTGTTACTCCTTTAATTTAGAGTCCTGTTTCTGTGACTGTTGCCTTTACAGCATTAAGAGTTTGCTCTAATTGACCTTTTTCTTCATTGTTCATATCAAATTCAACAATTTTTTCTATTCCATTAGATCCAATAACAGTTGGTACTCCAATAAAATAACCATCNATTCCAAATTCACCTTCGCATAAAGCTGCACATGGAATAAGTCTTTTTTTATCTCTTAAGTAAGATTCTGCCATTTCAATGGCTGAGGCTGCTGGAGCATAATATGCTGAACCATTTCCAAATAGTTTTACAAGTTCACCTCCTGCATATTTTGTTCTTTCTATAATTTCATTTAATCTTTCTTCTGAAACTAATTCAGTAATTGGAATACCACCTGCAGTTGCAAATCTTAGCATTGGAACCATTGTATCTCCGTGACCACCAAGAACCATACATTGAATATCTTGAACTGAAAAGCCGGTTTCTTCAGCTAAAAATGTTTTAAATCTACATGTATCAAGCGCNCCAGCCATTCCAACAACTTTACTCTTAGAAAATCCAGATACTTTATAAAATGAATAGACTATGGCATCTAATGGGTTTGAAACAACTATTACAAACGCATTTGGGGCATATTTCTTAACATTGTTTGCAACGTCAGAAATAATTTTAATATTAATAGAAAGAAGATCTTCTCTATTCATTCCAGGCTTTCTTGGCATTCCTGCTGTTATAATAACGACATCAGAATCTTTCATATCCTCAGGATTGGATGTACCAGATATATCTACATCATATCCATCATGAGGTCGAAGTTGTAAAATATCCAAAGCTTTCCCTTTAACCATTCCTTCAGCTTGGGGAATATCGTAGATCATTACATCTCCTAGTTCTTTTTGAGCAGCAAGAAGTGCGAGATTTCCACCTATTTGACCGCCACCAATTAATAAAATTTTATTTTTAGCCATTTCTTAATTCCTATTTATTATTTTTAATTGCATTACAGATCTAATATGTAACTAATATTTTAGATTTAAAATTTGTGATATTTATCACTATAAGATACAAATGCAATAGTATTTGTTCATAGTTATTGATTTATGTATTCTAATTTGTTAAATTAAACTAACGAAAATCGTTTATCTAAAATTTAAAGTGGGGGGAGTTATGATAAAAAGAGCGGTTCTTTTTCTTCAATTTATACTATTTTTAAGTTTTTCATATTCACAACAAGTTTCATTGAGTTTAGATGGTAATAATTTAAACTATTCTAGTACAGATGATATTGGAGGATTCCAAATTTTCCATACAGGTTGTGTNGATGGTGCATCAGGTGGTGATGCAGCAGCTAATGGATTTACAGTTTCAGCAAGTAGCTCTGTAGTTTTAGCCTTTTCTTTTACAGGTTCAGTTATTCCTGCGGGNGAAGGTACTTTAGTTGAACTATCTGGAGATATAAATCAAGATTGTTTAACTGACTTTATTTTTTCAAATAGTACTGGTGATGCTCTTACATGGGAGATGACTGAAGAGTCTACTGATACTGGTGGCGGAGAAGCATCGTGTTCAGGTGATCAGCAAGTATGTATAAGCTTGGATAGTGGGAGTTTAAACTATTCTAGCACTGATGATATTGGTGGATTTCAAATTTTCCATACAGGTTGTGTTGACGGCGCATCAGGTGGTGATGCAGCAGCTAATGGATTTACAGTTTCAGCGAGTAGCTCTGTAGTTCTAGCCTTTTCTTTCACAGGTTCAGTCATTCCTGTGGGTGAAGGTACTTTAGTTGAACTGTCTGGTAATATTTCGCAAGAATGCTTGACCGACTTTATTTTTTCAAATAGTACTGGTGATCCTCTAACATGGGAAATTGCTGTAGAATCATCAGAGGATGGAGGAAATGATGATCCTGAGGCATCTTGTCCAGATAACACAGAGGTCTGTTTAACTCTTGATAGTGGGAACTTAAATTATTCTAGCACATTTGACATTGCAGGCTTTCAATTTTCTCATAATGGTTGCGTAGAGGGAGCTACAGGTGGTGATGCTGCTGCTAATGGCTTTACAGTTTCAGCCAGTAGCACAACAGTACTTGCTTTTTCTTTTTCGGGTTCGGTGGTACCATCGGGTGAAGGTACATTAGTTGAGCTTTCTGGCGATGTTTCTGAAGAATGCTTGTCAGGATTTATATTTTCNAACATTTCTGGAGAACCATTAACAGTTAGTTTTCCTGTTATTGAAGTTTTAGGATGTACAGATGACACTGCATGTAATTTTGACGTAACAGCTAATACTGATGATGGAACATGTGAATATTCAGAAGAAAATTTTGATTGTGATGGTAATTGTACAGCTAATTTAGATTGTAATGGAGTTTGTGCTGGTGATTCAATCGAAGANGAGTGTGGTGTCTGTGAAGGTGATGGACCAGNGGAAAATTTTGATTGTGAAGGTAATTGTACAACTGATGTAGATTGTAATGGAGTTTGCGCAGGTGATGCAATTGAAGATGAGTGTGGAGTATGCGAAGGTGATGGATCATCATGTTCAAATAATGATGGTGGTTGCTCTGCCGATACGGATGTTTGCTTAAGCTTAGATGGTGGAAATTTAGATTATTCTAGCACATCTGACATTGCAGGCTTTCAATTTTCTCACAATGGATGTGTCGTAGGTGCATCTGGCGGTGATGCAACTGCAAATGGATTTACAGTATCAGCCAGTGGTACAACAGTTTTAGCATTCTCATTTACAGGATCAGTAGTTCCAGCCGGTGAAGGTACTCTAGTTGAGCTATCAGGAGATATATCAGAAGAATGTCTTTCTTCATTTATCTTCTCTGATATTAACGGCTCTCCTTTAGTAGTAGAATTTGCAGCTGAATCAGGCGATGATGGAGGTGAAGCTTCTTGCTTAGATGGTACGCAAGTATGCTTGTCACTCGATGGTGGAGATTTAAATTATTCAAGTACTGAAAATATTGCTGGTTTCCAATTTAATCATAATGGATGCATTACGGGCGCAGCAGGTGGAGATGCTGAAGCAAATGGATTTACTATTTCTGCTAGTGGGTCTGCAGTTCTTGCATTCTCATTTTCAGGATCTGTAGTTCCTGCTGGTGAAGGAACTCTAGTTGTTTTAGATGGTGATGTAACAGAAGATTGTCTTTCTAATTTAATTTTCTCTGATAGTCAAGGTGCCTCTTTAGTAGTAGGTTTTCCTTTTGTTGAGGTCCTTGGTTGTACTAATGATAATGCATGTAATTATAATGAAAATGCAAATACTGATGATGGCTCATGTGTGTATCCTGATATAGGCTTTGATTGTGATGGTAACTGTACAGCAGAAATAGATTGTTTTGGAATCTGTGGTGGCGGCGCTGTAGAGGATTGTTTTGGTGAATGTGGAGGATCTGCGGTAGAGGATGAATGTGGGGTATGTGATGGTAGTGGCCCAGAGCCAAATTTTGATTGTGATGGAAATTGTATAGTAGACGTTGATTGTAATGGTGTGTGCGGTGGTGGAGCATATACAATTCCTTATTGCTTAGATACAGATGGCGATGGACTTGGTAATCCTGGTACAGAAATTCAAGAGTGTATTGATCCTGATTACTTTTCTCTAGGTACTTGTTCTGTTTCAAATTGTGAAAGCTATGATTATAATGATTTAAATAACAACGGAACATTTGATGCAGATGATGAGCCACTTTGCTGGTGCGATGATCTTTGCACTGGATTCGGAGACTGCTGTCCTGATTCATGTGAAAACTGTGGCTATGATTGTGGAAGAGAATTTACAGCTGGTNNTAAATGATTTATATTTTAGAACNCANGATATTGATGGAAATAGAATNATNAATAATAATACAAGAGATTGTANTTCAGATGTATGTTTATCNCTTGANNGNGNTAGTTTAAACTATTCTTCANGTTCAGATATAGCTGGTTTCCAAATTTTNCATGATGGATGTATATCTAATGCCTCTGGAGGTGATGCGACTGCAGCNGGNTTTACAGTTTCTNCNAGNGGTACGGTTGTATTAGGCTTTTCATTCNCNGGNTCNGTTNTTGCTGCTGGTGNNGGAACTTTAGTNNTNCTTGANGGGGAAGTTANTNAAGATTGNATGTCTGATTTTATATTTTCAGANGTTAATGGANNTCCATTAACATGGGAATTTGATGATGGGCAACCTGNTCCAGTGTATGTAGCTGATTGTAGTGATGTCTATCCTGATTGTGAATTTAATGANTATGATTGNGCTGGAGTATGTGGAGGTAGTGCACAAGAAGACCTTTGTGGTGAATGTGAAGGAGATAATACATCCTGNACTTTAGAATGTCCTANTGGTACAGATGTATGTCTAACTCTTGATGGGTCAAATCTTGATTATTCAAGCNCAATGGATATTGCAGGATTTCAATTTANTCATAATGGCTGTGTNNAAGGCGCTAGNGGTGGAGATGCNGAAGCAAATGGTTTTTCAGTTTCANCNAGTGGAAGTGCNGTTCTTGCATTTTCATTTACTGGNTCTGTAGTTCCAGCNGGTNCAGGTACANTAGTTGTTCTNGATGGTGANGTAGATTATAGNTGTTTATCTAATTTAATTTTCTCAGATGTNANTGGAGANCCTTTNGCGGTAAGNTTTCCAATTCCNACNTTCTATGGATGTACAGATGATTTAGCNTGNAACTATGATTCNANTGCNAATNCTGATGATGGAAGTTGTGAATATCCTGAAGAAAATTTTGACTGTAATGGTGATTGTATTGAAGATATAGATTGTAATGGTATCTGTGGTGGTGGAGCAATAGAAGATTCATGTGGTATATGTGAAGGTGATGCNTCAAGTTGTACGGTTCAATTATCTTTTGGAGTAGTTGGCGATTCATCGCTTGAGATTTTAATTAATACTCCTGTAGATATTGGTGGATTTCAATTTGCCGTACCTAGCTTGGCGACATTAGGTGATGCTTCAGGTGGATATGCAGCAGAAAATGACTTTAATGTTTCTACCTCTAACCCATCAGAAGATATGTCTATGGTTCTAGGTTTTTCATTTACTGGTGGTATCATTCCTGCGGGTAGTAATGGTGTACTATTTAACGTAGACTATGTTTGTGACTACCCAGGTTCTAATACTGTATGTATTGAAGATATTATAATTTCAGATCCTCAAGGTGGCCCACTTCCATCAGTATTTGTAGGTGAATGTGCTGAGGTTGGAGCTGATCCCGTTTCAGGTTGTATAGATTCAGAGGCATGTAACTTTAATCCAGATGCAAATTCAGATGATGGTTCTTGTTTGTATGATGATTGTACTGGTGAGTGTGGTGGATCTGCAGAATTAGATGACTGTGGGCTATGTGAAGGAGATGGTGAAAGTTGTGCAGTTTATATTGAATCTAGCGTGGCGACAACAGTCGATGAGTCAGTCCTAGAAGATCTTGATTCATTTTCTGAAGATTTTGAATCATTTGTAGAATCTGAATTAAATCTTCCAGATGGATCTGTAGAGGTTACAGATATTTTAGTAAGTTCATCTACTAGGGATGATGTAGAAATAATAATTGATTACACAATAACTCTTTCTGAGGAAGAGTTAGCAGAAACTGATTTTTCTGGAGAAGATGATATTAATCAGGCACTAGAGGAGACTGAAACAGCTATAGAAGAAGACGGTGGTCTTCCTGAATTTGTATATGGATGTACAGATGAATCTGCTGATAATTATAATCCAGATGCAAATATAGATGATGGCACATGTGAAACTGATGGCCCAAGTGTCATTGATTATTGTATAGATCTTCATTTCGGTGCAAATCTTGTAAGTTTTTATGCGCTTCCAGATGATGTATCAGTTGGAAATATGATGTCGTCACTCGATGGTGTTGTTACTGGAGTAATCGGTGAAGGTGTAGCTGCAAGTCCAAATCCAGTTCTTGGTTGGGTTGGTAGTTTATCAAATATTTCACCAACCTCTGGGTATTGGGTTAAGGTTTCAGAAGGTTCGCAGCTTTGCTTGAATGATGCTGCCCCTCTTGATCCAGCTAGTACAACATATGATTTACACTTTGGTGCAAACCTTATCTCATTCCCGATTGCAGGTAGTGTAGACTTAGCTACTGCGATTCCTGATGACGTAGAGGCTGCATTTACTGGAGTAATCGGTGAAGGTGTAGCTGCAAGTCCAAATCCAGTCCTTGGTTGGGTTGGTAGTTTAAGTGCATTTGAAGGAGGTAAAGGATATTGGGCTAAAGTTAATGCTGCAATTGAATTTGAGTTTATTGCAGATGAAACTAGCTCTAGGTTACAGCAAGACTATGCCTCAGAAGACTTTGGATATATTCAGTCAACTGAGCAGGCATTCTACTTTATTGAAGATATTAGATTTAATGATGGATCTAGTATAGATGATGGAGATATTGTTCTAGCCTACAATGACAATGTGCTTGTTGGAGCACGTGAGTGGATAGGTAATTTTACTGATATACCAGCAATGGGATCAGATGGATCTTTCTCAACTATTGGCTATTGTAATAATAATAGTGCTCCTGAATTTAGAGTTATTAAAGGCTCAACAGGTGAGGAGTTCGTTCTAGATGTAGATGCTCCAGAGTGGTCTTCAAATGAGATATATCAATTAGGCATAATTAATGTAGTTAATGAAATATCGCCTAATAGCTTTGATATCTCAAGCGTTTATCCAAATCCATTTAATCCATCAACTAACATAATGGTTAATATCGCAGAAGAGAAATTTGCAACAATTAGTATTTACAATGCAAATGGTCAGGAAGTTTCTAATCTATGGAGTGGGGTTCTTACTGATGGTTCTCACTCATTTACATGGAATGGAGCGGATCAGCCTAGTGGTCTTTACTTTGCTCGTTTAAATATCGATGGAGCTGTGAGTAGCGCAAAGTTAATGCTTATCAAATAATAAATTAAAATCATGCGGATGATTCTAATCAATAAATGCCTCTTACTTCATTGAAATAAGAGGCATTTTTCATTCATGTTATTGTTTGTTAATTGTAATAACCTTTTACATTTTCAAAATTTTTTTTTTATTAAATTATTATTATGATTAAATATATTTTCTTATCAATTTTCTCTTTACTCTTATCTGATAGTTATAATATGCAACTACTGGGNTATTTACCNTTTGACCANCAAACNTCAGATATTACTGGTTTTTATCAAGATGGTAGAGAGTTTGCNGTTGTTGGNCTTCAAAACACCACAGCATTTGTNGATGTTACAGATCCTGCTAACTCATTTGAAGTNGGACGAATTGATGGGGGTACNAGTATATGGAGAGATTTAAAATANTGGGANAGACATGTTTATATTGGTACTGAAGCAGATGANGGTATAAAAATTGTGAGTGTAGATGACTTAGATAATCCCATATTNGTTAATACGATAACNGATGTNGATAATTCTCATAATATTCATGTTGATGAAGATGGATATTTTTATATCGTAGGTGCAGATGNNCATGAAATATGGATTTATGATTTATCGATTCCNTCAAATCCAANACTTGTTGGAACATGGGATGAAGAATATATTCATGATCTTGATGTTAAAAANAATNTTGCTTATGCTATGGGTATTNATACAAGNACNGCATATATNATTGANNTNTCAGANAAAACNAATCCTCAGACATTAGTNTCTTGGCAGTATCCTGGAATGGCACATGATGCAGCNGTTNCAGAGGATGGAAANTATTTAGTNACNGCNGATGAAATGCAAGGNGGCAATTTAAANCTTTGGGATATTCNAGATTATTCAAATATNAATTTATTAGATGAATTCACAGTTGATCCTACTCATTCGGTTCATAATGTCTACATAAAAGATGGCCTTGTATATACATCTTATTATGCTGACGGAACTCGAGTTTACGATATTTCTTCTTTAACATTTAATGAAATTGGTTATTATGATACCAGTGAAATTGATGGNCTTTATGTAGGTAATTGGGGTACATATGTATATTTNCCAAGNAACAATATTATTTCCAGTGANATAGAAACAGGTTTATATATATTGCAATTTGGAGGAGTAACNATTCAGCATGATAATATNCTGGATCAANNATATAGTTNAAATNCAATCAATTTCTNANTTGATGCTGAATCAACCACAGGTGAGATTATTTCTNTATCAATGTTTTATAGTTTTAATAACAGCTCAGAGTGGAATGAAGTANCTATGGATTATAATATNAGTGGTGACTATACTGCTGNTNTTCAAATCCCCAATGATGGGACTGTGGTTTCTTATTATTTTTATGCTCTTAATAATCAAGGTCAAGAATCTTATTATCCTTCTGGTGCTGAAAATTCACCAGTTGTATTTGTTGTTGGTGATCTTCCAATAATATACAGTCAAGATTTTGATTCTGAAGTAAATGGTTGGACNGTNACAGGTGATGCAGTTGGAGGGGTTTGGGAAATTGCAGAACCTANTGGTACCTTTTATGGTGATNTTCCGGTTGCTCCNGATAATGATNTTACANNTTTAGGTGAATTATGTTATGTTACTGGAAATAATGCACCAACTNATAGTCCATCAAATGATGANGTAGANGGAGGTGAAACNATNCTAAAGTCTNATTTAATNGATTTNTCNTCAGAAGATAAAGTTATGCTNACNTATTATAGNTGGTATACAAANAATCTTGGTGATAATCCATCAACTGATATTTGGCGTNTNGATGTNTCTAATAATGGNGGAGGTANTTGGGTATCTTTAGANAANACTAATATNTCAAATAATTCTTGGGATAAGAAAATGTTTTTCTTGGATGACTATATTAGTCTTACATCTGATATGCGACTAAGATTTATAGCTGAAGATACTTTTTATGATGGTGAGTTTGGATCAGGTGGATCTATAGTAGAGGCAGCTATTGATGATATATTAATTCAATCTATAAGTTCAAACAATACTATGTCTGGTGATATTAATTTTGATTACATTGTTGATATTCTTGATATTGTTATGATTATAAACTTTGCATTAGGAACAACTACTCCAACATCTTTAGAATTTTACTCTGCAGATGTCAATTCTGATAATATTATTGATATTTTAGATATTGTTAATGTTATTAATATTATTCTAGATTAGATTTATTAAAATATCTGGAAATCTTTTGAAATATTTATTTAGTATAATTTTTTTTGTATCCGCATTGTTTTCTAATGTTCATATTAATAACAGTTATATGCTCTCAACTGGATTTTCAAATATTTCTAGCTATTTACTAGATAATGAAGAAGTTTTTTATGCTCCACATATTTCGTTGGGTTTTTCTAGAACAGATAATATTAAATTTACAAGCGAATTTGGGTTAGAGTATGGTTTGAAATCCAATAATTCTTCTAAGGAAAGTGAATATTTAGCAAATAAAAATTTGTTTGGCTTGAGACTTTTCTCTTCTATTTCTTACCAATTGTCAATATGTAAAATTGGATTTAAATCATTAATTGATCTATCATTTCCTAAAAATAGCTTTATTTTTGGACCTTCTATTGCATATTTATTTAAAGTAGGTACATTAAATTTAAATATTAGTTATTTTAAGGGATGTGCAGACTTTATTAACTTTTCAAAGTTTACAGATAACTTAGAATTACAAATTTATTTTGGTATATGAAGGATACGAATTGATTAATTCAAAGCAACGATCAAAACTACGCTCTTTTGCTCATCATATTAAGCCTTCTATTTATATAGGAAAATCTGGCTTAACTGATGGAGTATATTCGTCAATTAGTGAATCTTTGGATTCCCAAGAACTTATTAAAGTAAAGTTTAATGAGAATAAAGACTTAAAGAAAAAATTGATCTCTGATTCTGAGTTAAAGCTTTCAGCTACAGTGGTCGGTTCTATTGGAAATACTGTAATTATTTATAAGCCTAATGAAGATTTAGTTCAAAGAAAGTATAAAATTTAATGATTTCTAGAATTGTTGATAATCCTATAAAGACACTTTTTATTTTATTCTCTCTAACAATAGGTTTTGCCTACTATGCGTTTTTTTCAACCAATAAACTTATTGTTGACTTTTCACTTGAACAAATGTTTCCAGAAAATGACCCAGAGAGAGATAAGTACGATCAATTTAGGTCTGAATTTTCTAGAGAAGATGATAAGTTCCTCCTAATCTATAGTTGTGATGATCCTTTAAGTAGAGAAAATATTAAAAAATTATCAGTAATTGATGAATTGATAAATAAGATTGTTGGAGTCCAGCAAACAACCAGTTTATCTAATATTCAAGAAAATGAAGAGTTCTTGTTTGATGAAACTCTTGATGACAGTACTTGGGAAGCTCACAAGGAAATGGTGCTTGACCATCCATTATATACAAATTTAGTTATTTCTGAAGATGGAAATTCAGGTGCAATATTTGTGGATATGAAAGATGATGTTAATAATCAAACCTTAAGAGAAAATTTATTTAAAGAAATTGATATAGGTCTAGAAATTCATGGTAGAGACTGGGACTGGTATGAAGCAGGAATACCTGTGCTTCGTACTAGGTATGTAGAGCTTGTTAGTAAAGAAAGATCAATTTTTATTCCTCTTGGAGGATTAGTTGTAATCTTAATTTTATTTTTTGTTTTTAGACAAGTAAATTGTGTGGTGCTGCCCATGACAAGTATTTTTATTACTTTAATTTGGGTGTCTGCTTTGATGGCCTATCTTGGAATTACTATAAATTTAATTTCATACTTAACGTACATTCTCATACTTATAATTGGTTGTTCAAATTGTATTCATATTCTTATGAAATATCATGAATGTGTAGAGCAAGAAGATGGAAATATTAAATTAGCTGTTAGAAGAGTTATAAAAGAGCTAGGTGGAGCCTTATTTCTAACAAGTCTAACAACAGCTGTAGGCTTTTTCTCATTAATGATGACAAATATAAGAATAACTCAAGAATTTGGTTTTGTTCTAGGTGTAGGTGTTGTTCTTATGTTTATTGTTGCAATAATTACAATTCCAATTATACTTCTTTATCTTCCATCTCCGCCCCAACATCATATTAAAAGATTAATTTCTCAATCTGATTCATTCTCAGTTGATAAAATAGACGCTTCAACTAAGAAATTTCCATATCCTATTCTAGTTCTATCCATTCTGTTCCTAATTATATCATTTATTGGATTAAAGAGCATAGACTATAATATTTCAATTTTAGATGATTTGAGGCCTGGAAATAGTCTCTATGATGACATTATGTATGTAGATAAAAATTTTGGAGGTACTCTACCTCTTGAAATAGTAATAAGTAATTTTAATTCCTCTACTACCAATAAAGACTCATCATCTTTGGATAACATTTTTAATTTAGATTTTCTAACTAAAGCTGATGAATTTGAATCAAAAATTGAAGAAATATCGCATATCAAAAAAGCAATTTCAATGAACGATTACATAAAAGTCATTGCTAATTTTTGGGAACCTGAAAGAGGAATGGCTCTACCAGAGTATGATGATGATATCTATGATTATCTGGACTTAGCTCCCTCGAATATTGGTACAAATTTATTTAATAGTGATTCAACCAAGTATAGAATTACTTGTAGAGTTGGAAATATTAGGTCTAAAGTTGCTGATAGCTTAAAAGTAGATGTTCAATCAATTTTCGATGAAGTTTTTAACGGTGGGAATCAGGAAGTTCTTATATCAGGAAGTACGCTACTAGCCCTTAGAACGCAGGGGTTTTTGATAAGAGATTTAACGACCAGTTTTATATTAGCTTTTATTATAATTTTCATTTCAATGGTTATATTATTTCGCTCTATTCGTCTATCTTTAATTTCAATCCTTCCAACTATAATTCCACTTGTTGCAGCAGCGGCAATAATGGGTTTTTCTGGTATAAAATTAAGACCATCAACAGCAATGACATTTTCAATAGCTCTTGGTATAGCTGTAGACGATACCATTCACTTTTTAGCTAGATTCAGACAAGAATTAAAAAAGACTAAGGATGTAGGACTTGCTGTATCTAATTCTATACTTTCAACAGGAAAAGCTATCATAGGTACTACTCTGGTGCTCTGCATGGGCTTTTTTACGCTATATTTCTCAGAATTAGTCCCAAACCATGAATTTGGTATTTTGGCGACTATTATCTTAATCATAGCTCTTATTTCATCATTACTTCTATTGCCAGTATTACTAAATTTATTTTACAAACATAAGTTAAAATAAATGGATAATCTTTATTTTGATAAAGATGTAAGTCTTGATTCTATTAAGAATTTAAAAATTATTGTATTAGGTTATGGAAATCAAGGCAAAGCTCATGCACTTAATCTTAGAGATTCTGGTTTAAATGTGATTGTAGGCTTAAGAGATAATAGTGCCTCTCTAAAGACTGCATCAGAAGATGGCTTTGATTGTATTGATATTAGTAAGGGAGTTAGGGAATCTGATATTATAAGTATATTGATTCCAGATCAATGCATGGCAGAAGTTTTCGATCAAGATATAGCAAAATATTTAAAACCAGGTAAAATGCTGATATTTGCTCATGGTTATAATATACACTATAAGGAGATAGTCCCACCCCCTTTTGTAGATGTAGGGATGGTTGCGCCAAGTGGACCTGGATACGCTGTAAGGAAAGAATTTCAAAATGGTAATGGGGTACCGACACTATTTGCCATAAATCAAGATATTACAGGCAGAGCAAAACAGATAGTCCTTGCATACAGCAAAGCTATTGGTGGTACTCGAACTTGCTGTTTTCAATCAAGCTTTGAGGAAGAAACAGAAACAGACCTTTTCGGTGAACAAATTTCTTTAACAGGAATAATTCCAATGATTATAAATGAATCATATAAAGTATTACTTGAAGCTGGATACTCCCCAGTAGTTTCATGGTTTGTGAGTTTTTATGAGGTTAAAAATATAGCTGATTTAATAAGTAAGATTGGGATTAATGATTTTTATAAAGCGGTGAGTGAGACGGCCGAATATGGTGGATTGAGGCAAGCTGATAAACTTATTGATGATAAGTTTAAAAATGAAATGAAGTCAGCTTTAGATTTTATAAAATCAGGAAAATTTCATCAAAATTGGAAAAACGAAGCAAGCTCAGATTATCCAGAACTCAAAGCAATGAGAAAGAAACTAGAAGATTCCCCTATTAATGAAATTACAAACAAAATGCTTAAGATATTAGATCAGAATAAAAGCAATGAGATTTAATTTATTTTTTGTAATTATATTATGTTTTTCATTTAGTAATACCTTTAAATATAACTTAGATGTAGATAGAGCAATTTCTGATTTATATAATTTCCAATTTGATAGTTGTATTTATAAACTTGATAATTTATCTACTAAGAATAAAGAAGATGCCCTGATTCCATTTCTTCAAATTACAGCTAAATGGCAGAATATACTTTTAAATGATGGGCATGAGTTATCATATGAAGTAATATACAATGGAATCGATTCGGCCGTACCCTTTTATCTAGATATGATAGATAAATACCCAGAAGATCCAAGCTATCCTTTATTTTTAGGCTCTTTATATGGTTTAAAATCAAGGATTGATCTTGCTCAATCAAATTGGATTGATCTTGTAATTTCTGGCTCTAAAGGATATAAATATATTAATGATGCTAAGCAAATTGATAGTTTATACTATGATGTTTATATGCCAATCGGAACATTGGAATATTTTTTATGCAGATCGTCATCTTCTATACAGCTAATTGGAAAGCTCTTTGGTATGCAATCAGATTGTATTAAAGCGATTGAAAAACTAGAAACTGCTTCTTCTCGTTCTAGATTTAGCTGGATTGAATCAAGAAATGTCTTATCATACATTTATTTATATATTGAAAAAGATTATAAAAAAGCATTAGAGTTAAGTTCATCTATTGCTAATAAATTCCCAGGACATCCTTACTTCGCTTATTTAAAAGCTGAAGCTTTAGTTAGATTAGAAAAGTATCAAGATTTTGAAAAATATGAGAAAGATTTGCAGTACTTTTATCTGCATGGACCGAAGAATCAAAAAATTGAGTGTTATGATAAATATCTTTATCTAAAAGCACTTATTGCATTTCAAAATGATAAATATTCTGAATCAGAAAAATTATGTAGTCAAATTATTGAAGGATACGAGGTAGAGTTTAAATGGATTTTAGGATTTGCACATTTTATAAGAGGGAAGTCAATTGAAGTATTGGGCGATCGAAATAGAGCAATATCTGATTATAAAAATGCTGTTAAATATCTAACTCAGTATCCAGAATATGATGAAGCTAAAGAGCTGATTCAAAGCCCTATTTCCGAAATAATAAATAATAGATAATACTAGATATAAGTCCTGGGTACATCGGGTCAATGGTTGAAGGGGTAGATATAAACCAGATTCCTGTTATTATAAATGGTGCTAAAATAAAAATAAATGGACTAGCAACTCTTTTATTGTACAGCGCGCATAGCATAGGCATTAAAAGAGCTGATACTCCAAAAGAACCAGTTACGTACCATATATCAACCGCATTTTCAAAAAATATGGCTAAAACAATGGATATAGCTCCAGAAAGTATAATACCTATTTTTGTATAGTTTACATTTACTTTATCATCTTTTCTTGTTCCGACTAAATCTCTACCAATAGTAAGTCCAGATATAAATACAAAACTATCAATAGTAGACATTATAATTGCTAGCATAGAAACAATGAATAAACCTTGAAGAATTGGAGGTAGGGCATATGAGGCTAAATCTAAAAATGGACTATATTTAACTTCGGATATAATTGCAGCTGCATATAGGCCAGTTACTACTGATATAAAATCAAATATAAACCAAAATAGAATTGATATTATTATAGCCTTTCTGGCATTTTCTTTTGAGCTACTAGCAAAACTTCTTTGATAAAAATTGGGGTCTATAAATGTTATTAGGGCTATAAACCCCCAAGCAAATAAGTAGCTCCAATTTAAATTGCCAGGTATCGAAAATTTTATAGGAGGTAGCTCTCTTGATAAAAATTCATAACCACCAAATTTTAGATATAGATATATTAGTATCCCCAAGAAACCGATAAACATCATTGAGAATTGAATGATATCTGTTCTTAATACAGACCTGAAGCCTCCTCTTATTGTATAAAGAACTGAAAATATAGTGCCTATTAGAATTGAGTTGATAAAACCAATGCTATACACATAGTCAATTATAACGGCTAGCATTTTAATATAGGGGGCAGGTGAGGCTAGAAATACAATGATAATAGCTGCTAAAATAGCTGATTTTTTATTAAAAGAATTATTAAAAAGTTCAGGAATACTACTAAGATTACTTTCAGATATTTTAGGAGCAATAAATAATGCATAAATTAAAGCAGCTAAATAGTAAAAGATTCCAAACATTACAAAAGTGACAATTCCATGCTCATAGCTATATCTGCCAACTTCAAGGATTCCTCCGTACCATGTTGAGACTAGACTCATAACAAGAGCAGGAAGAGTTACTTTTCTATTTGCAAAAAGAAATCCTTTCTCAGAACTTTCTCTTGGGGTAAGAAAGCCAACACAAAAAATAAGTATTAAGTAAAATGCAATAAATACTTGAGGGAATGAAAAAATCATTAAAAGTTATAACTAGCGCTCAAACCAAAATGTCTAGGGTCACCATATGATATATATGTATTTGAAAAGAAATGAGGTGGTTCATTTGGTGAAGGCTCTAATGCAAAATTATATCCTCTAACTTCATATTTTACATCAAGAAGATTTTTAGCCCATAGATTTAGTTGAATTTTATCATTTTTCCATCCAATGGTTGTATTTAAAATTTGATAGGGATCAGTTTTTGATTCATATTGATCTTCATGATAGAAGTCAAACATTACTGAGTGATCAACATTTATATAGATACCAGAGCCCATTTTATATTCAAATCCTCCACTTGCAGAAAACTCTGGGGCATGAGCTTCAGTTCTGTTACCTACAGAGTTGCTGAGAAAATCAAATGTTGAAATATGGCTTTTTAATATTGCAAAATTATCATAGATATAAAGTTTATCTGAAATCATTGCCTTGAATTGCCCTTCCAATCCATAGCTATATCCTTCTTCAGCATTTACAGTATAGAAGTCAAAACTGGAAGGATTTGATGGATCTAGTTGATATGATAATCTTAGTTGAGGGTTTATTCTATGCATATAAAATGAGTTAATTGTAAAAAACTTTGTTTTATCATTGTAATTATATGATAGCTCTATATTGTATACATCCTCACTTTCATAAGTTCTTAGATCCTCTGGCAGTTGATATGCTGTAGAGCCAATGTTTATACTTTGATTGAAGCCATGGCTTTTATATCCTTTTGAAATGGAAAAACCAAAATTTGAGTAGTCATCTATTAACCTACTCATTGAGATTCGACCTCCCCATAAAATGCTATTAGTTTCCTCATTGAAACTCCCAGCTTCAAAACCATAAGCTCTAGTATCTACATCACTTTTTATATTATTGTTTTCAGCTCTTAATCTAGTAATCAATGAAAGCTTATCACTTATATCCCATTTGGTAGAGGCATAAAAAGACATACTCAAAATTTCAAAATATGATGCTAGACTATCGACATTCCCACCCATTAAATAACCTTTTCTAAGATCATCTTCTTTAGTTCTAGATATGTATAATCCTCCAATTGTATTTTTACTTGTAATACGCAGTTCCTGAGATACGTTATCTCTTTTTCTAGATGTTTCGTCAGTAAAAGAATACGGGTAATAGCCCCATGGAAATAAGATAGGATCACTAAAATCATAACTATTACTTTCTGGAAACCAATCGTAATTATCCTTCCAAAAATCATCATTAGCCCAATCAGAGTCATAATTGTAGTCAATGTTATTGCTTGACAACGAAGTGATTGAAGTAAGCTTTAAATTATCTCTAAATCTAAAATTTGACTTAAATGAAAATGCATTTGATTTATGTGTATCCTTTCCCAGATAATCACTGAATGTTGTATATCCATTGTTATCAGGTGACCAGATATCATACCCATTATTAATATCAATTAAATAGTAAGTCAGTTTAAAGTTGATTTTATTATTAGGACTATATAAGAGTTTATACCTTAGCATAGACTCATCAATTTTATTTGAATTTGATATGTCTAAATAATTATTTTTTCTAAAGCCATCAGATTTATTGATATTAAAAGAAAGCCGATGAAAAAGATTGTAACGTAATGAGGAACTATAATATCCAGATATCGCATTATAATTATAATCTCCAGCATTGATGGTTATTTTTCCTTCTCTATGAGGAGTTGGGTCATTGCTTGATATATTAATCATACCAGCCATTGCATTTGGTCCATAAATTGAAGATTGAGGGCCCTTAAATACTTCAATTTGATCAATATCATTTAAAAGTCCTACCATGCCAATTCCTGAAAAATCTATATCGTCCATTATATAGCCAACATAAAAATGAGGTGCACCTTCACCAGAAAACTGACTAAGCTCTCCAATACCTCGAATTTGGAAATATCTCGAACGGGAAGTTCCTCCACTAGAATTTAGGTTTGGCGTTAGATTAATTACATCATCAAAATGTTGATATACTCCAGATTCTATATCTTCATTTTGGATAACCATCAAACTATTATTAGTTTCTTTAATAGATAAATCAAAAGAGCCTCCTCTTACTATAATTTCATCTGCATTGATATTTCTGAGTTTCATTGTAATATTTTTTGGAACGTCTTTAGCTAAAAGAGTTATATCAGAGTATGATACATGTGAAAATGTAACCACTTCATCAGGGAAGCATTTTAAGCTAAAAGAGCCTTTTTTATTTGTCGAGATACCAGTTCGGTCAGTATAGATGTTTACACCTTCAATAAGGTTGTCATTAGTATCTTTAATAGACCCAGATACAGTAATCATTTCCAATGGAAAAAGAAAAGAAGTAATTAAAAATAAAGAGAGATTTTTCATAGTAGTTTTCCTCCGCTAGCATTATCTAGTTCAGGTTTAAAGGGTATGTTCTCAGCCTAAGGCACCCCTAACAGCATCATAAATTAAATAAATTATATTTTAAATAAAAATTAAGAATACTTAATTTTAATAAATTATCAATTATGAATGTACATATAACATATTTATTCTACACAATTTCTATATTTACATTTCTTTATTTGAAATTGAATACTGGTGTCTAAGAATTTATGAAATTTTATAAAAATATAATTACCTTTACCATCTTTTCATTATGTTTTAGTGATTTTAATATAATATTTGGTGAAATTGATGAGCAATTTAATCAAGGTTCAATTGAAATATTAATATCAAATAATCAGCCAATTGGTGGCTTTCAACTAGAATTTTCGGGCATAGAAGTTGACAGTGTATTTGGGGGGATTGCTTCAGATAGTGGATTTGTTTTAACTAATTCCTCTAATGTTGTAATGGGATATTCTTTGAATGGAACTACATTTATAGCTGATACTCTTCCATTGATTAATTTAAATGGTTCTTTTGCAGGACAGACAGTATGTTTTGATAACGTAATCATGTCTAGTAGTGCGGGTCAAGCTTATTCAGGCACAGTAGGACAATGCTGGGAGTCTCCAAGTGTTTTAGGTTGTATGGATTCACTTGCTTGTAATTATAATCTTAATGCAACAATTCAAGATGATTCATGTATTTTCATGGAAGACAACGGTTGGTGTGATTGTGATGGCAATGTTATTGATTGTAATGGAGAATGTGGAGGAAGTACTTTTTTTGATGAATGTGGAGAATGTGGAGGGGATAATTCTACCTGCTCAGGATGCACTGATCCCAATGCTGAGAATTATGATCCAGATGCCATAGTTCTTTGCGATGATTGTTGTGAATTTCAAAGTTTCCTAGGTATGGTAGTTATTAACGAAATTAACTATAATCCAGCATCTACATTTGGTCAAGATGATGCGAATTATGAATTTATAGAATTTTATAATGCAAGTAGTGATTCAATCAATTTATTTAATTGGAAGTTTTCATCAGAGGGAGGAATTAATTTTACATTTCCCAGTTATATTTTAGGGCCTAATTCTTATATTCTTCTTGCAAGGAATTCAGATACATTCCCAGGAAGTTTTGATTATGGAGATGTGATGCTTAATAATGACGGAGAAAGATTAACTCTAAGCGATAGTAACCTGCAGATTGTTGATGTTGTTATATACAGTGATGGTTTCCAAGGATTGATGGATCAGTGGCCTCAAGCTGCTGATGCAGAAGGGTCGACTTTAGAGCTAATAGCTCCTCAATTTGATAATAGTCTTGCACAAAGTTGGCAAGCTAGCTATGTAGTCCCTGGGGGAACTCCAGGCTATCAAAATTCATCATTTGGCTGTTTAGATCCTTATGCATGTAATTACAATCCGGATGTAACAATTTCCTGTGACAATTGCTGTGAATATCCAGACTTTAATTATGATTGTTCAGGAGAATGTATTGTAGAAATTGATTGTAATGGAGTGTGTGGTGGTATTGCTGAGTTAGATGAGTGCGGAGTATGTAATGGAAGTGGACCGGAATATAATCTTGATTGTGATGGAAATTGTATTGAATGTGGAGGAGAAATTGTAAGCATAATTGATATCCCAGATGATCAGGGCGGAAGAGTATATGTTGAATTCCAGAAACATTTTTTTGATACAGATTCTTTGCGAAATGAATTTTATAGCATTGAAAGGTATGATAGTAATCAATGGGTTAATGTTATTTCAGGATCAGCCTACAGTGAAGATAGATATGTTTATGAAGTATCTACGCTTTTTAATAATGTTAATACACAATTCAGAGTACTTTCAAGTATGAATGAGGGTATTTGGGCATCAGATTCAATGAGTGGAACCTCTTTAGATAATATTGCTCCACCAAGCCCAGAAAATTTATCGGTCGAAGTTGGAGATAGCTCGAATCTATTATCTTGGGATATAGTGAATACAAATGATTTGTTTACATATACTGTATATAAGAGTTTAGATAGTTTAGCTGCAAGTGCAGAAATTGTTGCTGAGACATCAAACAATATCTATGAGGATCTAGATATGATTGGAGATTTCTATTACTGGGTATCTGCATTTGATGTAAATGGAAATGAAAGTGAGTTTTCAAGTTATGTAAAAGTTGATACAAGTAATTTATCTAACGAAAGTAATCCATCGGAAGGATATGCGCTTTTAGGTTGTTACCCTAATCCATTTAATTCTATAATAAAAATAGATTATTATGTTCCTTCTTTATCCAATGTTTTAGTTGAAATATATACTGTAACTGGTATAAAAATAGATAAGTTACAGAGTTCAATAGTTTCCGCTGGAGCTCATAGTATATATTGGAATGCAAATAACCATTCGAGTGGAATTTACATAGTAATGATGACGACTAACTCTTTTACTGAATCACAAAAAATAATACTGGTAAAATAAAATTGCTTGAGTACGAAAAAAAGTTTCGAGCAATGGGGAAAACAAAAATAGCTGGCATTGATGAAGTCGGCAGAGGACCATTGTGTGGTCCAGTTGTAGCATCCGCTGTTATACTTCCTGAAAATATTGATATTCCTGGATTAACAGATTCAAAAAAAATAAGCCCTAAGAAAAGACTGCTTCTTTATGATAAAATTTTTGAAAAAGCAGATTATATTGGCGTGGGTATTGTTAATGAAGATCGAATAGATGAGATTAATATTTTAAATGCAACCATAGAATCAATGATTTTATCTATAGAAGATTTAAATATTAAGCCTGATTTTTTACTTGTAGATGGAAATATGAAAAATTTAACGACTATACCTCAAGAAAGTATAATAAAAGGTGATTCAAAATCTCTTTCAATTTCAGCTGCTTCAGTTATCGCAAAAGTCACACGAGATAGGATGATGAAGGATTATGATATGGTTTTCCCATATTATGGATTTAGCAGGAATATGGGGTATGGTACAAAGGAGCATATTCAGGCTTTAAAGAAAAATTTTTCAACACCTATACACAGGAAGACATTTAAACCAGTAAGTGATTATTTGCCTGATTTTAACGATATAGAAGATATTAATAGACTCAGATTGCAATTAGCAGCAGCTGAACTTTTAAAAAATGCACATTCTTTAATTGATATTAATTTAAATGAATACCATATTTTAACTTCAAAAGATAATTCATATAATATATATTTTCTTAATACAGAATTTGCTAAAAATGAAATTTGTGATTTGGTAGTAGATATTTTAGATAATGATTCAAATAAAAAAGATATTAGCTCTAATTTAAATATATCTGTAATTTCTGTTGAATTTTCTAAAGCAAAACCTAAAGTAAAATATGAAAAGTGTACTTAAATATCTTTTAATTATAATTCTTAGTTTTTCTCGCTTAATTGCAGTTTTCCCTGACGCAATAGGTGAGAATGGCGCTGTTACCTCTTCAAGCAAACATGCGTCTCAAATTGGGATTGATGTTCTTAAAAATGGGGGTAATGCAATTGATGCTGCAATAGCAGTTGGTTTTGCTCTTAGCGTAACTTTTCCCAATGCTGGTAATCTTGGCGGTGGTGGCTTTATGGTAATTAGAACATCAGACGGAGAAGTTAAAACTATTGATTTTAGAGAAGTGGCTCCACAAAATGCATCGAGAGATATGTATCTAGATGAAAAAGGTGAGGTTATTAGCGGAATGAGCCTTTATACAGCTCATGCTTCAGGTGTACCTGGTACGGTAGCAGGTTTTGAGTATGCTCATGAAAAATTTGGAACTAAATCATGGAATTATTTGTTGCGCCCTTCAATTCAATTAGCAACAAATGGATTTAAACTTTCTTTTAGAGATGCAATGTATTTAAATGCGAGTAGATCTTTCTTTCTTCGTGACGAGGAGTCGGCTAAAATTTTTGCTGCACAAGATAGTTATAGTGTTGGTGATTTATTTATACAAAAAGATTTAGCAAAAACGCTTCGGAGAATTTCTATTGGTGGTTCTGATGAATTTTATAATGGTGTTACTTCTGACATGATTCTAAAGTGTATGAAAAGAACTGGTGGCATAATAACAAAAGCTGACCTAGCTAACTATAAACCCATTGAAAGAGATCCTATTAAATTTAAGTATAGAGATTACACTTTCTATTCTATGCCTCCCGCTTCTTCAGGAGGAATTTGTTTAGCTGAAATATTAAATCAACTTGAAACCATTAGTTTTGATAGCGTAGGTTTTCACAGTACTAATCATATTCAACCTTTTGTAGAATCTGAGAGAAGAGCATATGCTGACAGAGCAGAATTTTTAGGCGATATCGATTTCATGGATGTACCAATTTCAACTTTAATATCTAAATCATATGCAGAACTTAGGTTTTCCGATTATGACCAGAATAATATAATTACGAGTAGCGATATGGGGCCAGGTGAAATTGAAGGATATAATGAAAGTGACGAAACAACCCACTTCTCTGTAGTTGATAAATGGGGTAATGCTGTTAGTGTAACTATAACCTTGAATGGTAAATATGGAAATGGTATTGTAGTTGATGGAGCAGGATTTTTATTAAATAATGAAATGGATGATTTTTCTATAAAACCAGGACATCCTAATATGTATGGCCTTATTGGTAAAGAGGCTAATGCTATTGCTCCTTATAAAAGAATGTTGAGTTCTATGACTCCAACGATTGTTGATGACCCTGAAGATAATCTTTTTTTAGTTTTGGGTTCACCTGGAGGGTCAACAATTATTACAACAGTAGCCCAGATTGCAGTAAATGTAATTGATTTTGGAATGAATATTCAGGATGCAGTAGATGCTCCTAGGTTTCATCATCAGTGGCTTCCTGATCTAATTTTCTTTGAATCTGATCGATTTTCAGAGGAAACATTAATTAGTTTATCTTCTAAAGGCTATGAATTATCTGAAAGAAGGTCTATTGGTGAAGCAAATTGTATACAAATTGGTTCATCAGGTATTAAATTTTCAGCAGCTGATAGTAGAAGAGCAGCTTGCGCATTAGCTTATTAAAATGAAAAAGAAAAGAAATTATAAAGAAGAAATTCGCGTACTTATTGTACTAATTATTGTTGCATTTACAGTTAAGACCTCAGTAGCTGAGATTTATGTCGTGCCAACTGGGTCAATGGAAGATACAATAATGATAGGGGATATGTTATTTGGTAATAAATTCATTTACGGCATGAAAACACCCACATGGCTTGGAATTCCATATACAAGAATTGGATTTGATATTCCCTGGACTAGGTTCCCAAAATTTAAAGATGTGGAAAATGGAGATATTGTCATTTTTGAGTATCCTAGAGATCCATTCCAGAAATATGTTAAACGCTGTATTGGAATTCCAAGAGACTCAATAAAGCTTGAAAGAGGTGATATTTATATTAATGATGAGAAAATGAAGTTTCCTGATAGTGGAAATAAAACTCGAAGATATATAAATCCATTAGATGAGCAGTACGGTATGTATACTCAGTTTAAAGAAATAGGTCAAAATCAAAATAACATAAAACCATTTCAAGTACCCTACAAAGGTATGGAAGTGGATTTAAAAAATGTAGACAATTGGGAATCAATAATCAATTTATTGGTTCTAGATCAAGCGAATATACAAATCAGAATTCAAGAGCAGGGACCTGATGGTAAAATAATAAATAAAGCATTTTCTTTTACTTCAATTGACCCTGAAGAAATATCAAGAACAAGAGGCTTTCTTAAATATAAACTTCAAAGTTTTTACAGCAATCCTCAGCATATAAGGACCAAACAAGCTGTTGATTCTAAGCAATATATAGCTCAGAGTTTTACTGATTATAAAGATAAAATGTTAATAAATCCATGGCAATGGAGAACTCATCCTGGTTTTAATCAGCTTTTAGGTACTCTATATGCAAATAAAGATTTATTGATTGATTATGTTATGATTGATGGTGTCCAAATAAAGGATTTAGATTCATACACCTTGAGACACGACTATTATTTTATGGTAGGAGATAATAGAGATAATAGTTATGACTCAAGATTTTGGGGATTTGTGCCAGACTACCATGTGCTTGGAACGCCTATATTTTCAGTTATAAATTTAAATTTTGCAAAGAATTTAAATTTATTTAACCCATTGTCTTATTTTAATATTATAAAACTTGGGATGGTAGATTGATGTTAACTTTAATTGCTATGTTAATGAAGCTGCTTATAGGCTCTGTTACTTCTTATATACTTACTACTACCATCATTAAAGAAGGAAAAATTGAAAATTATTTTAAAATTAGCTTTATAGGTATTTTATCAACTTCAATTTTTTCTGTTTCATATCAATTGGATTCTGGAGGTCCCTATATGTTTTCAGCGGGATCACTTATTTTTCTTGGTTTAATTTGTAATATTTTCATTGACGAAATACCAAATAGAGATAGAATCTTATTTTTTTCATTGCTGGTTATTGGATTATTTATTGGCTTAGGTTATATTTTTCAAGGAATTATTTTATCATTCCTTGTATATTACATTACAATTAACCAATCAGATTTGTTTTCTGTATTATTAGAACAGAAAGAGCAAATGGTAGATGATGATATTAACATATAACTTATAACGTGAGGGAACCGTGGCTATAGATTTGAGTACACCAGAAGGTAGAAGTAATTATCTACAAGATAGTTTGTCTGATCTTATAAATGGAGTAGACAGTACATATGGAACTTTAATATTCGATGAACTTATAAAAAGAATTGATAAAACAATTAAAGACTTTAATAGCGAGATGGAATCTATTTTTGATGAGCTCAAAGTTAATGAGAAAAAAAGGCAATCATTACTCAGGAAATTGAAAAGCAATAAAACTTTAGATGAGCAACAAGAAGCTGAAAAAGAGAAAAAAGAATGGGAGCAAAAATTATTAGCTTTATATAGCAAAGATAGTAAAGAAGATAAACCCACTGAAAAAGAAGAGGAAAATAAGTAATGCTACAAAAAATAATTGCATTTGTATTGTTTCTGGTTAGTATATCATTAGTTTTTTATTGGAATGTCATTAGAGATGCAGATAAAAAAGCGATGAATCAACTTGAATTTAATGATGAGCAACTAACTGGAGATGTTACGCAAACTACAGAAGTATACGCTCGATTAGAAAAGAAGTGGATTGGCACTTCAAAACATGTACAAAATCTTGAAATAAAAACCGATACACTCAGAGCTGACTTAGAAAAAGAGATTGAATCTACTAATAATAGATTTGATAAAATTCGTGGTGATTTAGATGATTATATAAGAAAGCAAACAAAGAAAAATGATGAACTAGATAAAACAATATCTCAAAATCATAAAGACTTAAAGAAAAGTATCCAAAAAGTTAATAGAGATATCAAAAAAGTTGAGAATAAAAGGATTAAGCCACTCGAGACTGAAATAAAAGTTGTTGCTGAAAACAAAGAAAAACTTGAAAGATTAATGAGATTGCCTAAAATTATGGATTGGCTTGAAGATTTGAGAAAGCAAGAAGAGGCTGAGGCGGCAAAGCAGGCTGAGAATAATTAATACGGATTAGACTTGTTCAGTTTAGAAAATATTATTGGTGACATTGTATTTATCTCACTTAGAGATAAATCTTTTTTATCCAAAATTGCTATTGCTGAAGATCTTAATCATTTTAAAATTATGGGTCAAGATCAATTAGGTTTATGGGTTGAGCATCCTGAATTAACCTTTAAATATAAACTTGATAAAAATGGACAGTCAATACCTAAAAATGAGCAAAAGACAGAAAAGGTTGATGCGATTTTCCTAATTGCTTGGGGAAATATAGATACAATTATGCATTATCCCAATCGAGAAGGTTATGATTTCCCCAGTGAATTTGATACAGACATAGGATTCAAGTAAATATGAACTATGGAACTGTAAAACTATGGAGAAATTTAGAAGGTTGGGGCTTTATAGAAGCTAAAGACGGCGAAGAATATTTCTTTAATATCTCAAGTCTAAGAAAAGGCCAAAATATTCGTGAACATGCAAATGTTAAATTTGATACAGAAGAAACTTCTAAGGGTCCTCAAGCTGTAAATGTTTCTCTAACTTAGGAGAATAACATTGAAAAAAGTATCTAATCCAGATTTTTGGGATAATTTATATTTAGAAAATAGTGCTAAGTGGGATTTAGGTAAATCCACTCCAATATTAAAACATCATTTAAAAAATAATAAAATAAAAGGCGATGTTTGCGTTCTAGGCTGTGGAAATGGTCATGATGTTATAGAGCTATCTAATAATAATTTATCTGTTTATGCTGTAGATTTCTCGATTGAAGCGATTAATAATTTGAAAAATAAAATACCTCAAAAATCAAAAATTAAAACAGTTCATATGGATATATTTGATTTATCTCAAAAATATAATAACAAATTTGATTTTATTTTTGAATATACTTGCTATTGCGCAATAGATCCTATTAGAAGAGAAGATTATTTTGATTTAGTATACAATTTATTGAAACCCAAAGGTATACTATTTGGAATATTTTTACCTTTAGACAAAACAGAAGAAGATGGACCTCCATTTAGCGTTTCAATAGATGAAATTCTTAAATACACATGTGATAGGTTCAAGGTTTTAAAAAATTACTATTCATCAAAGTCAATTGAGCCACGAAAAGGTAGTGAAAAAGTTTTAATTTTCGAGAAAATATAATGATTATAAAAATTAATGAAATTCAATTATTTGGATATCATGGCCTTTACGAAGAAGAGAAAGAAAATGGTCAAAATTTCATTATTTCACTTACAATTGATATTGATTACACGGATAAAAATGATAAAATTGAAAATACTGTAGACTATACAAAAATTATAAATGAAGTAAAAGATACATTCAATCAAAAAAGGTATAATTTAATTGAATCTCTAGCAGTTGAAATAAGTGACAATTTAATAAAAAATAAAAAAATCAAATCTTTAGATATATCTATAAAAAAAGAATCTCCTCCTTTAGATTCAAAACTAAATTCTGTTGAAGTTAATTTAAGGAAGATTAGATAGTGATTTGTTTTTTAGGAATTGGTTCAAATATCGATGATAGATTATCTAATTTAAATAAATCAGTTGATTTAATATCTGATGACTTAAACATAAAATTCATTCAAGTTTCAAACTTTTATGAATCGCTTCCAATGTATAATTTAAATTTAAATACATTCTTGAATGGAGTAATTAAAATATCAACTTCTTATACACCGTCACAATTACTAAGTAAGGTTAAAAATATTGAAGCAGAAATGGGTAGGGAGAAAAGCGTTGAAAGGTATGAAAATAGAATAATTGACATAGACATTCTTTGTTGTGAAAATCAAATTATTGAATCAAGTAAATTAACACTTCCTCATCCAAATATTAAAGAAAGAAAGTTTGTACTTGAACCTTGGTGTGATATAGATTCTAACTATATTATAGTTAATGAAAATAGAAAAGTTAAAGAGCTTTTGGCTTTGCTGCCAGATAGTTCAAAATTAAGAAAAGTTAATTAAATGAGTCTATCGTCCTATCATATTTGTATTGAGGGAACCATCGGAGTAGGTAAAACTAGTTTAGTAAACCTGCTGGCTAAAGAAATGGATGCAAAAACAGTACTTGAAAAATTTGAGGATAATCCATTTCTCAAAGATTTCTATTCAGATAGAAGTAGATATGCAATGCAAACACAATTATTCTTCTTGCTCTCAAGATATAAGCAGCAACAACAGCTACAGCAGATGGATATGTTTACTAAATCCATTATTTCAGATTACATGTTTGATAAAGATAGGCTATTTGCTGCTCTTAACCTAGGTGATATGGAGCTAGATTTATATAATAGAATAGCTAATGAACTTCAAAAGAATATCGTATATCCAGATTTAACTATTTTTTTACAATCAGAGACTGATAGGTTGATGTACAATATAAAGATTAGGGGACGAGAATTTGAAAAAAATATGGATTATTCATATATAGATAATCTAAACCGTATATATAATGAGTATTTCTTTAGATATGATAAGGGGCCATTAATTATAATAAACACTAACGATATAGATTTTGTTAATAATAAAAACGATCTTACTGAGATTATCGATTTTATTAAACAACCTTCTGAAGGAACTAGATATTTTAATCCGATGAAAACTTTTAAATGATGATTATTAAAATTATCATATATTTATTTTTTATTTTCTTTATTTACAGAGCAATTTCTCGTTTTTTTATGATATCAACTAAGACGAAGAATCATAAAAGAACCCGAAGTGGAAAAACGATTGATTTTAAAGATGCTGATTATGAGGAAATAGATTGAAGGGCCTTCAGTTTAACAGCTATTAATTTTTTTATAAACCTAATTTTGTAAATGTAGATGCTTCTTCATGATGTTCAAAATCAATTTAAAATTAATATAGAATTTTTATAGTAGTTTTAGTTATAAAGTTTTTAATGCATTAATCACATTGACAAATAAATGATTTTTGAAGATTAATATTGAAATTTTAAATTTATAAAGGATTTATATGAATGATATCATTGATAGTATAGTAAATAGAGTTTCCAATAAAAATTTAGAATTACCATATCCATCAGATAAAGAAATGCAGGCCGTATATAATGCAGCTATGAGAGCGCCAGATCATGCTTGGCTTCATCCAACCAGATTTATTGAGATAAAAGGTAAAGGACTTGATAAACTTTCCAGAATCTTTGAAAATTTTGCAATTAATGATATGAATCTTGAAAATGAACTTCTAATTAATAAATATAAAAATGCACCATACAGAGCACCGATGGTATTGGTCGCAATGACAAAGAAGCAGGAACATCCAAAAGTGCCAAAAATAGAGCAAATGTTTTCAACAGCAGCAGCAATGCAAAATGTTTTAATTTCTATTGATTCTCTAGGATATGGAGCGATTTGGAGGTCTGGTATCTTTGCACTTAATAATAAAATTCTTAAGTATTTTAAAGAAGATGAAAATTCAGAAATTATAGGCTATATATACATAGGTACTCCAGTGGGGAAGAAAAAGAAAATACCAGATTTAAAAATTGAAGATTATGTAAACTTTTGGAACTAAATTATATTTATATAAGGATTAATTTAAAATGTTGTTTTTTATTTTTTTAATACTTGCAGTTATTGCTTTTAATATTCTTTTTAAAGAACCTAGGTGGGATTGGAATAAAATTGACCTTGATTCAATTTCATTTCCAAAATCATTTATATGGGGAACTGCAACAGCATCTCATCAAGTTGAGGGTAATTGTAAAAATAATTGGTCTGAGTTTGAAAAGGGTTTTAAAAATAACGGAGAGCCCAATATTAAAGATGCACAGTTTTCAGGTTTGGCATGCGATCATTGGAAAAGATATAAAAGTGATATTGAATTGATTAAATCTATTGGGGTAAAACACTATAGGTTTTCATTAGAGTGGAGTAAAATTGAGCCAGAATTAGGTATTTATAATGATGAAGCTTTAAGTCATTATTCAGATGTAATAGATGAATTATTAAAAAATAAAATTGAACCAGTTATAACTTTACATCATTTTTCTCATCCCATATGGTTCGATAAATTAGGTGCTTTTGAAAAAGAAAAAAATATTTCTCATTTAGTATCCTTTAGTGAGAAAGTATTTAGTCATTATTCTAATAGAGTGAAATACTGGTGTACAATAAATGAGCCTGGAGTTGTTGCAATTCAAGGATATTTTACTGGAATGTTTCCTCCAGGAGAAACAAATGGACAAAAAGCAGGTGAAGTGTATAAAAATTTATTAGAATCTCATGTCCAGATTTATAAGTCTTTAAAAAAACTTCCAAATGGAAACAGTGTAAAAATTGGAATTGTTAAAAATATAAATCAGTTTGATCCATGGAATAGATATAATATTTTTGATTGGCTATTTACCTTTGCAATGAACCATATATTTAATTGGGCGCCAATAAAATTTTTTAAAACAGGTAAATTAAAATTTAGAGTCCCTGGACTAATTTGGAATTCTCATACTAATAAAGATGCTATCAAATCATTGGATTTTTTCGGATTAAATTACTATTCGCATAATCATATTAGATTTAATCCATTTACTAAAGATTTTTCAGATTTAATGTACAAGAAAAATGATATTATGACAGATATGCCATATACAATTTATGCCGAGGGTATATATAGGGCTATAAAGTTGGTTTCAAAACTTAACTTACCAATAATAATAACTGAAAATGGAGTTGCAGATAAGAAAGATTCTATTAGGTCTGATTATATAAAAAAGTATTTATTTGCAGTTAATAAATCTATAAAAGATGGCTATAATGTAATTGGATATTATTATTGGTCCCTTATGGACAATTTCGAATGGGCTTTTGGCTATGATATGCGATTTGGTTTGTTCGATGTAGATTTTAAAACACAGAAGAGGACACTCAAAAAAGGCGCAAATGCATACCTCGATATCATAAAAAATCAATCAAATGAATAGAAACTACTTAGCAATTATTCTTGCTGCAGGTAAGGGAAGTAGGTTAGAATACAAAGGACCGAAAGCACTATTTGAAATCAATAACATTCCTTTAATTCAATATCTATATAATTCAATAAATAGTGTAGGTTCTATTGATTTGTTAACGGTTGTTGGTTATAAAAAAAAAACTCTAATTAACTATATAAAAAATAAATCAATTTATACTACACAGGACCAGCAACTCGGTACAGCTCATGCCGTGAATCAATGTACAGAATATATTAAAAAATATAAAAATACTTTTATATTTGTAGCTGATGCTCCATTTATCTCCAAATCATATATTTCAAGTATGATGAGACTTCATGAACAGCAAAAATCAGATTGTACTTTTTTATATTCAAAATTTCCAATCAATCTTCCTTACGGAAGACTTATTTTTAATAATCAAAATAGATTGTTAAGATTAGTGGAATTTCATCACGCAAATAAAGAAGAGATTAAAATTAATAGTTACTTTACATCTCAATATTTATTTAAATCATCTACATTATTAGAACTTTTGAAAAAAATTAATTCTGATATCAAAACAGGTGAATTCAATTTGACGGATTCTTTAAATATTTTAATAAATCAAAAATCTAGAATTTCACCCTTTTTTATAAAAAACTATAAAAAGTTGATTGGAATAAACTCTATTGAAGATTTTAATTATATAATTAATAAATAATGACTCCCAAACAAACAGTATTAGAGCAGACAAAGAAAATATTTCAAAATAAGTATAATAAAAATCCTGAAGTCATATCTATTTCCCCTGGTCGAATTAATATTATAGGAGAGCATGTTGATTATAATTTAGGCTTATCTATGCCTGCTGCAATTGATAAATATTTATGTATTGCTATATCAAAAAATAGAACAGAAAAAATAAATGGATATTCAGAAACTTTAAATGATAGTTTTTCCAATAACTATTCATCAAATAATGATAGTAGGAATTGGGTAAAATATGTTCATGGTTCTATTATGGAATCATTGAATAAAAGTAAGTATAAGTCAGGATTTGATATTGTAATTAATTCTACTATACCAATGGGGAAAGGTGTCTCTTCATCTGCTGCTTTGGAAGTTTCTATTTTATTATCTATTAATAAAATATTTAATCTCAAAATGAGTAATAATGATATTATAAAAAGGTGCCAATCTGTAGATCATAATCATATTAACATCAAAAGTGGAATTCTTGATCAATCTGCATGTTTATTATCTAAAAAAGACTCAATATTTATTATAGATTTTTATGATATGAATATCGAATATATAAAATATAATTTAAAAAATATTAAATGGATTCTTATAGATAGTAAGATAAGGAGAGAGCTTGCTTCATCGAAATATCACGAAAGAGTAAATGAATGCAAACAGGCTTTAAAGCTTCTTTCAATACAAAATAATAAAATTAACAACTTTAGAGATTTAAATATTAATACAGCTAAAGAAATATCAATACTTCCTCCTAAATTGCAAAAAAGAGTAACTCATGTGGTTTCAGAAAATGATAGAGTTATTAAAATGAAAGAAGCTATAAAGAAAGAATCAATAAAGCAAATGGGCGATTTATTGATAAAATCTCATGAAAGCTTAAGAGATAATTATGAAGTTAGTTGCACTGAAATTGATAGAATGATTAATTTTTCTAAATCTATAAAAGGATGGATTGGAGGAAGAATTATGGGAGGTGGCTTTGGAGGGGTTACTATAAACTTAATCCAATTGGGTTATGAAGATTCTTTTATTGATAAATTATCAATATTTTATAAAAAAAATTTTGGACTTAATTGCGATGCGGAAGATTTATCTTTTGTGGACGGGGCAGAAACTATTTATATTAATAGCCTCAATTAAAAATAATCATTAAATTCTATCTCATTTTTCAGGTAAAATAACTCATTATGTCAGAAACTATTTTTGATAAAATTATTTCTAGGGATATCCCTGCAGAAATCGTCTATGAAGATGAAAATTACCTTGCGTTTAATGACATCAATCCACAAGCTCCTATTCATATACTAATAATACCTAAAAAAAGAATACCAACCATCAATGATATAAAGTCAAATGATTCAGAATTAATTGCAGGTTTATTTTTTACTGCAAAAGATATAGCAATTCAAAAAGGTATAGATAAAGATGGGTATAGATTAATTTTAAATTGCAATGAAAATGGTGGTCAAAGTGTTTACCATATTCATCTTCATTTAATTGCAGGTCGTAAACTTTCATGGCCTCCTGGATAAAGTAAAACTATGTTTTTATCAAAATTAAAAATTCAAGGGTTTAAATCATTTCCTGACAAAACAGAACTTAATTTCACTGATGGAGTAACTTCTATTGTTGGTCCTAATGGATGTGGTAAAACAAATATTGTTGATGCTATTAGATGGGTGTTGGGTGAACAAAAAGCTTCAACTTTAAGGTCGACTAAGATGGAAGAGGTTATTTTTAACGGAACCAAGAAAAAAAAACCACTCAACTTTTGCGAGGCTACATTAACCATAGAAAACAATAAGGGGCTTCTTCCTATTGAATATGAAACCTTAGAAATTACAAGAAGATATTTTAGAAACGGTGATAGTGAATATTATATTAATAAGAACCAATGTCGTTTAAAGGATATCCACGAAATGTTTGTTGACACAGGTATGAGTAGTGGTGCATATTCAGTAATAGAATTAAAAATGATAGAATCTATTTTATCTCAAAATCCAACTGATAGAAGGACAATGATTGATGAAGCTTCTGGAATTAATAACTATAACAAACAAAGGGCAGCATCAACAAGAAGACTTGTTTCAACAAAATCAGATATGGAGAGAATATATGATATTATGTCTGAAGTTGAAACGAATGTAAAAAAATTAAAATTACAGATGAAAAGATACGAAAGACATAAAGTTTTAACGCAAGATTTATTGGCATCTGAGGTATTATTACATAAAAAATCAATTGATATACTCGATGAGAAATTAAATCCACTTATAGAATCTCAAAAAAATATGATTAATTCAAAAGATGTATTGCTTGCAGATTTATCCCAAAAAGAGAAAAAACTTGATGGTGCCCAAAGTAAATTTGAAAAGACTCGTTTTAAAATGGAGTTGATGCAAAAGAAAATAAAAGATATTGAAGAAAATATCATCAAAATAAACCAAGACATCATTATTGCTACAGAACAGGTAGGTCATTCAAATGATAGAATTGATCAATCAAATAAAGAGATTAGTACAAAAACTGCTCAATTATCTGCAATTCAAATTGAGATTAAATCTATGGAGAAAAAAATTGCTCAGATTTTACCAAAAATAGAAAAAAAACAATTTAATTATAACAAGTTAGATGAAAATTTTCAAAAACTCAGTGCAGAATCTAATTTGATTGAAAAGCAGATAAGCGATTCTCGAGATAACCATACGCAGACAATTAATAAAATAAATGTAATTAAAAATAATATTGAAAGTAATGAAAGACTTGTTAACCATAATAAAAATCTTATTAAGAACCATAGAAGTGAATTGTTAAAAACTCAAAACCTTTACAATGATAGTAAGTCATCATTAGATAAATTAATTGCAAAATTATCTTTTGAAAAAAAAGATAAAGATAGTAACTCAAAAGAATTAGAAAGTAGTGAAAGTAGCATATCTAAAATTGAACAGAATTTAATTGATTTAAATAATCACAAAGACAAATTATCAAAGGACTTATTAAAATATAAAAATAAATTAGATTTCTATAATAAGTTGATTGTTTCTAAAGACGGCGCTTCAAACGGAAATGAATATTTAATAAAAAATCATAACAATTATGGGAAATTTATAATTGGAAGATTAGAAGATCTTATTTCATGTCCAAAAGATCTAATTGCACCTTTATCAATAGCTCTTGGAAAGTTTTCAGATTATTTAGTTATCAATAAGTTATCAGAGGCCAAGGAGATAGTTGATTTTTATAAAAATAAGAAAATGTCATTTAATTTTATAATACTAGATCAGATCCCAAGAAGTAAAAAAAAGATCTCAACTGATACACTTTTAGGAAATATTAAATTCAATCTTAAAATCGCTGATTTTCTTTATAGTCTAATTGGTGATTTTAGGATAATAAAAGAATCAGAAGTATCTAGCTACAAAAAAAGTAGTTTCATCTTTTCTGATACGAGTAAAATTTTGTCTAATGGTATTTTAAGAGTTAATCCCAATAAGTATGAGTCGTCTATGTATACAAAACATGAAATTTCAGACATCGAAAAGGGAATCAAAAAAATATCAAAAGTTGAGCTTGTAAAATTAGATAAACAAATTTCTAAAGAAAACGATAAAAAAAAATCTTTAATAAGTTCATCTTTAAAAATTAAAGAAAAAATTAAAATTAATGATATAACAATTGGAGATATAAAACTTCACATTGAAAAGTATAAATTTTTAATCAAAGAACATGATAATAAACAAAGGTCAATTAATAATAATCTTAATAATTTAGAGAAAGAAATTATAGGCTCAACAATTAAAAGCAAGGAATTGAGTCAAGAGGCAAGCAATCTTAATAAGCAGCTAAAAGATCTTGATAAAAATAAAACTAAGATTTCTAGAAATCTATCAAATGCTAAAAATAAGATTCTTGAAAGTAGGGAAAAAATAGAATATAGTAAAATTAATTTAATCGAAATTATAAATAATAAAAACTCTATTGATAATAGAATCGATGACTACAAGCAAAATGAAAAAGATATAACTCATGAAATTATTAGATATAAAGAAGATGTAGATAAATCTAAGACACTAATAAAAAATTTAGTAGAATCAAATAATACACTAAAAAAAGAATTGAAAGAATTCTATAAAAAGGAAAAATCTTTAAATAGAGAAGTTGGCTCACTACAAAATTTTTACTCGAACGAATATCAAACCTTCCAGTCTTTACAACTTGAAATTAAAGAAAAACGAATAGTTACTGATTCTAGTAAAGATAAGTTAAATGATGTAAACATTAAAATTGAAAAAATTAATTCAGAAATGAATATTCATAAAAATTTACTAAGTGAGATTCCAGATAAAAATATATCAATAGAATCTTTTGAAAAATTTAAAAGTTTTAACATTGAAGCAATCACAAACAATATTAATAAAATCAAATTATCAATTGATAGAATAGGTCCTATAAATATGGATGTGGACTCTCAGCATGAGGCAGAAATCGAAAGGTTCGATTTTTTAGAAAATCAATATAATGATTTAGTAGAGTCTGAATCATATCTTAAAGAAACTATAAATAGTCTGGACAAAGAAGCTAGAAAACTCTTCACTTCAACTTTTAAAGAAATACAGAATAATTTTTCTAAAACATATAATATGTTCTATCAAGGAGGAGAAGCATCTATTGAACTAAAAGGTGATGATGTTTTAGACGCCGAAATTATTATAAAAGCTACTCCTCCAGGTAAATCTACTCAAAGTCTTAGGATGCTATCAGGAGGGGAGAAAGCAATAACAGCGATTTCGTTACTTTTTGCGATATATCTTGTTAAGCCAAGTCCCTTTTGTATATTAGATGAGGTAGATGCGCCCTTGGATGATATTAATATTAAAAGATTTAATGAAGTTATTAAAGAATTTTCAAAAAATAGCCAATTTATTATTGTAACTCATAATAAATTAACTATGGAAGCTTCAGATTATCTTTATGGAGTAACTCAGCAACAAAAAGGAATATCAAAAATTGTATCCGTTAACCTTAATGACATAGATGAAAGGTTTTTAGCTTGAATGAAATTTATTGAAAATATAGATTTATGTAATAAAAAAGTTTTAATCAGAGTTGATTATAATGTTCCATTAGAAAATGGTGAAGTAAAAAATGATTTTAGAATTAAGCAAAGTCTTGAAACCATAAAATATTGCCTAGATAATAACGCAGCAGTCATATTAATGTCACACATGGGTAGGCCAAATGCTAATTATGATGATAATTTTTCTTTAGAAACTGTTTCCTTTCACCTTGAAGAGCTTTTAAATAAAGAAATTATGTTTGTAGATAATTGCATATCTGAAGAAGCTTACAATATTACCTCAAATATGAAGTCACAAGAAATATTACTTCTTGAGAACCTTCGATTTCACGAAGGTGAAGTAGAAAATTGCAAAGAGTTCAGTAAAATGCTTTCTAAGCATGCAGATGTATATATAAATGATGCTTTTGGTACTGCACACAGATCCCATGCTTCTAATGTAGGTGTATTAGATTGTTTCGCAGTATCAGCATATGGCTATTTAATAAAAAGAGAACTTCATTATTTAAAAAACCAATTAGAAAATCCTGATAACCCTTTTTTGGTTATTATTGGTGGTGCTAAAATCAGCAGTAAAATACATCTAATTACACATTTATTAGACAAAGCAGATACAATTTTAATTGGTGGCGCAATGTCATTTACATTTCAAAAAGCCTTAGGCTATGAAACTGGAAAATCCCTTGTTGAATATGATGAAATAAAGACAGCACTTACAATTATAGAACAAGCTAATAAAAAAGGTGTTAATCTCCAATTTCCAGTTGATGCTGTTTGCGCAACTGAAGTTCATGATTATGAATCTATTGAAGTTAAATCAGTTGAATCATTTGATAATAATGATATAGGCTTAGATATAGGCCCAGAAACTTGTATTAATTTTCAAATGCTAATTGAATCAGCAAAAACGATAATATGGAATGGGCCTCTAGGCTTATTTGAAATTCCCTATTATTCTACTGGTACACAATCTATAGCTACTTCACTTCAAGAACATGGTATTAAAAATAATGTAGTAACAATTATAGGAGGAGGTGATACTGTTTCTGCAATCCATAATCTTAATACTGAAATTAATTTTTCTCATATATCAACAGGAGGTGGTGCATCTTTAGAACTATTGTCAGGTAAAAAATTAACAGCCTTAAAGGATATCGAAAAATAATGAATTATTGTATTGCTAATTGGAAAATGAATAAAACAATAAGTGAATCTATAAATTTTCTTGAGGAATTCAAGAAAAAAGACTTGCAAAACATAAAAAGTAAAATTATCTTGTGTCCCTCTTTTACATCGTTAAAAATATTAGAAACACACGTAACTGGTACAAAAATTGAACTTGGCGCACAAAATGTTCATCAAAACAAAAGAGGTGCCTACACTGGAGAAATATCAGTTGGAATGTTAAAAGAAATCGAGTGTGAATGGGTGATTTTAGGTCATTCTGAGAGAAGGCAGTATTTTCTTGAGGAGGATGTCATTATTAATGATAAAATGAATACTGTTATTGAGAATGACCTAAAACCTATTCTCTGTATTGGTGAAAATGAATCCCAAAGAAATAAAAATGAAACTTTTAATATATTAGAAAGTCAATTAACTACTGCTTTATCTAATATTAATTTATCATCAAACATGCTAATTGCATATGAACCAGTTTGGGCCATCGGAACAGGTCTGAGCGCAAGCTTTGATCAAATTCATGAAGTAGTAAATTGGATAAGTCAATTTTTATTGCAAGAATTTTCATTAAAAGTTCCTATTTTATATGGTGGTAGTGTTTCGGCTGTTAATTGTGAAAGTATTATATCTTTAGAAAGTGTTTCTGGTTTTTTGATTGGTACATCTGCTTTAGATGTAAATGAATTTAGTCGTATTTGTTCAATAGTAAATGAAAGGTAATTATTTATGTTGTATTCAATTGTACTATTTATTTTTGTTGTAATTTGTTTGCTTTTAGTTGGTATTATTCTACTTCAGACAAGCCAAACCGGTGGAATGGGCTCCATTGGTGGCGGTAATAGTTATTTAGAGGGTGCATTAGGTGGGCAAGGAGCAGATTCTTTGCTGTTGCGCACAACAACTATTTTTGCTGTTATTTTTATGAGTTTAGCTATTTTTCTAAACTATTTAGATAATCCTAAATCTTCAAGTAATATAACCGTAGAATCAAGTATCGAATACTCATCAGATGCTGAAGAGTCAAATTTGCCAAATTTAAATTTAGAAAATCCAATATCTGAAGGATCTGATACTAAAGATAAAAAAGAAACCCCTAAAGCATTAGATGTAAAAAAAGTTCCATTAAACACTTCTGGAGAATAACTTTAGCTGAAGTGGTGGAACTGGTAGACACGCTGTCTTGAGGGGGCAGTGAGAGCAATCTCGTGCGGGTTCAAATCCCGCCTTCAGCACAAAATTTATGGAGACCTATATGATTAAAGTTATGTATATAATATTTTTTCTTTCATTTTTAATTTCTAATGATAAAAGTTATTCCCTTACAGAGTTTGATATTCAAACTATTAATTCATTTAGAGAAACAGGTTTTTCATCTTTTGCAGACTATACTGTCATTAATAATCTAATGAACAGTGACTTTCATTCAAAAGAATCAGAAACTCATTTTGGTATGTATTATATGTGCCTAATTAATGACAACTTAGGATGTGCAAACAAGCATTTAAATAGATCTATTAAGATAGATGGTAAACAAAGTTATTATGACTTATCAGACTCTCTTAGTTTATATAGAGACTTTTTAGAGAATGCCAGAAGGGCAGTTGAAAAAGAAAATTTCAATATTGGGATTGAAGATTATGAGAATATAATAGAAAGATTCCCAGGAAGAGGATTGCCTTTCTATGAACTTGGAATTGTATATGATCAAATTGATGATAGATTAAACGCAATAACTAATCTAAAAATGGCTATATCATTAAATCCTAATAAAGAAATGTACAGAACGGCAATATATAGTATTGCGCAATCAATTGCCAGAGAAGCAGATGATGATTCTCGCAGACAAGATTATAATTCTGCTATTCCAAAGTATCTTGAGGCAATATCTTATTACCCGGATTTTACGCAAGCTTATTTTCAATTAGCTAAAGCATTTTACTCTTTAGGAGATTATATTCAGGCAAAAGACTATTTGTTAAAATGCTTAGAGTTAGATTCTAATCAACTTCAACCACTTATGATGATTGCTACAATTTATAAGAAATTAAAAGACAATGAGAGTTCAGAAAGATATTATAAAAAAGCTATTAAAGTTGATCCAAATTCATATAAAGCACACTTCAGGCTTGGTACCCTTTTAATGAGGAAAGATTTGAGTTTAGCTAAAAAGTCTATTGAGGAAACTGTGAGACTCAATGATAAATATTATAATGGTCATGAGACACTAGGTATAGTTAATATGCAATTGGGTAATATTAATGATGCTATCAAAAATTTCACTAATACAATAGATGTTTTGGGTGATCGCTCAAAAAAAAGATATAAGTCTTTATATTTATTAGCTGATATCTATAACACAAAAAAAGAATACAGTATAGCAAAAGAATATGCTCTGTCTGCTGTTGATATTAGAGAAAACGGAGGCGCTGCAAACTATCATCTAGGATTAGCATATAAAAATTTGGGTGAAAATTATCTTGCAAAAAATGCTTTTGAGCGAGCTAGCAAAGATAAAGATTGGAGAGCTAGCGCAAAATACGAACTTGAACTTATGAAGAAGTAGTTTTTTAAAGGTATATTTTGATAAAAGCTGTTATTTTTGATTTGGATAATACTTTAATGGATTTCATGAAGATGAAGTCTATGTCTGTAGATGCTGCAATAAATGGCATGATAGAAGCTGGATTAGATATTGATTTTTCAGATTCAAAAAATAAAATTTATGAAATCTATGAACAGAAAGGTTTTGAATATCAAGAAGTTTTTGATGATTTTATAAAAAATGAATGTGGTTTTTTAGAAAATAAATTTTTAGCTGCAGCAATAGTATCTTACAGAAAAATTAAAGATGCTACTATGGTCCTTTATCCAAATGTAAATAGTACTCTGATAAAATTATCAAAATTTGGTCTCAAATTAGGTGTATTAACTGATGCTCCAAGTAGAGAAGCTTGGATTCGACTATATTCAGTAAGTATGCATCATTTATTTGATGCTGTTGTAACCCTAGAAGATACGGGGCAACGTAAGCCTTCTCCAGAACCATTTATAAAGATATCTAAACTCCTTAATGAAGAATATGAAAATATACTAATGGTAGGTGATTGGCCAGAAAGAGATGTTATTGGAGCCAAGCAACTAAATATGAAAACTGCTTTTGCTAAATATGGAGATATGTTTAAAACAAAACATTCCGGAGCAGACTATGACCTCAATGATATAAGCGAAATCATTGAAATTATAAATAATGATTAGAACTGGTACCGATATTGTAGAAGTTAATCGAGTTCGTAAAATTATTAAGTCATATGGTAATAAATTTTTATCAAAAATTTTCACTAAAGCAGAAATTGTTTACTGCAATTCTCAAAGGGATCCAGCTGTTCATTTTGCAGGTAAGTTTTCAGCAAAAGAATCCATCAAGAAGGCTTTATCTAAAGAATTTAGAATTTCCTCTTTAAAATTTAATAAATTATCCATTTTAAATGATGATAATGGACGCCCTTATTTAGATACAAACTTATTCCCAATTTCTAATTTAGATATTTCTATATCTCATACAAAAACACATGCAATATCTGTAGCGATACTATCAAATGCTTGATGTTATCAGTGCAAAAGATTCAATCCGTTTAGATCAAGAAACAATAGATAGTAAAATTTCCACAAAGAACCTATTAATTCAAAACGCTGGTAGGGCAATTGCATTTCATTTAATTGATAATATTGATAATCCATTTAATAAAACTTTTATTTGCATTGCTGGAATTGGCGATAATGGTTTAGACGCAATTACATGTCATAAAATTTTGAAAAAAAATTCAGTCAATTCAAGTTTGTTTGTTATTGATAGTTCTAAAGTTAAGTCTTCATATTTAGATAGAGAGGTTTATTATTCAAAAATAAAAGATGTAGATTTATCATTATATGATATTATAGTTGATGGTATTTTTGGAACAGGTTTAAATAGAAACGTTGTAGGTGATTTTGCTGAGGTCATAAATAAAATCTCAAAATGTAAAAATGTTGTTTCTATAGATATGCCATCAGGAGTATTTACTGATACTGGTATTATATCAGGGCCATCAGTTAATGCATTTAGTACAATAACTTTTACTTATCCTAAAATATCTCATTTTATTGGCGAAGGTTACACAAAAAGAGGTGAATTATTTATATACGATATTGGCCATCAAAAGGATTTAATTAAAAGTAATATTAAATTGATTCGTGATGATGATATTTCAAATAGGATTAAACCTATTTCAAAAGATAACGATAAATACATGAATGGAAAAATTCTTACTTTAACTGGATCAGTAAAGTATTCAGGCGCATCTATTCTTAGTGGAAAGGCTGCGCTAAAAAGTGGAGTAGGAATTATTAAGCAGATTTTTCCTTCATCTTTAGATAATCACTTTACAAATTTCCTTGAAGCTGTAGACTGCTCAATCGATGATGAAAACTTAGGGTTTTTAACTAATTCATCTTTTGACCTTATAAGTAATGAATTTCATTGGCCCCATTGTTTTTTGATTGGACCAGGAATTTCGACTGATAAAAAATCATTATCACTTATTAAAAATATTTTATCAACTTATAAAAGCAAATGTGTTTTAGATGCTACTGCTTTACATTCTATTAATTATAAAAAAGATAAATTTAAAAACACACCAGAATTATCTATATTGACACCTCATTATAATGAATTTTCAAAAATGATTGATATTCCAGTTGAAGTATTTAAAAACGACATAATAAAAAATATCAAACAGGTATCTAAATTTCTTGAAAATAGAATTTTAGTTCTTAAAGGACCAAATACAATCATTGCAGATGGTCAAAATAATATTTATGTTATTGAAAAAGGAACCTATAATTTGGGAACTGCTGGAACAGGAGATATTTTAGCTGGTATAATATCATCTTATGTAGCCTCTGGTTATACTTTAATCGATGCTGCTATTATTGGAGCAAGTATCCATTCACATATTTCATTAATTTTAATGAATGAAAATGTAAAAAGTATAATGGCTAGTGAAATGTTATCATATATAAATCAGTCTCAAAATTATTTTTTAAACTATCATGATTAATTTTTTATTTTTCATATATATTGGTATAATTTTTTTTATATCAATTATCTATATAGATTTAGTAAATAAAATATATTATTATGATTCTTATATACATTTTACAATGTACTATATGCTTGGAGTATTTGTTCTATTTCAAGAAAAAAAGAATTATCTTTTAAAGTTAATTTTAACTTTAATAATACCAGTACTAACTGAATATATTCAAAATTTTATTGATTTGAGAAGATCAGATGCTATTGACCTATATTATAATTATCTTGGTCTTTTTTTTGGTATATTAACTATTCTATTAATTCGATATGTTAGAAAAACTTAAAATTATTAACCTTGCTATTATTGATTCTCTTGAAGTTGATTTTTCAAATTCATTTAATGTTCTTACGGGAGAATCAGGATCTGGTAAAACAGTATTATATAAATCTATAACTTATTTATTTGGACAAAGATTCAAAAAAGGCGATCTCCGCAAAGGTGAAAATAAATGCATAATATCGGGCGAGATATGTATTGGAGATAGGAAGTATTCAATAAAAAGAATATTTACTAAAAATAACACAAAAAATTTTATTAACGATGAAGCTGTCAAGTTAAACGAATATAGTAATTTTCTAGCAAAGTCATGGGAGTCTTATGGGCAGCATGAGCAGCAATTACTAATTGATGAGACCAATCATTTAGGTTATTTAGACTTATTTTCTAAAACAGAAATTCTTTATCAAGAATATTTAATTGAATATGAAAACTATTTGAAAATAGATAATGAGATAAAAATACTTCAAAAAGAACTGGATGATTTCATTGATAATAAAGAATTATATGAATTCCAATATAAAGAGCTAAATCAAATAGATATTAAAGATGATGAGGATATTGAATTAAAAGAATCAATATCTGAAATAAAAAAAAATAAAGATGTGTATGAGAAAATTTATAAGTTATCAAATCTTAACGAGTCACATTCAGACACATTTGTGATTATAAATTCATCAATTGACTTATTGAATGACCTAGATAGTAACAAGCCTGGAAGCAACAACCTAAAGATAAGATTAAATGAATATGTTAATGAATTAAATGATATAAAGTTTGAAGCTTCCAAATTACTTCAAGAATTTTATTATAATCAGAATGAGTATGACGAAATGAATAGACGTTTAGTTAAAATTAATGAATTAAAGAGAAAATATGGGGGTACAATTCCATCTCTTATTGCTTATAGTAATAAGCTAAAATTATTAATTGAAAATTCAGATAATGCAGATTCTCTTATTGAACAGAAAATAAAAAATAAAAATAAAATAAAAATAAAATTAAATGATTTAGGATTACAATTATATAAAAAGAGAAAAGATGGCTCATTGAATTTGATATTAAAAATAAAAGATTTTTTAGCAGCTATGGGTATGCCAGATATTGACTTTGTTGTTAGCCTAGGTTTATTTGAGATGAATAAGTTTGCTTTAGAAGAATGTTGTTTTTATATAACAACAAACAAAGGTGAAGATCTAAAATCATTAGGTAGAGTTGCTTCAGGTGGTGAGCTTTCTAGAATTATGATGGCAATTAAACTATCTATTAATTTAAACACAAATAATAAACTCTACCTGCTTGATGAAATTGATGCAGGTTTATCTGGGAAAGAAGCTGATAGTATTGGTGCTATTATTAAATCATTATCTTTAAATAATCAAGTAATATGTATAACGCATCTGCCACAAATTGCTTCAAAAACGAATAATCACTATAAACTTTTTAAGGAAGTTATTAATGGTCGCACATACTGTAAATATATTAAATTAGATAAATCATCTAGGATTAATGAATTAGCTAAAATGGTTAGCGGTAAAGATATAACATTAGAAAGCATTGATTTTGCAAAAGGTATTTTAGATAAAAATGGATAAATTGATAATAAATGGTGGTAATAAGCTTTTTGGAGATGTTCAAATAAGTGGAGCTAAAAATGCAGTATTACCAATTATGACTGCTACATTAATAGTTCCAGGGAATTATAAAATAAATAATGTCCCAGACCTTAGAGATACAAGAACGATGATTGATTTATTAAAAATTATTGGAGCTAATGTTGAGTATGCAGACAACACTCTATTAATTAATTCAAAAGAATGTAATAATCCTCATGCTCCATATGATCTAGTTAAAACAATGAGAGCCTCTTTTTATGTCTTAGGTCCATTGCTTTCACGATTTCATCAATCAAAAGTTTCCCTTCCAGGTGGTTGTGCTTGGGGGCCTAGACCTGTTGATTTTCATATTAAAGCACTAAGAGAAATGAAGGTAGATGTAAGATTAGATAAAGGTGATATTATCGCGCAGGGGCAACCTCAAGGTTGCAAAATTCACTTTACTAAAAAGAGTGTCGGGGCTACAGGTAATATCCTCATGGCAGCTGCTAGAGCAAATGGTATAACAGAAATTTCAAATGCTGCAATGGAACCGGAGATAGTATCATTATGTGATTTTTTACAAAAAATAGGTGCAAATATAGATGGAATAGGAACAGAAACCTTAATAATTTCACCAATTGAAAATGAAAGTAATAGTTTTGAATTTGACATTATACCAGATAGAATTGAAGCAGGAACGTTTATGTTAGCCGTAGCTGCAACAGGTGGAAAGATAAATTTGAAAAATGTTAATATAGAGCATTTAGAATCTATTATAGACCATTTAGATAAAATTAATATCACTACTAATTTAGATGGCAATAAAATATCTATTATCTCTGATGGTAAATACAAGGCAACAGATATGGAAACTTTAGAATTTCCAGGCTTTCCAACCGATTTGCAAGCACAATGGATGGCTGTTATGCTTAAAGCTAAAGGTGATTGTATTATAAAAGAAAATATTTATCATGATCGCTTTACCCATATATCTGAACTATCTAGAATGGGAGCTGATATAGCACTAAAAAATAATATTGCATATATTAAGGGAGTAGATGAAATATATTCAGCACCTGTAATGTGTACAGACATAAGAGCAAGCGCTGGATTAATAATTGCGGCATTATGTTCAAAGGGTCAGACTGAAATTAGTAGAATATATCATATAGATAGAGGTTATGATGGTATTGAAAATAAACTCACATCTATTGGTGCTAATATTAAGCGAATTAAAAGTTGAAATAATTTGTTACATTACATAGTGTAGTTTTAATTGAAATTAATTTTTTTTTATCTTAACTTTATAATGAGATTAAATTTAAAACAAGGAGTAATACTATGAAAAATCTTATAAAAACAACAATGGTAGCAGTATTGGCATCATCTTTATTTGCAGCTACTTCAGTTACTTTAAACAATACAACTACAGATATAATCGTACAACTAAACAGTGATACTGATATTTATGGTCTACAATTTGATCTTAAATATGATGCTTCAAAAATATCTATTGATGCCTCTTCAGTAACTGGTGCAGAAGACGTATACGCTGCTGACAAAGGTAATGGTTTAGTTAGGATCCTAATGTTTGACTTTGACGGTCAGCCTTTAGCTGCCAAGTCAGGAAGCCACCTAATTAATCTTCCTTTTGAGCTTAATGGTTCACTTGACGCTTCTTCTCTAATTGAGTTTACAGGCGAAATGATTGTTGCTGGATATAATGGTGAAAAAGTACAAGCGAATTTTGAAAATGGTTATTTAACATTAGATTCAATATTACCTGCTACTACTTCTTTATCTAAAAATTATCCTAATCCATTCAATCCTTCTACTACTATTGATTATAGTATTGCTAAACCAGGCAATGTTTCCTTAGTTATATATGATTTAAATGGATCAACAGTTAAAACTTTAGTTAATGACTTTGTTACAGCTAATAATTATTCAGTAGCTTGGGATGGCAAGAATGATAATGGTCAACAAGTTGCTTCAGGTCAATATTTCTATGTTATGCAGGCTCCAGGATTTAATAGCACAGAGTACATGACACTTATTAAATAGTTACAAAAACTTTAAATCCTTGTTTTAAAGGTTAAGGGCTCTTTAGAAATAAAGAGCCCTTTTTTGTTTGTTTTATATTATAAAAAAAAATAATATACCTATACATTCGTTATAAAATTATGGAATTAAGAATAGTAATAATAGGTGCAGGTGAAGTCGGTTTTAATCTAGCAAAATCTTTGTCTAGAGAGAATCATGATATAACCGTCGTTGATATAGATCCACAAAAGTGTTCTCGAGTTAAAAATAATTTAGATTCACATGTAATTGAAGGTGATGGAGCATCTCAGAGATTACTAGAAACAATAGATATGAAATCAGTTGATTATTTATTGGCTTTGACTAGAATTGATGAGGTTAATCTAGTTTGCTCCAGAATATCAAAAAAAATGGGAGCTAGCCATGTTATTTGCAGATTAAGAAATACTGAATATATGCATAAAAATGCTGTCATAACTCCAGAGCAGTTTGGTATTGAATATGTAACATATCCAGAAAAAGCTGCCCAAATTGAAATAGAACACTTAGTTAGAAGGTCATCGACTATTGAGGTTCAAGAGTTTAATGATGGAAATATTCTAATGGTTGGCATTAACTTAGAGTCGTCATCTCCATTAATTGGACGTACCATTTTAAGTGTAATTAACTCAAATCCTTTTTGTCGTCATAAATCTGTTTTGATTAACCGTAATGATGATTTTTTCATTCCTTACCATGAAGATGTTTATCATAAAAATGATCACGTTTATTTTATAGGCAGAAAAGAAGATATTGATGATATCCAAAAAATGGCTGGGAAACCATCCTTTGATGTTAAGAATGTAATGATTTTAGGGTCTGGTAAGATTGGTAGACTTTTAGCGAAATCACTTCAAACTGATTATAACGTAAAAATCATAGAAAAAAATAAAGAAAAAGCAAAAGCATATAGCCCTAAACTTGCTGATACTTTAATGTTAATTGGAGATGGTCTTGATATAGAATTTTTAGAATCTGAAAATATTTCAGAAGTTGATTGTTTTATTGCAGCAACACAAAATGAGCAGACAAATATTTTAGCCTCTTTACTTGCCAAGCATTATGGTGCTAAACAGGTTATTTTGCATATAACCACTACCAATTATTTGAAATCTGTTAGGAGAATTGGAGCAGATGCTATTGTTAGTAAAAATATTTCTGCAGTTAATGAAGTTCTAAATGTGATTAGATCTAATGAAGATAATGTTGAAATACATAGGTTTGATGATGTTGGAGTAGAAGCTATTGATGTAATTGTTGATGAGAATTCAACCTATTTAAAAAATCAAATGCAGATAGATGATATACCCCCTAATTTTTCAGTAGCTGCGATTATTAGAAATGGTCAGGTTGAAATTCCCAATGCAATGACTGAAATTAAGTCTAATGATGAACTTCTAATTTTTGCAAAGCCTGAAGATGCTCAGGAAGCTGAAAATCTATTTGTGTCTAGATGATAAAAAAACCTATTATTAAATTTGTCGGATATATACTTCTTTCTTTGGGATTATCAATGTTTGCTACTTCGCTATGGCCCCTTTTTTATAATGAAAGTGATTTTCTAATATTTATTAAATCTGGCTTAATTACATCTTTGACAGCCTGTATTTTAATATTCTTATCCAGAGGACCGATAAAAAGTGAAATAAATTTAAGAGATGGATTCTATGTTGTCACAATATCTTGGCTATTTATGGCTCTCTTTTCTTCTATACCTTATTATCAATCTATATATTTTAATTCTTTCACTGATGCTTTCTTCGAATCAATGTCAGGAATAACAACTACCGGCGCATCGGTATTATCTAATATAGAAGCGCTTCCTCATGGGTTGTTATTTTGGAGATGTTTCACTCAATTTATAGGTGGTATGGGGATAATATTATTTACTATAGCAATTCTTCCAATACTAGGCATGGGTGGGGTTCAATTATTTAGAGCTGAAGTGGCGGGCCCAACAACAGATAAATTAACCCCAAAAATTAAAGATACCGCAAAATATCTATGGTATATTTATTTGGGATTAATTTTATTGCAGACCGGAATACTATATTTAGAAGGAATTATCTTTAATATTGATACCTTAACATTATTTAATTCACTTTGTCATTCAATGACTACAATTGCAACTGGGGGTTTTTCAACATTTAATAATAGTATTTTAGGATTTCAGAGTCATATAGTAACATGGACAATTATAGTTTTTATGTTTCTTGGTGCAACAAATTTTTCCCTGCATTTTTTATTAATTTCAAAAAAATCTTTTGATTATTTTAATGATACTGAGTTTAGATTCTATCTATGGTTCATAATTATTTCATTTGTTATTACTTTTCTTAATGTATCATCTTTATATGGTTACACTTTTAAGAATTTAACCGCATCGATGTTTAACGTAATGACCTTTATGACAACTACAGGCTATACATTATATGATTACAGTACTTGGCCTGCATTATCTCAATTAATTGTATTTTTTATGTTTTTCTTAGGAGGAATGGCCGGGTCTACAACAGGAGGCATAAAACTAATAAGAACTATATTAGTTATTAAATACATAAGAGCAGAAGTTACTAGAATACTCCATCCTAGAGGTCTCCATCACGTTAAAATTGGTGATAATGTAATTGGTGATGAAATAGTTAGAAGTACACTAGGTTTTTATCTTTTTTACATATTAATTTTTAGTATCTGTGCAATTGCAGTTTCATTTGATGGCGTTGATTTTATATCATCTATTGCTATTTCAGCATCATCTATTGGTAATATTGGTCCAGGATTAGGAGTAATTGGTCCAAGTAGTAATTGGGCCTCGTTAAGTGATACTACGAAATATATATCAACATTTTGCATGTTACTTGGAAGATTAGAAATATTTACCGTGCTTATTTTATTTAGCAGAACATATTGGAGATCATGAAAAATATTAAAACAGATTTACAAGAAAATATACTTGTTATAACAATAAATAGACCGGATAAATTAAATGCCTTAAATGAAAGAGTATTGACAGAGCTTGAATCTATAATTATTGAAAATAGAGATAAGCTTAATATCAAATGTCTAATTATAACAGGAGAAGGTAATAAAGCCTTTGTAGCAGGAGCAGATATAAATGAAATGAGCTCCTTTTCTTCTATAGATGCGATAAAGTATTCTAACAAAGGAATAAATTTATTTAATTTAATTGAATCTTATCCTAAACCTGTAATTGCTGCAGTTAATGGATATGCTCTTGGAGGTGGCTTAGAGTTAGCTCTAGCATGTCATATAAGATATATATCTAAAAATGCTATATTGGGTTTACCAGAAGTTAGTCTTGGTTTAATCCCTGGATTTGGCGGCACTCAAAGACTTCGAAATATTGTTGGACTAGGTAATGCCATAGAAATAATTACATCGGCAAATTATATTAAAGCTGAAGATGCTGAAAAATTAGGCCTTGCTAATAAAATTTGCGATAATACACTTGAAGAATCTATAGAATTGTGTAAAAAAATATCTAAAAATAGTTCCATTGCAATTAAAAATGCAATTCAATCATTAGTATCTGGTATGAATGTAAATTATTATGATTCCTTTAGTATAGAAAATAATTTGTTTTCGCAGTTATTTGAGACAGAAGATTCAAAAGAAGGAATGCAAGCTTTTCTCGATAGACGAAAACCTAAATTTAAAGATTAGGGAACAGTGAAGAATATAAGAAATTTTTGCATTATTGCTCATATCGATCATGGTAAGTCAACCTTAGCAGATAGAATAATTGAGTTTACAGATACTCTATCTAAACATGATATGAAAAATCAACTTCTTGATAATATGGATTTAGAAAGAGAAAGGGGTATTACAATAAAGTCGCACCCCATTAAAATTAATTATGACAATAATGGAGATCTCTATAATCTAAATTTGATAGATACACCTGGTCACGTAGACTTTACATATGAAGTATCAAGAAGTATGGCTGCTTGTGAAGGAGCCATACTCATTGTAGATGCAGCACAAGGAGTTGAAGCTCAAACTGTCAGTAATGCTTTTCTTGCAATTGAAGCCAATTTAACTATAATACCTGTGCTAAATAAGATTGATATTCCCAATATTGATATTGAAGACGCAGAACGTCAACTTATTGACTTATTAGGATGTAATAAAAGTGATATAATACATTGTAGTGCTAAAGATGGTTTAGGCACAGAGGAAGTTTTAAGAGCTGTTGTTGATAAAATTCCAGCACCGACAACTAAAGACTCTGTATCAAGAGGTCTTATTTTTGATTCATTTTATGATCAGTATCGTGGAGTTGTAGCATATCTTAGAATGTTTGATGGTTCAATATCAAAAGGTCATCATGCAGAATATTTTTCTAATAATTTTTCACATGAAATAATTGAAGTAGGTGATTTAAAGTTAAACAGGGTACAAAGGAAATCTTTGGATGCTGGTGATGTGGGATATGCAATTATAAATACTAAAAATGTGGATCAATTAAAAGTTGGTGACACACTAACTATAAAAGAATCTAAGGCAGAAACTCCGCTTCCAGGCTACAAAGATATTAAGCCCATGGTCTTTAGTGGATTATACCCAGTAGATTCCCAAGATTATCAAGACTTAAGAACTAGTTTAGAGAAACTTAAACTAAATGATTCTTCATTAGAATTTACTCCAAATACTTCACACGCTCTTGGATTTGGATTTAGATGTGGTTTTTTAGGTCCCCTTCATATGGAGATTGTTCAAGAACGATTAGAAAGAGAATTTGATATGAACCTTATCACTACATCACCAAATGTAAGGTATAAAATTATGATGAATGATGATTCATTTTTTGAATTAGAAAATCCGTCAGAAATGCCAGATACTGGTTCTATAAAAGAGATTTATGAACCTTATATTAGAGCAGAAATAATTACGCCATCAGAATTTATTGGTCCAATTATGAAAATATGTGTCAGTAAAAGAGGTGAATATAAGTCAACTAATTATCTTTCTAAGGATAAGGTTCAATTAATATTTAATATGCCATTAGGTGAAATCATTTATGAGTTTTTTGAAAAATTGAAAGCTTCATCTAAAGGTTATGCAACGCTCGATTATGAACTAATTGATGATAAGCCTGGAAAATTAAGTAAGCTTGATGTTAAAATTGCAGGTGAAGTAGTAGACGCATTAAGTATTATTATTCATAAAGAAAAAGCCTACAAAAGTGGTTCAGAGTTGTGCAAAAAACTTAAGAAATTAATTCCGAGACACCAATTCGAAGTACCCATTCAAGCAGCTGTAGGAAATAAAATTGTATCACGTGAGACTGTTAGAGCATTAAGAAAAAATGTTACTGCAAAGTGTTACGGGGGAGATATAACTAGAAAAAGAAAGCTTCTAGAAAAACAAAAAGAAGGTAAAAAGAGAATGAAAAAGATAGGAGTTGTTGATTTGCCTCAAGAAGCTTTTTTAGCTATTCTTAATTTAGATGAGGAGTAATATATGTATCCTGAATTATTTTCAATTGGACCAATAACAATCACATCATTCGGAACAATGATTGTAATTGCATTTTTATCATGTAATTACTTGCTACGTAAAGATTTTATAAAATATGGATATAATCCTGAATATGCAGATGATATAATTTTTAGAGCTGCCTTGGGAGGAATTCTAGGAGCAAAATTATATTTTTTGATTGAAAATTATAAATATGCAAATGAAAATATTAGTGGATTAGGTAAAATTCTATATGGATTATTAACTCTCAATTTTCAACTTGTATCAGATGGAATACAGTTATTTGGTGCAGGTTTAGTATTTTTAGGAGGTTTAATTGGTGGCCTAATTTTAGTTAGTCATTATATATATAAAAAATCTCTAAATTGGTTTGTAGTAGCTGATTTAGTAGCGCCCTTAATTGCCTTAGGCCACGGTATAGGTCGGATAGGATGTTTGTTGGTTGGAGATGATTATGGCATTCCAACTGATTTACCTTGGGGAATAGCCTTTCCAAATGGAGCACCACCTTCAACAGCATTTAATATACAGCAGATGGGATGTCCGATACCAGAGGGTACTTCCCCTACAGCTGTTCTTGCTGTTCATCCAACGCAAATATACGAAATGATCTTGTACTTTTTAATTTTTCTCTTTCTTAAAAACTTATTAACTAAAAATCATATCCATGGAGAAATTTTTGCAAATTATCTATTCCTAGCAGGACTGGCACGATTTGCTGTTGAGTTTATTCGACTCAACCCTAGATATTATTTTGATTTATCTGGAGCTCAATATATATCAATTGTAATGATGATATTGGGTATGGTTTTTCATTATTTATTAAGAAAAAATAAAGAAAATGAAGCTATATAATTGCTATATATGTAAAACATTAAATTATAAACCTTATGTAACAATAAAAGATAGCTTGAATATTAGTTCATTTACAATTGCACGATGCGATTGTGGCTTTTGTTTTGTGCATCCTAGGCCTTCAGAACAAGAATTAAATAAATATTATAGTACAGATGACTATCTTCCGCATTCAAAAGGAAAAGGGTTGTTGTTTTTGTTATACAGAATTGTTCAAAAGATAACTTTTTATAATAAATTTATATTATTACGTAAATCAATAAAAGAAAAAATAACTCATTTAGACTATGGTGGTGGTGATGGTAGATTTTCTAATTATGTCAATTCAAAAAAAAATGCAACCTCATCTTTTTACGATCCATATTATAAAAAGTCATCAAATATAGATTTAAAAAAAAATAAATATAACATAATCACTCTTTGGCATGTTCTAGAACATGCTTATGATTTAGATATCCTATTTCAAAATCTAGAAAAAAAATTAGATAATAGAGGAAAGTTAATTGTTGCAGTTCCAAATTTTGATTCCTTGGAAAGAAATATATATAAAGAAAACTGGGCTGCTTATGATTTACCTAGACATTTGTATCATTTTAATAATATATCATTGGATAAACTTTTACGTTCTAAAGGCTATAAAATTATTGATAAAAAGAGAATGCTATTTGATACATTTTATATTTCTATATTAAGCAGTATGAAAATATCAAATATTTCAATAATTAAATCCTTATTTGTAGCATTTTTTATTGTAATTAAAGTACTTATAAAAGGTCCAGAATTTTCATCTTCTTTATTATATGTTTGCGAAAAAGAAAAATAAAAATTTAATAGTAATTTTTTTTATAGTTTCATTTTGGGGCTGCAATCAAACTGAATCGTTTACAAATTTTAAAGATATAGATGTTTACACTGCATTTGAAAATGAAATTCCTATTAAAAATATCTTAGATGGCCATCTATTCGATTTTAAATACTTTACACCGAGTCCTCAGAATAAATATACCACTCAAATTAAAAACACTAATCTATTTTTAGATGATAATGAAAATTCAGTTATAATGCTGATTACAACAGAAGATTCCTCTGAAAGCATAACTTCCAAAATAGCCAATAAATTAACGGACAACTCTAACAATAGTATTACCTTGATCAATGATTATTATACAAAAGATCAATTATTATTTGTTATAAAGACTAAAGAAATTGAAGATCTTCCAATTATATTAGATATTAATAAGGAATGGATTCTTTCGAAAATTAAAGAAAATGAATTTTTAAAATTAAAAAATCAGAATTTCAAAGGAATATTAAATGACACCTTGATTCAAAATATAAATCTAAATTTTGACTTGAATATGGAAATTCAAGAAGATTATCATTTAATTAAACAGAATACAGATGAGAAATATATTTGGCTTGGTAGAGCATATCCATATAGATGGATTTTTCTTTATGAAGATATTCAAGAATATTACAATACAAATAAAAGTACTTATCAACGTCTAAATCAAAAATTTGAAAATATTTTAGATATAAATGCTTTGCCTTATAATGCCCAGTTTGATAATATTAAAATTAATAATGATGAAGCTAGAAAAATATATGGAGTCTATGGAACTAAAGTAGATGCAGAAAATATTACAGGCGGCCCATTTATAACGTATTTATTCGATATACCTAAAACAAATAAAGTTTTAATTGCTAGTGGTTTTGTAAATTTCCCTGGGAAAAACAAAGTTTATCATCTAAAAGAATTAGAATATATAATTGAAAATAGTTATAGAATAAATAAAAATGAAGGGAATGAAAATGAATAAAGTTGCAGTTTTAATTGGAAGTGATACAGATAGGTCAACCATGGAGGCGGCAGATAAGTACTATGAACATTTTGGTATTGATTGTGAAATTTTAACAATGTCAGCTCATAGAAATCCCGTTGAAGTACATGATTTTTGTACAAACGCACCTTCAAATGGATATAAAATACTAGTTGGTGCTGCAGGAATGGCTGCACATTTAGCAGGAGCAATAAAAGCAAATTCTATACTTCCGGTTATTGGCGTACCATTAGATGGAGGAATTTTAACGGGATTAGATTCTGTATTAGCAACCATGCAAATGCCTAAAGGAGTGCCAGTTGCAACAATGTCAGTAGGAAAATCTGGTGCAATAAATGCAGCTATACTATGTGCTGAAATTTTTGCTTTACATGATGAAGAAATGAGAGAGAAGTTGTATGACTTTAAAAAAAATGGTGCAAAACTCTAAAAGAATATTTATTACAGGAATAAATGGGCAATTAGGAGGCACATTAAATAAATATTTATCAAGATATTTTAATGTTTTAAATAATCAAGAGAATTTCTACAATTTAAATGTTTCTGATAAGTCTGAATTAAAATATTTTTTTAAAGAGTTATCTCCGGACTATATCATTAATTGTGCGGCATTGACAAATGTTGATTTTTGTGAACAGAATAAGAGCAATTCTTATGAAGTTAATGTTAATGGAATTAGAAATATAATATCTTGTTCAAAAAAAAATACCAAAATAATTCACATTTCGACAGATTATGTTTTTAATGGTAATAAAAAAATATATGTAGAGTCTGACATACCTGACCCTACTTGTTATTATGGAAAAAATAAATTAGAATCAGAAAACATCCTAAGAACTTCAAATAGGGACCATCTTATATTAAGGACCTCTGTTATTTTTGGAGAAACAGGAAACAATTTTTATGTATGGGTCCGTGATTCATTAAAGAATAATCATAAGATTTCTGTTGTAATAGACCAAATAAGTAATCCCACATGGTCATGGTCATTGTCAGAAGCAATCTATAAATCTATTTTAAGTAATATCTCAGGCCTTTTTCACTATGCAGGCGAAGAAATAATATCAAGATATGATTTTGCAATTAAAATTGCAGAAATACATGATTTTGATCAAGATAGAATCATTCCGATAAAAACTTCAGATCTAGACCAAAAGGCAAAAAGGCCTTTGCTTAGTGCATTGGATGTTTCTAAAATTAAAAAAATTATTGATGTAGAACATCCATCTCTTGATTATATACTTAAAATTATAAGCTAAATCAAATATAGATTATTATATTGTAACTCATTAATTTTTAATGTTTAAGAAGATAAAAAAATGAATAAAATATTAATTGTGACACCAACTTATAATGAATTAGCAAACATTGAACATTTATTTGTTTCAATCTTTGAAAGACATCCTCAAGTTCATATTTTAGTTGTTGATGACTCATCCCCTGATGGAACTGGTGAATTTGTTGAGAACCATACATTATATCAAAAATCTGTCTTTCTTATTTCCCGCCCAGGTAAAATGGGCCTAGGGTCAGCATACTGCGAAGGTTTTAATTGGGCTCTTTCTAGAGATTACGATAAGATTATACAAATCGATGCAGACTTTTCTCACAATCCAAGATATTTATCGAATATGCTTGAATCTAGTTCTAACTATGATTTAGTAATTGGAAGTAGATATATTAATGGTGTAAATGTAGTGAATTGGCCTATGAATAGGCTTATATTAAGTTATTTAGCAAACCTTTATTGTAGAATTATACTTGGGATTAAGATAAAAGATTTTACAGGTGGATTTAAATGTTTTAATAGAAAAGTTCTTG
>NHHK01000007.1 GCA_002171125.1 bacterium TMED161 | reverse complement strand
TATTAGTCATGACCGAATAAAAGATAATGCAAAAAAATTCAATCAATCATTTGAAGATGAACTTAAGAGAATTTTAATTCATGGCAGTCTACATCTTTGTGGCTATGACGATCAAACACCAAAAGATAAATCAGAAATGACTTCACTTGAAGAAAATTATTTAGAAAAATTTAGAGAGCCTATCTTATCGTAGTATGGAAATCAGTATATATATAATAATATCTTTTATTTTTTTAATTATGTTGTCCGCATTTTTCTCAGGTACAGAAACAGCATATTTTAATATAAAAACTCATAGAGATGATGTCCCTTCAAAGCTTAAAGATTTACTAGATAATCCAAGAAGGCTATTAGTATCAATACTAACGGGGAATACTATTGTTAATGTTGGAATTGGTTCTTTAGCTGCAATCATAACCTACAGGATAAACCCAGATAATCAAAATTTAATGCTACTTCAGGTTATTGTTGTTTCGATTGTATTAATTATCTTTGGTGAAATTCTTCCAAAGACCATTGCAATGAGATCTTCAAGTCAATTTGCGAATATCGTTTATTATCCATTAAGAGCGTTTATGATTTTACTCCATCCTATTACGCTTATTCTAAATGGAATTAATAAATTTGTATTGAGGCTTATTCCAAAAGAAGAAAAGTCTTTTGATACAGAGGAAGAGCTTGAGATACTTGCTGAACTTGGCGAAGAAAAGGGGAGCCTTGAAGAGGAAGAATCAGATATGATTCGATCGATAATCAAATTTGATGATAAAACAGTAAGAGAGATAATGACTCCTAGAGTGGACATTTTATCTCTACCATCAGATGCTTCGATTGATGATGCTATGGATTTAATTGCAAAAAAGCAATTTTCAAAAATTCCACTTTACAAAGAAAATATAGATGAGATAACTGGGGTCGTTTATGCTAAGGATCTTGTTCCTTATTTAATTGGATCAAGGCCAAATGTGAAATTACAATCAATATCTCGAAATGTATATTTTGTGCCAGAACAAAAGCCTATTGATGACCTTTTAAATGATTTTAAGGAAAAAAAGATTTCATTAGCTATTGTTGTTGATGAGTGGGGTGGAACCTCTGGGATGGTCACTTTAGAGGATATTGTTGAAGAGGTAATGGGAGAGATTAGAGATCCGTATGATCTTGAAAAATCTCCAGTATCTCAGATTAATGATGAGAATTTTATTGTTGATGGGAAAATATCAATTTATGATTTAGAAGAAGAGATTGAAGGAATGTCATTCCCAGAAGATAGAGATTATGATACACTCGGCGGTCTCATACTTGATAATCTTGAGGATATCCCGAAGCAAGGTCAAAGCGTTGTTCATGATGAATGGATGATTAAGGTTTTAGATTTAGATGGCAATAGAATAACCAAAGTTCAAATCACTAAAATCTCATAAATAATGTCTGACCACTTAGCTGATTTTCAAAAACTTATTGATGTCCTTGAATCCCTACTTGCACCAGGTGGATGTGAATGGGATCGCAAACAAACCCACCAAAGCCTTGTACCATATCTTCTAGAAGAAACCCATGAGGTAATTGAAGCCATTGAAAAAGGGGATATGAATTCTCTTAAAGAAGAGCTTGGTGATTTAATGTTACATGTTTTATTTCAGGCAAAGCTTGCTGAAACAGAGGGGCATTTTAATATTTCAGACTCACTTAAAGATATATCTGAAAAATTAATACGTAGACATCCACAGGTTTTTAATGATGATAAGAGTTCGTCAGATAATAATCTTTCATGGGAACAAGCAAAGAAAAAAGAAAAGAAACGAGATAGTGTTCTAGATGGCGTACCATTATCACTTCCAACGTTAACAAGAGCAAGAAGAATTCAAGAAAAAGCATCTAGTGTGGGTTTTGATTGGAAAGAAATAAAACCAATCTGGAGTAAGGTGCATGAAGAGATATCTGAACTATCAGAAGCAATCACTCTTGAACAAAAAGATAAAATTCAGGATGAGATGGGGGATGTGCTTTTCTCAGTTGTTAATCTCGCACGATTTTTAGATATAGATCCTGAAGCCTCGCTTCGACAAACGATAAGAAAATTTGAATCACGATTTAAGAAGGTTGAGAAATCTTTTGAAAATAGTGAGCAGATGAGTAAAGCTTCTCTTGATCAGATGGATAAAATCTGGAATCAAGCTAAAGAAGAAGAATAAAGTTGTGGAGGCGGTGGGAATCGAACCCACGTCCGAATGGATAGTTCAAATGGCGTCTACATGTTTAGGTCATTATTAAGTTTTGCTTGAACGACATGAATGACCTCACGCGCAGCAAGCTAGTTTGCTAAAGTCTTACTCTAATCACACAAACAATTCATAGAGCCAGTTCACTTTTATGATATCTCTTTAGCTGGCGGTGAACGCGCCCGCTAGGAGATAGCTACTGACAATTAAGCAGCAGCAGCGTAACCGTAATCGGCACTTATCATTGTTCCTGGTTGATTTACGAGGTGACCAAGAATCCTCGACATGCAGCTAAAAGCTCTATTACACCCGTCGAAACCAGGCGCCCCCAGTTTTTTATATAAAAAGCGGATAAATTTACAATCAAATAAAAACTAAACAAGCAATTAAATATTGCTTTTGATTTGGAATCATTGTTAATAGCTATTTAAATTAAGGAGTTAGACACAATCTCTAGATTGTGTTCTTCGTGACCCAGTAGCTCAGGTGGTAGAGCAACGCCCTTTTAAGGCGGATGTCGAAGGTTCGAGTCCTTCCTGGGTCACTTTCTTTTTCTAGTTTTATACTCTCCTTTTTTATCCCTATATTATTTGGTTTTAAAATTATACATGTATAGATTCAAGCGAATGAAAGTTTATTTTATATGATAAGAAAATTAATATTAACATTTTTTATTTTTTTAATTGGATGTAAATCCTATGAAGATAGATTTACTCTTCAAGATTATGATGAAGATTCAGCTGTTATCGCTTACTCTGAGGTGAAGTATCATGAAATTAATGGATCAAAGGTAAGAGTTAAGCAGCTAGATTTTGATAAGCTTGATGTTTTAAGAAAAGAAGTTTTCTTTGGAGATGAGTTTATAAATAAGATTAGATACTATAATGAAAACGGAATTCTATCAAAAGAAGAAATTTTTAATATAGATTTAAAGGATAAGTTAACTGGTGAGCGAATAGTGTATTATCCGAATGAAAATAAAAAAGAAGAGTATGATTTTGCTAATGGAAAAAAAGATGGATACTATACCAGCTATTATAAAAATGGAGCTCTTGAAAGTGATTTAGAATATAATAAAGGAAAGTTATCTGGATCTTGCTCATGGTATTATCCTAGTGGGAACTTAATGAAGATTCAAGAGTTTTTAAATAGAGAGTATTATCAAATTGAATACTATGAAAACGGAAATAAAAGATCAGAAGGTTCATTTCGTGGAGAACAGTTTGTAGGTCATTGGGTTTTTTATAGTCCAAGTGGTAATGTAACTAGAGAAGAGAATTATTAATGGGTGAGTTTAAATTTATAGATTATAATCAAGCAGCTGAAAAGCTTAGTGATGAAAATTATCTTGTTGTAGATATTCGAGATAAAGATTCATATAATCAGGGGCATATAGAAGGCGCTGTTAATTTGACAAATGATAATATAGAAAATTTTGTTTTGGATACAGCTAAAGATAAGAGTATTATTGTATGTTGTTATCATGGAAATAGCAGCCAGAGAGCAGCACAGTTTTTAGTTAATAATGGTTTTAATGATGTTTATAGCTTAAATGGGGGCTATGAGCACTGGAAATCATTGGATAATCAATAGGGGGCTTAATTATGGAACTTAAAGATAAATTAAATTTAGTATGGAAATTCTTATTCCTAGCAGTTTTTACATACGGCGTAATATCAATGACATGCTGTAAAGATAGTTGTTCTTCATCAAGTAAATGTGATACAAAAGATGTTGCTACTAAACCATGTTCATCAGGTAAGTACTAAAAAGATTACATTTGCTCTGGAGCTGATACTCCAAGAACTTTTAATCCATTTCTAATAACTATTCTAGTTGCATTGACTAGATAGATTCTAGCCTCAGTTAATATTTTATTATCTGAATCAATCACCCTTTCTTTTGCGTAGTAGCTATGGAAAGAAGAAGATAGCTCAGCCAAATAATTTGATATATTTTGAGGTTCAAGTGTTTGGCTAGACTTTCTTATTACCTCAGAAAATGTTAATAATTTATTTATAAGTTGAGTTTCTATATCCAGTTTTAAATGCTCTAGCGATGATTCATCTATTGAATCTAAATCACCTTCAAATCTTCTTAGCATATTACAGCATCGCGCATGGGCATATTGAATGTAGAAAACAGGGTTAGCATCAGATTGCTCTTTAGCTAAATCTAAATCAAAATTCAGGTGAGTATTCATGCTTCTCATAATAAAAAAGAACCTTGTAACATCTGCACCAACTTCATCAATTAGACTATCAAGAGATATGAAGTTTGCTTTTCGTGTAGACATTTTTACGGGCTCACCATTTTTTAGTACAGTTACAAATTGGTGAATAAGTACTTTTATTTTATCAGAATCATAATCTAATGACTTTATAGCAGCAATTACATCGGGATAGGCATCCATATGATCTGCTCCAAACACATCAACAATTACATCAAAATTTCTATCAAACTTATCTCTATGATATGCGATATCTGGAAGACGATATGTTGGTTCTCCAGTACTTTTTATAATGACTCTATCCATATCTCTTCCTGCAGCTGTAGCTTTAAACCATGTAGCCCCATCTTTTTCATAAATTAGATTTTTAGCTTTTAGGTCATTAACAGTTCGATCAATATCATTATTATCATAGAGAGTATTTTCATTAAAGAAAGAATCAAATTTTAATCCAATTTTTTTGAGTGTTTTTTCAATATCTTCAAAAATATACTCTTCAGCTGTTTGTTTGAAAATTTTATTGCTGCTGTCACCTTTAAATTTTTCTTGGTGTGTATCAAAAATAATTTTTGCAATATCTTTAATGTATAGCCCCTCATATCCGCCGTCTGGAATTTCCAGATTTTCTCCTAATAACTCCATATATCTAACATAAACAGATTCACCAAGGACTCTCATTTGCCTACCTGCATTATTAAAATAATATTCTCTATTAATATTAAATCCATTCCATTCAAGAATATTACATACGGTATCTCCTAAGATAGCATTTCGACCATGACCTACAGTAAGGGGGCCGGTTGGATTGGCACTTACAAATTCTATAAGTGCAGATTTATTTTTCCCAGTATCATTTTTACCATAGTCTGAGTCACTTAAAATTATTTGCTTTAATTGATTTGATAACATGTCTTTATTAATTTTTACATTAATAAATCCAGGCGGAATGGAGTCTATCTTATCTATTAGTTCATTTCCAGAGCTATTTATTTTATCAACAATTATTGAAGCAATTTCCATTGGAGATTTCCCAATTTCTTTTGAGTTTATCATTGGATAGTTTGTTGTAAAATCTCCATGATCAGGATTTTTTGGAGATTGAACAATTACTTTTTCAGTAGGATAGCCTATTTCAGAAAGAGCAGATAGTAATACTTCCTGAAATTTATTTTTCATCTTGATCCTCAATATGAGTTATCTTTGCATCTGCCCATAGCCTATCAATATCATAGAACGCTCTTTTATCTTCACTAAAGATATGAATAATAAAATCAAAATAATCTATTAATACCCAATCATTTCTATCTTGGCCCTCAATATTAACAGGACGCATTCCCTTTTTCTTTAATGATCTAGATACATGATTCAGAATTGCTTTAATCTGTGGCTCTGAAGATGCGTCGCAAACTATAAAAAAATCTGTAATAGATGTAATTTTTCTAACATCAAAAATTTTGATGTTAGTTGCTTTTTTCTCAAGCATAAATTTTGCTATAGTTTTTGGTCTTACCATTATTCTAAAATTAACAATTTATTAGGGTGATATGAAATTGCAGAATTATAAGAAATCAAATCAGAAAAATCATCACCTATAATTAAGGTCAGGTCAAACATTAGGCTCTCATCAATGTTCTTAAAAATAAGTGAATCATTTACTCCAATTAAAGAAGAAAGGTGCGAGGCCATTTCAGTATCACCTCTATGAATATAAATTGTTGTTTTATTATATTCTGAATTAGAGTTTTTAGCATCCATTACATCAAACCCTTCATAGCGTAAAAAATCTTGATACATTTTTGCGACAAATCGTTCACCACACCCATTGAGAACCTCTATTTGAATACGATGTCCCGTTTTTTGTTCGTATGAATTTTTTCTTAATAATTTTTCAAGATCTACAATTGATGTTCTCGTCTTATCTTCTTTATTCAATTGATAAACAAAAGAAGTAATCAAAATAAAAGTAACTGTAGACAATATTATAATTGGGATTGTAAAAAATTCTTTAAAATTATTTTTTTGTTTTTTCTTTACACCCGATTTTCTTTTTTTCTTTTTTTTAAAAAACATTTTTAGATAGTTTATTTTTTATATTTTTTTTCAAGTTCTGATAATTGATCAATAGTATTTATACCTTGTATTTCAATAAAGTCACTTGTTCTTTTTAGGCCAACATTCCCATTTGAATTTACTATTAATGTTAGAACATCTGGTAAATAATATTCAGATTGAGCATTATCATTATCAAGCTTTGGAAGTAAGTCAAATAGTAGTTTATTATTAAAAACATAAATACCAGAATTAATTTCATTAATTTTTAATTCTTCTTCATTACAATCTTTATGCTCACATACATATTTTAAGTTATTTTTGTTATCACGAATCACTCTTCCATACCCAGTTGGATCATTAATCTCAGCAGTTAACATAGTTGCATCGTAGTTATTACCTTCATGTTTTACAATTAGAGAATAAAGAGTATTTTTACTTATTAATGGTACGTCTCCAGAAAGCACAAGTGTATTNCCATCAAAGTTTTCTAAATGATTTTGNGTTTGCATTACAGCATGCCCAGTGCCCTTTTGATCTTTTTGGATTGAAAATAAGATATCACTTTTATTGACTGAATCCTNAACCATCTGNGCTTCATGTCCTACNACAGTAANGATATTCTCAGGTCTTAGTTTNTCAGCAGNTGTAATAACATGATTTAGTAGTGTTTCTCCTGAAAGATTATGAAGTACCTTGGGTAGTTCTGAATTCATACGCGTTCCACGACCAGCTGCCATAATTACAATTGATAATTTTTTATTATTCATGGTTTCCATTAATTATCCCTCCTCCTAACAAAGTATCATTATTATAAAAAACGATAGACTGACCTGGAGTGATTGCAAGTTGTGGCTCATCGAATTGAATTGTATATGACTTTTCATGTTTATTTATAAGAGCTGATGTCCCTATACTATTATATCTTATTTTTGTCGTAGCTTTAAATGGAAAAGATTGTGGCTTTAGAAGCCAGTTTATTTGGCTTGCTGTACATACATTTGAAAACATAGAATCTTTTTTAGCTACTGTTATAGTATTGGAGATAGGGTTAATTTTTTTAACATATCTTGGCTCAGGCTTTGATAGCCCCAGTCCTCTACGTTGACCTATTGTATAATTTGTAAATCCTGTATGTTTCCCAATTACAGCTCCATCCTCACTCTTAATATCACCGCCATCTATATTTTCCATCTTTTCAGGCATAAACTTATTTAAGAAATTTCTATAATCTCCATCCATTACGAAGCAAAGATCTTGACTATCAGGAATATCGGATGTCTCAAGTCCTTTTTNAGTTGCATATTTTCTTACTTCATCTTTTTTNAATTCACCTATAGGAAGTAGAGTTCTTTCTATATGCTNCTTACTGATATGCCAAAGCATATATGATTGATCTTTATTAGTATCAACACCCTTTTTTATTGATAATTCTTGATGGTCAATTCTTGCATAATGACCTGTTGCTATATANTATGCATCAAATTTATTTGCTTGCTCTATTAATTTTCCCCATTTAACATGTGAGTTGCATTTTACGCAGGGGTTAGGTGTTCTTCCTTTTAAATATTCATCAGTGAAATCATCAACAACATACTTTTTAAATGAGTCTATTTCATCAATTGTATAATGATGAACACCCAATCTATCACAAATCATTTTTGCGCCATTGATTGCTTCTGTAGAATTACAATGACTATTTTTTCTTAGCTTGGTTACCGGATCAATGGTTTCCCATAGTTTTAATGTAATTCCAATGGTCTCATATCCCATTTCATTTAATTTTGTGATTGCGACTGAACTATCGACACCACCGGACATAGCAACTAAAACACGATTTTTATTTAGCATTCAAATTACTCTTATTTATAATAGATGTAATAGCTTTAGATAGTCCATTAATATCATTCTCAGTTAAATTTTTCCCAAAAGATATTCTAACCGTTCTTTGAGCTAAGTTTTGATCCATTTTTATTTCTTGTAATGTCGTTGATGTTTTTACGGAGCCAGATGAACATGCAGAGCCACCTGATATTGCATATCCTTTCATGTCTAAGGCAATTACTAGGTCTTGACTTAAGATATCATGAAAAGTTATATTTAAAATTCCACCGATCAGATTCTTACCATTAACTGTATATTTTATATTTTCATTTTTTAAATTATTCAAAAATAAAGATTCAAGTTTAGATAATTTTTTATGCCAGTCTTGACAATCTTTTACAGCAAGTTCAAGCGCAATCGCCATTCCATGGATGTAAGAAATATTTTCTGTACCAGGTCTCAAATCTTTTTCCTGGCCACCACCAAAGTATGTTGGCATTAGATTTACTCCATTTCTCATGTAAAGCGCACCTATACCTTTTGGCCCATAGAACTTGTGTGCAGATAAGCTTAATAAGTCGATTTTAGTATTTCTTAGAGTAATATTCTTTTTTCCAATTGATTGAACTGCGTCAGTGTGAAATAAAACTCCCATATCATTAGTTGTTTGGGATATTTCTTCTATCGAGTTTTCAGTTCCAAGCTCATTATTTACATGCATCACTGAAACTAATTTAGTGTTTTCTTTTATAGCACTTTTAATTTCATTACAATTAATAATTCCATTCTGATCAGGTTTAATATATGTAACCTCAACACCTTTTAATTCAAGTTCATGGGCAGTTTTAAGTACTGCTGGATGTTCATAACTTGTAGTAATTAAATGATCACCTTTGTTCAGTAAACCTAGCATTGCAATATTATTGCTTTCTGTGCCACATCCAGTAAATATAATTTCACTTAAATCACATCCAAGAAGATTCGCTATTTTAAGTCTCGATCTTTCAATTATTGCTCTAGATTCTTGGCCAAATTTATGAATGCTTGAAGGGTTCCCAAAAACGGTAGATGAAATTTTATTCATTTCAACTATTACATTTTCATTTAATGGAGTTGTTGCAGCGCTATCACAATAAATCATTTTCATGTACTTAATTTATTAAATATTTTTCAAAAAAATATTAAATAACAGGCTCAGGGACTTCATTGGGTATAAAAATTTCCATACCTTCTCTGGCTGATACTGTATTGGTGAATTTGCTTTGAGCGTCTTTTTCAATTTTTTCGAGAATTGAATTAGAATGGTCAGGATTGTGATGGAATAAAACTAACTTTTTTACTTGAGCTTGCAAAGCAAGGTCTGTACATTGCTCCCATGAGCTATGTCCCCATCCTTTATACTTGTGCATTTGTTCAGGGGTGTATTGTGCATCATGAATTAGGATATCAGTTCCTTTTGCAATATCAATAATATTTTGATTTAAGTGACTACTGGGATGTTCACAATCTGTAGCATAGGTAATAGAAAAACGATCATATTCTACACGTAAAGTATTTGCTCCACCTGGATGACCATGCTTNCATGTAATTATTTGAAGATTTTCATTAATTTTTATTTTACCTAAAGAATAATGCTTAAAATTTATTTTTGCATTAAGCATATCTAAGCTAACTGGCCAAAAGCTTGGATCTAAAAATGCTTCAAATTTAGTTTTAATTTCATCATCACTTTTTCCAGGNGCATAAATATTGATATTAAATTTATCTATAAATAAAGGAACAAACATTAAAAAGCCAAGTATATGGTCATAGTGATAATGACTTAAAAATATATTAATATCTTTAACATTTGATTTTTCTTTGATTAGAGAGTTTCCAAAATTTCTTAGTCCTGTTCCCATATCAAGCAATATTAGATCATCATTAGATGTTCTAACTTCCACACATGAGGTTTCACCTCCAAAGGATCCATTTAATTCAGGAATTGGAAATGAGCCTCTAGCTCCCCAGATTTTAATTTTCAATNTATTCATTAATTTTATNCCAATAAATTTTATAAGGATTAAAATATATCCATATATTNCTTGTTACACAAATAAAATAAATTTTGTTCTAGAATTATTGTTTTTAGTATATAACTTATATATATGAATATTGTTCGAACAAAGATTGTTGCTACGATAGGTCCTTCTTGGTCTTCAAAATCTATGATTGAAAAAATGATTATTGCTGGCANGAATGTCGTGAGAATAAATATGTCACATTATAACCCTGATTTTAACTTGCCTTTAATTATTAAACAAATTAGAAAAGCCTCTAAGGCTCAAAATAAAAGCATAGCCATCCTTATGGATTTACCTGGACCTAAAATTCGAACAGCTAACAAAGATATAATATCGATTAAAAGAGGTAAAGAGTATACTCTTGGAGCTGAATCTGACATTCCAATTAACACACAATTGAAGTTTAATAAAATTAGGAATAATGCTAAAGTTAAAATTGATGATGGCAAACTATCATTTAAAGTAGTAAAGAAAATGACAGCATCTAAAATTAGAATTAAAGCTTTAAATAGTGCAAAAATCTACACCAGGAAAGGTGTCAATATCTCTGGATTAGATATTGGGTTACCTTCAATAAGTAAACAAGATCTTAAGTATGTTAAGCTTGCTTCTGAATTAGACGTAGATTGGATTGCATTAAGCTTTGTACAATCAGAGTTGGACAGAGAACCAGTTGATAAATTATTTAAAAGATTAAAGAAAAATATTCCACTTATTGCTAAAATTGAAAAGCCAGAGGCTGTTGAAAATATTGATTCAATAATTGATTCCTTTGATGGCATTTTAATTGCTAGAGGAGATTTGGGCCTTGAAATGGAACTTGAAAAAGTACCCTCTTTGCAAAAAAAGATAATTAAAAAATGTAATGAGAAGTGCAAACCTGTAATTACAGCAACTCAGATGCTTGAGTCTATGATAAAAAGCCCTTTGCCCACAAGAGCAGAAGTTAACGATGTTGCGGGTGCAATATATGATGGGTCTGATGCAATTATGCTATCTGGTGAAACAGCTATCGGTAAATTCCCCTTGGAATCTATAAGAATGATGAAATCTATTACTACTAATGTAGAGAAAGAAATTATGGAAAATGATGGATTTAATCGATTGGTTAGGACCCCGGAAAAAAATAATCCTAAAAAATCAATATGTTATTCAGCCTTTCAAATGTCTGAGGATTTATCTATAAAAGTTATGGTAGTAATGACAGAATCTGGAAATACTGGAAATACATTATCTAGTTTTAGGCCCAGTTCTGTAATTATAGCAATGACGCCAAGAGAAAATGTATATAGAAGATTGTCATTATCGTGGGGAATCCTTCCAGTGAAGGTCAAAAAATTTAGGTCGACGGATCAGATGCTTGATTTTAATAAAAAGTTCCTTATTGATAATAATATTATAAAAAAAGATGATATGTTTGTTATGACAGCTGGAGTACCAGTAGGAATAACAGGAACTACGAATATGATAAAAATTGAGAGAGTTGAATGAAAAAAGCCCAAGCAAATTTTTTATTTTTATGTCTATCTTCAATTTTTATAGCTTCTCTAGTTTCTTGCAACTTAATCTTTCAAAAATTTTTTCAAATTGATATCTGGGTTCCTTTCTTGGGTATATACACATTTCAACAGTCTGTGGGCTTACTGCCATATCCTATTACCTTTATTGTAACTGATATTATTTCAGAGTTATATGGAAAACAAAAAGCTAATCAGGTAGTTACTGCTGGACTAATAGCCTCATTATTTATGTTATTAATTGTTACGGTGTCAGACAAAATACCTTCCGCCCCATTCGGAGTTGGAAGCGAGGTGTTTAGTCAAGTTTTTGGGTTATCTTCTGCAGCTGTTTTTGCATCAATGATGGCATACCTGTTTGCTCAGTATATTGATGTAAGATTATTTCATTTTTGGAAAAGACTCACAAATGGAAAGCATCTTTGGCTACGAAATAATGCCTCAACTGTCTTTTCACAATTAGTTGACACTTCTGTTGTTTTGTTCTTATTATGTTACTTTAGTGTTATTGAATGGAATATGTTTTTTCAATTACTTTTAAATGGCTTCTTGTTTAAGGTCTTGTTTGCAGCATTGGATACTCCCATCATTTACATAATCCTTTATTATGCTCGTAATTATTTTAATTTAAAATTTGGTGAAGAATTACGTTAATCCAGTAAAATACAAACTGTAACAACATGTAAATTTTAAAATTTACTAAGAGCATTTAATCTTTTTTTTTATTATATTTCTATTGAATTTTATTTCAAACAAAAATAATGGAGGAACGAAATGAATACATTAATGAAAATGTTTTCAGTGTGTTTGTGTTTCTGTACTTTAGTTTTTGCAAGTGCAGATATTAAAACCGGTGAAAAATTAATTAAAGCTGATGAATCAAAGGGATTAATCGGTAAAACTGTAGTTAGTGAAAGTTCAAGCAGAGGTGTTTGCGATGAATCTTTTTCTGTAACTGGATATGGAGATCTAAATGGTAATGGAAGTTTAGAGCTTTGCTACACAGACGGAACAGGTTTCTTCAATTTTGCTTGGGATGGTGGTTGCACTGCTCTAACATTAACCGGATCTGATGGAGCGGAGTTAGATTTATCTGCTAATGCTTTTACAGCAGGATTTTTCTATTTCGGATTTGAAGCAGGATTAACAGATGAGTTTGTTATCACATTTGATGATGGAACTGCAGCTGTAGGGTCTGCTCAGATTGCTTGTGGAACTACATGTGCTGATAATGGTTGGGTAGAATGTTTTGATGGTGGCTGTCAAGTTGATGAAGAATCATGTCCTGTTGAAGGTGAATGTGCAGAAGGCCAAGTGCTTGACTGCGTAGATTCTGATTGTTGCCCTCAGTCATGGATTGGCGATGGCTTTGCTGATTGTGAAGATCAAGCATATGGTTGTGACCTAACATGCTATGACAATGATGGTGGTGACTGTGCAGATACTACTACTGGTGGTACTGATGGCGCTACTGATGGCGGTACTACTGGTGGCGGTGGTGATGAATGCTCAGAAGGTTTTTGCCCTGAAGGTACTTACTGGGATGGATATACTTGTTATGATTGTAGCTATTGTGTAGATACAGCCGATGATAGTGCATGTGATGCGCCATATGATTGTTGTGGAATGTGTGGTGGTTCATTTGATGGTGGATGCTCAAATTGTGAAGATGAAGGTTTAGTTACATGTTGGGATGGTTCTTGTGCTACTACTTTAGCAGATTGTCCAGAACAGCCTGAAGTAGCAACTCCTGCTATTTGTGTTGAAGGACTTAGCTTCGATCCAGGTGATGGCACTGGCCCTGCTCCTGCAATAACAGCTACATGGACTGTTGATACTGTTTGTGGTGATGGACTGTGCGCTGGTGATGAAGATTACTATAATTGTCCAGAAGATTGTAATGCTCCTGGAGAGTGTGATCCTGGTTTTGTACCAGATTGTGTAGATGATGATTGTTGTCCTGAGTCATGGATTGGTGATGGATTTGAAGATTGTGAAGACCAAGCTTATGGTTGCGATCTAACTTGCTATGATGATGATGGCGGCGACTGTGGAGCTGGTGCTACAACAGGTGGCACAACAGGTGGTACAACAGGCGGCGGAACAGCTGCTTGTGAAGATTGTGAGTTTGATTGGTCTGCATACGGATCAGAATGTTGTGATACAGCATGGGATGCGTTTGGAATTGATTGTGCAACTCTTGAGTCAACATATGGTTGGGATTGTGCTGGATGTAGTTGTCCAGGCGATGGACCAGCTCAATGCGGCGATGGAAATTGTACAGGTGATGAAGACTACTATAATTGCCCAGAAGATTGCTTGCCTCCAGGTGAGTGTGCAGATGGACAAACAGCTGACTGTGCTGATGATGATTGTCACCCAGATTCATGGATTGGTGATGGCTTCTGTGATGGTACAGCTCAACAGTATGGCGCAGATTTATGCTGCTTTGATAATGATGGTGGAGATTGTACTGATGCTGACTGTGCACCAGGAAGAGATCTTATTGATGTAAGTTCAATTAAAGATCCAAGTCATGTTAAGAAAATGAATGCATCTAATACATATAGTGATGCTAACTCTGCTTCTCTAAGAGATGGATATTATGCGCCATCAAATAGATTAACTGATATGACTATATTCATTGATTGTGATGCATGCTTAACAGGCGGACCATACAGTGGTTCATTCGTTGCAGATCCTGCATTAGGTGAATTTACAATCTTTGGTTTTGATGCTTTATCAGTAGTTAGTGTTTCTGCACAAGCATGTGATGGTGCAGCGTGTGGTGATATTGTAGGACCAGTTTCAGTGGTTGCAGGTGCTGATGACGGCGTTGAAGAATGTACAGAAGGTGGCGGAGGTGATCCTTGCTCTGGTACTCTTGCTGGCGATGTAACACTTGACGGTGAAGTTAATGTCCTTGATATTGTTCAGATTGTTAACCACATCCTTGAAAGTGCTCTATTGACAGATGAGTGTGCAATAGGTGCTGCTGACTATACAGCTGATGGTGAAGTTAATGTTCTTGATATCGTTCAGATAGTAAATATCATTCTTGAAGGACGAATTACAGGAGATGCTTCATCTGCTAAATTAATCAATGAAGGTGGTCAAATGACTATTGATGCCAACGGTTATATTGGTGGTGTTCAGATGACACTTTCTCATGGTTCAGATTTTAGCATTGAACTAACAGATAATGCACTAGTTGCTGATTTTAATACAATGGGTAACACAACAAAGCTAGTTATAGTTGCGCCTGAAACTGATGAGCTATTTTTATCATCAGGCGAATACACTATAGATGAAGTTATTGTTGCAAACTCATCAAGTGAGGTTACTGTAAGTATGCCTTCAAGTATTGAGATTGTTGGAGCATATCCTAATCCATTCAATCCATCAACTACTGTTAGCGTAAGTGTTGATGATGCAACAAATGCTACGATTATGGCCTATGATATTTCAGGTCGTTCTGTAGATGTTGTGTTTGATGGTACGCTAAGTGCTGGAATGACATCTGTTACTTGGAATGCTTCAAGCTTGCCAAGTGGTGTGTATTTCTTAAAACTAAGTACACCTGATGGTTCAGCTTCAATGCAGAAAGTGATGTTAATGAAATAAAAATCTACTGTAAAATACAGTTTGATGTAGAAAGGGGTGATGATTTGCTAATCACCCCTTTTTTTTTATTGCTAAATAGCAATTTGTTATTAATAATCTTTCAGTTTNTTTTTAAATTAGAAGATATTTTAATCACACTGATTTAAGCATTTTTTAGATGAAATTTAAAGACATACGTAAAAGTGGTGTTTTATTACATCCAACATCTCTTCCAGGAGAAGATTTGTATGGTGACATTGGTCTCAATGCATTTAGATTTATTGATGACTTATCATATATGGGTCAATCATTATGGCAAATACTTCCAATTGGACCCGTAGATCAATACAATTCTCCATACTCCTCAACTTCAACATTTGCAGGAAATGAGCTCCTTATTAGCCTTGATTTACTTGTTGAAGACAATTTGTTAGATCAAAAATATTTAAACAGATTTCGTTCATTAGATAAAGTAAAAAATAGTTTTACTTATTTTTCAAATTTCAAGAGATCGCTTTTAAAACAAATAGCAGTTGAATTTAATTCTAATGCAAATAATAATATCAAAGATAGATTTAATGCTTTTTGCGAAAATGAATCTTATTGGCTAGATGATTATGTTCAATTTTGTGTCTTAAAAGATTGTAATTCTCATAAGCAGTGGCTTGATTGGACTACCTTTAATTATAACTCTACAGATATAACTTTTTATAAAATAATTCAATTTTTATTTGACGATCAATGGAAAAAATTAAAAAAATATTGTAATTCAAAGAATATAAAGATTATTGGAGATATGCCAATATATGTTGGTTACGATAGTGCTGATGTTTATCATAATAGAGAATTGTTTCAACTCAATGATAGTGGCTTAATGAAGTTTAAAGCTGGTTGCCCACCATGCAATTATCAAGAAAAAGGCCAAGTATGGGGCAATCCTGTCTATGATTGGACAAATCATGAACAGTCAAATTTTAAGTGGTGGAGACAAAGGTTTATTAGGTTATTAGATATGGTTGACATTATAAGACTTGACCATTTTATTGGCTATCAAAGATATTACAAAATACCCGTAAATGATCCTACAGCCGAAAATGGACAGTGGGATGATTCTAAGGGTGATGAACTTTTTGATAGTTTGACTCCTATGATAAACAATAATAATATAATTGCTGAAGATCTGGGTGATATAACTCCTGAAGTAATTAAACTTAGAAATAAATATGAATTTCCTGGAATGGAGGTTTTTCAATTCGATTTTAATCCATCTTTATCTTTAGAAAATAGTACTAATCATTCAGTAGTATATACTGGAACCCATGATAATGATACTATTATTGGTTGGTTTAATTCTATTGATCAAAAAAATATAAATTCTAATAAATTATCAACAACTGATTTACTTAGTTATTTTGATTGCAATGAAAGTATAATCAATTGGGAAATTATAAGCTATGTAATGAGTTTAAATAATTACACATGTATTATTCCAATGCAGGATATATTATCTCTTGATTCTTCATGCAGATTCAATACTCCTGGTATTTTATCTGAAAATAATTGGAAATGGAAAATGGAAGAACATTTAAATGATACGGTAAAAAATAAATTAATGAAATTGATAATAAAAAATAATAGAAAGATTTAGATATGAATAATAAGAATATAAAAATTGCATACTTTTCAGCAGAAATTGGATTATCTTCAAGTTTACCAACTTACAGTGGTGGTTTAGGGGTATTGGCTGGAGATCATATTAAAGCATCAGCTGATGCTGGAATACAAATGCTTGGTATTTCATTGCTTTACAAAGAAGGATACTTNAAACAATTGCTTGATAAGGAGGGCAATCAAAGAGAAGAATATCCAAGATTCGATTTAAGTGATAATTTATCTTTATTACCCAATAAATTTTCAATTAAAATAAGAAAAAGAGATGTATGGATTCAAGCATATGAATATTTACATAAATCTGAGACAGGACATATTATACCAATATATTTTTTAGATACTGATATTGATGAAAATATTGCTGAAGATCGAATGATCACATTACGTTTATATTCTGGAGATAAAAATCATCGAATTCTCCAGGAATCAATACTTGGTTTTGGTGGAATACGTTTTTTGGATACCTATGATTTTAATCAAGTTGAAAAATTTCATATGAATGAAGGGCATTCATCATTTCTTACATTAGCATTACTTNAGAAATATAATAAAAATGAAAAAAAAGTACAATCTATGTGCCACTTCACAACCCATACCCCAGTCTCTGCAGGTCATGATAATTTTTCAATAGATAGATGCTCTAATTTATTAGATTCATTAATCCCAGATGATTTAAACCTTCCTTCCATAAAAGATAATAGGTTGCATATGACTGAGCTTGGACTTTACTATAGCAAAACAGCTAATGGTGTTTCTAAGCTTCATGGGAAAGTGGCTCAAGATCAATTTCCAGATTTCAAAATAGATTACATAACAAATGGAGTATATCATCCACATTGGATTGGAGATTCATTTGCAGAATTATTTGATGATTATTTCAAGAATTGGAAAATAGATCCTAATCTTTTATTAAATGTAGATAATATAGATAATGAGAAAATAATTTCAGCTCATAATGAGCAAAAAGATAAACTAATTAATCATGCTAATTTATTTGCTGAAAATAAATTATCTAAAGATGTATTAACTATTGGGTTTGCAAGAAGAGCCGCTGAATATAAAAGGGCAGGACTTATTTTTTCAAATATTGAAAAATTAATTGAAATAGGTTCAGGTAAAATTCAGATGATTTTTTCAGGTAAGGCGCATCCTAATGATACTAAAGGTAAACAGATTATTAAAGAAGTTGTAAAAAATGCCAACCAACTAGCTGATTCAGTAAATATTGTTTTTCTTGAAAATTATAATATGCACCTTGGGCGTCTAATTACTTCTGGTGTAGATTTATGGCTTAATACTCCAATAAGACCAAATGAAGCTTCGGGTACAAGTGGTATGAAAGCAGCACTAAATGGTGTCCCTAATTTTTCAGTTATAGATGGGTGGTGGGCAGAAGGGTGTATTGATAATAGCAATGGATGGGCGATTGGTTCTCCAGATTTTTGTAATGACAAAGCTGATGCCGATTCGTTGTATTCCACATTAGAAAATCAAATAGTTAATACATTTTATAATGATAAAATAAAATGGACTCAAATCATGAAAAATTCAATTAAAACTGGAGTAGAATTCACAGCGCATCGAATGGTTAATGATTATAAAAATAAATTTTATAAATAGTTGATATGATAACAATGATAAGAAATATTTTTTGGCTCTTTCTTGTATCGAGTCTGTTTTCTAGCTCTATATCAGTTATTAATATTTGGCATCAAATGCTATATGAAAATAGAAAATTACTTCGTGAAGTATGTGATCAGTATGAAAAAAATAATCCAGAGATAAAAATCAATCTTACATATAGGGAAACTGAAGAATTACGATCAAGCTATCAAGCAGCAGCTATGGGAGGTAGTGGCCCTGAGTTAATTTACGGTCCTTCAGATCAGGTTGGACCTTTTTCTGCAATGGAAATAATCCAACCAATGGATAACCTTTTATCTGAACAGTACTTTAATCAATTTGTAGATAATGCCATTGTTATATCTGATAAAAAGATTTGGATGATTGGTGATGTGGTTGGAAATCATTTAATGCTTATATATAATAAGGATTTAATTTCTGATCCTCCTAGGAATACTGATGAATTAATTGAGATTGGTAAAAAAATGACTATTGATACCGATCTAGATGGAAAAATTGATCAGTATGGGTTGGTATGGAATTTTACGGAGCCATTTTTCTATGTACCATGGCTAGGTGGGTTTGGTGAGTGGTTATTAACAGATGATGATATCCCTAACTTAGATACAGATGGAAATGTTAAAGGCTTTAAATTTATTAAAAGTTTGAGAGATGAGCATAAAATCATTCCTAANGAATGTGATTATGAGATTGCTAATGCAATGTTTAAAACTGGTCGAGCAGCAATGATTATTAATGGTGATTGGAGTTGGGGTGACTATAATGGAGTTGTTAATTTTGATATCGCAAGAATTCCTAAAGTTAGTGAAACAGACCAATGGCCATCCCCTTTAGTGAGTACTAAAGGATATTCAATAAATGTCAATACAAAAGGAAGTAAGTTAAATCAGACTATTAATTTATTGAAATACTTAACGAGCNCTGAAGTTCAATTGTATTTTACAAAGACTTTAAATACCCAACCATCTTCGATTGCAGCTCTTGCTATGCCTGAAGTTAAAAATAATATGATTTTAAATAAATCATCACAGATTATTGAGGTGGGAAGACCAATGCCAATTATTCCTGAAATGAGGGCAATTTGGGATTCACTTAGAGATCAATATCAGGCTTTATTGGGTGGTATGGTGACACCAGAGATTGCTGCAAAGAAAGCACAAGAAAATTCATTAAGTCAAATTAAGNTTATGAATGAAGTAGTTAAACCAGGTGGTGAAGTATTTATTATAAAGATTGCAGCTTTCTTAATAATTATATTTTCATCTTTATTTTTATATAAAAATAAATCAAAATTTTTAAGTGATTTTAGGAAATACAATATAGCCTATATATTTTTTATGCCAGCATTTTTAGCGATTGTTTCAGTTGTAGTTTTCCCATTTATATATAATATTTTAATTTCTTTATCAAACTACTCACTTAGGACTTTTAATGATTGGCAAATTATAGGATTCTATCATTACTTAAAAGTTTTTGGAGATTCTCAATTCTACTATGTTTTAGTTAAAACAATTATATGGACAGTAATTAATATTACTTTTCATGTATCTCTAGGTGTATTTTTAGCAGTTATAATAAATAGAACCTTACCTGCAAAACCAATACTTCGAACGTTATTAATAATTCCATGGGCAATCCCCCAATATATAGCTGCTTTAAGTTGGAGAGGAATGTTTAATCAGGAGTATGGAGCGATAAATATAGCTTTAACTAAATTCTTCAGCATACCTGCAATTGAGTGGTTAAGTCAGCCTTTTGAGGCTTTTATCGCATGTATTTTAACTAATATTTGGCTTGGCTTTCCTTTTATGATGGTTATAGCTTTGGGCGGTTTGCAATCAATTCCAGGTGATTTNTATGAGGCAGCAAAGGTAGATGGCGCTAATAGATGGCAACAATTTAAACACATTACTATCCCAATGCTTAANCCTGTGATGATTCCAGCTATTGTNCTTGGTACAGTTTGGACATTCAACAATATTAATGTAATGTGGCTTGTTAGTAATGGTGGTGAACCTTCAAATCAAACTCATATACTAGTAAGCTATGTTTACAAAGCAGCATTTAATTTATATAGATATGGATATGCAGCTTCTCTATCAATGATAATCTTTTTTATACTTCTTTGTTCGACTTTATTTTTCTTGAAGCGAACTAAGGCTACTGAAGGTGTGTATTAAATGGCAAAGAAGATAGAGACTATAATTATATTTACATTTTTATCATTATTTTGTCTTGCAACAATTTATCCTGTGTTAAATATTGTCGGTGTTTCTCTGAGGACTGATGATGCATTCCAAAGTCGTTCTTTATCTTTGATTGAATTTGAGGAAAAATATGAAGATATGAACGGTAATAGTAAATGGGACAAAGGTGAAAGGTATGAAGATGTAAATAATAATAATAAATGGGATTCTGGATCTAGTATGAAGTCATATCTAAATTTATTTACGGAAACAGATTTCATGTTATGGACTTGGAATTCAATAATTATTTCATTTGTGGTGACTTTGACAGGTGTGGTTTTTGCATCAACTGGAGGGTATGCACTTTCAAGATTTAAATTTAAGGGACGAGAAATTGGAATGATTGCGTTAATGACCACTCAAATGTTTCCTGCTACTATGCTCTTATTACCTTTCTTTATATTATTATCTTATCTTGATTTAATTAATTCATACATTGGTTTGATTATTATATACAGTTCAACAGCTCTTCCATTTTGCATTTGGCAAATGAAAGGTTATTATGATACTATACCTCCTTCATTAGAAGAATCAGCTCGACTTGATGGATGCTCAAGATATCAGGCTTTCTATAAAATAATTTTACCACTTTCAAGCCCAGCGCTTGTTATCACGGCATTGTTTAGTTTTATGGCAAGTTGGAGTGAATATGTGGTAGCTGCAATTATTTTGCAAGACCCGAAACTTTATACACTGCCTTTAGGATTAAAGTCATTTCAGGCTAGTCTATCAACTCAGTGGGGTTTATATGCAGCCGGAGCTGTTGTTGTTAGTATCCCAGTTTGTATTTTATTTATTTCACTTTCAAGATTTTTAGTTTCTGGATTAACGATGGGAAGCGTTAAAGAGTAGTATTATGAAAATTATAAGGAATTATTATGAGTAGTGTAACGTTAAAGAAATTAANCAAATTTTATGATAGTCAAGAAATTCTAAAAGGCATTGACTTAGAAATTAAATCAGGAGAGTTTCTTGTTCTTGTAGGGCCATCTGGATGCGGTAAATCTACTTCACTTCGTCTAATTGCTGGTTTAGAAGAAGTTACAAGCGGAGAGATTTACATTGATGATTTATTAGTAAATGAAATAGATCCTTCAAAAAGAGACATTGCAATGGTTTTTCAAAATTATGCACTTTACCCTCAAATGACTGTTAGGGAAAATATGGCATTTGGATTAAAAATACGTAGGTTCAATCAAACTGAGATTGATAAGCGTGTATTAGAGGCATCTGATATATTGCAAATTCAAAATTTATTAGATAGAAAGCCTAAAGAGTTATCTGGTGGACAAAGACAAAGAGTTGCATTAGGTAGAGCTATTGTAAGGCAACCAAAAGTTTTTTTATTTGATGAACCCCTATCAAATTTAGATGCAAAATTAAGACAAGAAATGAGAATTGAGATCAAACGTTTACATGATTTATTAGATACAACTATGATATACGTGACACATGATCAAGTAGAAGCGATGACAATGGGAGATAGAATTGCTGTTATGAATCAAGGATTTATTGAACAGGTAGACTCTCCAGAAAACACCTATAAAAAACCATCAAATCAGTTTACATCTACATTTATAGGGACTCCTCAAATAAATTTATTTAGAGGTAAAATTGAAAAGAAAGATTCTAATTTCTATTTTAGTACCAGTGAATTTTCAATAAAAATAAATAACTCTCATTATCAGTATTCGAGATTAAATGAATCGAATATAGTAGTTGGAATAAGGCCTGAAGATATAAGATATGAAGATGAAAAGAATACTAATAATATTTTTAAAGCTTCAATAAGCTTCATTGAGTATCTTGGTCAAGATTTAAATATTCATCTATCCTTAGGTAAATCAAATTTCACAATGAAGTTAGATGATACAATTTTTTCAAAATCAAAAGATTCAATAAAAGTAAATCAGAAAATTAATATTAATTTTAATTTTGATAATGGTCATTTCTTTGACGCGGAAACTGGAGATGCTATTTGATGTATCAGTATCTAATATATTGTATTTTATATTTATCATTTTTAATTGCAGAAACTGGTACTGACCTATCTAATCGTATTATTATAGATGGATATTCTAATGACTTTACGTCTGACGAGGAGGTTATTAATGAGATACATGAATCTTCTTCAGATTCATATTGGGGTGAATATAATGATGTAAAAGGTATAAAAGTTACCTGGGATAATACATTTTTATATTTAGCAGTCGATGCATGTAGTTGGGATAACAATGTAATGTTATTCATAGATGTATATGATCACTACGGAATCGAAAATATGAGCGAGGTAAATGCATGGCAGAGATCATTTAAGTTCTACAATATAAATCCTGATTATTTTGTTGGTACTTGGGATACAAATGATAGTCCTCAATTTTGGAAAGTCCAAGAAGGAGGTGCGTTACAATTAGAATGGATTCAAAACATAGAAACATTTTCAACATTTAATACAGGAAGTATTGATAGATCTATGGAGTTGAAAATCCCATGGGCTGATTTGCAGGTAAACATGCAACCTATTACTAGTATAAAACTGTTAAGTCTAATTACAAGTGGTGATGATTTTAGTGGAAGTCCAGACTGTGCCCCTGACAATCTGGGTGGAATATCAAATAACTCTAGTCAAATGGTTGTATTAGATAATTATGTTGAAATAGTGATTGATGGTGATAATGATGGAAATCCTGACCTTGGTATCTTACCTCAAGAAAGAGCTACTTTTCATAAAACACCTCCATTTTCTCCACTTCCTTTGTTGGTTGAGAACGTTTTATTCGAAGATGGAAAAGTATTTTCTCCTTCATTGGGAGAGAAAGTCTATTTTGAACTTGAAACAAATAGAGGTTCAGAGTTTGATGTAAAAATATTTAATTTGAGTGGTGAGTTTATTGATTTTTCTGATGATGAGATTCAAACATTAAGTTGGAGTTGGGATGGTAGGGATCAAGGAGGAGAAGTTGTGCCTTTCGGAGTATATATATTATACTTTATTGCAAGTTCGGGCGAGATAAGTCAGAAGGAAACAGTGGTGGTAGTTAATTGAAAATATTAATTTTATTAACATCATTGTCAACACTATTATATGCTGATTTTTCAGGCATGAATAATGGAGCAAGGTCATTGGGAATGGGAGGTGCGTATACAGCATTAGCTAATGATGCAACTGCCATTTTTTATAATCCAGCTGGCCTTGCAAAAATAAATTCAGTAAATATTTTTAGTTCAAGGCAAAAATTGTATGGTATTTCTAATCTTTATAGTGATATGATTGCCTTGGCGCTTCCAACTCCATATTTAAGAACAGGCCTAGGAATTCAACAAATTAATTTGGTAGGAACGTATTCTGAGCAAATAATTTATTTTTCAAGCGCGGGAATTATATGGGCTTTAAATAGACCTTTTCGATTTGGATTATCTATAAAATATGAAAATGCACATATAAAAAACTATGACAATGCTGACTCTCCTTCTAGTTTTGATTTTGATATGGGAGTTATTTATGATATCAATGAATACTTATTCTTTGGATATTCAGGGAAGTATCTTGCAAAGCCTGAGTTTAAGTTTATTGATAGAAAAGATTCTATTGACCCTATTCATACCTTTGGATTATGCTACAGATGGAAAAATTCTGTTAATTTTTTGGTTGATCGTAGCCTAACTAAAAATAATGATAAATGGCATTTTGGCACAGAGTTATGGTTTTATGATGTCTTTGCATCACGCATCGGAATGTTTGACGAAAACTTAACAATTGGATTTGGACTTAAATCTAATTCATGGGTTTTAAATCTAGCTGTAGTTTCTCATGAAGATCTTGGTAGTACATATAGATTTTCTTTAGGATTAAAAGCAAATAACTAAATGAATAAAATTATTCACATATTATCTATTTCTATTTCGTTGTTATGGTCTTCAATAAATATGGAAGGCTTTTATGAGGGGCAATTTGGTCGCGGATATCAATCTGATTTTTTTGAATGGAATATATGGGACCCTAATTATTATCTAGAAACTCGTATTAACGGAAGCCCAATGTATGGTTCTAATTTCTATATTAAGTTTTATGCGGATAAAGATTATACTAGAAGTCAAAGACCTCTAGCTGTTTTTTCAGAAGGGAATATTGAATTTAGGAATGAGTCAGAAGGCAATGGATTTAGTTCAGTATTTTTTTCAAGAGAGAGTAGGCATTTTTGGATTGATGGATCTATGCTGGGAATAATAAATACTGGTTCAGTTAATAATGATGGCAATGGGCAAGGTGGAAGATTTGATTTATGGCATCGTTTTAATGGTAGCTTGACATACGTTTTTTCTGATTTTTCTCAGGGCGAAGGTGATGATATACATTTATTTAGATATAGACAATCACTATTTAAAAATAAATTAAATACTGGTTTATTTTTTCAAAGAAAATTCTATTCAAATGGAGGAAAATTTGATTATAATGAAGTTATCGCCAATGATATTAAGGTTAGCTTTGGCAGATATTATTTTACATCTGAAGTAGCATTAAGTGCAGTACCAAGTGATAGTACTATTACAGAACTTGCAGAAAGTTATCAGAAAGATAATTTTCTAAAATCAAATATAGCAATCAAATCAGAATTGAGAGGCATAAGATTTGGTGGAGTTAAGTCAGGTTATTGGTTTATTAATCCGGGATTGTTTTCCTATGGGAATGCCTATCGTAACTATATGGGTGATAATCAATATAATCAGCATGGATATTGGATTAACTCATATTATTTAGTTCCCCAGCGAGCTATTACTNTTGTTTTAAATTATAGTAGATATTTAAAAATGATTCCAGATTCAACGCTAGATGAAGAAACATATGACCCAACTATAAATTTATATTCAGAGATGTACATAGAGTTTGTTAATGGATTTAAAGGTAAAGTTGCATTTAATAAAAAAGATGAGGTATGGCAAGGTAACCTTTATAAGCACTATGATTTTTTTACTGAATTATCAGTTGAAAATAAATTAGCTAAATTACTCGCTCAATTTAAAATTAAAGATTTGGGAGAAACATGGGAAAAGCACATTGCAGGCATTGAATTAAGTGTAAATTTAGCTGAAAAATGGAGAATATTTACTCGAGGACTGGTTATTAATGATAGGGTAAGTGCTCGATATAGTTTTTTTACAGAATTACAATATAGAACGGGGGGAAATGCAGAGCTCTATTTGCAATATGGACCAAGTTATTGGGGTCAATATGGATTAGTTAATGATGATGGTTTTGCGTCCTCCGGATCAATGAAGAAAGAAGTTAGATTAATAATAAAGGGTTGGTTTTAAATGAGAAAGATAATACTCGTTACATTATTGTTATTAATAACATCAATTTTATATTCAATTAAAGTCTTAGATAATGGGATTATATTCGAACATGAAGACAATAATGCTAAGTCTGTTTATTTAGTTGGTAGTATGAACGACTGGGATAGCACTGCAACACCAATGAATAGAGATGATGATGGAATATGGAGAGTGTCACTAAATTTAAATTATGGTGATTATGTATATAAATTTATGGCTGATGGTAATTGGGCGATTGATGAATATAATTCTAGCTTTGAGGATGATGGGTATGGAGGATCAAATTCAGTAATTAGCTTTTATGGAAAAAATAGTTTACAATCTGACAAAAAAAACAAAAAGAAATTAATTCAATCAAGTTTTAATCCCAAGGTATACTTTAAAGGACAGTACTTTTCAGAAAATAGTTTTCAAGAAAATAATTCTAAAAAATATATGCTTGATAAACCTGAGCATGATTTGAATTTTGGTATTCAAGTAAAATTTAACTCTGATTTTGAAGCTTATACTTTATTTAATGTAAATAATATTAAAGAAGGCGCAGATATGTGGAAAACCCACTTTAATTATAAACGAAGTATGTTTAAGCTTAATGCAGATTATATTAATATAATTGCTTTTGATAATATTGGAATTTTTTCTTTTGACAGTCCATTAAATCTTATTGGAGATATTGGGTATAATAATTATGATTTTGGTTTTAATTATAGNGGTGTATCTGCTCAGACTTCAACGTTATTTACAAATAAATTCTCATCAATTATTCCTATAGAAATTTATGGTAAGGTATTGCTAGCAGATAAGGTTGGATATACTGAAGATGATGTATCTGCGTCAAGAATAAGGCTAACGAAATCATTTTCTAAAAATAATAAAGTAATTTTTGGATTATCGCATTATAAATATACTGCTAATCTATCAGATCAATTTTATCAAGAACATGATAATTTTTCTTATGATATAAGATTTTATAAGCAAATTCAGAAATCAAATTGGAACGATTCAATGATCTTTTCTCTATCATCTGAATATTCTGAATATGAAAATTCAGATNTTACTTCATCCAAAGATATTTGGATGAGTGGATATAATTTTTATTTAGGTTCATCATTAAAATTTCCAGCTTCGTTAAAAATTTATGGTAACTTTATTCATAGTTCATTTGATATTAGTGGTTCATCATCAGTTGATAAAATAAATATTGGAATAAATTATAGCTCAGATCGCTTTTCATGGGATGTAGGTTTAAATCATTGGCAAAATAATATTTCTGATAGCTTAGGATGGGTTGATTATTATAAATACTTTGAAAAGAGTGGAGGTAATGGTCGTTGGTATCAAGAATATTCAGAAACTTCATTTCAAAAATATACCCTTTTGGGATATGATAAAGGGATATTACTTAACTCAAAGATTAGCTATAATTTTAATTTATTTAAAAAATCATTAAAAACTGTTTTAATGAATACTTTTGCAAAACAAAATCTCTTAACAAACCCAAAATACATAGAAAATATATTTATTATTGAATATAAATTATCGGATATATGGATGTTGAAATATGATCTTCGCATTCCCTATTACAATGATTCATTTTTAGGCTTAGAAACAGATTTTTCTAATAATAGAGATGTTTTTATAGATAAATATTTTGAGCTATCCTATAATATTTCAAGTGATATTTGGATATCTTTTGGTTATGGTATTAATCCATTCTCAATGGATAATTTGACAGATAAATTTCACTACAAAGGAAGAGAAGAATATTTAGATAGTATTGGTGAATTGCCTAGTCATTTAGATTTATATTATGGTGGGCTAGGTGTAAAAATCAGACAAGCTGAAGACTCTCTAATGAAAAATAAAATGATATTAATGAGAGCAATAATAAAATTTTAGGGGATTATTTTGATTAAGAATTATACAATATTTTTGTTTATATATTTATTTTCAATATCAGGGTGTTCATTAGGTATAATTAAAAAACGCTTAGCTGCTCCACATGAGACTGGCTCTGGTATTCTATTCCAATTTGATGCTCCATCTGCTCGCCAAGTAAATTTAGCAGGTGATTTTCCAGATAATGAATGGCTTAAACATGGTGATCAAATTGATATGATGTATGATAATGGTAAGAATGGAGACAAGGTTGCTGGGGATGGAATTTGGTCACTTCTAAAACAACTAAGCTCTGGTAGATATGAATATAAATTTGTAGTTGATAGAAACACATGGGTAATTGACCCTAATGCTATTGATACTTCAGATGATGGATATGGCGGTAAGAATTCAGTTTTAATTGTAAAATAATATGGGAAAATTTATGAGAAATATTTTTTTGTTTATAATTGTGATTATGGTTTATAGTTGTTCTGAAATGAATAATGATACTCCTTATGATTCAACAAGAGATGTGATATTTACAGTAGATATGCAGCAAGTCATTGCAGATAATATTTTTGATATTGAAGTTGACAGTCTAAAGCTTACTATAGATTCAAATAATACATACAATATGGTTGATAATGATAATGATAATATTTATAACTGCACTGTATCTAATTTGATTTTTGGTCAAAATTATTCTTACACCTATTCAATAAATGCAAGTATTGAAAATTTAGATTCTGATAGGATATTTACAGTAAATAATGAAGATAATATTATAGAAGATTTTTATGGTGAATTAAACCCGACATTAATCAGGTTCCTTGTAAATATGTCATATCAAGTTACACAAGGAAATTTCAACCCAAGTATTCAGTATGTTGATGTTGCAGGGACATTTGATGATTGGTCAGGAACTCAATTGGAGTTAGTTGATAATGATATTTATACTACAGTTGTTTCTGATATCAATCCAGGAGATCAAATTGAATTTAAGTTTAGAATAGATGGTGATTGGGATAATTCTGAATTTCCAGGTGGGTATTCAAATCGTATGTTTGAGGTAGTTCAAGGTGAGAATATTTTAGAGTTCTGGTATAATGATGAGGGTGGTATTTAATGAGAATAATAATATTTATGTTTAGTTTGTTTTTTACAGGGTGTTCAACATTAGGNTTTGGAGATTTTAATTCAGGTAGTGATTTAAATAATAATCAATCTGCAGATTCTAGTGGCAAAGTTCCAGTAACCTTTACATATCAGCCTTTAACAGGTGGTAAGCATCAGGTGTATATTGCAGGTGACTTTAATAATTGGTCAGAAAATGCAACTATGATGCATGAGGATGATGGTATTTATTCTATTACATTATTTTTAAAAAACGGGAAATACTCATATAAGTTTATTGTTGATGGTAAGTGGATAAACGATGATAATGCTAAAGATTTTATTGAAGATGGGTATGGAGGTCAGAATTCGATAGTATTTGTTGGAAATAAAAATGANATCGATGCGCTAAGAAAAGTAAATTTTATATATAAACCCTCAAAAATTGTTAAAGAAGTTTACTTGGTTGGCTCTATGAATGATTGGAATATTAAAACAAATAAAATGGNGGAAACCAGTAAAGGAGTATATGAGATTTCGTTGCTTTTAAAGCCAGGTGAATATGAATATAAATTCAATGAGGACGGGATGTTTTATGTCACAGATCAGAATGCTAAAGATTTTGTAGATGATGGATTTGGAGGAAAAAATTCAGTGCTTGTAGTAGATGATAGTTTTGATAAAATTACTATTAAAAAAGGTGATGGTATATTTCTAGACTATGGATTAGCAACAACTCAAAGTCTTGAAAATGTAAATCCACTTTCTCCTTTATCGATTGAGTTTAAAGCAAAAGCACATTTCAATGATGTTGAAAATATTTCACTTTTAATTAAGAAAAGTCAAGATAGTCAAATATATGAAATGAAAAAAATTGCTGAGGATGGTTCTTACGAATATTTTCAAAAAATTATTTCACTTTCAAGTGAAGATGAGGAGTTTGACTATTGCTTCATTTATCAAGATGGGTCTGAGAGTCTATATCTTTTAAATGAATTATTTTCCACGCAGAATGATGAAAATAAATATTTTCACTATTCTAAGTCTTTAGTGCAGCCCTTTTTTACCCCAGACTGGGTTAAAAATGGAATTATTTACCAAATTTTTACGGATCGATTTTATGATGGTTCAAAAGATAATAATCCTAATTTTAAAGAATGGTACTATGAAGGTGTCAATATCCCTCCAAAAAATGGAAGACTTCATGAAAAATATACAGAGTATTATCATTTTGAAGATGATTGGTATAACTATTCAGGTTTAGTGAAAAGTCCGTATCATTATCCAAACAATGAAGGGCATCAGCCTGATTATAACAGTTTTTACGGAGGGGATATAGCAGGAATTCATCAAAAACTTGATTATCTAGAAGATCTTGGAATTACTATTATTTATTTTAATCCGCTTTTTGAATCCAAATCTAATCATAAATATGATGCTGTAGATTATATGAAGTTAGATCCTCACTTTGGTACCGATGAAGAGTTTAAAGCATTTGTTGATGATGCACATAGTAGAGGTATCAAAATCATTTTAGACGTTGCATTTAATCACACTGGCGAAACATTTTGGGCATTCCAAGATGCAATGAAAAATGGTCCCAAAAGTAAATACTATGATTGGTATGAATGGAAACAGTGGCCATTACCTGATGTATCTTCAATGAATGATTATAAACCTATCGATTACTATGAATGTTGGTGGGGGTATGGTCATATGCCTAATCTTAATTTTGATTATGATGAAGCCAATCCATCAGAAAATAGTATCAAGGATATTAGCTTAGCTAATCCTCATTGGGATGTAGTGAACTATGTTCTAGATGTTGGTGAATATTGGATATCTGATATGAATCTTGATGGATTTAGACTAGATGTACCTAACGAGGTTCCTTTTTGGTTTTGGAAGCTATTTAGAGAAAGAATAAAATCTATTAAGCCTGATGCATATTTAGTAGGAGAGCTCTGGAGTAATGCAGTTGATTGGGTGAATGATGATTATTTCGATGCAGTTATGAATTATGCATACTTTAAAGATCCAGTGATGAGATTTTTTAATACAAGACAATGCAATGCAAAAGCTTTTGATCGTGATTTAAAACAAGGCCTATTATCTTACCCTGTGCAGGCGACACAGGTTATGATGAATTTGATTGATAGTCACGATACATTTAGATATCTAGAAACCTGTAATGGTGACATATCTAAGTTGGAAATGGCAGTATTGTTTCAAATGATGTATGTAGGCACTCCACATGTATGGTATGGAGATGAGGTGGGAATGATGGGTGGTCATGACCCTGATTGCAGGCGACCATTTGACTGGAACTATTCACAAGATTCTGTTAAAGTTTCTTTACGTAATCATTATAAGAAACTAATTCAAATACGTAAAGAATATTCAAGCTTGAGAACAGGAGCATTTAAAACACTAATTGCAGATGATATGGTATATGGGTTTGAAAGAAGTGATAGTGAATCTACTATAAAAGTAATTTTGAATAATGATACAAAGTTTAACAAAATTATTCTTCCATCTAGTAATAGCTTGTATATAGATTTGTTGAGCGGAAACTCGTTCAAATCAAATAATGGTAAAATTGAAATTGATATGCCACCAATGAGCGGTTTAATTTTAAAATAATTTTTTTTATAATATTTTTGAGGAGAGATTATAATGAATCTTTTTAGATCTAGCATTCTAAGTTTAATTGTTTTTACTTATCTTTTAGGAATAGACATTAAAGGTGATCCAAAATCATGGAGCGAGAATCACTTTTTGGGGTTTGACCTAATCGGAGACTCTAACTTTGAAACTGGAGATATTAGTTCAGTTTTTGCTGAGCTTGATAATGATAATCTTTATTTTAGAATCACATTTGATGATATGTTTTTAAGATCTGATAAAAAAGATTTATTTGAAGATCAAAGTCTGAGTGCNCGTATACTAATATCTGAAAGAGAGCTTGTTATTATAGATGAGATTATCAATATAGGCTTAATTTCAAAATCAGAAGATTCATATGAATTTCTTAGAACGCCAAATTATAATTTAATCGAGTTTAAGTTTGAATGCCCTGAAAACCTTGANAAAAAAGAGCTTTTGTTTAGAACTCAAATTATTAATCAGGAACAAGTTATTGATGAATACATAGCTTATGGTAACAATGATTATCGCGGTGGGAATGCTGCTTTTATTCATCATGGGAATCAAGGACTTACATACAGCGAAGTTTTTTATGGTCAAGAGCCATTAGAGTCGAGTGGCTTTGATGAAATTTTAGAGATTCATCAAGCGACTGGTATCCCAGGTAACTTCCATTTATCAGGTACATTAATGCCTGCAGCGCAGTGGCATAATCCAGAATTTAATGATTGGCTTTCATCGGGTGTAAATGATGGATATGTTGCTATGATGACCTCGGCATTAGGCCAGCATATGATGCCATTTGTTACAAACGATATGAACAATTGGTCGGTTTCAATTGAAACAGATATGGTTGAGTATATGTATGGTTATTCGCCTAAAGTTGCATGGGTACCAGAGCGTGTATGGTTATCTCCCGGAGTTTATCCAGACGCCGGTGTTATCGATTGGATTGGAGATAATTGGCATGAACACGGCGTTGAAGCAGTAGTTTTGGATGATTATATCCATTGCCCTGGAGCAGATAATAAAAAAATTCACTATATGAATAATGATGATGGAATAAATCTTCGAATTATTCCAATTGATAATGACTTTGTTGGAATGATGCATTATGATGCAGATGCTGCAAAAAATCATATATCTTCAACGGGTCAGTATGGACTAACAGTTTATGGTACTGACTGGGAGGTTGCTGCAGAAATGAATGAGCATCATGAGACCTCTTTTCTTGATAACTATGAAAATGTAATTTGGTTCTGTTATGATAATTTTCCAGCTGTAAATATTTGGAAATTAGATGCGGCTTTATATAACTCTGATTTTAATGGATCTGGTATTGATGTTCAGAATGGTACCTATGGACTATTAGGTGGTACTGATGGATATGGAGGTGGAAATAATAGTTGGTATACTAACTGGGCATCTGCTGGCTCGCACTCTGACTTTCATGATCCTCAGTGGAACTATAGTACTGTTTGGAATGATGCATATAATAATCTAATGTCTGCGCCTAATAATTCACTTTCTCAGCTTGGTTGGTATACGCTTATGATTAATCTTCATGAGACAGGCTGGCATGATGGAGGGGAAATCGCAGGTTGGGAGCATAGATATTCTTCCCATATTAAAAATGCAAATGTATATGCTGAGGCCGCACGCTGGGCAAATGGAGATTTTACCGAATCTACAGCTGCTTTCTTTAGCGATATTGATCATGATGGTGGCGAAGAGTTGGTAATTCATAATGATAGGACATTTTTTGTATTTGAAGGAATCGGTGGTAAAGCTAATTGGATTTTTTATAAAGATGGATTTGGGAATGCATATTCAGTTGTTGGGTCTGATGTCGCGTATTATCCTGAAACAGATGGTGATTTTAATGAGACTTCGAATAATCATGTAGCTGCTCTTTCAGATGTATCTCCAAATCAACAAAATTCAATTTATGATATTGTAATTAATCAATCCACAGGAGATTCTGTTAGCGCTACATTATCTCAATATGGGGTTAGTAAAACTATAGAACTTAATACTGGAGATAACTATTTAGATGTTACTTATAATTTTTATGGTGATACTGGCTATATAAAATCTGGATGGACTCCTGACCTACTTGATTTGATGTGGTCTGGGAAAAGCCATCTTCAGAGAGTGTGGGGTCCATATGGAAGTTATTGCGGCCAAAGAAATTCCGCCAGTGGCGCAACAGCAGCACTTATACTCGGAAGTGGTGGCGCATCATTTAATGGTGAATTTGAAGGTACCCTTGTCAAGGGAGATGAAATTTATGGTCCTGGAATTTTTAATGTTTATTTGTACGCTGGATATACGTCTGACCCCTANGATGAAAATTTTACTCATATTGCAGAACTTGATGAATTAGCATCAGGGCTTGTAGATGAAATTGGTCCTAGGCTTATTTCAGCGCTTCAGGTTTCATCTAATACAATACATTTATNTTTTAGTGATAATCTAGATGCTGAGTCTGCCGAAAACGTTCAAGGATATTATATTGATGGATTAGAAGCAGGTGTTGAGGTAGAATCTGCATCTTTAATATATGGAAGAAAGGTTTCACTTAAATTAAATCAAGATAGCTTTGGTAGTCAGATTACTGTAATGGGAGTCTGGGATAGTAGCGGTAATAGTGTTGACCCTGAATTTAATACCATATCCATTGACCCCTTACTGATCACGCCTCATCTGGTAGGTTCATTTAATGAATGGACTGCAGAAAATCATGATTATGACCTAATTATGAATGATAATGGAATATGGGAGTTAACTACAACTCTTGCAGCTGGAGACTATGAATATAAAGTCATTGAATCAGATGAATTTAATGAAAATGATTGGCCTTATATTAATCAATCATTTAGCTTAGATGACGATAGTGAAGTTACTTTCTTAGCAAATTGTGGGTTTTATACTGGTGTAAGAAATTATGATGAATTTGTTACTCATACCAATCCAGTTATTGTAGGTAATTTTTTAGATGATATTGAAATGGGAGAAGACTGGACTCCAACAAATACGATGGGGATGATGAGTGATAATGGAGATGGAGTATTTTCATGGCAAACCTTATTGCCAGAAGGGGAATGGGAGTACAAGGTAGTCCTCAATCAAAATTTTGATCAAGATACATTCGGAAATGGGGGAAATTTCTTTGTGACTTCTGATGGACAATCTCCCATAACTTTTAATTATGATTTTATACAAAATTCGACATGGGCTTATATTAACATATTAGAATGCACACCATCAGGTGATGTTAATGGAGATGATAATGTCGATATCTTAGATGTTGTATCAATGGTTTCAGTTGTTCTTGGTAATAGTGACCCTATAGAATGCGCAGATTATAATGATGATGGTAGTATTGATGTACTTGATATCGTGAATGTAGTTTCATTGATTTTGGGTAGTTAGATCGTACAAAAAAATCAGCAATTAAGTTAAAAAAAGAAATGCTCCATAAATTTATATTCTTGTTTAGCTTACTATATGGAGTACCTTATCCTGATTTTATAGTTCATATCAATGAAAATCCTTCACCTCAGGATATTTTTATTCACTCTGCTGATGGTCACGTACAACATATGGCAATCCTTGATTCTTCTCTTAATATAAAATGGAATATTGTTTCTACATCTGGAAAAGGATGGGATTTTAAAGTGAATAATAATAATAAGCTTACTTATTTTGGAAAACCATCAAATGACTGGAGCCCATCGGGTGGAGGTTTGTTTTATGCGATGGATTCAAATATGAATGAAATTGATACATTAGCATGTGTCAATAATTATAAAGCAGATTATCATGATATTCAAGCCACTGAACAGGGTGGATATATTTTACAGGCATATGCCAAACAAGAAATAGATATGCCAGAAACAGAAGTTATCGATAGTGCCAATGTTTTAATTATTCAAGAATTTGACGTTGAACATAATTTAATAATGGAATGGAAAAATTTTGAGCACATGGATATACAGGATTATGCTGAAGAGCTAAATTTAAGTTCAACATATAGAAATTGGATGCANGGNAATAGTATTGANATTGATNGTGATGAAAATATAATTTTATCTAATCGTGCGATGAGTGAAGTTATAAAATTTAATCGNGAATCTGGTGAGNTTTTATGGAGGCTAGGTGGTCCGATGAATGATTTTGTATTTATNAATGATCCCTTAAATGGACCTAATCGGCAGCATGATGCAAGNCGGCTTGAAAATGGGAATCTTATGATTTTTGATAATGGAGATCAAAGGCAGACTCCATATACAAGAATTATTGAATATGAATTGGATGAAGAAAATTTAATAGCAACTCTAGTTTGGGAATATTCTCATCCTAATGGTTATGTATCATTAAACCAAGGGTGTGCACAGAGGCTTGAAAATGGAAATACCCTAATATGCTGGGGAGGTGTAACCGGGTATGGCCAAATAATAACAGAAATCAATGAAAATAATGATAGAGTGCTAGAGATAGAGTATCCAGCTGGTTATTACAGCTATAAGGTTAGAAAAGAAGATTGGAGTTTTGATATTAACCTTTTAAAAGGAGATCTAAATTTAGATCAAAATATTGATATCTTTGATGTTATAGGAAATATAAATTTTATTTTATCAGCAAATGAGCCAAGTCCATTTCATCTTTATAAAATAGACCTTGATTCTAGTGGAAACATAGATATTAATGATGTTTTGGCCTTACTGAGTCAGATTATTTAGATTGACACTCTTCAACAACTTTTTTCCCAACACTCATCATCTTTGATACTACCTCTCCTGTAGGATGTTGACCTGCAAGTATTTGATTATTCCATTCACTAAACTCATCATAGGTAACAACTGCTGATAAAATATCTACAGAACACTCGCAAAACTCTGTAGAATTTCCTGATTTTGTACAAAAATTAATAGCCTCTGCTAGCCTATCATCTGTCCAGTCAAGAGTGTTGCATGATATGAAAAGTAATATGAATGATATATAAAAGTATTTTTTATCCATCCTCTAAATATAGTTTATTAGAAATAAATTAGAAACAAATTAGAAAAATATTAGTTTATTTGTTCTCAGATAGTTGACATTGACAAATTTTTTTACTACATTTTAACTAGTTCGTGCGGACTTTACTCGAATTTGAGGAGGATATAATAAGTAAAACGACGGTTTTGCTCAAGAATTTGTGACTCTTGTCACTAATTCCTTCCCTAATTTTTCCGATATTGTCCATAGATTAGTAAAAAGTTTAGTAGTAGTGAGATTTTTGCATGGTGTAAAAAGCTCATGCAAATAAACAAAAAATAAAAACGCAAGGAGGAAGTCAACATGGGTACATTTAAAAAAATGTTAAGTGTTATGTGTTGTTGGTGTTTATGTTTGTCCTTAACTAGCTTCTCGATAGCTGAGGAATCTAATAAGATCAAAGAGAAACCCAACAAAAAAGCACAAATGTTGCTAGAGCAAAAAATTGCTCTTGAAAAGGAGAGGTTATCAAACACTCCATCAACATTTGAAAGAAATGAGAATAAAGCAAGGCTTACTGAAAAAGAAGCTATGACAAAAAATCGTCTAGCTACAAAAGTGAGTTTTGAGAAAAATGTAATGAAGGAAGAAATGAATCGTAAGCTTATTATGCTTAATGGTACAAAAGAGGAGCATAGAGCTTCTTTTGAAGGCCCAATGCTTCACGAGCGTATTACTGTAGCTCCTTCAGAAGGATCTAGAGACGGCCAAGTTGATGTTATGATTTATGCTGATGAGTATTATACTGAAGTATACTGGATTTTACTTGATACAGTAAATTATTATGTATGGGGAGCTAGTGACTGGACTCAAGCTGATTATGATACATACTATTATGGTACATCATTTAATGTATCAGTTCCTGCGGGTGATTATATATTTATTTTAGCTGATTCATGGGGTGATGGTGGTGCATCTGCATCTGTTTCAGTTAATGGTGAAGAAGTTGGAACAGTTGCAACTGCAACTGGAGATGCTTTAAGCGAATTTTCTGGTTTATATGAATCACCATTGAATTTTTCAGTAACAGATGCTCCTGTAACTGATGCTGTTGTAACATTTGATATTGATGGCGTTGAAGATTGTGGCTTTGTTTCTGTTACAGGTACTTTTGATAACTGGTCAGGATGGGGCGCAACTACAGATACTGGAATGACAGCTGCAATACCTGCAGGTGATCATGAATTTGTAATTTTATGTGTGAATACTGAAGGTGAGTGGTGGAATGATATCTGGGCTAACTCAGTTCAATATTCTGCTCCAATTGATGGTGAATGTTGGAATGGTAACTATGATTATGCAAATTATACTTTAACTGTTGGTTTAGATGATATGACTGTATCATACTGTGCAGGTACATGCGATGCAGCTTGTGCTGGACCTCCTCCAACATGTGAGGAGCAAGGTTTAGCAAGTTGTACAACAGTTGATGATGGTTCAGAATGTACATACACATCTTGGGTGTGTGATGGTTATGCTGACTGTTCAACTGGATTAGATGAAGAAGGATGTGCAGAGTTAACATGTGAAGATCAAGGTCTATGGGACTGTGGTGATGGCCAATGCATTAACCCATCTTGGGTATGTGATGGTGTAGATTATCTTTGTAGTGCACCTTGGGGACCAGACTGTGCCAATGGTGCAGATGAAGGTCTTGAAGCATGTGCAGAAGAAGTAGGCTATGCAGATCAATGTAATGCTGTATGCAATGAAGGTCTTACTCCTTGTGATGCAGGTTACGATATAGATTGTGATAATGATTATAATCTTGATGATGATACAGCTGTTTGTGTATTAAATGTTGCAAATGGATTTACATGTGAAGCGATTGAATACTATGGATTTGATTGCTCAGCTTTAGCTGCTTGTGGTGGATGTCCAGTTGTTGAAGATCCTTGTGATCTAGCCGGTGGAAACTCATCATTCTTAGGTGATGGCTGGTGTGATGCATCTAATAACAATGCAGACTGTGGATACGATGCTGGTGATTGTTGTCCATCAACATGTGTAGATAATGTTTACGCATGTGAATCGTTTGGTGGTACATGCGATACATGTATAGATCCTGCTGCTGAAGATGCTAACTACGGTGGTAGTTGTGCAGATAGTGCAGTTTGTGGTGATGGCGTTTGCGAAGACGGTGAAGTAGGTGGTGATGATGGTTGCTATGCTGATTGCGGATGTCTAGAAGGTGAATTTGAATGTGTTGCCGGTGGTAGTTATGGTAACTGTATTCCAGGTGGTTGGCAGTGTGATGGATGGGATGACTGTGCTGATGGAGTAGATGAGGCAGGTTGTGACGATCAAACATGTGAAGACCTAGGATTATGGGACTGTGGTGACGGTCAATGCATTAACCCATCTTGGGTTTGTGATGGATCTGTTGATACCTGTAACGCAGGTTGGGGTCCAGACTGTGCTAATGGTGCAGATGAAAGTCTAGACACATGTGGTGAAGATCATGATGAGTGTGTTGAGGTAGATTGTGATTTAGGTTGGGCTACTTGTTTATCAAGTCTAGCTGATTACGATTATTATAATGGAACTAACTGGTTTGAAGACTGTTCAGCTTGTGCTGACACATGTGCTCAAAATCCAGATGTTCCTCAGCTTACAGCTGACTGTGGTGCACACGCATATAACATTGGTGCAGGAGCATGTCCTGATCCATGTGCAGCTCCAGTTGATCCATGTACTGAAGCAGGTGGTAATCCAGCTTGGATTGGTGATGGCTTCTGTGATGGTGATGGAACTGGAATAGGTAACAATCAAGCTGCTTGTGACTTTGATGGTGGTGACTGCTGTCCAGGTGACTGTATTGACGATGTATACCTATGTGAAACATTTGGTGGTGCATGTGAAGATTGTTTAGATCCAGATTCAGCTGACTTAGCTGAAGATGGTCAATGTTCAGATATTGTACTAGGCTGTACTAATGAGTATGCTGATAACTATAATGCAGATGCAACTGCTGATGATGGAAGTTGCTTATTTGAAGGTTGTGAAGAAGCTGGTACAATGCCAGGCTGTTCAGATCAAGATGCTGAAGATGATTGTGTCTCATCTGGATGGGTTGGAGATGGTTTCTGTGATGGATACACTGAGGAATGGGGTGTAAACCTTTGTTGTTATGGTCTTGATGGTGGAGACTGTACAGAAGCAGAATGTGAAGCTCCAGCAGCATGGGATGCTACAATTACAGGCTTAGCGGCTGAAACTACTGACTTTGATCCATACGGTGATGGAAATACTTTCCCTGCTGTAAATTGGACTTGGGATGCATTGGCTGATGGTACAGCTTGTGAAGATAATGGGCAAGTTACATGCTCTGATGGTTCATGTGCTGACTCTGAAGATGATTGTCCTGAAATTCCTTATGCAGATTGCCTAGGAAATGTTTCATGGATTGGTGATGGATTCTGCGATGGTACAAATAATAATGCAGAATGTGGATTTGATGCAGGTGACTGCTGTCCAACATCTTGTGAAGAGCTTGTTGCAAATGGATGTCCAGATAATGCAGGTGGATGCTGGAGTACTATTAGTTGTGGTGACTGCTCAACATGCGATGATCCAGATTCAGTAGATAATGCTGCAGGTGGTGCTTGTGAAGATTATGTAGATTTCACAGATGCTGAATGTGCAGCAACAGTTACAATTAATGGTTCATCAGATCCAGCTGATCCAGCTGATGATTGCTATGATGATGGAACTGGTTACTTCTCAGTTAGTTGGGATGGTGGCTGTGTTGCTACAAATATATATTATGTAGATTCAGAAGGTGCTGAGCAAAATCTTGATATTGCTGCACAAGGATTTACAGGTGGATTTGTATTCTTTGGATTTGGTTACAATGAAGAAATTCCATTTATATTAACATTTGGTGAATCAGATTCTGATTTAATAGTTGCAACAACAGATTGCGCTGCTGCCCCTGAAGGCTGTTCAGAAGGCTATTTTGATTGCGGTGATGGCCAATGCATACCTGATTCATTTGTATGTGATGGGTCAACTGAGTTCTGTAATGCAAGTTGGGGTCCAGACTGTGCTAATGGTGCAGATGAAGGCCTAGAATTCTGTGGTTATACTGATGAGTGTGAAGATTCAGCAGATACTGGTGGCGACACTGGTGGCGATGATGGCTGCGTGAATGATGATTCAACATCAGACTCATGGGGTGATACTTGCTCTAGCTGGTATGATGCGAATGAATCTCCAGGTTCGACTGGATGTACAGGTGCATATGATACTGCAGACTTTATTGCTGCAGAGCAATGTTGTGTATGTCAAGGTGAGGCAAGAGAATCAGTAAATGAGAATATTTTCTCAAATGCAATTTCAATTGATACAGACATGAATGAGAAAATGCATGCTGAAACAATTACTGCTTATAAAAAATCTCTAAAAGGTTATGAAAAAGTAGAAAAGGTTACAGCGGATGCTATTCTTGATATAAGAACAGGTGAAATCACTTATACTTCAAATCATGATGCAAACAGAGCTGTAAGCTATACAGTTAATGTTGCATGTGAAGCTTGTGTTGGTGGTGGTCCATGGGGCGGTACATTTACTGCTCAGACTTCAGAATTCCTTATTTGGGGTGCTGATCCTGGATCAACATTATGCGCAAGTGTAATTGGAGTTTCTGATGTACTTGGTTTAACTGCAGAAAGTGAAGTTGTCTGTGGTGAAGCTGGTCAAGGTGGTGGTGGTCCTGATTGTGTACTATTTGATTGTGAAGGAAACTGTGCTGATGGCAGTGAGAGCTGGATCGGTGATGGCCTTTGTGATGATGGTACTTGGGGACTTTACTTTAACTGTGAGGAGTTCGCCTGTGATAACGGTGACTGTCTAGCTGAATGTGGTGAGTGTAATGGTGATGGATCATCATGTGCATGTACTGCTGGTGACGTGACAGGTGACGGTGTTGTAAACGTTCAAGATATCGTTGTGATAGTTGCATA
>NHHK01000006.1 GCA_002171125.1 bacterium TMED161 | reverse complement strand
TCAAAAAAAAAGTAAAGAACAATGGCTGTAGCTGCAAGCACTGAACTTGAATGTGTAAATATTATGCTCGCTGCGATAGGCGAAGCACCAATAAATAAATTAACAGGCTTGCTTCCTGTTGATGCTAGAACTGCTCAATCAACTTTGCTTGAAGTTAACAGGTCAGTTCAATCTGAAGGTTGGTCATTTAATATGGAATTTAATGTTGTATTAACTAGAGATGCTATTACTCAACAAATAACTATTTCAAACAATGTTTTAAAAATAGATACTAATGTATATGACCACCCGACTACAGATATAATTCAAAGAGGTTTAAAATTATACGACAGAAAAAATAATACTTTTTTACTAGATGGAGATGTAACTTGTCACATTACTTACTTTAGAGATTTTGTAGAATTACCTGAACCTGCTAGATATTATATGACGATAAAAGCTGCAAGGCTTTTTGTTGATAGGTTAATTGGAGATGATGGTCTTAGAACATATACAGCACAAGATGAAGCTAGGGCTAGGGCAATATTAATGGAAACAGATTTATCAAACGCAGATCATAATGTTCTGACAGGAGACCCTAATCTAAATAATCCAATTAATACATTTACTCCTGCTGATGTTCTTAATAGGTAATTATGGGAATTGTATCAAGAGCCATACCAACTTTATTGAGAGGAGTTTCTCAAGCTTCAGACTCATCTAAACAAGCTGACCACGCAGATATACAAGACAATGCAGATAGTAACCCTGTTGTTGGTCTTATAAAAAGATCAGGCATACAACACGTTACAAATTTAAGCACTGCAACTTTAGGCAATGTTCATATTCAGACTATTAACAGAGATGCTACAGAACAATATGTAGCCATATTTAGCAATGGTAATGTCAAAGTATATGAGCTAGATGGCACAGAGAAAACTGTTGAGAAACCTGACGGAACTACTTATTTAAACACAACAAATCCAAGAGAAGAAATTAAGACAGTAACTATTGCTGACTTCACTTTTGTTGTTAATACTAGTTCTATAACTGCTATGGACACTACGTTGTCAGGTGGTACAGGAACTAAAGCAATTATATTTATTGAACAGGTTTCAAACAACACAATCTATACTGTCACAGTAGATGGGGTAACTGTCACAGACAATACTTCAAGTGACTCAACCCTTAGTACTTCAGGAGTAGCTAACGATATAGCTAATGGACTTGCAAGTGGATTGACAGGATTTGATATAACTAGAAATGGAAGTGTTATATATGTCAGAAAAACAGATGGTAGTAATTTTGCTATAGATGGTAGTGATACTCAAGGTAATACACAGTTATCTATTGTTAAAGACTCAGTTCAGAGATTTACAGATTTACCTACTGTTTCTCCTAATGGTTATATCGTAGAAGTAAAAGGAGATGACCAGACTAATTTTGATAATTACTATGTAAAATTTGTAACTAATAACGGAGGAACTTTTGAAGAAGGACAATGGGAAGAAACAGTACAGGCAGGAATACCTTTTAAATTTGATTCTTCTACCATGCCCCACGTTTTAATTAGACAGGCTGATGGTAATTTTAGATTTGCAAGAGTGGATGGAGATACATATACCCTTAGTGGAACCACTTATACTTTGCCTGTTTGGACAGAAAGAACTTCAGGAGATGTAATATCAGCCCCAGACCCCTCGTTTATTGGTCGTAAAATAAACAACGTATTTTTCTTTAGAAACAGATTAGGCTTTCTGGCAGATGACAACGTGATCTTATCTAATGTGTCAGACTTTTTTAACTTCTTTCCTGATACTGTTTTAACTATTGTTGACTCACACCCTATAGATGTAGCAGCATCACACACAAAAGTTGCTATCCTAAAACACGCTGTGACTATGGGAGAACAGCTAATTCTATTCTCAGAACAAACGCAGTTCATACTATCTAGTTCAGCAGACAACTTAACACCACTAACAGCTAACGTACTTGTAGCAACTGAGTTTGAATCTTCAGATGATGCACCTCCTGTTGGTTCTGGTTCGTCTATTTATTTTTTAACCAAGAAAGGAGCTTTTGCAGGTATTAGAGAATATATAACTCAAACAGATGTAACGCTAAAAGATGCTAGTAACATCACTATTCATGTACCAAGACTTATACCAAGTAATATATTTAAACTTGCTGTATCTAATAACCAAGATATTTTAGTTTGTTTAGGAACTGATACCCCAAACAAGTTATACATAAATAGATGGCTATATGGAACACAAGGTCAGAAAGTTTTAAACAGTTGGTTTACTTTTACTATTAATGAAAACAGGTCTATAAAAAATGTTGACTTTATAGGTACTGATTTGTTTATGGTTATTGAAGAAGCCAATAACGTAACCTTAGAAAAGCTACCTTTTGAATCTGACTACAAAGAAGCTAATGCTACTTTTGAATATCACTTAGACCATAAGGTTACTGAATCAGAGATAACAGTTGCATATAATACGCTAACTAAAAAAACTACTTTTACTTTACCTTACAGATTAAGAGCAACTATGAATGTGGTTGGTAGATATATTTCATCAACAGAAACCAGTACATTTATTGACTTAAATGGTACAACTCAATCATTAAAAGCAGGAACAATAATAAAAACTACAAACTTAACTGATGGTTCAACAACAACAATAGAAGCAAATGGAGACTATACAAATGCAAAAGTAATTATTGGAGAACCTTTTGAAATGCACTATAGATTTAGTAAGCAAAGAATTACTGAATCTCCTACTCAAAGTAGTGCTGAGATTATTAGTTCAAGATTACAATTACATCATTTCTATATTAAATATGAGATGACAGGATTTTTTAAAGTAGAAGTAACACCTGAATATAGAGACACAAGTACACATAAATTTAGTGGTCGTTTATTAGGTGCTGCTTCCTCTGCTATAGGACAGATAAACTTAGCTTCAGGTACGTTTAGAGTACCAATAATGACAAGAGCAGACAGAGTAGATATAGACGTAAAAAATATTACCTTCTTACCTACACTGTTAGCTAGTGCTGAGTTTGAAGCTATGTTTAATATGAGAAGTAGGCGAATGTAATATGGGGCATTTAAGAAAATGTACCCTCGAAGACTTGCATTATGTAAGTGAGAACATGAGAGAGATGGATAAGTTAGAAGCCATTTATCAAACCAATCAAGATGCTGAAACAGCTATAAAGCTTTCATATTTAGCAAGTAAAAATGTTATGGCAATCTGTGGAGATGAAGACAACCCTATTGGTGTTTGCGGTGTGACCAGAAATGGCTGTATTTACATGGTTTCTACTGATGAATTATTTCAAAATAAAAAATATAGAATACAATTAATTAGAAAAGGTAGGATTTGGGTTGATGAGTTAATGAAATCATATACAATTTTATATAATGTGGTATATGCAGAAAACGAAGCAGCTATGAAATGGTTAGAAAGTTTAGGATTTAAGTTTATCGAGTATCATAAAGAATATGGTGTTCATAAAAAACCTTTCTATCAATTTATGAGGATAGCTTAATGTGTTTTGTAGCAGGAGCTTTAGGACTAGTTGGCACGGCAGGAAACCTGTTCAATGCTTCTTTGGCTTTAAGTGCTGTAACAGGTATTGCAGGGGCAGCAGCTAAAAATGAACAGGCTAGACAAACAGCAACATACGCATATCAAGCTGCTGAAGCTACTGCTAGGTCTGCTGATGCTGCCATGATAAGACAGCAAGAAGCAACTAATTCAAGACTTGCAGATGATAGAAAAATTACTGCTCAAAAGAAACAAGTAAGAGATATAGAGAGAAAACAAGCTATTGGAAAGATTGCTGCTACAGAAGGTAAATCAGGTAGATTAGCTACTCTATTGACAATAGATGCTGAAAGAAATTCTGCAAGAATGAAAGAAGTTTTGACACAAGAATTAGAATCTGCTGAAGAACAATACTTTAGAGATGTAGAACAAATAGTTGCTCAGAGGGATAGTCGTAGAAGTCAAGCTACAGACATTGCTAATAGAGGATATAACCAAGCACAGCAAATGTATCAATCTCCTCTATCGGTTATTGCCAACGTAGCATCAACAGGATTAGGAGCTTATACAGCTATATCTCCGCATCAAGCTGCTATTAATGCAAACGATTAATTATGGTTTATCAATCAAGAGTACAAAGAACTGACCCTTTTNNAAGTANAAGTGTTATTGCTCCTGTCAATTTAAATACTCCTTTGGCTCAAGTTGCACAAGCTTTGTCAACCATAGAGCCTAACTTGCAAAAGGTAATAGTTAATAAAATAAAAGAAATNAAAGTAGAAGAAACAAAAGAAGGATTACAAGAAGGAAAGAAAGCAGGAACTAATTACATGGCACAATCTGAATTGTTATATCCTAAAGAAACTCAATTAGATGAAACCTCTAATACGATAGCTAATAAATTAGCTGCCTTAACAAAAGCAGGTAACGAAGAAGAATCAAGAATGTTAAGAGCAAATAATCCTTGGTTTAAACACGCTTTTTATTCTGCTAAATCAAAAAGTTTAGCAACAGGTCTAACTAAAGAATGGAAAGAAGATATTAAAAGAGTTCAAATGGTTGACACTCAAGATGGAAAACTTAAATCAATGGCTGCTTTTGGTTTTAATAGTCCACAAGTTCAAGGTTATGTAGGAGCAAAAAGAAATGCAAGAGTTGAACAACTTGATATGCCTGAATATTATGTCAAGAAATATTTTTTACCTGCCATAGAAACAGGTATTGAAGAGTTTCAAACAGAACACACAAAATTAAGAACAGATTTAAAATTAGATAATTTTGAAAAACTTAACAGAATAGGTTTAGAAACTATAGTAAGCGAATATTTAGTACAAGCAGAAGGTAAAGGGAAAGATTACATAAAAGGAGAACTAAAGACTTGGGTTGATGAATTAAGAAAATTTTATGTTGGAACAGATTTTACAAAAGAAATGGGGGTTCATACAGACTATCTTATGGATAGGGCTATTGCTATTGCTAGTCTAAAAGATGCAGGAGATAAAAGATTTGATGATGCAAGAAACTTTATAAAAGATTTCTCTAGTCTATTTCCAAAATATTCACTAGGTACAAAAAAAGTATTACAGCCTGATGGTAGTTACAAAGAAGTACCTACAGTTAATCCTAAAAATTCTTTAACAAATTCAAAGAAATATATAGAGAAATTAAATACAACTTTAAAAACAATAGATACTTTAGAAAGCAGACATTATGATTTTAAAGATAAAGTTCAACCAAAACTAGATATAGCAAGGGCTGAAGAAATTATAAGAGAAGATGATGGTACGTTACCTGAAGAAAAAAGAATATCAAATCAAAAAGAATTAGATGATCTTATTTCTACTGATAAAAAAGTTGCTACTTGGGTTAAAGATAATCAGTATGTTTTATCTGATAATAATATTGAACGTCAAATCTATTATCAGCAAAAAATTGCCTTTGGCGAAATTAGAGATAAAAAATTAGGTTTTGCAATTATAAATGATATATGGAATAAAAGTTTGAAAACACCTGCTGATTTAGAATTTAGAACAAATATGCTTAATNGCTTAAAAGAAGACGTAAAAAATGCAAATCAAGTTGCAATAAAGGCAGCAGGAGACACAGTATCACAACTAAATAAAATTTATCAAAACAAAAAANATATTACTCCTAATATGCAAGANCANATAGAANANATACANTTTNNAATACCAANNANNTATTTANANTATTGGAAAACTCCTTCTATTGATACAGGANAAGTTGATAAAAATAATCAACCAATACTTAGAACACCAAANGNAGAAGAGTTTNNAGATTTTGTAGNTACNGTNCAAGANCAATCTATTAATAANATTCGTGCAATTAGAGATGTTTCAGCAGGAGAAGGTAATCANACTTTTAACCAAAATCGTACTATTAACGAATTTAATGAAGATATTCTTGAGGATAACAGAGTAAGAGCTAGGTCTTTAATTNTNACNGCANNANNTTTAANAGTANANNCACCATTTATAAATGGAGTNCAAGAAAGACCAACNTTNGAAGATGTAGCAGAACAGTNTTCTTNNGGAGANNCAATAANTNCTGATGGAATTATTGCTTCTTTTAATGATGCTGANGGNAANTTTGATNNNACTCAAAAAGANAGTATTAGNCAGTTTTTTAAATTTGTAAGGGTTACTGATAATGAAATNAAAACNTATGGATTAGTTGAAAANGGAGCNTTATCANATGAAAGANTAAAAGCATATAGAGAGAGTACTAATGTAGNTAAGNGTGGAGTAATAATAGAAGGACAAGGTGGAGGAGAAGGACAAGGAGAGGGTGGAATAGGTCAGCAAAGAGGTGATACTGGCTCAGGTGATACTGGCTCAGGAGATACAAGTTTCTCATCTTACGTCAGAGGTGGTGGAGAAGGACAGGAGAGAGGTGGAATAGTAGGGGNAGGTTCTGNAAANGTTGATAATTCANATGTTTCANATGAGACTCAAGGTAAGAAAACTACTGGTAGTGAGGAACGAAGAAACATAAATGACACTGATGANATTATTGACCCTGCTAATATTAAAAAAGTTGACGCTTCTAACACTCTAGGAAATATTGCTAATAATGTTATTAATGCTTTAACTGGTACTCAATCAGCCCAAGCAGGAGAGTTTCAAAAACCAGTNATGAATCCTGAAGTCTTAAAGCTTATTGAAGATGAAGATAAAGTGTTATCAGCAAAAGATATAGGTATTAAAGATGCAAAAGATGAACCTAACGGAGCAAGAAGACAAGAACACAATTTTGTAATTTTCTATAATTTAGCTAAAAAATACGGACATAAGTTCCCTGAACTAACAGCAGCACAAGCTATGGAAGAGACATTNAATGGTGCATCTCCTTCAGGAAAAAATAACTACTTAGGATTTGAAGCAAATCGAGTACAGATTGAGAGAGGAGAATCATCCTTACTTGATACCAAACAAGATTTTGGAGAAGGTTTAGAAGCAACTAAGGAAGACTTTGTAGATTTTGAAGATATAAGAGATCAATTNATACAATACAAAAATGAATGGAACGACCCATTNNCAGACAGAAAAGGTATTGTAAGTGTAAATACACCAGAAGAAGCTTTAGATTTAATTCTTAGCAGACCTGATGATATGTATGCTACAAATAAGGACTATAAACAAAGAGTTCTTAGAATNNTAGCTGACGCTAAAAGAAANCCTGCATTATTTTAAAAAATGACAAGNACTCCTATGAANGAAGANAATACAATGCAGGAANATCTTGATGCTCAAGAAGGTATAGAAACTGTACAAGAGACTAAAGAAGTAATTAAAGAAGAAACTGCTCCTGTATTACAACCTAAACCAATACCAAATCAAGAAGAAATAAAANAAATAGAAACAGCAGAAATAGTTAAAGAACAAAAAAATAAAGAAGAAGCACTAAGTATTGATGGCACGTCTGATACTGAATTACTTACAGAAGAACAAAAATATCTAGATGGGGTACANAAAACTNTAGATAAAGAAATTGNANAATATAAAGCAGANCAAGGAGATAATTTAGATAAAAAAGAATATCAAAAATTTTTAGACGGAAGACTTCANTTTTTTTCAACAAGAATAAGAAATGGAATTGTTAATGGAAATATTGAAAATATAAATAATATATATAAATTAGGAGATGATCTTGTTGATTATATTCTTGGAGATNTTTACGATTCGTCAAGACCTGNTGATTTTGAANTAATACCTNTAAANAANCCTNTAAGTGAAAGGTCTAAATTTAGTCAAATTNTAGGNGGATTTGNTGAAACAGANGATGATAGAAACAGTACAGTATATGGAATATCAAAAGGATTATCANAATACATATTACCTGCTTTTAAAACTCAAGGNCTTTTAAAAAATTTAGGAGTTAAAAAATTTAGAGGTGGTCTCACTGGTNTTGGAGTAGGGGCTGTTGCTGTTGACCCNTACGAAGATAAGTTATTAGGTTGGTTATCAGAAAGAAGTGATATTGCTCCATTAATTAGAGATATACTTGGTAACGCAACAGAANCAGATGAAGACGGAAACTTAAGACCTGTTGATGAAAGACTAAAAGCAAGACTATATTCTGTAGCAAATGATTTTATTACAGGAGAAGTTTTATTTCCTGTTGCAGGAAAGGCAGGAAAGGCAGGAATACAAGGTGCTACTAGCGTAATAAAAAAATCAGGCTTAGATAAAAAAACTGCCAAAGTACTTTTTGGAATTAGAGATATTACAAAAGATAGTGCAGGAAAAGTAGGCAACGAAATGGTCGATTTCTTTATGAATCAAATTTATAATATGAAAAGTAAAGGAGGAGTAGAGTTAAATAGATTTAAAGCAAACTTAGCAAGTCTTATTAATAGAAGTGGAGCAGATATAGAGGAGTCAGTTTATACAGCCCAACAGGGTAATTTAATGGAAAACTTAAATTTATATATGAAAAGTATAAAAGACCACCCATTACTACAAAAATATTATATGGGTGGAGATGGAGAATCTTTAAGTGCAGTTCCTTTAAGAGGTAAAAAAATAACTAGAACTATGAACGCTAGAGATTTAGCTAGATATTTTAAAGGTAAAGATGGTAAGAATTTTTCTGATAAACAAGCAATAGTTGATTTTATTATGGCTAGAGGTGCAGCCTTAAAATCTTCAGTAAAGCCTAACAGTAGAACATGGAAGGCTATGCAAGCAAAGGCAAGAACTCAACTACCTTTAGATACTATAAATGTATTAACTGATTTTATAGATCAATACGGAAAAGGAGGAGACTTTGATTTAGAAGCTTCTATTATTGCTATGAACGATATTGTTAATGAGACTGCAATAGTTCTACAAGACTTAACTGCAAAAATGGACGATCAGATAAATCTAAAGAGAGCAGGAAAAATGGACACCGTTTTTTATGACAGATTAAAAAAAGATTTTGCTTTTAGCTTGAAATTTTTTGACTCTGTTCTAAGTATTAAACGACAAACTATTGCCCCTGTATCAAGAGCTTTAGGTGTATCAAACGTAACTTCAGGCAAAATTACAAAAAAAGGATTATCGAACTTAGGAAAACTTAGAGAAGATGAAGTCGTAGCAGAAACCATACAAAGGAAAGCAAGACTAAAAAATGCAGAAGATATGATTAATCCTGATGACCCTTTAGGAGAATTTGATATTGAAGACATTATAAAATTGGCAGATAGTGGAGATACAGCAGCATTACAGCAAACAATTAGAAGATTAAATATGGCAGCTACAAATCCAAAAGCTTTAAAAGCTATTATGGCTGCACAGAAAGGCAACGGAGTTATAAAAATAAGTAATCATTTATTTATTAATTCAATTCTTTCAAGTCCAATTACACATCAAGTTAATATTTTATCTACTGGTCTAAATACATTTATACGACCTGTTGCAACAATGGTGGGTGCTGAAGATAAAGATACAAGAATACGAGCTTTAAAAGAAATGCAATATTTATTGTCAACTTCTATGGAATCCATGAAAATGGGTGTTGTTGCTTTTAGAGGAAATAGAAATATTGTTGACGCAGGTGCATCACTATTAGATGGACAATCTGCAACAAAACTAATGACAGATGGGTGGACAGGTACAAGAGGAGCTTTAGGTAGAGCTTTCATGGATGGGTACGGAATCCCTAGTAGATTTCTTATGGCAGAAGATGAAGTATTTAAACAGTTAAATTTTAGAGCATTTGTTAGGGCTGAGATTTGGGAAAGAACACATAAGGCTATGAATAGAGGTACACGAAAATTTGCTAGTCGTGCTAAATATAACGAATACGTTAATAATCAATTTAATAGTATTATGGATGTAATTAATAGAGAATCAACAGAAGGAAGGTTATCAAAAAGAAATTTAGATTTATTAGATAGAGCTAGAAAATATGCAGCAGAAGCAACATTTACAGAAGATTTAAAAGAAGGTTCTTTTTCTGAAGCATTTACTAACTTAGTAAATGAATATCCTTTAGCTAGACAAATAGTTCCTTTTATTAGAACTCCTATAAACATTACAAAACAATCATTTAACGCAAGTCCACTTGCTCTACTTGTTGAAATGCAAGACACAAGAGTAGGAAAACTTACAGGTTTGTCGTGGGCTAGTAAAAATGTTTTACGGAAAGCAAGTTGGTTAGATCAACATTACGCAGACTTAAAATCTTTAGATAAAGGTACAAGAGCTTTAGCTAGAGGAAGAACTAGAATAGGTTCATCAGTTTTTGCAGGTTCAATATGGTTATCTCATCAAGCAAATGACCCTGAAGCTGCTGTAGCAATTACAGGAGGTTTGCCTAAGAGTCAAGCAAAAAGAGAATTGATGATAAACCAAGGCTTCCAACCATATTCAATTAGATTACTTGCATCAGAAGAAGATGTAAAAAAATATAATAAAAAAGGAACTCCTTATGAGGTTGTTAAAGGAGACAACGATCAAGTTAAGTATGTAAGAGGAGCAGATGGAAAAATTAAATATAAATATTGGAGTTATAAAAGATTAGAACCTTATGCAAGTTTTCTTTCTGTAGCTGCTGATTGGACAAGAATTTCAGGTTATATGGGAGAAGAAAGAAATTTAGAAAAAGAAGCTATACAACAAGTGATTCAAGCTGCTGTATATGACTCAACTGTAGATAAAACTTTCCTAGATGGTATTGCTGAACTGTTTCAATTAATAGAAAGACCTTATCAATTAAATGCTTTCTTAGCAAGAAGAGTTGCACAAACAGCTATTCCTTTTTCAGGAGCTATGAAGTTTGTTAAAGACTCAGCTAATAGTTATGTAGGAGATGGAAATATTGCAATGAATAAACGTGTTGCTAAAGGTCAATTTGAAGGAGATATTAACCCTATGATATTTACACAAAGAGTTTTAAACGAAGCAGCAGCGTTAACTGCTTTTGGAGATGCAAAGGCAATACCTTATCAAAATCATATAACTGGTAAATACACTATTAAACCAACAGGCTTTGGAAAAGATGAAATGAATATCTTTTTTGATGGTCACGCAACAGAAACAGTTTCAGTAAATGACCCTGTGATGACAGTACTAATGGAAACTGGCAGAGACTTTGAAAGGCCAGATATGACAATTTATCCTAAAAGTAAAAGCAATCCTAAAGCTGTATTTACAGATGAAACGGAATATAAAGATTTAGTTTATTCAACTGCTACTTATACAAAGGGTTCTTTACAAAAAACCATGTATCAAACTATGCAAGATTGGATAAATAATAATCCAGAAGCAGTAGCAAGAATGAGAATGAGTCCAGACGATTTAAGGTGGGAAAATTTAACTCCACAATTAAAGAAGAAGTATGCAAGAACTTTTAGAATTACAGAATTAACTCAAGACGATATGGATAAAGCTGCAAGAGTTAATTTAATTGTTGAAGCAAGAGAAGAGGTTGGAGATGCTATGGCAAAAATTCATGAAGAGTATAAAAGAGATGCTAAAAAGTTTTGGATAGAAAATAATTTTAAAAAGATGAGTCCAGATAAATATAATGATTATCAGGAAAAACAACGAAAACAGAATCTTTTATACGACACACTTGTATCTGATAGTAGAATTGACATATTAGAAGATTTTGCTTCTCTTAATCTACTTGGTTAACTATGGCTACCAACACCACCAACACGTTTACTAATCACACAGGAAACGGAACTGAAGTTAATTTTTCTATTAGCTTTTCATACATATCTATTTTAGGAATAGATGTAACAGTAGCAGATGTTCTTCAAACTCAAGGTACACACTATTCTGTAAACGGACAGATAATAACTTTTGTTACTGCTCCTGCTAATGGTGCTGCTATTAAGTTTCAAAGAGATACAGATATTAGTTTGCCAGTTGTTGACTTTCAAGACGGTTCAGTTCTTACAGAACTTGATCTTGATACAGGATTAAGACAAGTATTATTTGCACAACAAGAAAACGCAGACGAAACAGCGTCAGGTATTGTTACAGACGGAAATGATTTAACAGCTAATAATAAAAGAATAAAACTTGTTAATGACCCTGTAGATGCAAAAGATGTTGTAAACAAACAATACGCAGATACATTTATAAAACGAGATGGTTCTTTAGCATTAACAGGAGATTTAAACGCAGCAGGAAATAGGATTGGAAGTTTAGGAGATGGTGTTGCTGCAAGTGACGCAGTTAACAAAGGACAGCTAGATGCAGGTATAGCAAATGCAAACGTAGCGATTGGACAGGCAGGTGCTAGTGCTGCTGCTGCTTTAACGAGTGCAAACAACGCTGCAACGTCAGCTACCGAAGCTGCTGCTTCCGCAACCCAAGCTGCTAACTCAGCAAGCACAGCAACAAATTTAGCAAGGACTTCAATATTTGTAGGTTTTCAAAGATTAGAAAGCGGAATGTTACGAATGGTCTATAATTTAGCTAATGACGCAAATACTGTGGTTTACAAAGCAGGCGACTTCGTACAGAATGGAGCTAGTCACGCTTACTTTTTAGGCGAAGACGTACTTAGTAGTGTTGCCCCAAATGCTCCTAAGTTTTCACTGGCTGCTAATACCACTGCTAATTTAACAGCAGGATTAGGCGGACACTTAGTACTCGACATCTAACTATGGCACAAATTGATTTAGGTAAACTCAAGTTTAATTGGAGAGGAGAGTACGCAAACTCCACAGCCTATGAAGTTGATGACGTTGTTTATTATAATGGCACTACTTATGTAGTAACGACAGCAATACCAAGTAGTAACAATATTGTACCTGCACAATCCAATAGCTTCAATCAAATGGCAAGTGGCCTTTATTACAAAGGTACTTATTCAGTAGGACAAGGCTTTAAATCAGGAGATTTAGTTCAATTAAATAACGCAACTTATATCTATAAAGGCACAGTTTTAAACTATGTTATTCCTAGTGGTTCTACCCCTGCAACTGATTCTAATTTTGCTACTTTAGTTAATGCTCCTAGTGCTGCTGTATTAACAGCGTCAGGAGGAATGATATTTAGAGATAATGATGATACAACAAATGTGCAGTTGCCTATTGGCGAAGTAGGTTCTCAATTAAGTGTTATAGAAAAACCTTTAGAAGATATACCAAACGAAGGTAACTATGAATATAATCCAATACTTTATAGTGGAACTAGATACGCATGGTTAACAGGAGATGAAAGAGAAACTTATGAATCTGTCAATTATGCAGTTACAGTAGCAGCAGTAAGCGGTCAGAATCAATTTCATCTTAGTGGCGGTAGTCTTTCTGGAACTGTTGAAAGACCTAATATAGCTATTAAGATTGGCTCACAATATATTTTTGATGTTAGTGACGCTAGTAATACAGGTCACGTTTTTGCTTTTAAATATTGGACAGGTGTTAGCTATGTCTTTACTAATGCTACTGGATTTAGCGAAACTGATTTTGGAATTGTAAGAAGCGGTACAGCAGGTCAAGCAGGGGCAACGATTACATTTACTCCAACACCACCTGCTTTATATATTTTGAGATATGGTTGCTCTGTTCATTCTGGTATGTCAGAAGGTACTGTAGGTACTTCATTTAATAGCAGTGGTAGTAATCCAGTGATACCAAGTCTTTATCGAAAGAATGGAATGTCAACTGCTGTTAATATAACAAAAGGAAAATCATATACATTTACTTTCCCTGCTAACGGTTTAACTTACTCAATCAAAGACCCTGCTGCTAGTGGATATAGCGGAGTAGGAAGTGGTGGAAGAATAACAGATGGAAGTGTCGTACCACAATTTGTAACTAACGGAGGAAGTATTGTTTATACACCTCCTGTTGGCAGTACGTTAGCTACAGTTGTTATTCGTGATGAAGCAAACCAAGCTGACACTATAACTCTATCTTTAAAAGATTTAAAAACTGTTCCTTCTTGGTCTGGTACTACTACATATAAAAAACATATCGTTCAGCAACCTACTGATACACCAAAAGATTTAGTAAAAGGATTTTGTCACTGGCCTAACGCAACAATAAATAACTATACAGAAAACTTATGGCCTTTACCTGCATACTTAAAGAAAAGTGGTAGAGGGTTTTTATATGGCTGTTGCACAGCAGGTTATAGAAGAGCAGGTGCAATAGGACATAGAGCATATTTTGAAGTTGGTAATCACTATCATCAAAGTGGTTATGACTACACTTATGGTAGTGGCTATGGTGTTTATGGTCAAAATTCTTATAATGGTACGCACTCTTACCCTGCTACTGGTTGTAATAGAACACCTAAATTCTGGGAAGAAGCACTAGCAGGACACTCTGACTATGCACATTTGTTAACCGATCTAAATGGTAATACTCTTGATTTATATGACCAAAATGGAAAGTTAAAATATAATTGGCCTAGGTTAATGCAAATGCACAAATCAGGTAGGCATGGCTTCCAGTTGTTTGAAAATGGCATGGTCATGGCAGGTGGTTACGCAGGTTATGGATTATGGGGTAACGGTACTACTTGGGATATGAACGCAGCAACTATGGGTGTTGTATTTTATGATGATTCAGGAGCAAGACTTTCAGGAGCAAACCATCCTAAAATTAAACAAATAGAATTTTCTAATGCTCAAAACTTTAGTGGAGATAACGATAGTTATTACTCCACTAGAATGATAGATACAAACGGAAAGCTATATACATGGGGTTATAACGGATATGGACAGCTAGGAGATAACACTACTAGCA
>NHHK01000029.1 GCA_002171125.1 bacterium TMED161 | reverse complement strand
GCTAAGGCTATAGGCTCTGCATCAAAAATTGAATTTTTAAATCCAGAATCTCTTACAATAGAATCAAATTGTTTAATTATATTTTTTGTAGTGGCAACTAGTAAGACATCAATTTTATCAATTTCGTTATTATTTTTACCTATAATTGAGTAATCCATTACAGCTTCAGTTCCATCTAAAGGAATATGTTTTTTTGCTTCAAATTCTAATGATTGATATAATTCATCTTCATTCATTTCAAGTGTAGTAATTTCTTTTACTGATAAATTCTTACCAGAGATTGCAGTAGTTAAAGATTTAACTTTTTTAGTATTAGTTTTAGTGTCAATACAGATATCATTAATACATGCAACCCAATTAGATTTTTCTAACTTCTCTGGATCAAAAGAATTCAAATCACTCCATGTCGATTTGGAGTGTACTTTTGAGACTACTGCATCATTATTTACTGTATTTAGCTCTACTAGCTTAACTTCACTTGTTCCTATATCAATACTTATTGACATTATTCTAGTCCTTTTGATGTTTTTGCTGAAACGATATTAATTGAAATTTCTCCATTTCCACCTTTACATTCCACTACGGGGTATGCAGGAGGTCCTCCACACAATAGATTGTCATCATAATTATAATCTTTAATTTGATAACCTACCCATAATTGATTTCCATATTGACTGGTAGGATTTCTTTGAACATACCCTCTATATCTTTGACATACTCCACCCCAAAGTAAAATAGTACCTCTTCTATCGCTACCACCCGTTCCATTTGCCGTATCTCTACCTCTACCATCTGCCCATGGTGGAAATCCAGTATCTCTATCAAATTCATCATTAGGAGTAAAGTATGGATCATAAATATTACCTGTCCATCCTGGATTTGTAGGTATAGAATTTGATGAGTTTTGCCAGTAATGTGCAACAAAAGATTCATTGAGTGCAATCATATGTGCATTAATTCTAATTCCATGTGAAGATGTAGGATAAGGACAATTTCCACTGGGACAACCATTACCTGCCCCATTTTCAGGAGTATTTGCAATTACTATATTTGCGCCTGAAACTAAACCTAATACATTATTGCTACCACCTCTACAGGTTTCAAGATTTGGCTGGTGAAGACCCATATTCCCACTACCATCTGTATCAGCATTTACTAAATCATCAATAATCCAAATATTATTCCACATTGTATCTAATTCAGTATTACAATTTAGGATACTATCATTGCATGCATGTCTTCTATAGAGAGTATAAGGGTCAGTAACAATTGAGTACCTACCTTTATAATCACCCTTTAATCTTACAGGTCCATCTTCTACATAAATTACTCCTTGTGAATTATATATGTATGGCGGAGCACCGGGGTATGGTAGGGTATTGATTGGTAAATCAGGGTTATTTGGATTATTAATATTATGTTCAAAGTCAAAATGTTGACCTGCTATGCCATGAGGACCAAAAGGATAACAGTTTTCTCCAGGAGGACATTCAGGATCATCAAAATAAGGACCATTACTAGAGTAAGAATCCATTAACGTTTCAACTTGAGGGTTATTATAAATATTATTTGGGATCATATATTTCCCATGGTAGGCCATAAGTGAGTCGAGATATGGTTTGCATCCATAAATTGAAATATCTTGTACAGTTGGGTCTCCTGTTTCCGTAGGAGATACACAAATTTGATTAAGAACTGGGAAGCCTGCAGCTTTATCTTGATTATAGTCAAACGTTGCTGGATTACATCCTGCCGTAGCATTACATAATTGATTAAATCCATCGAGGTGCTGAGGGTAAGGGTTTATTAATTGAGTTGAACTTAGTCCAGCCTTTAAATGTGGGGGGGGTAAAAACCACCATTGAGTTACCATATATTCACCGGTATTAAAAAATTCAATCTCTGTCATTGTTAATGTATCTTTTGCTCCATTACCACCTCTATTAATAATCCCTGCTGGAATAACTCGTAATTGAGAGTCGGCATTACCTTGTTTCATATTCTCATATCCAGGTGGTGGCCATTTTAGTTCACATCTCGTGCTAGTATCTACCTCCTGAGGGGAAAAAAGAGCATTCCATCCATTGCCAGAACACCCACCCCAATTTCCATTTGCTGGACCATTATTTCCAGGAGTTAAGTACCACTCTGCTTCACTAAAATCTGGACATCCAGTATCTGAAAAATAAATTTCATCATTAGTTTGAACGATTCCATCTATTACATCTGAACCATAAAACTTGACACCTCTTCTCTCGCCATTTACAAATCCAGGGGGACCAAAAGTCATTGGGGCACCTCCAGCATTTTCAGTATTAGTAAAATACATGTATTTGCCTAAACCTTCAGGCTTACCTATAATTTCAGATTTTCTAAAAATAGTATCTAAATTATTGGGTCCCCAAGAAGCTAGACCAATTGCCGATCCAATTCTTTCATTATATAAGTTATTTTTAGTCATTGTAACTTCTCTATAACTTCCCATTTTTAAACCAATTTCATCTATATCAAGAGAACGACCTTCTAAAACAGTACCTGTGACATAATTACTTTGCAACAAATAGGGATGTGCTTTTTCAGCAATTCCACTCTCAGCATTATAGATAGCTTTTGTTACAGCGATTCTATATTCTAGTTCATTAAGTTGACTGCTTAACCAATTATAATAAACCATAATCACTGCAGCACTTGCAAACATGAAAAATAATGAAGTGGGTAGTATAAAACCACCATAAAGTTTTTTGTAATTACCCTGTTTGCTTTTCATGCCATTCATTTATATCTCTTCTAAATCATCATCATCAGACTTTGTGATTGAAAATTGATTTAATGCGAATACTTGCTTTTCAAATGTAAAAATCTTTTCATAATCATTATCACTATTTGATTTCACTTTAAATTCAACAATTAAATCGAAAAAATTATCTCTTAAATTTCTTTTAGAAGTATTATAAATATTTAAAGCTAATTTGCAATCAAAGTCTTCTATTGTTATCTCATATGGCCCTTCACTATCGAATAAATGTCTGCCTGGGAGAATAATAGGTTCATCATTATATAAAATACCCAAATCATTTTTTGCACTGTATGAATGTAGTTCTTCAACGTCTCCATTTCTATCGAAATTGTATAAATCAATTTTTTTTGAGTAAGTTGTTGTACTTATACTAATAGAATCTGCATTTCTTACATCACTTGAAATCATATCCATAGCTGATGATAAATTAAATCTAATATCAGCCATTGTTTGATCTTTTACTTGATTCTTAACAATATCCACATACAAATTCATAATTCCCCAAAAAACAGATAACGAAATAATTATTGCTGCCATTAGCTCTACAAGTGTAAAGCCTGACTGAGTATTTTTTTTAAGTACCTTTTTAAAATTCCATTTGAATGACATAAAAACTTAAATCTCTCTCTCCTTGATTAGTGTTTTCCCAATTAATTGTTGTAGTTAGTTCCCATCTTTTAGCATTTGAATCTTCAGTATTCACACTATTCATATCATAACATAATTCAGTTGCCTTAAAGATACATTCATCATCTTGATTTTCCTTAAGGCATACATTCTCTTCACAATCAGAAAGGGTTGCAGGAATATCTTTTGCAGCTATTCTACCTTTCCAAAATTCTGTATGACCCTTAAGTTTTTCAAAAGCCAATTCTTTATATTGAATATTATTAAGTGTTTTCTTTACATAAATAGAACCACTAATTACAGCTGAGGCAGTAATTGTAGAAAATAAAATTCCAACCAAAAGCTCTGTCAATGTAAAGCCTTGGATTAATTTGGATTTTGACATTTAATTAGAAAATACCTTTTTGAAAGTTCTCTGGATCTTCAGCGATTTGCAGCGCATCTTCTCTATTTATTGCGCCCTGCGAAAGGAGTCTCTGTAAATCTTGATCAAGTGTATGCATACCCTCTTGACTTCCAGCTTGAATAAGTGAAGGAATTTGGTATATTTTGTCTTCTCTAATTAAATTTCTTATTGCAGAATTTGCAATCATCATTTCACTAGCTGGTATTCTTCCATTAGCTTCTTTGTTTTGTAGTAATTTTTGAGCAATTATTGCTACTAAGCTTTCAGATAACATTGACCTTATTTGAGATTTCTGACCAGATGGAAATACATCAATAATCCTATCTACTGTCTTTACTGCACTCGAGGTATGGAGAGTTGATAGTACTAAGTGCCCAGTTTCAGCAGCGGTTAGAGCTAATTGTATTGTTTCTAAATCTCTCATCTCACCAACAAGGATCACATCTGGATCTTCTCTTAATGCAGATCTTAAAGCATTGGAGAAAGAATGAGTTGAATGACCCACTTCTCTTTGATTTATTAAACATTTTTTTGATGTATGATAATATTCTACAGGATCTTCAACAGTAATTATATGGCAACTTCTATTTTCATTAATATGATCAATCATTGCAGCTAATGTTGTTGACTTACCACTGCCTGTGGGGCCTGTTAGAAGTATAAGGCCTCGATCTTTCATGGCTAGGCTATTTACTAAAGGAGGTATTCCAAGTTCTTCTGAGCTTTTAATATCATTGGAAATTGTTCTAAAAACAGCAGAAAGTCCATTTATTTGATTGAAAAAATTAACTCTAAATCTACCTTTGTCTTCAAGTTCTGCAGAAAAGTCAATCTCAAGACTTTCCTTGAAAATCTGCTTTTGATTTGAGTTTAAAATTTCGTCCCTTATTTTTTTCATAGATTCTAAATCTAATTCAGGAGATTTTATTTTTTTCATTTCACCATGAATCCTTAGCATTGGTATATTCCCGACGCTAAGATGTAAATCAGAGGCACCACTATCTAGTGCATACTTAAGTAATTCTTTAATTGAAAATGACATTATAAGTATTTACTCTCCACCTGAATTAGATTGACCGTAACCTGTATATTTCCCGGTTTCTTTATTATACTCAAGCTTCTTTCCTCCGCCACCACCCATTTCTTCAGTACTTGTAGCAGATAAAGTTCCACCTTCACCATCTTCGTCAAAAGAACATTCAAATTCCCATTTCTTTGTTATAGATTTTTTTATTTCTAGATAATCTTCTTCTTTTAACGTTTCCCAGCAATCTGGTGGATAACTATCATTTTCCATTTTATATATTTCTGATGCCTGAACTATATTTTTCATTTGAGTTTTGGCTTCAGTTGCATAACCTTTTCTAACATAGCTATAATATGTTGGTATTGCAATTGCAGCCAAAATTCCTACAATAACAACAACAATTAAGATTTCAACAAGTGTAAAACCATTAAAATATTTTTTGATTGACTTTTTCAAAATAGCCTCCTTAGCATTTATGAAAGTANGTTTTTTGATTTAGCTTTGAAATTTATAAAAATCTNCNGTAATCGCTAAATATAATTTTATTTATTTANCAATTGACTACGACGAAATTACTACTTACGGCTTTTTCTTTGTATTACAACTTGTAACAAAGTTATCTTATAATGTTAGTCCATAATTCTTAAATTATTTAGAATTTATCAAAAACATACATGATTTACGTTGTAATTTAGCAAATAAAATTTAGATTTTTTAAAGTAAACTTGTTTGTTAGTTTATTCATAGGGAGGAGTATGTATATCAATCTTATTACGCTATTAATAAGCATGTCTATAATATTTTGCGCTCAACAAAATAATGCCAGATATACAACTAATTATAATGATTCTGAGAAAATAATTAATGTATCAAGCAACATTCTATATAATGACCTATCGGAAAAGCTTAATCAGCAGTACACGATAACTCCAGATTTCCTTATTGAAAATGGAATTACACCTTTTACAACTTACTATATGCTCCAAGAAGGCAAGGGGTATTCTGCTAATATAGAAATACTTGAATCTTATGTTGTTGAAAATATTAATATTGAGTTAAATGATGAGCTTTCAAGCTCTAATATTTTATCAAATACATTAAATATGAGAGGAGTTAATCTTCTTGAGATAAACGTTTATCCAATTCTTTATAGCCAAGAAGAACAAACTCTGACCATGATTAAAGCTTATGATATTATAATTGATGAATTTGATGCTTTGGATGATCATGATCAAAGCTACACTGCTCCGCTTTCATTAGAGTTTGAAAAACTTCTTTCAAGCATGGTGATTAATCTAGACCTAAGCAATAGATTGCTAGAAACTCAACCATCAATATTATATATATGTGGAGGGTCATCTATTTCAAATAGTTATCTTCAAGATTTAATTCAGTGGAGGAAAGAGCAGGGATATAAAGTTTTTTCAGTAAGTACATCTGAGATAGGTTCTAGTTTTAATGCTATCTCAGATTATATTTCAGATGCCTATTTTAATTGGGAGTTTCCCCCTGAGTATGTAATTCTTGTAGGTGATACAAGTGGCTCATATCAAGTACCTTATTCATCTGCGAGCGGAGGTTCTAGTGATTATCCTTATAGTCTTATACAAGGTGGAGATTTATTGCCAGAGGTCATTATTGGTAGAATTTCAGCTAGTAGCTCATCAGAACTTAGCAATATTATAAATAAAACAATTGCCTATGAAAAAGCTACATATATTGATTTTACTGGAACTGATTGGTATGAGAGTTCTGCGCTAGTTGGAGACCCCTCTTCCACGGGTAATTCTGCAATTATAACTAATGAATATATCGAGAATATTCTAAATGTATATGATTTTGAAGATGTAGGCACATGCTATTCTTGTGGTAGCTATAGTAGTTGGATGCAAAATCGTTTACAAGAAGGGATTCTTTACTTTAATTATAGAGGATACATAGGAACTAGTGGGTTTGGATCAACTAATATTAATAATGCAAATAATGGTTATATGACTCCCTTTGCCACATTTATTACATGTGCAACTGGAGACTTTAATGGAACTTCGATTGCAGAATCATTTATAAAAGCTGGCTCAATAGCAAATCCTAAAGGAGCAGTTGCAGCAATTGGAACTGCAACATCATCAACTCATACTGTGCCAAATAATATATTGGATATGGGTATATATGATGGGATTTTTGCGAAAGGTATTTCAACAGCTGGTGGAGCCCTTGTTAGTGGTAAAATGGCGTTACATAGTACATATCCTCAAGATCCATATAGTATGACTTATAAGTTTACTCATTGGAATAATTTAATGGGGGACCCTACTCTTAGTCTATGGACTGATACACCTTCAGCATTTAATATAGATTATAATAATAGTATAAATATGGGAACAGATTTTTTGGAGTTTTATGTTAGAGATGATCAAGGTAGTGATGTGAATGATGCACGAATTATTTTGTATATTGATGATGATAATGTTTACGAAACATTCTCTAATGAAAGTGGATATGCTAGCATACAATTAAATGAATATATCCTTTCAAATGCAAAAGTTACAATTTTAAAGAAAAATTTTATCCCTCATTCTGGTAATATTTCTATCATAAATGAAAATAGGCACGTTGAATATAATAGCGAATTACTTGTCATAGATGATGATGTAGAAACTAATGATTCTAGCCCTAATGGTTTAGCAAATAGTGGAGAAACTATTCAACTATATATGTATTTAGAAAATTTATCTAATAGCAATATTTCTTCATTATCCTATATTGAAACCAGTTCAGATAAAATTGAAATTATTAGTAACGGGCTGATATCTAATAATTTAACTGCAGCTGAAACAAGCTTAGTTGGTCCATTTCAATTATATTTGAATGAAGATTTAATATCAACAGATGATACAGACCTAATTTTAAAGGTTATTAATAATGATAATGAAGATGAAGAGTGGATTTTTAATGTTCCATTTAATGTATTATCACCTAATGTTATAATTAATAGCATCAATTTCAGTCCAGATTTTAATCCTGGAGATGTGGTTGAAATGTTTGTTGATTTTGAAAATATTGGCACGGAAGCTATTGAAAATGGTAATGCGACTATATCAATAAATAATTCCTTGGTTGATATATATGATTCAGTAGTTAATATAGGATCGATTTTACCAGGACAAACTAGTCTAAATACAGAGTCGTTTTCTATATCATTTAGTGATGATATGATTGATGGTTCCATATTATCTTTTAACTTAAATATAGCTAATGAACATGGCTACAGCCAAAATATTGTACTAGATAATATTTCTGTTGGAGTTGCATCTCAAAATGATCCATTGGGTCCAGATTCATATGGCTATTATATATATGATTGGACAGATGTTGGATATAGCCTGACACCATTTTATGATTGGATAGAGCTTGATCCAAGTCAAGGTGGAGATGGTGTGAATTTAGGTATAAGTCATTCAGGCAATGGAAATGGTAATGTATCAAATAGCACAAAGTATGTTGATTTGCCCTTTACCTTTACATTTTATGGGCAAGATTATGATCAAATATCTGTAAGTGCAAATGGTTGGATATCTTTTGGTTATTCAAACATGGAATCGTTTAGAAATTATCAGTTGCCTGGAGCAGGAGGCCCTTCTCCGATGGTGGCTGCATTTTGGGATGATTTAAAAACTACAGGTGCATCAAAAGTTCTTAAGTATATTTCTGATGAATATGTAATTATTGAATGGCTTAATATGGAAACATATCAATATGGTGATAATCAGACGTTTCAAGTAATTTTATATAATTCTATAACTCCATCAGGTGATGATGAAATAAAAATTCAATATAAAGAATTTAATAATACTACTAATGGTGACTATAGTCAATACACTCCATATCATGGTTGCTATTCAACAATAGGTATCGAAAACCATATGTCTACTGATGGGATAGAATATACCTTCAATAATAATTACCCTACTGCTGCAGCTCCTTTGCAGAATCAAAGTGCTATTTTTATTACCACGCGGAATACAACTGTTTTAAATGCAGGCGATGTAAATCAAGATGATGAAGTTAATATATTAGATATAGTTATGGTTATTAATCATATCTTAATGATTGAATCATTAGACTCTGTAGGGCAATTTGTCTCAGATATGGATGAGAATCAATCAATTAATATTTTAGATGTTATTTTAATGATAAACTTAATTTTTGANTCATAAGGTAAAGTATTGCCAGTATCAACTTTAGCTCTTCTTTTAATTCTTTGTCTTTTAATTTGTTTAGGGTTAATTGAATCATGGNTTCATAAAAATGCAATTTCAAAAATNCCAATCAGAATACATGTCAATGGNACTAGAGGCAAATCAAGCGTTACAAGGTTAATAGCAGCTGGTCTTAGGGCAGGTGNNATAAANACATTCGCTAAGACNACAGGNTCCTCTCCTAGATTTATTGATAGCAATGGAGATGATCATGTAATTCAAAGATTNCGTCCTGCTTCNATTGGTGAACAGATAAGAATGATAAGTAGGTTTGCCAAGCATTCTCCTCNAGCTATAGTAATGGAATGTATGGCTGTGCAGCCACAATATCAATGGGTNTCTGAACATAAAATCCTTCAATCTAATTATGGAGTTTTGACAAATGTGAGAGCTGACCATTTGGAAGAAATGGGGTATAGTCTAAATCATATAGCAAAATCATTAGGTAATACAGTGCCCTGTAATCAAAAATTTTTCACATCTGAAGANGAGAATTATCAAATCTTANAGGATAAAGCTATAAAGAATAATTCAACTTTTTTTCTTTCGAATGGGAACCAATTAGATAAGAAATTTTTAGAGGGCTTCCCATTCATTGAACATCCTGANAATATTGCATTAGCATTGGATATTTGTGAAGACCTTGGAGTTGAAAATGATCANGCAATTAAGGGTATGAGAAAAATGATACCAGATCCGGGGGCGNTGACGATCACTAAATTATCAATTAATAACTCAAGCGTTAATTTTGTAAATGCTTTTGCAGCAAATGATCCCCAATCAACACTAAAGACATGGAATATTATTTTCGAATATGTTAAAGGTAGTAGAAAAACAGCTNTATTTTTAAATACAAGGCCAGATCGTCAAGTTCGAACTCAGCAGTTACTGGATTTAGTATTTTCAAGTATGAAAGCAGATCATNTTATTGTTCGTGGTGACAANTTAGAAAGTGATGTTAAATCACGCTATGAAAATATGAATAAAATTGATTATTCTATTTTTAGTTATGATGATAGTTCTAGTAAGATTATTGATAAAATATCTACATTAGANGATTATCTNNTTGTTGGNATTGGNAANATTGTTGGTTGGGGTGAAGAATTTATGAGAAAATTAAAAGGTTATAAAAATGATTGATAATCCTGCAATAGCAATAGGATTAGGGATGATTATTAGTTTAATCCTTACTGAATCCGTTGGAGTTACAGCAGGGGGGTTAATTGTGCCTGGATATATTGCTTTAAATCTTCATTCTCCAGCTATGGTATTAACAACTTTTGGAATAAGCCTATTTACCTTAGCTATTTTAAATTTATTATCNAGATATATTATTATNTACGGTAAAAGAAGGCTTGTTTTTTGCCTACTATTAGCGTTTATACTTGGCTCAATTATTAGAGAGGTTCCAATTCATTTAAAGAGTATATATGATGTTGAAACTTTATCTGCTCTTTTAGATATATCTGAGNTAAACTTCATTCAATATTTCATTGTNCAAATTGGTTACTTACTATCAGAATTTACTAGCAGTGAGCTTGTTTATGTNGGATATCTTATNCCTGGATTAATTGCGAGCTGGATGGATAAACAAGGTATTNTAACCACTTCATCAATAATACTAATTATTGCTAGTTTTATTAACTTAATATTAATGGTTTTGGCTCACTATGTTTAGACCCTATATAAAAAGAACTTATATTTTAGTTTTAGTAGCTATGCTTAACCTCTTGCTTGTATATGTTTCTTATCAATCACATTCATTTACAAAATCGAAAGATTATGAACTTAAAATTGAAGCTGCAACCATAATGAAGAACGCCCTTGATTTAACAAAAGTTCTTGATAAGCCTAAAGTTATTGATAGATTTAAATCTGGACTTGTTGGAGTTGACTCAACCGATTCTCAAATGACAACAAAAAGAGGATTTCTAGAATCAAAAGTAGCCACAACTAATCCTAACTTTGCAGCGGTCTTTATTGATTGGTTTAGCGCTATTGGCATTTCTAGTGATATTTCTAATGTTTCTGATACTATCGCAGTAAGTATGACAGGGTCATTTCCAGGAGCAAATATTGCTTTTCTTGCTGCATGTAAAGCATCAAATGTATACCCAGTAATTATTAGCTCGATAGGATCGTCCTCATGGGGTGCAAATCAAATCGATAAAACATGGATTGAAATTGAAAATACTCTACTTGATGCAAATTTTTTTAATTATAAAAGCAAAGCATTTTCGTTAGGTGGTGATAATGACCAATTAGATGAGTTGTCAGATAATACAAAGCAAATACTAGAAAATAAAATTATTAAAAATAATTATGATATTATCTCTGGCGCCCAAATGCAAGAGGCTGTAAATAAAAGAATTAAAAAATACAAAGAACAAAGTAGTAACTATAAAGCTTATGTAAATATTGGTGGCTCTTCAGCAAGTTTAGGTGACTCTACAAGTAGTAAAATGTATTTACCTGGATTGATTTTTGGTAAAGACGAAGCTATAGCCGATGCCTTAGATGATGAATATTATGATGAATATGAGTATCAACAAGAAATAATACCTGTCGTTGAATACTTTTTAAGTGAACAGAAAATTCCTGTTATTAATGTTAGAAATATAAATAACTTATGTGAATGGTATGGATTGCCATATAGCAATCTAAGTTTTAATGATGATAATGTTGAGGTTGGTGCTGGTGAATTATTTGGTATTAAAACCAAGCATCGTTTCTCAGTTGTGTGGTTAAGCACTTTAGCTTCTCTAGCTTTAATTGCTTGGCTTGCAATATCTAGTATTATACAAGTTAATAATAAAATGAAAGAAATTGACAATGATTCTATTATATAAATTTTTCATTCTTACTTTTTTTGCATTACTTTTTGCAAAACCAATTGATCCCGTTGGAACTGAAAAATCAGTTTTAATATCTAATTCTAAGAAAAAGAGTAAAAATTATAAGTATTATGAATTAGATAAGTCTGGATTGGAATTTGAAGATTTGGGCTCATTTTCAAATGATGATTCATTGCGTATCAAATTATATATTAGAGAAGTAGTCGCTAAAGAAAAAAAAGAAAAACAAAAATTCAAAGTTGATATTTCTTTAAATGGTACCTCTGAAACAGTTTCATTTAAAGATAAATCAATGAGCAAACATATCTTGAAAAATAGACCTGGGTGGACTACTACAGATGCGGGTATTTGGTTTTTAGATGTAAAATATAGTGATTTTAAAAACTTACATGTTAAACGAAAATCAAATGAAAAAATAATTATTCGTACAGTGGTTAATAAGATTGATAGATCTAAACTTGTTTCAAGAACTATCAGTACAATAAATAGTCAGAAAAAATATAAAATAGATACTAAAAGCCAAAAAAGTGGAAAATTGATTTCAAGATATTGGTATAAATTGGAAGAGAACTCAGATAAATTGAAATTTGAAGTTGAGGGTCCAACTTCTATTAGAGTTTTTAGTAGAATTTCAAATCCCTCTCATAATTCTAAGGCTAACGATTACTCCTTATTTATTAAAGAAAATGGGCTTGATATTGGAACATTTTCGTTTTCATCTGAATTATCTTCCCTTAGCAATTTAAATGAAACAGGCGAGAAAGTAAGTAAATGGAGAACATGCTGGATAAACGTTCCTAAGGGAAAGCATTACTATACAATTAGTAAAGGTTCATTCTATTCCAGAGAGAACTCATATTATGCAAATACCCAAGATGCTATAATTGAAGATCCTAGCAATACATATATAAGAGTAAAAAGATATGATAAAGACTAGACAATTTCTTTTGTCTCTTTTATTCTTATCAGCACTTTGCTCTAATACTATATTTAGTGGGTTCAAAGTACCAATCTATTATACCAGTTCAGTATCAATGGGTTATGATAATAATTTATTCCGATTATCAAATTTAAATCTTGATTCAGCTTTATTGCCTAGTATTGTTGATGCCAGTGCATTTGATAGCGGATATATTACCCCAAAGCTTAAAATAGATTATCAGCCATATATAATTAAAGATTTAAAAACTGATTTTAATTTTGCCTATACTCGAAATCATTATTTTAGTTCATCAGAAAAATCATTTAATATATTCCAATCTCAAATAGGGATTAAATTTGCCCCATACCAATCGATGAAATTTTCACATAGATATATTCCTAAATATTATTTGAGAAACTATATAGATCATGATATGTCAAAAGAGCAATATCAAGTATGTACATTTTCTATTGAAAGTTTTTCTGTTTCATATTCACATCCATTGATGAATAGAAATTGGATAAAACTAAAACTGAATAATACTAACTATTTTTATAATAAAAGTTTTACGGAATTTGATACACGTATAATTCAATTTGAGATGAAATATTATTTTAGATTCTTAAAATCATCAAACAGTATATGGTATTCTTATTCAGATGGTGATAATATCTCAACTAATAATGGCTATTATTCAACTAATGTGAATCGGTCATATGGAGAACATAATTTCGGAGTTAGCTTCAAGAAAAAATCAAGAAAGATAAAAAGTATTGATAGCTTTGGAACTTCATTTATGTTTGAAAATAGGTTTTATGAAGCAGAGAGTGATGATGATTTATCATTCAGCTCAAGAGAGAGTACACTGCATAATGGTAGAACTCATAGTGAGTTTAATTTTTCATTTTGGGTAGATAAAAAAATTAATCAGATTAATAATCAGTTTAAATTCAAGTATCGGCATCGAAATGTCGAGTCTGATTATTACTGGGTTTCTGATTTCAAAGAATTTAATAAGTTTGAGATTACTTATAAAGTCTCATTTAGTTCTAATTTAAACATATTGTATTAAGGAGTTACAATGAAGCTAATTTTATTATCGATTTTATTTTTGTTGGGATGTAGTACGGAATCTGATCCTTTGGGGATTAAGGTTCTAGATGAGTGGCATTACGAGACCATAGATGCTTGTAGGGGCATTGATATTTCTGATAACGTATTAGTTGCAGCTGCTTCTAGTAATGGTTATTTTAGATTTGATATTACAGACTCTGATACCTTGCAGCTAGTGAATCATATTGCTGATATAAATCCTAATACTGGTGACGATGCTGCATATGATGTAGCAATTTCAGGCAGTATAAAGGATAAGGTTTTTGTGTTAGATGATGTCGATGGTATTATGGTTTATTTTTTTGATGGGAGTCCAAGTATTACATTGGATGCATGTGGAAATAGTCTAACCTATAGAAGTTTAGCAATAAATGATGCAATACAGGATACAACAATAGTTTTCACTTTACAAAAGCATCAAGTTGATGGGCTACCTAATGGTTTTGATCAATATTCAACCTCTGTGGGAATTAGAAAGTATTTTGAAACTCTTGATCCATTTGGCGGTGAANCATTATTTGAAAATGATGGTTGTGACGCNGCAATTAATCCTAGTATTGATGCAATGAAGATTTTTTATGCTGATAATCTTTTGAGCCTCACTCTTGGTGGNCTTGGNGTNCAGGTTTATAAGTATGAACATAACTCAGATANCCCTCTTGTGCCTTGGTCTTCATTTTATNTCCAAGGAGGAGAAGCTGAAAGCATATTCTCTNTAGGNCAAACGGTGATTGGAGGATTTGATAATGATAGAGGTTGTTACATGGCGTTACTTGACTCAGATGGTGAAATAGTTGGTAATTTAAGTTTTGCAGATGGTTACTCAATTAATGCNATTGACTATAAGAGNGGTGTGCTTGCTNTGGCTGNNGGAAATGATGGAGTGCTCATTTATGATTGGGATGAGTCACTTGGATTAGATTTNAAAGGTATACTAAATGTTGGANACGATAATTACGTATATGATGTAAAGGTGCATAATGATGATATATATGTTGCATCTGAGAANGGAATATCAATTTATAACATAAAATAGGAATATATAAGAATGTATAAAATATTATTAAGCNCTCTAATTATTGNTTCAAGTCTTTTTTCTCAGTTTAATTGGCAAGATGGGGGATTACCATTGAGACAAGGAGTTCACATAGAATGGCAAAGAAGTGGTATTGTTGCAAGTGATGGAAGTTTAATTATGACTTGGTCNGATACTAGAAACTCAATAAGAGATATTTACNCTCAAAAAATTGATTCAGATGGAAATTANCTNTGGGGAGATGGAGGTGCTGTNGTTGTAGATGTTGATGGTAGACAAGAAGATCCTTTAATTGTACCAGATGATCAAGGAGGAGCATATATAATTTGGCGTGATTATAGAGATGAGAATTATTATGGTGATATTTATGGTCAGCATATCGATTCTAACGGTAATCAGCTATGGGCCTCTGGAGGAGTNCCTCTTTCAAATCAAACTGGTGAGCAATCAAGTCACAACTTGTGTATAGATGGTAATGGTGGCGCATTTGCTGTTTGGCTTGATAAGAATGGGTCTGGGACTTATAGGGGAACCCACTTATCATCAGATGGCCCTTTAACTATTGGGCAGGGTGAAATAGTTTCAAGCCAGGTCAGTGGTGGCTTTAGTCTAGAGTATTCTGGTGATGGTAGCGCTGTGATGGTATGGAGTGAGGGNGTTACTCTAGATATATTTGAATGTTCAGATAATGAAGATATTTATTTTGATGAAAGTAGTTGNNTAAATGGATGTTCATCAGATTGTGAATCNGGTACTTTAGAATCAGGTGATATTAGAGCGCAACGATTTAATTCCAATATGGANACNCTNTGGGATGAAGATGATACTAACAGTGGAAAANTTATATGTGACGATGAATACCTTCAAACAAAGGCTAAGGTTACTACNTTTGGTGANAATGTAGTTGTAGTTTGGAGAGATTTAAGAANTGATGATGATGGAGATGTNTATGCTCAAATTATAAATTCTAATGGTGAGAATCTTCTTGCAGATAACGGTGTTGTAGTNTGTGATGATGAGGGGCAGCAAGTTTCACCCAGAGTTAAAACAGATGGTACTCACGCATTCATATATTGGGAAGATAAGAGATTTAANAATGTAGATCCTTATGTTCAAAAAATGGATGCTTCGGGTAATATGCTTTGGNCCGAAAATGGTGTTCAGCTTGCGAATGATATAAATAATCAAGACCAGTTGAGAATGGCGGTAGATAATAATGGNGGNGCATTTTTTACTTGGATGGATGGTAGAGGTGAAGATAATCCAGTTTGGAGTGGTGCAGATATATATTTAGAGCACGTANNTNCGGATGGNNATGTTACATTTGGTGGCTCCGGNATANCAATCGACCAAGACTCTGGACCTCAGAAAGATCCTCTGATTAAATGCAATTCAAATGGTGAAGCATATGTTATCTGGGCTGATTTAAAAGATGGGGCTAATATAAGCGTTGATCTTCANATNGCGACGACTGCAGGGCCTTCACTTGAAAATAATGGCCAAGAAGTATGGTATGGCGTAGATGGAAANGCTCTTTTGAGTAATTCAATTAATCTTTCAGATGGAAAGCATTTAGTTGCTTGGGAAGATAATAGATTTTTTAGTACTGGTCGCCCAGGTTCGTACACATATGGACTNGTAGTTGANNAGGATATGGATATGAATACTCACCAAACAGCTTCCCCCTTATCTTTAAACCCTTATCAGGGACCTCATGGAGGCAACTATTATTACCGAGCAAAATTAGCAAATATTGGTGAATCTATTATGATGAANTTTCATCAATACGATGGCCCTTATTTGCAATATATTCAAATGATCGATTCTGATTTAAATATTTTAGGAAATGACAATGGTAATCAGGTAGATGCTAATGGAGATGATCAAAAATATTCTGGACTTTGTTCAGTAAATAATAATTTTTACTTAGCATATTCAAGCCTAGCATTTTCATATGGAATCTATTTAAATAAATATGATGCTAGTGGTNNTNCANTNTGGGNNGAACCAGTAAATATCGTAGAGGCTAGTTTTTCTGATAATTTAGTTCANGCAGTATTGCCGAATGAAGCAAATGATGGACTTGCTGTAGTTTATGAAGAAGCTAGTTTTATGGGAACAGGTTTAAATATGATATTTGTTGATAGTAGTGGACAAACTATTTCACAATTCCCAGTTTGCACAAGCTGTGATAATCCTAAATATGAATCACATGCAATTGGAGATAATGAGTTTATAGTACTTTTTACAGCTGATAATAATCAGGATGCTGATTTATTTGCCCAAATATTTTCATTTNATGGAGAAATTCTAGGATCAGATAACGGATTTGTAGTTTCTGGTGAAATCAGAGATCAAATCAATTCNGATATTACCTATAGCGTNGTAAATGATGAATATCTTACTTGTTGGACTGATGGAAGAGATTCATTTGTTGATGATACTGGGCAAGAAAATCCTGATAAAAATATTATTTGNACNAAAATTTATTTTGATACTGAAGCATCTTTATCTGAAGAAATTGACGTTGCTTCAGTTCAAGGAAGTCAACAGCAGAATCCTTCAGTCTATGCAACACACACAGGTACATATCTTGTTGGGTGGGAAGATATGAGAAGCGCAGCTGATATAGATCAGAGTCTTAATTTGTCTTTTGAATGGGACGCTTATTTNCAAGAGCTAGACTCTTTTGGAGCTATATATCAAGATGGNGGAATTCCATTGTCAATTGACCCGTTTGGNCAAGTAAATATTGAGTTTNGTGTNTTNTCTGAGGANAGTAACTTATATCTTGCATATTGGGAAGATGATAGAAGTACNGGTAAAGAGCTTCTTACAAATATCTANGCTCAGATGATTACNCCATCAAGTGANTCTAATTGTNTTNNATANGATGTTAATANTGATGGTAATATTGATATTTTAGATGTTATTCAGATAGTTGGAATTGTNTTAGGNAANNNNGCCTTCCCAAGNGANTTGCAANANTGNGCATCAGATGCTAANGGAGATGGAAGNATNGATGTCNTAGATGTNATTCAAGCAGTTCAGTATATTTTAAATTCATAGACTTACATTCTAATGATTTATTATATACTTTGCTTATTTTTATCATTTCAGATTTTAAAGTCTGATAGTCCATTATCNGAAAGATATCATACATACTCTGAAATTGATTCAATTTTACATGAACTAAACGAAGAGTTTGGTGACACGCTTAATATTAACTCTCCATACCCNAATAGCGGACCAATTTTTAAGCTTATTGAGCTTGGTGTTTCAAATCAAGACAGCTTACCATTTTGGGCTGTCAAACTATCTTTTAATGCTCATATTGATGAAGATGAACCGAGANTTTTAATTCTGGGACAGTGTCATGCCGAAGAAATTCTAGGTGTTGAAGTGTCTATGGAACTAATTGAACGATTCCTACGACCTGAAGAGCATCCTGCTGACTTCCAATCACTGGCTGGTATACTATATTCATCAGAAATTTGGATTGTTCCAACGCATAACCCAGAAGGGTTAAGTGTTGTTCATGGCTGGATTGATGAACAGGAGAACTGGGTTCAAGATGTTAGTTATAGGAAAAATAAAACTGATGCAAATCAAAATGGAATTTTTGACTATGATCCCATCGGCTATGGAAATGATTTAGATGGAGTTGATTTAAATAGGAATTATCCACTTAATTGGATGTTTGGAGATCAGTATCTTGAGACTGATGANGGATGCTCATCTAATCCATCTTATGTTTCAAACTATGATTATTATAGAGGAGAAGCTCCGTTTTCTGAAAATGAGATTTCTATAATTTCTAAGCTTATGCTTGATTATGATTTTATTTTATCAATTGCTTATCACAGCTCTCGATCAGGATGCGTTGCTGAGAGAGTTATCTATCCATGGAATTGGCCAGGTGCAAAATTAGCGCCTGATTATCAAGTTATACAGCCTTTAGGTCAAGAAATCGCTGAATTAACTCCTAAAGAAGTAGGAAATGGGACATATCATTTTGCAGCTAGTGGTTCAATGAGAGGGAATGCCCATGANTGGTCTTATTCTCAGGCTGGAAGTATACAATATTTGATTGAAGTTGGAACTGCAAATATGCAGCCAGATGATGTAGATCTGATTGAAAANACAATTGAAAGAAATCTTCCTGGAGCTTTTCATTTAATGAAAAGAGCAGCAGGAATAAATTATCCTACTGGTCCTGATAAGTATCAAATAAAAGGAATTGTATCTGATGCTTCAAATGGAATGCCAATTGAGGGTGTTGAAGTTGAAATAGCTCAGATGTCTGGTGGCGTTTTAGCGCCAAGATTAACCAATGAATTTGGAAGATATCATCGATTATTATATTATGATTCATTTGATCTTAAATTCTCAAAGCATGGATATTATGATTCATATTATGATAATTTTGTCCCAAGTGCAGAGGTGGTTGGNCAGTATGATGTTCAACTNGATCCAAAACCAGAGTTTAATATTGATATGATGATTGATGTGCCTGATTATCATTCAGATGCAATTGTACTTAATGTTAAGACAGATAATTACAGTGAAGATTTTTCTGTTTTTTCAGGACAAAATAATTTAAATCTTCCTGAAGGCTTATATACTTTTACAATTATTTCTGATGACATATTCCCAATAGTTCAAGAAGTGAACCTTTCAAGTGATTTAGAATTAGAATTTTATTTAGATTGGTATGATATATTNCTGGATGATGANTTTAATGATATGTATAGCTGGGAGAATATGTGCGGAGAGTGGAATGTTCAAAATGGAAAACTGTTATCTCAATATGATTTATTATATCCAAATTACACCCCAGTTTGTCCAATTCGAATAAATTCTTCTAATATCGCATTAGATGAGCCTGTGAATGCGGTTTTAAAATTAGATATGATGTATGAGCTTGAGTGGGATAAGGATACGTTATTTTTTGATTTATTTAATTCATCTGATAGTTTGAGAATCGCAAGCTTTTATGATCAAGATTGGGGTAATAATCAGTCCTACTACTATGGTGTTGAAATCCCGCAATCTACTGATAATCAGCTTAGTCTTGGAATAGTATCTGATATTACCATTGGATACAGGGGCTTATCTTTAGATGCTTTAAGTCTAGTTTATGATCCACCTTATGATTGCTTGAAAGGTGATTTGAATCATGATGGGTACTCACAAGTCACTGATATCGTCATACTGTTAGATATAATTTTAAATGAAATTAGCCCATCAGGTTTTCAGCTATGTAGCAGCGATAAAAGAGAGGATCAAAATATCGATATTCTTGATGTTATAAGTATTTTAAATCAAATTTTAGGAGAATAAAACGTGAAAAGAATTTTATTTTTGTCATTATTAATATCTACGCTTTTATCTGATATGATTCCCATTTCAAAGAAAAATTTTGTTAAAGATAGAGAAGATGGCTATGGAAGGGGAACTTATTTAATAGTACTTTCAAATTCAAGTTTAAATAATGCAGCTCTTTCTTTTTTTACTAATTTGAAGAAAACTCAAGGCTTTGATGTGGATGTGGTTTCTTTCAGGGAAGGTGATAGTGATATTTATGGAATTAATGGAGCCATTAATGACGATTTGAGAAACTATTTAATTAATTATTATAGTCAGAACCAAATGCTTGAGTATGTTCTTTTGGTGGGTGATGTTAATCAAAATAATGATAATTATAATATACCTACTTATGAGATTCCATCCTATAATGAAGCAGAGAATGACCAAACTGACTATCCATATACATTCTTTGATGCTGGTGATGGCAATGAAGATCCTCTTTCTCCTCACTTCTTTATAGGTAGATGGTCAATTGGAAGTGCTACAGATTTGTCAAATATAATTAATAGAAATCTTCACTACGCTCAGTTAAATGAGCAGTTTATTCCCGATCCAAGTTATTTAAATAATGCACTTGTTGTTGCTGGTAACTACAGTGGTGAAGGTAATCCACCTTCCATATGGCCGGTAACTCCTGTTTGGACATCAAAGTGGTTGCTTGAGGAACTAAATCATTTTGGATATGAGAAGGTAGATAGTTCTTTTTTTCATAAGCACAACTATAATTTTGGAACTAACCCAGATGCAATTCAAGCTTCATGGAATGAGGGCGTTGGGGTTATTAACTACAGAGGATGGGGAGATGCGAGAGGGTGGCATAAACCTCAATTTAGGTTAGATGAAATTAATGATTTATTAAATCCTTCATTTTCCTTACCTGTAGTATTTAGTTTCGTTTGTAATACAGGTGACTTTGGAAATGAGCAGCAGGTATTTTGTTTTGGTGAGACATTGTTGACTGCTGGTACAATAAATGCACCTAAAGGTGCGGTTGCCATGGTTGGACCTTCTGATTTAGATACTGATACTAGATTCAACAATGTTCTTTGTGGTGCATTGTGGGATGATTTGCTTGAAGGAAGAGTCGATGAATTGGCTCCTGCCCTACATGTAGGCAAGCAAGCTGTTGAGCAAGAATTTCTAGGCCTTCAAGTAAATGGTACAAATATTGGTGAGTTTTATCACCATGTGTATGGAGTTTTAGGTGATCCAAGTTTGAGTGTTTGGCTTCAAGAGCCAAGTAGAATGGAGTTAAGTATCGATAATAATTCTAGTGTAAATAATTCTTTTATAAATGTTATAGTTACCGATGAAGGCACAGGTGATCCTTTGCAGGATGTAGTCGGTGCATTTATGCTTGATGGAGAAATAGTAGGCAAAGGCTTATCAAATGAATATGGTCAGCTCGATATCGATTTTGATGCCCCCATGGGTAGCGATCTAACTTTATATATTAACAAAGGGCAATATTACCAAGAGTCTTATACTATCAATTTTGATTCAGATAGTGGTGATGCTTTTGTTCAGAATGATTATAATTTGAATGAAGAGGTTCTTGATTATGGGTACGAATTCGAGATATATGATATTGATATTGAAAATGATTGGATTGAAATTTCTCAAACAGGAAAGAATTTATTTTTAACTGATGATTCAGATACAACATTTCAAATGATTTATGATAATGGCGATGTATTTACTCTTCAATATTATGGAGAAGATTTTGATAGCCTTACAGTGTCGTCAAATGGATGGGCCTCATTTTTAAGGTGTTTAGATGGTAAAAATGAATCGCCTGAGAATGTGCCTTGTGAATCAATAAGTCACTTCTTTAATAACTCTATAACATTTCCCATAGGGCCATATGGGTTGCTGGCGCCTTTCTATGATGATTTAGATGATAATAATGGTACTGAGCCACTGCATGTTTATCATCAAGGATTTGAAAATGAAATGAAGTATGTGATACAGTGGAATGAAGTTGCTAATGGACAAAATGATGAGTTNTGTGTAGATAATTCTAGCGGCGANATTAATGAAGATTTTAATGTTGACATATCAGATATCTTGATTTTAGTAAATATTATGCTTGGAATAGAGCAAATCTTANCTGAACNGGAATCAGTGGCTGACTGNAATAGCGATGGNAATATAGATGTTTTTGATATTATTTATGCTGTTAATGTTATTTTAGAGGCAGCCGTTGATCCAGNTGAATGNGTTAAAGAGACATTTCAAATCATTCTNATNGATAATCCNAATGGAGATGGTGAAATTATTTTCCANTANAAAGATATACANGATATTGANGATCATGGAGTAACNATTGGAATTGAAGACCCAACAAAAAATNAGGGGATTGAAATTCAATTTAATGGTGAACTTGGTGACCCAGGTAGCATGTTTATGGAGAATAATAAGGCTGTCCGATTCTACATTCCTTAATAACAATGTATGGCAAAAAAGTTCTTCAAGTCTTATAAAACATTTTCTAGAGCATTTGTGTTGTGGTACATAATAAGTTTTTCTATCTCCCTTTTTACAGATCAAATAAATGTAAGCTGGGCAGCGCCTTATGTTTTATTAGCTATTTCTATTCT
>NHHK01000028.1 GCA_002171125.1 bacterium TMED161 | reverse complement strand
TGAAGAGGGTGTCTCCTTCACTCCTTTTTGACATTAATGTCTAAGTGTATCCCTAATTTTGATTGTATCCCTAATTTTGTATCCCTAATCTGCTATTATTAGACTTTATCTGATTTTATTTGAATATCTTAAAGGAATAAAAAAATCCCATCTCTTAGAAGGGATTTCTTGTTTAATGAGAGTCGGAACGGCCAGATTTGAACTGGCGACCCCCTGACCCCCAGTCAGGTGCGCTACCGGACTACGCCACGTCCCGCAAAATTAGTCGTTTATTTGGTCAATATCTTTTAAAAGATCAGCTAAACCAATTTTAAGCTTCTTGAGAACTTGAAGCTCATCTTGGGAAAGCATAGGTAAAACTTTCTTGATTGACTTTTGAACTTGTCTTTCTTCTTTGTGCGTTTTTAAATATTGTTTCGCACCTTTTATTGTAAACTTTTCTTCATGTAATAATTTTTTAATCTCTAAAAGATTATCAATATCATTCTGCCTATAAATTCTATTTCCTGCACTATTTTTATTAGGCTTCAAATGGGGAAATTCTGTTTCCCAATAACGAAGAACGTACTGTTTAAGACCAGTTAAATCACTAACTTCACCGATTGAATAATATAGTTTTTTTATTTGTTTTGCTTGCATAATTGAAATATTTGATATAAACCTATACTTTAAGTTTAAGGTATAAATACTATAAAGTCAAAGAAAAAGAGTCTAATGATTAAATTATTTTATTAAATATGTTGAATTCTGCGTTGAACTAGCTATCTATCTAGTGATTACATTCAGTGAAGATATAAAGTTTTCTTTTTTCTTTTCAAGACGAGAGTTATTTATTTTATTAATAATATTTTTGTTTCTATCTATAGAATAAATATTATTTCTTTCTACAAGTAATATGCTATCGGAATAAACAACATTTTTATTTTTTTGAATGAAAATTTCCTTATATCCTACGGATTTAGATATTTCTAATACTCTTTTATCAATAATTCCATATGGTGGTGCAAATGATGTTACTTTATTATTTATTATTTCTTCTAACTTTTGTTTAGATATGACTAATTCACTTCTAATCTCATCATTATTTAACCTTCCAAGATACTTGTGTGTACAGGTATGACTGCCAATTTCCCAACCTTCACTAACGAGTATTTTTATTTGATCTCTGCTTAAGTGTTTGTATTTATTTAGATAAAACGCACTATCCCAGGTATTATTTTTACCAATATAATCAACAATGGGGAAAACAATTTTTCTTTTTATGCTTGATTTATTAAGTATTTTTCTAGCAAATGTAAATATACCTTCATAAGCATCATCGAATGTTATAGTAAGATCTATATTTTTATTTGAATTAAAATCATTACATATATCTATATGATTCTTGAAAATTATAGGATGTACTTTATTTATACCGAATTGGGGATTATAACCTAAATTGTGGTAATTTAGACAAACTTTCATCTTATTTTAGTTATCAAATTAGTTAAGTACTTCTTGGACAGGAGTATATTCAAAATCAAATAAATTTGCAACTGCTGGATGCGTAACCTTACCTTGATGAATATTTAATCCATGTTGTAATGATTTATTTGCAGAAATTGATTTTTTATAACCATGTTTAGCTATTGACCTTATATACGGAATCGTTGAGTTACTTAAAGCCATTGTAGATGTATATGGCACAGCTCCAGGCATATTAGCAACGCAGTAATGAAGAATATCATCAACAAAATATGTAGGGTTAGCATGTGTGGTTGGCTTACATGTTTCAACACACCCACCTTGATCAACTGCGACATCTATAATTACAGATCCTTTTTTCATCATTCCAAGCATAGACTTTGAAATAAGGTTTGGCGCCTTAGCTCCAACAACTAAAACAGCACCAATTAATAAGTCAGTTTGAGGTAACAAGCGTTCGATATTATAACTATCAGAATATAGCGTGGTTACATTTGGGGGCATTACATCACTTAAAAATTGAAGTTTCTGAACGTTCACATCTAGTATATTTACTTTTGCACCAAGACCAGCAGCAAGCTTACAAGCATTTGAGCCTACAATTCCACCACCCATAATTGTTACAGTAGCTGGCTCAATCCCTGTAGATCCACTTAAAAGGACTCCCCTGCCCCCTTCATTTGATTCTAAGCATTTTGCACCATTATGAACGGAAAGTCTACCTGCAATTTCACTCATTGGAACAAGAAGTGGTAAATTTTTATTTTCAGTTTGAACGGTTTCGTAAGCTAGTGCTATACATTTTGAATCTATTATGCTTTCTGTTAATTTTTTACTAGCTGCAAAATGAAAATAAGTAAAAACAATTTGTGATTCTCTGATTTTACTCAACTCTGCTTCTTGAGGTTCTTTTACCTTAACAATCATATCACTTTGCTGGTACACTTCATCAAGGGTTCCAACAATGCGAGCGCCAAATTTAGTATATTCATCATTAGAAAAACCACTTTTGACACCAGCTGATTCTTGAACTATTACTTCGTGCCCATCATTGATTAATGTCTGAACTGCATAGGGTGTCATCGACACCCTATTTTCGTTTTCTTTTATTTCTATAGGTACGCCAACTACCATAACAACTTAGCTCTTCTGTTTATCTTCTTCAAGAGCCTTGATGCTAAAGTTCAATCTATTATTATCATCAATTTTAGTTAGCTTAACCTTTATCATCTCTCCAACCTTTAGAACGTCTTCAACTTTATTTACCCGTTCAGCTCTTAGTTGTGAAATGTGAAGCAGACCTTCTTTACCTGGGGCAATTTTTACAAAAGCGCCATAATTCTGAATACTGACAACTTCCGCTTCATAAGTTTTTCCTGGTTCAGGAATCATAGAATATCCCGACATTAATTCTTGTACTTGATCAATTTTTTCTTGATCTGTTCCAAGTATTAATGCTAGTCCATCATCATCAATGCTTATATCAACTTCATAGTCTGCCTGAATAGCCTTAATATTTTTTCCACCTGGGCCTATGAACTCACCAATTTTATCTTGAGGAATAGAAACTTTCACGATTTTCGGAGCATACTTTGATAGCTTCTTGCTTGGCTCAGCCATCGTTTTATTCATTTCATCTAGAATGTGAGATCTCCCTTCTTTAGCTTGGTCTAGAGCCTTTCTCATAATATCCATAGGAAGGCCATCAATCTTGAGGTCCATCTGGATGGCAGTAATACCATCTTTTGATCCTGCAACTTTAAAGTCCATATCACCAAGGTGATCTTCAGTTCCTAAGATATCAGTAAGAATGCAGTATCTATCTTTATCTTCCATTATTAAGCCCATGGCAATTCCTGCTACCGGCTCCTTAATTGGAACACCTGCATCCATAAGTGATAGGACTCCAGCACAAACAGTTGCCATAGATGATGAGCCATTTGACTCCATAATCTCTGAAACAATTCTGATTGTGTATGGGAAGTCCTCAAAATCAGGTAGCACATTAACTATAGCTCTTTCTGCTAAATTTCCATGACCTACCTCTCTTCTAGAAAGACTAAACTTAGGTCTTGCTTCTCCTACACAAAATGGTGGAAAATTATAATGTAGCATGTGAGATTTATAAGTTAGACCACTTATATTATCTAGCATTTGCTCTTCACGCTTTCCTCCTAGAGTGGCAACAGTCAATGATTGAGTCTCACCTCTAGTAAATAATGCTGATCCATGTGTTCTTGGTAAGATAGAGGTTTCAATTTCAATATCTCTAACCTCGTTATGAGAACGTCCATCAGCTCTACTTCCATCCAGTGTCCTGGTTCGAAGATTATCATTAATCTTATCATTAACATAAGATTTAACTTCGCCTAAATCTTCAGGATGTTCCTCTTCAAACTGAGATACAACTTTTGCGACATAGTCATCAATAGCTCCGTATCTATCAGCTTTGTTTTTGGGATCATTTAAGGAAACGTAATCTTCTTTAATCACATCATCAATCTTCTTATGAAGATCAGCGTTCACCTCAGGAAGTTTAACCTCTCTTTTAGGAACGCCACACTCTTTTACAAGTTCGTTTTGTATTCTTACGATATCTTTTATAACACCATGAGCATACTCTATAGCTGAAAGTACATCTTCTTCTGATATAAAGTCAGATACACCCTCAACCATAACAACAGAGTCAGATGTTCCAGACACTACCATACTCATATCACTAGTCTCAAGTTGTTCTGGAGATGGATTAATAATGAATTTCCCATCTAATCTACCAACGCCAACAGATGCCACCGGACCGTCCCATGGGATATCTGATATAGCAAGCGCCGCAGAGGCTCCTATTGTACCTAAAACTTCAGGCTCATTTTCACCATCATAGGATAGTACATTGATAGAAACAATCGTTTCATTTATAAAACCCTTTGGGAATAGTGGCCTAAGAGGCCTGTCTGTTAATCTAGCCGCAAGTATTTCTTTTTCACTTGGTCTAGCTTCTCTTTTGAAAAATCCCCCTGGGATTCTTCCAGCAGCATAGAATTTTTCTCTATAGTCCACGGATAAGGGGAAAAAGCCCCTATCTTCTGCATCCCCTTTACTTGCACATACTGTTACTAGCAAAACTGTCTCTCCTGATGTCACCATCACAGATCCAGATGTCTGCTTTGCAATTTTTCCTGTTTCTAGCTTTATCGTCTTATCTTGTATTTTTATTTCTTTTGAATTCATTTATTTTCTTATCCCTAATTTTTCGACTAATTTCTTATAATCTTCTAATCGTGTTTTCTTTAAATATTTAAGTAATCTAGATCTCTTTGAAACTAAAAGCATTAATCCTCTTTGAGCACTTTTATCTTTTTTGTTAATTTTAAGATGATCTGTTAAATTGCTAATTCTTTCTGAAAAAATTGATATCTGTGATTCAGTAGAACCCGTATCATCTGCAGTTTTTCCATATTCTTTAACTAATTCCTTTGTCTTGTCCTTACTTATCGTCATTTACTTCTCCTTTTTAACGCTCTATCTTTCTACAGTAATCTCTATCTTTAGACAACTGTAATTTTAAATCTTCTATATTTTCAAACTTTCTCTCGCTACGCACGTAATCTACGAACTCTATATCTAATTTTTTATTATATAAATCAAATTTATTATAATTAAAAAAATGAACCTCAATAGATATTTCTTCCCCACTAGTCAATGTGGGTTTATATCCAATATTACACATCCCACCATAGTAATCCTCATTAATTTTTGATTTTATTAAGTAAACACCGTTTTGAGGAAAAATTTGCTCAATTGATTTTACATCAATATTTGCTGTAGGAAATCCAATTTCTCTTCCTATGCTATTTCCCTTGACAACGGTTCCTCTCAAACTATAATTATAACCAAGGAGTTTTTTTGATCTTAATACATCTCCACTTTGAATTAATGACCTTATTAATGACGAACTTATAATATCACGATCAATCTTATATGCCTCTACAACTTTTAATGAGTAATTATGTAGAGAAGAATATTTATCTAAAAAAGAGGTATTACCCTCACGACCTCTACCAAAATGGTGATCATAACCAATTACAATATCTTTAGGATTGAAGGGGTTAATAATGAAATTAGATAAAAAATCGTATGCTGACAATTGAGCTAAGCTATTATCAAATTCAATTTCACATAAATAGTCAACTCCCAAAGATTCTAATATCTCAAATCTTTTCATATTATTTATCAAGTGATATTTAGATTTATCTAAATTATTTAAAACAATAAACGGATTTGGATTGAATGTTATTACAACAGAAGAGGAGTCGTGTTTTTTAGATAAAGCTAACATATTTTCAATCAGATGAATATGCCCTAAATGCATTCCATCAAAAGTTCCAATTGTAACAGCAGATGTATCTACAATATCATTTGTTAAGCTTGAAGACTTTAGTAATTCCAATTATCAATATCCTCGAGGCTTAAAGAATTTTCGAAATTATATAAACCAACTTTGGTTCTAACTAAACTTTTTAAATGACCTACGGTCCCAATAGATTTAGCAATATCTAATCCTAATTGCCTTATATATGTTCCCTTTTCACAAACAACTTCAATAGTTAAATCCTTTTTATCATAATTTATAAAGTTGATTTTTTCTATAAAGATTTTAACAGGTTTTAGGTGAACGAATACATCTTGCCTAGCCAACTTGTAAAGTCTAATTCCATTTATTTTTTTTGCAGAAAAAGCAGGTGGTCTTTGTAGAATAGCACCCTCAAATGAAGATAAAATATTTTTAAAAAAATCTTTTGAAAACTTTTTATCGTCAACTTTAAACGATTTAATGGGTATGCCAGTATTATCTAATGTATCTGTTTGTTTACCAAGTGATATAACAGCTTTGTACGTTTTAGTTTCAGACATATATTTAATGCTATTAGCCGTTTCCTTTCCAGTCACTATAAGAAGTATTCCCTCTGCAAATGGATCTAATGTTCCACAATGCCCTACTTTATTGAAATTTAATTTTGATTTTATTGTTTTGACAACATCTCCTGATGAAAGATTTTGAGGTTTCCATACAGGAAAAAGATTAGTCTGCATTCGTTCCATCTGTCTTACTTTTATTTATTAAATTACTAATTTTTTCCATCTCTTCGAATGTATTATCATGATAAAATTTAATTTGTGGGACATATTTAATTTGAAGTTCTTTTCCAAGATGAAATCTATATTCTTTGACATTACGATTCATTAGGATAATTAATTCTTCTGGTACTATTGAATTACCCATAAAACTCAAATATATTCGAGAAAATCTTAAATTTTGAGAAGTTTTAACTTTGGTGATTGTTGCTAGACCTAAGCCTTGAACAATTACTTTTGTAGCAATAATGTTACTAATTATATCTTGTATTTGCTGAGCTACTCGATCTGATCTTTTAAACTGAAAATTATCCAAATTCTATTTTAGAGTTCTCTTTATTTCTTTTATCTCAAAAACTTCTATAATATCGTTTTCATTAAAGTCTTGCATGCCTTCTATTCCAATTCCACATTCAAAACTTTCTAATACTTCATTAACATCATCTTTGAAACGTTTCAAAGAGGTAAGCTTTCCTTCATGGACAATCTCACCATCTCTCTTAACTCTTAAGAAAGCATTTCTTACTACCTTACCCATCGTAACCATACATCCTGCAATCAAACCAAGCTTTGGAATCTTAAACTGTTCTCTAACTTCAGCAAGACCTAAAACTTCTTCAACTTTATCAGGTTCTAAGAGACCCTCTAAAGCTAATTTGACTTCTTCAATTGCTTTATAAATAATAGTATAATGCCTAATATCTATTCCATCGTTTTTAGCCTGTATTTTAGCTTCATTAGATGTTTGAACATTAAATGCTATAATTATTGCATTGGATGCAGCTGCAAGAGAAACATCATTTTCAGTTATCATACCAACTGATCTATGAATGATTTTAACAGTAACTTCTTTAGTAGATAGATTCATCAAGGAATCACTTAGAGCTTCAATTGAGCCATCTACATCACCCTTAATAATAATATCTAATTCTTTTACTTTTCCTTCTACTATTTGCTGACCAATTTGATCAAGAGTTAGCTTCCTATGACGTCTTTGTGAAGCTTCTCTTTCAAGGATAGATCGTTCCGTAGCTATTTTTTTAGCATCACGTTCTTCAGTGAAAACTTTAAAAGTTTCCCCTGCCTTTGGCACACTTTCAAATCCAAGGATTTGCACTGGGTCAGAAGGAAAGGCTTCCTTTAAATTATGAGCACGTTCATCAAGCATAGCTCTTACTCTTCCACTTTGTGAGCCACATAAGAATATGTCACCAACTTTCAAAGTTCCCTTTTGAACTAATACTGTTGCAATTGATCCTAGTCCTTTATCAAGCTTGGACTCAATTATCGTACCGAATGCAGTAGTTTCTTTATTAGCTTTTAAATTAAGGATTTCTGCTTCAAGTAATATTTTATCAAGAAGATCATCGATACCATCGCCTTTTTTTGCAGAAATCATCGCACACTGTATCTTTCCACCCCAATCTTCAACAAGTATTCCTTGCTCTGAAAGTGATTTTTTAATTTTATCTGGATTAGCAGCAGGCAAATCAATTTTGTTTATAGCAATAATCATTGGTGCAGCGGCAGCTTTAGCATGATCAATTGCTTCAATAGTTTGAGGCTTGACATCATCATCAGCTGCAACTACGATAATCACAAGATCAGTTATATTTGCACCCCTCGCTCTCATTGCTGTAAACGCTTGGTGACCAGGGGTATCTAAAAAAGTAATTTTCTTATCATTATCAAGAGTTACTTCATATGCACCAACGTGCTGCGTTATTCCGCCAGATTCTCCAGCTACGACGTTCTCTTCTCTTAAATAATCTAGAAGTGATGTTTTACCATGATCAACATGTCCCATAATTGTAACAACCGGAGCTCTTTCAGTAGCATTTTTGATATCTTCTTCTGTATCTACTAGATCTGATTCTTCTTCAGCAAATTCTTTTAGAGTTTCAACTTCAAAGCCATACTCATCAGCAACCATAGTTATCGTGTCCATATCAAGGCGTTGATTTATTGTAACCATTAATCCTAAACCCATACATGACATAATTACATCTTGCGATTTAACGTTCATAGATTGAGCAAGCTCGTCCACAGAGCTGAATTCAGGAATTTTTATTACATTTGAGGTCTCTAATTCTTCAACATTCTCTTCTACAACCTTCTTTTTCTTCTTTTTCTTCTTGGCCTGATTTGATATGGTTTTATTTAACACTGATTTGTCAACAGTATTGCTCTTTGTATCTTTTTTACCTTTATTGATTTTTTCTGCAATAGCTGATATATCAATTTGCTTAAGATTTTTCTTAGAAGGTTTTTTATCTTTTGGCTTTATATCAAGATCTATATTAAGCGGCTTGCTATTATCCGGTGATGAAATTTTCTTTAGTTTGACCTCGGGAGTTGAAGGTTTTTGCTCCTCAACTTGCTCAGGTCTTTTAATTATTTTTAGTCCTACACGCTCTTCTTTTATTGGCTCTGCCTTCTCAAGCTCTAATTCTTTCTCTTTTTCTTTCTCATTAATTATAGCTTGACGAGCTTTTTCTTTTCTAAGTCTTTCAATCTCCAAACGCTCTTTGTTAAATTCAGCTAAAATAGTTTCATAGACATCATCCTCAAGAGGTGAGTTTACACTTGCGACATCAATACCCTTGCCCTTTAAAAACTTAATAATATCTAGATGAGATATATTTAAATCTTTTGCTACCTGAAATATTCTTTTTTTAGGCATCTAGCTCACGTTCCTTTATTTTACCAGCCAGTTTATCATATGTCTTTTCACCAAAACCCTTAAGTTCAAGTATGTCATCTTTTTTATCTAAAAAATCATCACAAGTTGTGACATCTACCTCACCAAGAACCTCTAATTGTGATTCGGAGAAACCTGAAATAGTTGATAAGTGATTTTCATCTACTATACCATGTTGTTTGTTATAATCACTTTTAGATATAGCATCAATTGTAAAACCAGTAACGTCACTTGCCAAGGAAATATTCTGGCCATTTCTACCAATAGCGACCGCAAGTTCGTCATCTTCAAATACAATGACAGCGTAAGATTGTTTTTCATCAAGAAGCATATTAAGAGGTTTTGCTGGTGCTATTGCACGGGTGAGTAAAATTTCAGGTTGATCACTAAAATTAATAATATCAATCTTCTCACCATTTAATTCTCTAACTATTGATTGGATTCTACTTCCTCTCATACCAACGCATGCTCCAACTGCATCAATTCTGATATCAGATGAAAACACAACAACTTTACTACGTTCACCTGGAGCTCTAGAAACACCTTTTATCTCAATGATTTCATCTTCAATCTCAGGAACTTCCATTTCAAATAATTTTACAAGAAATTCGTTACTTGATCTTGAAATAACAATTTCAGGACCCTTGGAGGTTACTTTTACGCTTTTTACAACGCCACGAACTGATTCACCTCTTCTATATCTATCATTTTGAATTTGCTCACTTTTTGGAAGAACAAGTTCAGCACTTTCGCATGTGATAAACACATTATCTCTTTGAATTTGATTCACATATCCACTTACAATTGTTCCAAGCTTATCTTCAAACTCATCATAAATAGCCTGTTTTTCAATATTTCGAATACTTTGCGCTAAAAATTGTTTTCCAGTATTAATTAATCTTCTTCCAAAATCTTCTGGATTAATAACATCAATATAAGGATCACCAAGTTCTAGATCAGGCTCAACTTTCTGAGCTTCCTTAATATGAATTTCAGAAACTTCATCAATTACTTCATCGACAACTTCTTTCTCCTGATAAATTTCAATTTCACCTTTTTCCATGTTCACAATAACACTAAAGTTATCTCGCTCTTCACCATATCTTTTGTGAATAAGGTTGTAAAATAAATCTTCTATAATCGTACCAAGATTAGTTCTGTCTATGCCCCTATCTTTGGCTAGATCCGAAAATGCATCAATAATGTCTTTACTTATCAATGGTTACTCCTTTCAAAATTCCTTATAAAAAGAAAGTGGGAATCCCTTCCCACTTTCATCAAGCTAAATTACTCATTAAAATTCTTTATATCAAAATAATAATTACATCTTTTTAAAGCTTTGCTCTAAGCGTGCTCGATTTAGTCTTTAGAGTGTTTGAAGCCTTGTCGTTAGCAAGAATAGCATCTACCATCTGGCGAGCTTTGTCGATATCACCTGATTGATGATATGCATTTGCCATTTTAAGCTCAACTTCAATAGATGGATACTCATCTATAGAACTACTATATGCATCTAAAGCAAGTTCATAATCACCATCATTTGCTCTCATATCACCTCTTAGAGATAGAAGTTTAGAAGAGATAACATTATCAGTAATTTTAACACCTAAATTCATAAGAGAATCAACCTCAAAAAATTGATCATTTGAATAATAGTGATTCACAAGCGTTGCCATTGCAACTTGCTTTGAAGCATCATCTCCCTCATCTAGCACTTTTGAAAGTAACATTAGTCCGCTATCTTTATCATTGGTAAAAGTAATTAGTGCAACGCCTAAATCTGATGCTGACTCAACTTGAAGCGCTTTCGAGCTTGAGCTATAATATCCACTTACTCCTATAATAAGAACTATAGCAGCAAGTACACCAAATAATGCATTTCTGTTATTTTCTAAGTAGGAAAGGCTTCCTATAATTTTTTCCCTAATGGGGTCTTGTCTTAATTCTTGTTTATCCATATTCCTTCCTTATTCAATTTTTATCTTGTACCCTCGCCCCGAATCGAACGGGGATCTATCGCTTAGGAGGCGACTGTTCTATCCGATTGAACTACAAGGGCGCAGTAAAGCCAACTAATTTAGTTTTGATTGATACGTATATACAAGTGATTTAGCGCATTTGTTTTATTCATAATAGTTTATATAATTAAACAATATTATGGAGTATTAATGCTAACACATCTATTTTTTATAATTATACTATCTTTTGGGTTCTCTCAGACTCGTATTCTTCGCTTTGATGGAATTGATGATTATGTATAACTACCTGATATGGGTGGATACACAGATGATTTTACAATTTAAATGATTTTAAAGGTAAATAGTGTTGATGGTACAAATGGAGGCCTAGTTTCACATCGATGGTGGGGCGAAGAGTAAAGTATATTAAAGCTTTGCTTTAAGTGATGAATTTAAATACTATATTATAATACTATCTATCAATATGAATTTGGTTAAGCTCTTGTTCTCCACTTCTTAGATGATCTAGCATTTTACCTGGCTTAAGCTCAATTACTCTAGTTGCAAGAGATGATATAAACTCCCTATCGTGGCTAGCAAAAAGAAGCGTTCCTTCATATTGAGATAATGCGGAGTTTAGAGATTCAATTGATTCCATATCAAGATGATTCGTAGGCTCATCCATTATTATTACATTTGGTTGTTGCATTATAATTTTTCCAAACAACATCCTTCTTTTCTCCCCACCTGATAATACATTTATAGGTTTATGTATATCATCTTTAGAAAAAAGAAGTTTCCCTAGGACAGACCTTATTTCTTGCTCAGTATCAGAGGAGTCTGACCATTGCCCCATCCAATCAATTAAAGATAATTCAGAATCTATATTTTCTTCAGCATCCTGTGAGAAAAAACCAATATTTGCATTCATAGACCATGTTATATCACCTGAGTCTTTGGTATCCATGTCAACTAGTGAATTTATAAGAGTTGTTTTACCTATACCGTTTGCTCCTAGTATTGCAATACGCTCCCCTACATCAACTGAAAAGTTGATTTTATCCAACACTTTAAGATCATCATAGCTTTTTGATAGATTCTCCACCTCAAGGATATTATTATAAAGTTTCTTTTCTTGCTTAAATCTAATAAATGGATATACTCTACTTGACTTTCCAATATCATCAAGCTGTATCTTTGAAATTTGATTGGCTCTAGATGTTGCTTGCTTTGCCTTAGATGCATTTGCAGAGAATCTTTGGATAAATGATTTTAGTTCTTTGATTTGAGCTTCTTTTTTTCGATTATTTTCAAGCAGCCGCTCTCGAGCCTGGGTTGAGGCAAGCATAAAATCATCGTAATTGCCTGGATATAATCTAATCTCACCATAGTCAAGATCAGCGATATGCGTACATATATTATTAAGAAATTTTCTATCATGAGAAATAATAATCATTGTGCTATCACTCTTCTTAAGAACATTTTCAAGCCAGGAGATCGTATCAAGATCAAGATTGTTGGTCGGCTCATCAAGAAGTAGAATATCNGGNTCTCCAAATAAGGCCTGAGCAAGCAGGACTCGTAATTTNAGTCCAGGAGCTAACGTGCTCATTTTTTTATCATGAAACTCCATTGGTATTCCAAGTCCNAGAAGTAATTTNTTTGCATCTGCCTCNGCAGTATATCCATTTAATTCTGAAAATTCAATTTCAAGATTTGCTACTTTNCCACTTTCNTCCTCNCTCATTTCTTCNAGCGCGTAAATTCTTTCTCTTTCNGTTTTNATATCCCANAGCTTTTTATGACCCATAATTACACAATCAATTATTANNACATCTTCATATGCAAATTGATTTTGNTTTAATGTTGCNACTCGCTTACTAGGATCAATTTTTATATTTCCTGATGTCGANTCTAGNTCTCCGGATAAAATTTTCATAAAAGTTGATTTACCTGAACCATTTGCNCCTATTANNCCATACTTGTTACCNTCNTTAAAAGTAATATTAATTNCCTCAAATAGAGGTGAGGACCCAAACTGCATAGATATATTATTTGTAGATATCATTTGGCTAGTTATTTTCGTGAGTTAAGTCGCGAGTCATTAAATCTAAGATTGCCTGTTTCGGGGATAAATTCTCATAAAGGATTTTATAAATACTTTGGGATATTGGCATTTCAACGTTATTATCGATAGATATAGAATGAAGTGCTTCTGAGGTAAAATACCCCTCAACAGTACTATTTGTTTCCCTAATTACTTCAATAGCGGACTTGCCTTTTCCAACTTCAATACCAAAGTTTCTATTCCTACTATGCTTGCTAAATGCTGTAACTGACAAATCACCTATTCCTGCAAGTCCATAAAAGGTAGACTCTTCTGCTCCCAATGTTCTTCCTAAGCGAGCAATTTCATTAATACCTCTTGTAATTAATGCAGCTGTTGTATTGTCACCAAAACCAAGCCCAATGCATATTCCACTAGCTATAGAGATAACATTTTTAATCGCACCAGCTAATTCAACTCCAATTAGGTCACTGTTTGAATATGCTCTTAAGTATGTTGAAGATAATAATTTCTGGATATTTCTATTAAGTGTCATATTGGGGCCCGCAACAACTACTGTAGTCGGTATATTGCAACTCACTTCTTCTGCATGACTAGGTCCAGACAATGCGCATATGTTTGATTCATCTAATTTTGTACAATCTTGTATAATTTGAGATGGTAATTTGTATGTTTCTTTTTCTATGCCTTTAGATAGGGAAATAATATTAGTATTTGGGTCAAAATCAGCATTTTTAAGAAAAAACCTTATTGATTGGGTTGGAATTGCAATAAAGACATAATCTGCATCTACAAAGCATTCTGTGCTCGATGTGAGTTTTATTTCATCATTAAAATTGAAATTAGGTAGGGAAGGATGCTTTTTTGTAGAAGATAAAATTTCAATAAAATCTTTCTTATAATGATACAGTGTGACATCATTACCATTGGCATGCAAAGCAGAAGAAATTGCGCAGCCCCACGCCCCCGCACCAATAACTAAAACTTTATTGATTTATTTGACCTTTCCTATCACTGTAAACTTTTCATTGATAGAATTTAAATGATCCGCTAACTCATCATATCCTGATGGATCAACAATAACAACTAGTCCCATACCAAGATTAAAAGATCTTCTCATGTCATCAATAGGAACATCACCATGTTTTTGAATCATATTGAAAATTTCTGGCCATTCCCATGAGTCCCAATCAACTTCTATATCTTGGCCTGAATCCAAAACTCTGTGAGTATTTTCTACCATACCTCCACCAGTGATATGTGAAATACCATGAAGCCAATCTTTCTCTAAAATTGAATCTAGTGCAGGTAAATACGATTTATGAATTGCGAGCAGAGATTCAGCTAAGGTCGCATCTAGCTCTTCAAAATATTGATCAACATGAAATCTTTCTAGTAACACTTTTCTTGCAAGTGAATATCCATTAGTATGCAAGCCCGTTGATGGCAAGGCTACCAATATATCATCCTTTTGGGTTCTTCTCATAGGCATCATATATTTTTTATCAACAACGCCGACAACTGTCCCACTTATATCATATTCCCCTTCTTGATAAAAATCTGGCATTTCAGCAGTTTCCCCACCAATAAGAACTGTTGAATTTTCTTTACAAGCTTTTGAAAAACCGTACATTACTTGTTCAATTTTCTCAACTGATAGCTTTCCTGTTGCAAAATAATCAAGAAAAAATAGTGGCCTAGCACCTACAGCAAGTATATCATCAACACAGTGGTTTACAAGGCACTGGCCAACCGTATTATGTGTATCTGCTAAAAAGGCAATTTTAAGCTTTGTACCTACCCCATCTGTACTCGAGACTAGTACAGGGTTTTCATATTTATCTTTTGGAAATAAATAGCAGCCTCCAAAGCCACCAATATCTGTTAAGGTATTTTCGTTAAAAGTTCCTTTAACTAGATCTTTAATTTTAACAACTGCTTGATTAGCTAAATCAATATCAACGCCTGCTTCCTTATAAGTGGTCATTAATTCTCCTATTCGCTATCATACATTAAATCGATAACATCCTTGAAATTTTCATTCACAGCTTTCCTTCTAATTTTCAAAGACGGGGTTAATTCATTTCTTTCTAGCTCAAACAATCGATCACAAACTGTAAATTTCTTTATTTTTTCATATTGAGCAAAATCTACCATACGCTCTTCAACCTCAGAGTTATACAAATCTAAGGTATCTTGATGAGATGCCATTTCTGAAGGAGAAAGACTACCATGACCTTTTGATTTCAAATATCCCTCTAAAGCTTCAAAATTAGGGGTAATTAAAGCTGATATAAAATTCCTCTTATCCCCAATTGCAACAACTTGCTCAATATAAACAGAGGTTATTAGAGCATTTTCAAGTGGAGCTGGAGCGATATTCTTTCCTCCAGATGTAACTATTAAACTTTTCTTTCGATCAGTTATTTTGAGGAAACCATCTTCATCAAACTCCCCTATATCTCCCGTATAGAACCATCCATCGGAATCTATTGATTCTTTTGTTGCCTCATCATTTTTATAATAACCTTTCATGATATTCGAACCTTTAGCGAGAATTTCACCATCATCAGCAATTTTGATATCAACATTAAAAAGAGGTTTTCCAACAGTTCCAAATCTTAAATGTTTTTCTGTGTTGCTTGTTAGAACTGGACTCGTTTCAGTTAAACCATAGCCTTCTAGAATAGTAATATTTAAATAACTAAAAAACTCAGCAACTTCTTTGGATAAGGGAGCTCCACCAGATACAAAAAATCTTATATTCCCACCTAATCTACCTTTTACCTTAGAGAAAACTAATTTGTTTGCAAGATTGAACTTAATTTTAGCGAATCCTGTCAAAGAAGACTTATCTCTTATATGAGCAGTCTGCTTTCCTACGCTGAATGCCCATTTAAATATTTTTCTTCTAATAGATGGGGCAGTTTTTAAACCATCATTGATTTTATTATACATTTTTTCAAATAATCTTGGTACGCTAACTACAATAGATGGGTGTGCCTCCCCTAAGTTATCTGCAACCGTTTCAATACTCTCAGCATAATAGACGGTAGCTCCTAAAGCAAAACTGGTAAAATGTCCACCCATTCGCTCAAGAACATGACTTAATGGCAAGAAGGATAAAAAAGTATGATTATCTAATGACTGCAAATCAGCCATATTTATTGTTGCAACTACATTTGAAATAAGATTTTTGTGTGTAAGCATAACGCCTTTAGGATTTCCAGTAGTTCCAGATGTATAAATGATTGTCAGAAGATCATCTTCTTTAATTTCTTTTGAAATCTCAGCTAAAGAAAAATTATTATTCTGTTCATACTTGAGGCCCTTATCAAGAAAATCAAGAAAGTTTGAAGAATCATCTGTTGATTCAGATAAACTATCATCCATTACTACTATATGCTTTAGTGTAGTCAGATTATCTTTTATCTCATTTATTTTATTAAGCTGATCTTGATTTTCAATAAAAACTACTTTTGAATCGGAATTATTTAAAATGTATTCAATTTGAGCAGGTAAAAGAGTCGGATACACTGTTACTGTGGCTGAGCCATTACATATTATGCCAAAATCAGACATTGCCCATCTTGGAGAATTTGTTGAAAGAATTGCTACATTATCACCTAAACCTACATCAATAGACCTTAAACCTGAGGCAATATTTTGAACAGTATTTTTTACATCACTTCCTTTTATTCCAATCCAGTCTCCATCTTTCTTATAATAATACAAAGATTTAGATGAATATTCACTAGTGGTGTTTAGGAACATTTCTGACATTGTTTTGAATTCCATGAGTAACTCCTTCATTTTATGGGTAAAAACTTATACATAAAATAATAAAAAAAAGGTATCTTATATTATATATTTATTGTTTTATTTGAAGAATATATAATATGCCGAGGTGGTGAAATTGGTAGACGCGCTGGATTCAAAATCCAGTTCTCTTCGGAGAGTGTGGGTTCGAGCCCCACCCTCGGTACTATTGGAACTTTCCTTCTTTTATAGGAAAGTAGAGCAACCTACAATCAAGTTTTCCGTTTTTTAAAACATATTTACGCTTAGTCCTTAATCCAATACACTTAGATAAAACATTATTCATTGAAAAAATATATGCATCATAATTCTTACATTTATTTTTTAATACATCACCTAGATTTCTATAAAGACGTTTCAATGCTACCTCTCTACTCATTCTATGACCATGAGGAGGATTTGTAACCAGNACAGCTTCTTCAGATTCTGGAGCAAAATCAACTATATCTTTTACTTCTNTTTTAATTTTTTCTGTAAGCTTTAAAATCTTTAAACTATTTTCAACTAGCCCCAAGTTATTTGGTGTGTTATCGGAGGCATATATGGCCACATCGTTTTCATAATTAATTTTATTAATTGATTCTTTTTTACAGGTTTCAAATAAATTATCATCAAAAGAAGACCAACCTTTAAATGCATATGAGCTTCGCTTNTANCTAGGAGGTATAGAATAAGCAAGCATCGCAGCTTCAATAGGAATCGTACCAGACCCACACATTGGATCNTAAAAAGGTATTTTCTGATCCCANTTAGAAATTCTTACTAATGCGGCTGCCATACATGGGTTTAACGCTGCACGATGTATTTTTGTTCGATAGCCTCTTTTATATAATGGCTCGCCACTTGTATTTAAATATATTTTTACATGATTTTGCCTTACATTTNCAAATAATTGATAANTAGGATTGTTTTTATCTATTGATGGCCTAGCTTGTGTTTCTTGCCTNATTCTATCTACAATAGCATCTTTNATTTTCAAGGTCACGATATTAGAATTTTTGAAAAATGTCGAATTGACTCGTGTTCTTATTGANAACGTATCATTCTTTGTAATAATTTTTGACCAATTAAAACTTTTTATAATATCATAGAGTTGATTGATATTGTTACTTTTAAGTTCAAGAATAGGTTTTAGGACATGCATACCAATGCGGGTAAGTAAATTAATTTGGTATAGTTCTTTAAGCTTACCATGAACATGCACGCCACCTTTATCTACAATTGGATGACTATGTAAAATCTGTTTTAATTCTTCTGCTAAAATATCCTCAAGGCCTCTAGCGCAAGTAACAAATAAGCTATCCTTCATAATCACTTATAATACTTTCATATACATCAACAGACTTTTGGGAATCAAAATCAAAACAAACTGCTACAACAATAGCATGACATACAGGGTTTTGTTCTTCGTCAAAGATTATTGACTCTATGTCAAAACTTGTTTTGCCCAATCTAGACANCCTTTGCCCAATTACNAGNGAACTTGGATGTTTTAATTGTTTTAAATAATTAATTTTAAGTGAGGCCATAATAATTGATTTACCTGTATTTGTTCCAGGTATTCCCCATCTTTTAAACAAATCAACTCTGGCAGATTCAATATAGGTCGCATAAACTGCATTGTTTATNTGTTGAAATGCATCTAAGTCTTTCCATCTTGTTTCTATTTTATAATGNAAGTTGAAATCATTAATATTATATTTATTTTCCATGCTAGAAATTAAAAAATATTTATATCTATTTATANGTAATTTGAATACTGTTTTAAATAAAAATCAAATTTCTCATCAATATTATAATTTGAAATTCCATANTCCTCTGGATTGTATTTGAATTTATTTTTAAAAAAAGATGGTCTTTTCTTTTTTACATTTTTTGATATAATTGGAAGGTTTAATTTTGATGAAAGAGATTTCAGAANGGCTTCCCTTTCATTTATTAAATCATTAAAACTTACGTCAATTATATTTGAATTCATTTTTTTTCTATCTGATATTGCTTTTTTTAACANCCGNTCATACAAATCANCTATAAAGGGAAGTACATTTTTTTTATTATNACCTCCAAAAAATAGATTCCAAACACTCTCAATCATTGGACANTAAGANGATATTGAATCTTNAGGATTTCTATGAACCCATATTATTTTTGCATCTGGAAAAACTTTTAAAATGTCGGGCAAGAACATCAAGTGATCAGGACATTTTAATGCTGTTTGCTTATCTTCATGTTTACTAAAAAGGTAATTTTTGTATATATTTAAAATATCTTGAGTACCATTAGAAATCAAATAATCCTCAAGGTCTAAAAACTTCATTTGAATAACAAAATTATAGCAAAGAAAGAAATTTTTCTGAAAATGCCAACATTCCTCATATGTATTCATATCTACTTTATGCATTGATTGGATAGAGGGTACTAAATATCTATATAAATAAAAGCCAAATTTTGATTTAAATCTTCTAATTTTTTCATCAAAATAGTTATTAGAAAATAAATTGGCTGGTGAGGATAGCTCCCAATATCGCAACCCATGAGTATCAAAATTATTTATAATTAAATTATGTAAATTTGTTGTTCCACTTCTAGGAAGTCCAATAACAAAGATTGGCGATTTCAAATTTTCAACTTTACTATTAATTGACTTGTGAAGCTTTACTCCTTCAGATAATGACTTAGATGATAAAATAGAGTGCAATCTCCTACCTAATGGTGTAAATAAATCACTATTAATATGATTTACATATTTTTCTGTAATTATATCAATATTTTTACTTTGTTTAAAATTTAATAACTTGATTTGACGTAAGATTTTATGCGAAAATTTTTGCTTATTGATGTGAGAAAAATATGGTAATGATAATAAGGAGTTAAATAATTGAAGATCTAATCTAGAATACTTCAAAACTTATTTTGTTTTAACAGATAATGTTAATGTGAATTTCGCAACTACTTCATCTGAAATAGATGGAACTGTTGCAGTAACAAGAACGGGTAAATTTACTCTTTGATTTGTTTTTAATGAATTATCTATTAATTCTTTGATTTCTTCTCCCATATCACATGTAAATACGACATCATCCATTGAACGTCTATAAAAATCAGCATGAAAGTCCTTAAATATTAAGGAAATAGATTTTTTATGTTTTTGAAGATAATGAAAGGCAAAATATCCTGAAGCTAAATCAGCTCCCACAGCAAGAGCGCCTAAATACATTGAACCCAAATGATTTTTAACACGTCGATTTAGTTTAATTTTGAATTGTACTTTTTGATTAGTTAAAAGAATAATTTTAGGTCTACAATAAAAAAGAAGAG
>NHHK01000027.1 GCA_002171125.1 bacterium TMED161 | reverse complement strand
GTGCTTCCTCTGCAGGAGCTTCTTCTGCTGGTGCTTCCTCTGCAGGAGCTTCTTCTGCTAGTGCTTCCTCTGCTGGTGCTTCCTCTGCAGGAGCTTCTTCTGCAGGAGCTTCTTCTGCTGGTGCTTCCTCTGCAGGAGCTTCTTCTGCTGGTGCTTCCTCTGAAGGAGCTTCTTCTGCTGGTGCTTCCTCTGCAGGAGCTTCTTCTGCTTTGGCTGTAGCGCTTTCTTGTTCTTTCTTTAATTTTTTCTTTTCAATCTTACCTTGTTCTTTATCTTTCTGCCTACCTAAAAAAGCTTCCATCTCTTTAGCAATTTCATCTTCACTTTTTCCTAATCTTAGAAGATGATATTTATGATTAAAACCAACCTTTCCTAAAATATTTTTTACAGTAAGCGATGGGATTGCACCTTGATCTAGCCAATGAACAACTCTATTCTCGTTAAACTTAAAAGTTTCATCAACGCTGCTTGGATTAAACCAACCTAGCTTTTCAATTTCTCTTCCATCTCTTCTTGTTCTTGAATCAATCGCAACTAATCTATAAAATGGTCGTTTTTTTCTTCCCATTCTCTTAAATCTTAATTTTACTGACAATTAACTAACCTCCTGTTTAATATTTACATAAAGGGAAATTTTAATTTTCCTTTATTCTTATTCATTGTTTTCATCATACTTTTCATTTGTTTATATTGCTTTAATAATGCATTTACTTCTTGAACTGGACGACCACTACCATCTGCAATTCTTTTTCGTCTAGATCCATTAATTATTCCTGGATTTATTCTTTCTTTAAATGTCATTGAAGAGATTATCGCTTCAACCCATTTTAAATTTTTATCTGAGAAATCACCCATTTTTAATTTATTTGCTCCTGGAATCATTCCCATAACCTCAGATAAAGGTCCCATTTTTTTTATTTGTTTAATTTGATCCTGAAAATCCATTAAAGAAAAAGTCTGATTTTTAATTTTTTGTTCAAGATTTTCTAATGATTCTTTATCAACAACTGATTGTGCTTTTTCTACAAGAGATACAACATCACCCATACCAAGGATTCTACTTGCATATCTTTCAGGGTGAAAATTTTCAAGCTTATCAATAGACTCACCAGTACCAATAAACTTTATTGGCCTTTGAATGATATCTTTAATAGATAATGCAGCGCCACCTTTTGAGTCTCCATCCATTTTTGTTAGAATAATACCCGTAATATCAATTGCTTCATTAAATGATCTGGATGAGTTTACTGCATCTTGCCCAGTCATCCCATCAGCTACAAACAAAATTTCATTTGGATTAGACACTTCTATTATTGACTTAAGCTGATTCATCATATCTTCATCAATATGTAATCGACCAGCTGTATCAATAACTGCAATGTCTTTTCCCTGTCTTTTTGCCTCAATCAATCCATTTTTAACAACCGCTATTGGATCATTATTTTTTTCAGAATAAACATCAATATCAATGCTTTTCCCAATTGTGATCAATTGATCAATTGCAGCGGGTCTTTGTAAATCTGCTGCAATTAACAAAGAATCTTTACCTTTATCTTTTTTCAAAAAACGTGCTAGTTTTCCGCATGTTGTGGTTTTACCACAACCTTGAAGTCCCGCTAAAAGAATTACCGTAAGACCAGAGCTATCAAATTCTAAAGGCTTTGCTTCATCACCTAAAAAAAACTTTAATTCATCAAAAAGAATCTTTGTGAATTGCTGCCCTGGGCTGATAGAATTTAAAACTTTTTCACCAAGAGCTTTTTCTTTTACATGTTCAACAAATTTTTTAGCTACTTTCAGATTTACATCAGCTTCCAAAAGAGCAATTCTTATATCTCTTAAAACATCAGATACATTAGACTCAGAGATTTTTCCCTGGCCCTTTATGTTTTTGATGATTGTAGATAGATGTGTCTGTAATTGTTCTAACATTTTCTTCTCAAAAAACAAATTTTACTAAAGCCAAGAAATTTAATACAAGATAGGCTACTCTACAAGAGAAATAGTATTTTTGGATTTTTTAGATAATTTAAAAATCACCAGCAGTTCTTCTAACAACAACGTCTTCAATCACTGATGAGTTTGGTGCCTTAATTACATGAAGTATAGTTTCAGATAAATCGTCAATTGATAACATCTCATTTCGAGCAAAGTTTACGTTTATGGCATCCCAGAATTCTGTGTCAATTGCCCCAGGATAAACTGAACTAACTTTAACGTTATAGTCTCTTAATTCAGTTCTTAGAGAGTCTGCAAAACCTCTTAGTGCATATTTTGAACTTACGTATGCAGTTGAGTTTGAAAATGAGTGGCCATATTTACCTGCCACTGAGTTAATAAAAACCAGATGACCTGTTTTATTTTTTTTCATTTGACTAACAAAGAGTCTTGCTAGAAGGAATGACGGACGAAGATTAGTATTAATTTGAACATCCCAATCCTCGACACTCATTTGATCAATACTTGAAAATCTTCCTAAGCCAGCATTGCTTATAATGCATTCTACAAAACCAATCTCTAAAGTTTTCTTATAAAGATTTTCTATATCATCAGAATTAGTCAAGTCACATGCTATTAAATGAATTTTTTCAGAAAAATCTGACAACTCGTCTTTCAATTGACTTAATTTTTCAGTAGACCTTGAGGTTAAAACTAGATTATAGCCATTATGGCAAAGTGTTCTTGCCATTCCTTTTCCAATTCCAGAAGATGCACCTGTGATTAAAACAAGCTTATCATTTAATTCTTTATTCATAGCTATGAATACAAACTGTTTGCGGGGGGGCTAAACTTAGTTAAACTAATTCCAGAGACAGCAGTTCGATATTCTTCAATTGAAGGAGTTCTTCCCAATATCGCTGATAACACAACAACAGGTGTTGAAGCTAATAATGATTCTCCTTTCTTTCTATCTGAATCTGCAACAACACGACCTTTAAAAAGCCTGGTAGACGTAGACATAACCGTATCACCTTTTTCTGCTTTTTCCTGATTTCCCATACATAGGTTACATCCTGGTCTTTCAAGATACATCATATTCTCATATTCTATTCTAGCATGATTCTTAGGATCTTGATCATCAAACTCGAATCCTGAATATTTTTGAAGAATATTCCAATCTCCTTCTTTTTTAAGTTCATCTATAATATTATATGTAGGAGCCGTTACAACAAGAGGAGCATTAAATTCAACTGTACCGTCCATTCTTTCAAGATTTTTAAGCATATGAGCAAGAATTTTAAGGTCGCCTTTGTGTACCATACATGAACCAACAAATCCAAGGTCAACCTTCTTATTACCTCCATAAAAAGATAATGCTCTTATGGTATCATGAGTATATCTTTTTGAAATATCTTCATTTTGTACATCAGGATCAGCAATCATTGGCTGAGATATCTTATCTAAATCTACTTCAAATTCAGCAAAGTATCTGGCATCAGAATCTGGAGCCAATGGAGGAATCTTCCCCGATTCAATATCTAAAATTCGTTGATCTGCTTTATCAATTAGTCCTTGAAGAACCTGAATATCGTTATCCATACCCTTTTCAATCATGATTTTTATTCTATTTTTTGCAATTTGAAGGGACTCAACTAAAGTTTCATTATTTGAAATGCATATCGATGCCTTAGCCTTCATCTCAGCAGTCCAATCAGTGAACGTGAATGCCATATCAGCTAGAAGCGTACCAATGTGAACCTCTATTATTCTTCCTTGAAAAATATTATCTCCACCAAATTTTTCGAGCATTTGAGATTGAGTGGCGTGAACGACATCTCTAAAATCTAAGTTTGATATCATTTCACCTTTAAACGTGACCTTGACAGATTCTGGTATTGGCATTGAGACTTCCCCTGTAGCCAATGCAAGCGCTACCGTTCCTGAGTCTGCTCCAAACGCAACACCTTTTGACATTCTTGTATGAGAATCTCCACCAATAATAATTGACCAATCATCTACAGTAAGATCATTGAGAACTTTATGTATTACATCAGTCATAGAGTGATATTTACCTTTAGGATCTCTGGCTGTAATAAGCCCAAAGTCATTCATAAACTTCATGAGCCTTGGTATGTTTTCCTGCGACCTAGTATCCCAAACAGAGGCTGTATGACAACCTGATTGATAAGCTCCATCTATCGTAGGAGATATAGTGGTTGCAGCCATTGCCTCAAGCTCTTGAGACGTCATTAATCCTGTCGTGTCTTGTGATCCTACTATATTTACTTTTACACGTACATCGGAACCGGCATGAAGGATATTCCCAGATGGAGAACCCAGAACATTCTTATTAAATATTTTTTCAACAGCTGTAAGTCCCTGTGATTCATGGGATATCTCTTTGGATGATGCAAACACATTTGGAATATCAATCTTTAGAACTTTTGAAGCAAATGACTGTATTTTTTTTCCAAAAACAACCGCATATGAACCACCAGCTCTCATAAACTCTATCTTTTGAGGCGTAAAAGCAGAAGATATATCACACACTTCATCATTCTCTTTATATAATTTTTTATCTTTTGTATTAATAGTTAAAACTGTTCCTGTATCTACAGAGTAAACTTCTTCTAAAACAGGGTCATCATTTGAATCAAGAATGACATTACCATTAGAATCTTTCTTCTTGATCCAATTCTTGAGATCAAGACCAATTCCCCCAGTGACACTAACAGTCGTTAAAAATATTGGAGAAATTCCATTAGTACCCGCTACCACAGGTGCAATATTTACAAATGGAATATAAGGACTTGCTTGCCTACCAACCCACAAGGCAACATTATTTACGCCTGACATTCTTGATGAGCCAACACCCATTGTTCCTTTATCAGCTATTAGCATGACTATTTTATCAGGATGCTCTTTTTTTAATTCAAGAAGTTCATTTTGAAGGTTTTTATTATGCTCAAACATAGACTGACCATGGAGCTCTCTATCGGATCGTGAATGCGCATCGCCTCCAGGAGATAAAAAATCAGTAGATATATCACCAATTCCTGCAACATAAGTTACAACTTTAATTTTTTCCTCTAGATGAGGAAGCTCTGTAAAAAACTCAGCATTAGAATAGCTAATTAATATTTCCTCTGCAATCTTATTTCCTTGATTATAAGCTGCCTCTAATCTGTTCATATCAGCTTCATATAAATAAACTTGAGTTTTAAGAATATCTGCTGCTTTCTTAGAGTTCAAAGGATTGTCACTAAGTGCAAAATCTATAAGAATCTCAATTGATGGTCCACCTTTCATGTGTGAAAGTAATTCAAATGCAAAGTCTGGAGTTATTTCCTCCAAAGAATGAGCTTGGTTAATAATATCTTTTAAAAAACTAGCTTTTACGAAAGCTGCGCTAGTTGTTCCTGGAATCACATTATATATGAAGAAATGTAGAGATTTTTTTCTAGCATGATGGTCAATATCTTTTATTTGATTTACGATTTCTTCAAGAAGCAAACCATCATCAATAGGCTTAGGATTTAATCCTTGTTTATTTCTATCATCTATTTGTTTAATATATTCTTTATAAAGACTCATTTGGACTATTATTTTTAACGTTTTTTCGAATAGAATTTAATCAATTTTTACAAACAATCAAAGGTCGTTAAATTCAAAAATATTGTTTTAATAATTTTAATATAGGTTGATATAAAATTTAATTTGGAACAAAACTTATAGCTATAAGATAGAAAACTATATTAATTTTGTTTATAATTCGAATTATAATGATATCAATGGCAAATATGATTTTAAAAAAAATAATTATATTCTTAAATGTTTTCAACTTTCTACTTTCAACAGATTATATAATTATTACTACAAATGATCTAAAAGATTCAGCTACTAATATAATTGATATATATTCNGATCCCTCAAAGACCTATTTTTTAAATATGGAACTTGCATTATTTGATACCNTNAGCATGTCAATCAATGATTATTTAGACAATAAAATTTNAGAAAATTCTAGCTTAAAATACTTATTAATCATTGGTGATGAGAATGATATTCCTAGTCCTACAAAGNCNGTAACCTGTGGAAGTGGACAAGATGAGTATCCATCTGATGATTTTTTTAGNTCCATTGATCAATCTTNGCCACCTAGACTGGCAACAGGNAGAATTCCAACATCTAATCCTTCTAAAGCAATTGAGTATAGCTTAAAACTAAAAGATTATATGCAATCGACATCANANGGAGCATGGAGGAGTAAAGTATTATTAATTTCAGATGATGAAATTAAAAACAGTTCCTCAATACAAAGTGAAATTCAACATACAATCTATTCTGATTCCATATATCAAAAAATTTCAGATATATCNTTTGCAAAAACTTTATATGGACCNATGTANGAAGCTGAATACTCTGGATCTGAAAGAAGACTACCTACCTTAACTGATGATATTATTAACTACTTAAATANTGGAGCTGCAATAATAAATTATATNGGTCACGGTGATCCAGAAACTTGGGCAGCTGAACATATTATTGATAAGGATAGAGATATTAACATTATAGATATACCAGATTCTAAGTTNCCAATATGGATAGCTGGTACTTGCTANTTCGGTAGATACGATAATGTAGATTCTATGTCTGAATCGCTACTACTAGAAACTAATGGCGCTATTGCTATTTTGGGNGCCACCAGATCAATAAGTAAAGCAATTAATAAAAAATTTTTAGATAATTTTTATGGAGACATAAGACAACACATTCTTGATGGACAAGGTTTAATTCGTTTAGGAGAATTATTTCTTAACTCAAAAAACNACCTCTATGATTCTCATNCAAGTAACTTNCACTATACAAGCAATTGTGATGGTGGATATCTCTATGATATACTTGGTGATCCNGCGATACCTATACCANTAGCTAAATTAGATAACTCTATAATTGAATATAGCGATAATGTCAATCTATTGGAGTCCTATCAATTAGAGCCAGAATCNCCTGTAAATGATTATCAATTTTTACAAATTTTAGATGAAGAACCAAAAATTGAGCTTAATTATACTGATGGTGATAATGAANTAAATTATTCATTTTACTATTCCCCAAAAATTATCTATCAGAATAATTTTGAAGGTAATACATGCTACATTCCTCCAATTGATCTAGTTTCAAATGAATATATTCAAATTAAATTTTATCAAGAGCAGCTTGATAATAATATTTCTTTNTCCGGTCCAATATATATCCAANCCTCTAATGATTTTATAAATGATGAATCTGGTCCACAAATTGATTTTTATTCAAATGAAAATAAAATTANTTCAAATTCAATAGTTTCTAAAAATGATACNATAAGCATAATGATCTCAGATTCGTTAGGAATAAATACNTCAGAAAATATTGGTCATGCAACTCGATATTGGTTTAATAGTGAATCTAATTACATTAATGTAAACCCAGAAGATTGCTCATATATTGAATCTTGTAATAATCTTTTATGTAAAATTGGAGCACCNACTNATTTTAATGGCCNAAATACACTTTATATTGAATCTTGGGATAATGCTAATAATAAAACTGTTGATAGCCTTAAAATTAATATAATTGAAAAATCTAGTGANGTGTACAATCTTTTTAATTTTCCCAATCCATTTTCTGAAAGAACNTTTTTCACATTTCAAGTACANAATAATGAAAATTATTCAGTTAAAACAAAAATTAGGATTTATTCTCAAGATGGAACTTTATTAATGGAGCTTGCAGATGAATCTAATGAAAATTTTATATCNATAGAATGGAATGGNAATGATNNTAATTNAAANCTTTTACCAAACGGCACCTATNTATATACNGCAGAAATTAAANTNNATGANAAATCAATCAATACTGCAGGAAAATTATCAATTATAAGATAGTCTTNTANTCACCCAATCTATTTCTAAGATAAGTAGGCACATCCAAATCATCTCCAAAAACTGGAATATCCTCTGAATTTTCAACAGNNNTTATNTCTTCACTNANAGATTCAGNAGNNTTACCATCTTCGATTACACTTTCAGGTCTATTGCTATTTAAAATATCAATCGATGTNTGAGGGTTATTGTAATCATGATCTGGTATTTGATATCTTCTTTCCTGTGTTTGGGTTTCTTGAACATTTTGAGATTGTTGTTCCTCTGGTTGGTCTAAACCTGTGGCTATAACTGTAACTCTAACTTCATCATTTAATGAATTNTCAACTGTAAATCCATGTATAATTTCACCATGCTCTTGATCATAATCATTATCTGAATCATACCCAGCTGCCTTATAAATTAAATCAGATGCTTGATTCAACTCATGGATGCCCAAGTCCTCAGAACTTGTAATATTAATTAANACTCCTCTTGCTCCCTTAATGCTCTTATTTTGGAGTAACGGGGAGTTTATNGCCTCTTGTGCAGCAAGGATAGCTCTTTCTTCTCCTCTAGCAATACCTGAACCCATTATNGCTTCTCCTCCATCCTGCATAACTCTACTAACATCAGCAAAATCTAAATTAATTAACCCTGGAACATTAATTAAATCAGATATTCCTTTTGTAGCTTGGAGTAATACAGTATCAGCTATTTTAAAAGATTCCTTTACGGTAGCTTTTAAATCAGTTATCTCAAGAAGAGTTTCATTTGGAATAACTAGGAGCGTATCACAATTTTTCTTNAATTCTTTTATTCCCTTATCTGCTCTTTTTTTCCTCATAGGNCCNTCAAACATAAATGGTTGAGTTACAACNCCAACAGTTAANATNCCAAGCTCTTTAGAAATAGCAGCAATTGCTGGNGCAGCNCCAGTACCNGTTCCTCCTCCCATNCCTGCAGTTATNAATACCATATTTGCGNTTGAAAGNGTTTTTATTATTANTTCTTTATTCTCTTCNACNGCTTTCTCNCCAATATCNGAGTTTGCACCAGCTCCTANACCCTGAGTAAGTTCTTTTCCAATTTGTAGCTTAGTTTGAGAATTATTGTATTCTAAATCTTGAGCATCAGTATTAATAGCAATGAAGTCAACATTATTCATTCCCTCTTCAATCATNCGATTCAGGGCGTTTCCNCCTCCTCCTCCAACACCGACAACAACTATTCTTGCTTTTTGATCNATCAGATTTCCAGGTTCTATTAACATACTTTCTCCTTTTATTTAGTACCAATTTGTTAGTTTATTNATCAATTTTTTAATTTTGTCTACTANGTTAAAATCNANANTGCTTGTAAAATCATNTGCCTTNCATGATGAGGCATACTGCACAATTCCAAAAGCTGTTGCATATCTGGGATTATTTTTATATTGAGATACCTCACTATCAATAATNTCTGGGAATCCTATTTTAACNGGCATATTGAAAATCTCTTGNGATAAATCAATTAAATTTTTAAGCTGAGAACCACCNCCTGTTATTACAACTCCAAAATTAAGTTTATGGGCTACATTACTTTTTTTAATTTGCTCTAATGACTTTGTAAGNATTTCANNCATTCGTGNCTCTATAACTTCCGCTAAATCCNTTTGNCTTATTTCAACTGANTCTCTTCCNTTAACTCCTTTTATTATTATTTTCTCATTTGTAGCTAANGCAGTTTTAGNAATTCCGTATTTTTTTTTCAANTCTTCTGCCTGNTCTATTGTTGTTTTAAATCTATGGGATATATCAAAAGTTAAATTTTTACCAGCTTGNGGAATCGCAGCTGAATGCATTATACCNCCATCATAATGAACTAAAATATCAGTNGTACCACCACCTATATCAATCANTGCAANTCCAAGCTCTTTCTCATTNTCNTCTAANACNGAATANGATGANGCNAGNGGTTCTAAAACAAATTTCTTTATTCCAATTCCTAGTTTNTTAAAGCATGTCTCNATATCTTTTTCTACATTTATTAAACTTGTTACAAGNTGAACATTTACCCCAAGAGTATTNCCTGATANCCCTACTGGATTNTGGATNCCNTTTCGATCATCAACTTCATATGATTGAGATAAAGTATGTAGTATTCGNTTTCCNGGAGANACGTTTATAGCCTGAGAAGCTTCTAAAACCTTNTGNACATCATTTTCTGATATTTCNTTACCTATNCCNGCCATTTGATTTGCNTTATTAATTGGTATTTTNCCATTATAATTCATACCCATAATATGNTCACCNGTTATACCTACATAAACCTCTTCCACTTCAGTNTCNGCCTTTTCTTCAGCAANCTTAATTGCNTTCTCTANTGACTTNGTNGTTTTTACTATATCAACAACAATTCCTTTTTTTAAACCNTCNGATGGATGTTCTCCTAGTCCTAAAATTTTTACTNCTTTNACATTATTNTNAATANTTGANTTATCTTCATANCTNATTTCAGCTATTACTGCNACAACTTTNGTAGTACCTATATCTATNCCTGTAATTATTTTTTTATTTTCCATGCTTATATNGATCCTCTTTCATTAACAACAATATCAAGATGNGAAAATTTGATATAATTAAANTTTTGATATTNATCNGAANGCATTAAAAGCTTATTTANATGNTTGATTTGNAGNATATAGTGTGCTTTATNAAATAATATTTTTGACATTTGCGTATTAACNANAATTTCATCATTTATATCACTGATACTTTTTATTTGATAAAATAATTTTGGATTTGTNTCATNAATCTGCTTTATNGTNTTATANTGATNNGTATTAAAAATATTTTCAAAATTTATTTCNTNTTGAATNTTNATNTCTGGNACNTGTATTGAACTTNANATNNTNGAACTACATAANAATCCNTTNCTATTGNTATCAACTAATAAATTATTATTATTNTATTTATAAATNCCAATTGGAGAAATNTCAATAATATCAATAATAACTGTNGANGGGTAGACTTTTATCAATTTTGCAGATTCTATAAAATCATAATTCTCTAANTTNANTTCAANATCATCANTNTTTAATGAAAAAATATTCTTATCTTTTATNAATGAAAATTGNTTTTCAATGCTTTCTANTTCAATTAGATTACATCCNCTAATAATAACNTTATCAATNTTAAAAATATTATTTTCTCCAATNAANTGATCTACAGCTCCANATNNAATNATNAAANCTGTNCCCAGNATTAATAGCTTANATAATATTTTATCTATNTTTTCTTTCATTATNTTTTATCTANAATTTCNTTATATATATCATCNGTAATATTTCTAATATCNCCTGCNCCCATAACAATTATCATATCATCNNTAGANCAAATATTTGANATNTTCTTTGCTACTTCATNTTTTTTTACAAGAAATGATTTNNTNNCANCTATTTNATNAAGNATTAAATTTGANTTAACACCTTNAATCTTTTCTTCACGNGCTGGNTATATATCTGTTAAAATTACAATATCAGCTTTTGANAGTACNNCTGAAAACTCNTTCTGAAATTCNTTAGTTCTNGAATATAAATGTGGTTGAAATACAACAATAAGATTATTCAAATTCCATCCTGCTANAGCAGTATTGATAGTTGCATCTACCTCAGATGGATGATGGGCATAATCATCTACAATAGTTATATTGTTTTCAGTTTTATATTTTATTTCAAATCTTCTTTTNACACCCTTATAACTTTTTATNCCTTNTTTAATTAAATCAATNGGNATATCAAGCTCTTTTGAAANTCCAACTGCAGCTAAACAATTTAAAATNTTATGTTCNCCNGGNACANTAAGCTNACACTTNCCATGATTATAATNNTNAATNACTAANTCAAATGTAGTTTTATTCTCACTNAACTCTGGATNCTCATATCNNATATCACAATCATCTGACTTTCCATANGTTATATANGGTCGTTTTATATCATTTATAATTGCTTTAACATTTANATCATCATAACAAACNACGTTTATTCCATAAAATGATGTAGCATTNAGAAAAGAAAGAAATGTTTCTTTTAAANTTTCAATNTTTTCATANCAGTCTGAGTGCTCAAAATCTATATTGGTAACTATTGACATTGATGCCNTTAAAGATAATAAAGTTCTATCGTATTCATCNGCTTCAACNATGATAGTATCTCCATCACCTAAAATTGAGTTTGNTAGTAATCCCTGTACTATNCCACCAACAATTAATGTTGGNTTATGNTCAGANNTAGTTAATATTGAATTTAACATTGANGAGGTNGTAGTTTTTCCATGAGTTCCAGCTACAGCAACNCTAATAGGTTTAACTTTCAGTAATTCTCCAAGCATTTCTGCTCTTTTTATNACNGGAATATTTTTTCTTTTTGACTCNANAATCTCAGGATTTTCTAAGTTAACAGCAGATGANAAAACAACTAAATCATGATTGTTTATNTTATTATTATTATGTCCAATACTTATATCTAATCCTATTTCTTTTAAATGCTGAATTCTATCAGAATCTGATAAATCTGAACCAGTGATGATATGTCCTAGATTATTTAAAAGTTCTGCCATGCCACTCATTCCTATTCCACCTATTCCAACAAAATGTATTTTCTTTTGATTCCCTAGCATGATATTATCTCTTTTATTTTATCTTTAATGACATCACTGGCATTTGGACTTGAAAGCTTTGAAGCATTTGAACTAATCTTGTTCATAGATTCTTTCGATTCGAACAATTCAAATATCTTTTTTTCAAGTAATGAGCTATTAAACTCATTTTCCTTAATCATTACAGCAGCACCTCTATCCTCTAATACCTTTGCGTTTATTTCTTGATGATTATCTGAAGCATATGGATATGGAATTAATATTGATGGCTTCTTTAAAAATAATATTTCAGAAATAGCCGTTGCTCCAGCTCTAGACACAACAAGATCTGATGCAGCATAAGCATTTTCGATATCATCAATAAAATCATATATTAAAATATTATCATTATTGATATCACTAATAATATCTAATGAATTATTTCCTGTTTGCCAGATAATTTGAATTCCTTTTTCGATATACTTTGTGATATTCTTCTTGAAATGCTTATTTATTGAACGTGCACCTTGACTGCCACCAATAATTAATATTGTAAATTTATCAGGATTTAGATTGTATGCTTTTTTAGCTTCAATGTAATTTTTTTCTTTAATTTTTTTTCTTATCGGATTACCTGATAAAAATAAATTACAATTATTTAAATATTTTTGAGATTCATCAAATGCAGTGAACACTATAGAAGATTTTCTTGAGAATTTTTTTGTTGTTAGTCCTGGCAGAACGTTTTGCTCTTGTATTGCTGTATGAATATTTTTTTTCTGAGCTAAATAAAGGGGGATTGCACATGAATATCCTCCAGTACCAATTACTAGGTCAGGTTTAAAACTATCAATAGTATTTTTAACTTTTATATAACTTTTTATTACTTTTATTAATAATAGAATATTCTTCATAAAACTACTCAATGAAAATGATCTCGATATTCCATAAAGATCAAGTAATTCAATTTTATTTTTTTCTATATAATTACCTTTAGCCTCTATCCCATTTTTGCTTCCTATATATTTTACTTGCATGCCATCTTTTTCTAATGTTTCTCCTATTGCCATTGCTGGGAATAAGTGTCCACCCGTTCCTCCTCCAGCTATAATTACTCTTTTTGTGTCAAACTTCACTATATACTACTCTCATTTTAGATAGATTATTTTTAGCAATATTAAACATCACTCCCATCGAGGCTAAGCTTAAGATTATATGAGATCCACCATAGCTCATAAATGGTAATGGAAGCCCTGTGGTAGGGAAAATACCTACTACATAAGCAGAATTAATCAGAAAATAAATAATGATGTTCATTGTAATTCCAAGAGAAAGGAAAAAACCAAAGCAATCGTCAATATGTTGAAGAATTTTTATTGAATAATATAAAAACATAAAAAATAGAATAAATATTAATGCAATTCCTATGAAGCCAAATTCTTCTCCAATTATTGGTAGCATGAAGTCTGTATGTGCTGCAGGAAGATGGCCTTTTTTAATTAAACTTCCATCAAGACCATTCCCAAAAAAGCCCCCATTAGAAAGAGCTAAAATTGATCCTGAATTTTGACTATCTCCATTCCCATAAAACCAATTTATAAATCTTCTAAATTGATAGCTTGTTGATAAAATCTTTAATGCAACTACTAATGCTCCTGAAATAATAGTATATAAAATATATTTTGTCTTAAGCCCTGCAATATATATTAAAGCTAATAGTATTAATGAGATTGTAAATGTTGTACTCATATCTGGCTGGAAGAATATCAACAAAAGAGTTAAACCTAAATAGGGGACTAAATCAGATAGTAGATCCTTCATGCCATTTATATCTTTTCTATGTAATTCTACATATGATGCGAGATAAACAATTAATCCAAATTTTGCTACATCTGATGTGCTTATAATATTTTTCCCAAACAGAATTAATCCTCTAGATGTAGGCAAATGTTGAGAAGTTAAAAATCCCATAAAAATTAACATCCAACATGAAATTATAATTATTCTAGAGTTTTCATTATATATTCTATAATTGATATGGGAAGTGATTATTAATAGAATTAATCCTATTAGAAGTCTGATAGATTGATTTTCAAAAAAATACTTATAATCTGAGAATCTTGAAGCTGCATAAGCAGAGCTAGCGCTATAAAGAGTAATAATACCAATTGAACAAATTAAAAAAGTTAAGATTTTAAGATTTATTATATATTCTTTCAACCTAGGTCAATCCTACTATTATTTTTTTAAAATTATTTCCTCTATCAGTATAGCTACTAAATTGATCGTAGCTTGCACATCCAGGAGAGAGCAGTAGTATATCCTTCTTTTCACATTGAACCAATGCCTTGTTGACAGCATCTGAGAATTTGTTATTATATTCACAACTAAATTCAGATTTTAAATTATCATAAATATAATCACCACTTTCTCCATAGCATGATATAAACTTTATTTTAGCTTTTGTTTCTCTAATTGCATTTAAAAAATCTGATTCTTTTTTAGCTAGTCCTCCAATAATAATAATTATCATTTTTTTATTAAATGCCTTAATACCAGCAACCATAGATTCTATATTAGTAGCTTTAGAATCATTATATACAGCAACTCCATTAATAGTATCTACATATTCAAGTCTATGCTCTAATGGTTTGATTTTTTTTAATGTGTTTTCAATATGATTAATATCAATTGAATATTTTTTAACGATTCCTAGAGCCGCTGAAATATTACTTATGTTATGTAATCCTTTTAATGATATCTGGTCTAAATCAATTCTAATTGATGAGCAGTCAGCTGCTTTGAAAGGAATGAATTTATTTTTTGGAATTTTTTCTCTTAAAACTTTATCCTCTTTATTATATATCAAATAATTACTTTCATCTAGCAATTTGATTATTTTTAGTTTCGTCTGAATATAGTCTTCAAAATTATCATATCTATCAAGGTGATCTTTAGATATATTTAGAATACATCCTACTTCTAATGACAATTCTTTAGTGTGCTCTAGTTGAAAACTACTCAATTCTAAAACATGGATAGCTCTGTTCATACCTATCTTAATTTCTTTTAATACATTATCAGAAAATGGGATTCCTACATTGCCTCCAAGCAGAGAATCGTATCCTGCTTCTAAGAAAATTTTATTTACTAATTCTACTGTTGTTGTTTTGCCATTCGAACCTGTTATTCCTATAATAGGAGATTGCGTAAAAAAACCTGCAAACTCTATTTCACTAATTATTTTGATATTACTTTCTTTTGCTTTTTTTATAATTTCAATACTATTTGGAATTCCAGGACTCTTTATAATTAAATCTGAATCCAATACTCTATTGGAATGTTCACCTAATTCATTTTCAAAATTCTTATAGTCTTCGCACTCAACTTTATCGCTTGAATCGCTTATGAAAATATCAGCACCTAAAAAACTTGCTAGCTTTGCAGCAGAAAGACCACTTTTTCCAGCACCTAAAATTGAAATTTTTTTACCTTTTATATCCATCATTGTATTTTGAATGAGGTTAGTGATACGATTGCACATATTATACCTATAATCCATAGCCTTACAACAACCTGATTTTCATGCCAACCCATAAGCTCAAAATGATGATGTATTGGTGCCATTTTAAAGAATCGCCGTCCCTTACCAGATTGATATTTCGTTGTTTTATAATATAAAACCTGTATTATAACGCTTAGTGCTTCAACGACAAAAACACCACCAATAATAATTAGTAATATTTCTTTTTTAAATAAAATAGCCATAACTCCAATAGCTGCTCCGATTGGCAATGAACCTGTATCCCCCATAAAAATTTTTGCTGGATATGCATTAAACCATAAAAATCCTATACAACTTCCTACTAGGATTAATGCAAAAACAAAAATCTCTTCTGATTGTGGTACATATACGATGTTTAAATAATCACTGAAATCATATCTGCTTGTAGCATATGCTATCGCTGAAAAAGCTAAGCAACTTATTGCAACAAGACCAGCAGCTAACCCATCAAGTCCATCTGTAAGATTTATTGAATTTGATGAAGCTGTTACAATAACAATGACGAGCAATATATAAAGAAGACCTATATCATAAACACCATTTGCAATAAATGGTAAGGATATCGATGTATTGCTCACTGGAACACTCACGCCATTTTCTATAATAAATGAATATTGATTTATAGATATTAAATAGAAACCTAAAAGCGCTCCACATATAAATTGACCGATAAGCTTATAACGAGCAATAAGCCCTTTATTGTATGATTTTATGACTTTTAAATAATCATCAACAAACCCAATGAATCCCATAAAAATTATAATAAATAGCATGAGTTGGAAAAATTCATTATCTAGCCTACACCAAAGGATAGAGGGGAGGATAATTGATAATAGTAGAATTATCCCCCCCATAGTTGGAGTACCTTCTTTCTTTTGGTGAGATTCAGGCCCATTATAGATTTTTTCGCCAATTTGACGAAATTTGAGTGTGCGGATGATTTTAGGCCCGATGAGGAAACTTATTAATAACGAAGTAATAGCTGCACCAGCAGCTCTAAATGTCAAATATTGAAATACATTGAAAATAAAATACTTTTCTGATAATGGATATAGTAATTCGTAAAGCACTAAGCTACTCCTTTAATTATATTTTCCATTTTCATACCACGCGAACCTTTAATATATAAGATGTCTTTAGGTTTGAGTGTAGTCTGAAGCTCATTAATTAATTCTTCTTGATTTTCATAATATCTAATGTCATTTTCTGTTTTTTGTCTTTTTGCTTCTAAGAATAATTCATGCATTAGTGAACCGTACAAATAAGTTCTATAAAATTTATTATGGTTTATATGTTCATATAAGTTTTTATGAATCTTCTTCTCATCTTCACCTAATTCAAGCATATCTCCTATAACAACCAACTTTCTATGATTAGCATACATACCTGAAAGCTTTCTAAGGCCACTAATAACTGAACCGTAGTTAGCATTGTATGAATCATTTACAATAATAAATTCATTTATATGTATTAAATCTCCCCTACCAGATGGCATTTCAAATAAATTTAGCTTTTGATTGAAATCTTTAATCTCTACGCCTAATGTTGTGCAAATACTAAATGCGGATAAAATATTATAAAGGTGCAAATTGCTGCTATTAGGGATAATTACTTTATATCCATTAATAACCAATGAATTAGAATCTTCTTTTATCGTTGCATTAAAATCGTAATCGCCATTAAATCCAAATGTTATATGATTATATTGTGTTTCTTTTTTCAGTATTGACAAAAACTTATCATCCATATTTATAAATGCGATACCCTCATGCGATAGAGCTTTGAATAAATTTATTTTCTCTTCGAAAACACCATTTAGATCTTTTAGGTTTGATAAATGTGATTCTGAAATATTTGTAATTAAAGCCATATCTGGCTTTGCTATATCTGATAAATATTCTATTTCACCTTTTTTATTTGTTCCAATTTCTGCTATAAATATTTCATCAGATTTTTTTATAGCAAATAATGACATCGGCATTCCAATAGTACTATTGTAATTTCCTTTAGTAAAAGAAATTCTATAGCTACCATTTAAAACATGAGCTAAAAGCTCTTTTGTAGTTGTTTTTCCATTAGATCCAGTTATGCCAATAACTCTACAGCTCATTTGACTTCTGTATAAACTTGCCAATTTGATTAATATTTTTTTTGATGATTTTACTTCTACTATGTTATCTGCTTTAATTTTTTCATTTATTATTAGCGACGCACCTCTATCTACACATTCTTGGATGAAATTATGTCCATCTGAGTTTTCACCCAACAGCGCAATGAATACATCGCCTTTTTCAACATTCCTAGAATCAAATGTGATAGCATTTAATCTTTCTATATTTATATCAACATCTAATAGCATTTTTATTGAATCAGAAAAAATTTTCTTATCACCTATTTTAATTCGCATTTATTTCTCTTCTAATTATTTCTAAATCACTATGAAATATTTTCTTATTATTAATTATTTGATATTCTTCTCTTCCTTTACCTAAGATTAACAAGACGGAATCCTCATTTAGAATTTTTATACTTTTTTTTATTGCATCTTCTCTATTTTGAATAACTTCATGCTTCTTTTGCTTAAACCCACTTAAAATATCTTCCAGGATATAGTTTAATCCTTCGTTTCGGGGATTATCTGATGTTACAACTATCTGATCTGAATATTTTTCAGTTATTTTTGCCATCAATGGTCGTTTATCTTTATCTCTATCTCCTCCACATCCAAAAAGGGTAATGATTTTATCTTTAGGTTCTTTTATTTCATTAATTAATTTTAGAATATTTTCATATGCATCAGGAGTGTGCGCATAATCAATGAAAATTTTATTTTTCTCATCCCCTACAAATTCCATTCTTCCAGGAATGAAATCTATATTTTCTATAGCACTAATTATTTTATTGATAGAAATATTTTTTATTTTACAGGCAGAAATAGCTGCCATAATATTATAAATATTATGCCTACCTGTAATTTTTGTACATACTTTATATTCTTTATTATTGATTGATAAAGTCAAATCCATTCCACCATAGCCAATTTTTGAGGATACTAGATATATATCAGCCTTTTTAGAAAATCCATATGTAAGTACATTCGAGCAAGTAGTCCTTATTATCCTATCCGAATAAGAATCATCAATATTGATAATTGAAAATGAATCTTTAGATAAAGATGTAAACAACTTTAATTTTTCTAAGAAGTAATTTTCCATCGTCTTATGAAAGTCTAAATGTTCTTCAGTTAAATTGGTGAATATTGCAGTATCAATTTTAATGTGATTCATCCTAGATAGAGCTAGTGAGTGAGATGAAACTTCTATTACAACATTCTCCATGCCACCTTTAACTAGCTGATCAATAAAATTATTTAATTCTATAGACTCTGGTGTTGTAAATCCAGTGCTAACCACGGCATTTGATGACACAAACCCCAATGTTCCTATACTTCCACTATTATAGTCACAATCATTTAAAATTTTATTAATCAAGAACGCTGTTGTTGTTTTTCCATTTGTTCCAGTTACCCCAATTGTATCAATCTTAGAAGATGGATCGCTATAAAAGTTTTTAGCTATTTCAGGTAATATCTCTCTAGTATTTTCTACTTCAATATCAATCGCTTCATATATTTTATTATATCCTTTTTCCTTAACCACTGCTACCGCACCATTCTTTATTGCCTGAGGGATATAGTCATGTCCATTGTAGTCTTGACCTTCAATTGCAATAAACATACTTTGCTTAGTAGCTTTGCGAGAATCATATGAAATATTAGATACTTCAATATCATCAAACTTTCCAGAATAATCTATATTTTCTAATATTTTTCTTATATTCATTAAGCTAGCTTATTTCTTTATAATTTGTTGTTAAAAAATTATTATTAATCATTTCAACAATTATTTCCCTTGCAATTGGAGCAGCTGTTATATTTCCCCAATGTTTATTGTATTCTGGAGAGTCAACCGATATTATACATACATATTCAGGAGATGAAGACGGAAAAATAGATGCAAATGATGAAACAAATTCTGTTTTAGAATATTCGTCATTTATATATTTTTCAGCAGTTCCAGTTTTTCCAGCTATTTGATATCCATCAATAGCAGCATTTTGACCAGTCCCAATATTTACAGCCATGCTTAGCATATCTATAACTTTTCTGCTAGTTTGAGCATTCATAACTTTTCTAACAATTTTTGCATCTTCAAATTTGACAATTTGACTAGGGTAATGAATCTCTTTAACTATTTTTGGTTGCAATAAATATCCATTATTTGCTATAGCCGCATATATCATTGAAAGCTGAATATCTGTAACTGATAATTCTTGCCCAAAGCTTACTGTTGAATGGGTTGTTTTTGACCATTTTTTAAGTTTAGATATTTTTCCCTTTTCTTCTCCTGGAAGGTTAATGCCAGTTTTACTCCCTAGCCCAAATTTTCGAAAAGAGGAATAAGTCTTCTGCTTACCTAACATGTCTGCTAATTTGACTATTCCAATATTACTTGAATATGCTAATATTTCTTCGACAGATAATATTTCATGAGGTTCATGGTCACGAATTATTCTTCTAGTTTTAGGGATATTGTATTCTCCGTTTTCACAATGTATCAATATTTGCTCATCCAAATTTTGAATAGCTTCTATTATTGGTATAACTTTAATCGTTGAACCTGGCTCATACTGTTTAGATACAACATTATTTTTATACTTTGCCAATCCATATTGATTGAAATTATTAGGATTATATGATGGACTTCCAGCCATGGCCAAAATATCACCATTTAAAGGGTTCACTATTATTCCATTGGCTGACTGAGCTAATGAGTTTCTTTGTCCTTTTTTAAGTGCTTCATAAAGATATTTTTGCAATTTTATATCTAAAGAAAGATATATATCATTCCCATTTAGTTTATGGCTAAATCTTTCTTTCTCTTTATTCTTCCATCTCTCATTATAGCTCTTTTCAAAAACTGCGTCATCTTTAATTGATTCAGAAAGAAGATCATTAAATTGTAACTCGACACCTGATTTTCCATCACCTATATTGTTAGTGTAGCCAACAACATGAGAGCAAATTTTCTCATAAGGATAAAATCTTTGACTATAACTATCTATATTTAAGCCCTTAATTTTTGATACTTCTGCAAATATATTTTCGAGATCTTCAGGAATGATAGCCTTTTTTATTGGTAAATATTTTTTTTTATTTATTTCTAGTTTTGTAGCCAAGTCAGAAGAGTCTATATCGAAATATTTATCTGCAAAAGAACAAATTTTTTCACTTTCGTAATCCTTTAATGTGTTTACCCATAAATCAATTTTGACTATATTTCCAGCTAACAACTCTCCATTACGATCATAGATCCTTCCTCGTTCACCCTTAATGCTTTTTTTGTATTCAATTTTTTCAGATAATTTTCGTTGAAAGTCATCAACCCCAAAAATCTGGATTTGGAAATACCTTGAGAGTATGATAAACCCAAAAATCAATATAATGTTTATTATATATTTAATTCTATTTTGATATGCAATGTATGTTCTATTCATTTAATTTGATTCTAAATATGCTGTTTTATTTTTTATAGACTGTTTTTTCATTCCAAGTGAATCTTTTGCAATTCTTTCAATTCTTATCTGAGATATAAGTCTATTCTTCATGGATAATAAATGTATTTTTTTATCTTGAATCATTTTCTTTTTAATCTTTAATGCAATAACTTCATCACTTATTTTTTTAGATTCTCCTCTAATAGTTAAAAATAAAATTGAAAAAAGTGTTATTGCCCCAATTACAATCCAGCGTTTTGATTTACTTATATTTTTATGCAATTGCTAACCTTTCTACTATTCTTAACTTTGCGCTTCTTGCCCTATTATTATGTTCTATTTCATCTCTAGATGGTGTGACTGGCTTCTTAGTTAAGATTTTGATTTCCTTCGTTATATTTTTTTTAGTTTGAAATCCCATTCTATCTATATATGAGCTATCTCCTCTTGCGTATGAGCGAAAAACATTTTTAATTATTCTATCTTCAATTGAGTGGAAGCTGATTACAGCTAATCTTCCTCCGGGTCTTAGCATGCTAATTGCAGTAATAATTGACCTGTATATATTTTCAAACTCATTATTAACTTCTATCCTTAAAGCTTGAAATACTCTTGATAATGTTTTATTCAGAAATCGCATTGGAGTAACTTCTTTTACAGCTTCAACTAAATCTAAATTTGTTTCGAACGGATTCTGGGATATCTTAATTTTTATTGATTTAGCTATCTTCCTAGAATTTTTTTCTTCACTATTATAATAAATCATATCTGCTAGTTCTTCTTCACTGTAATCATGTAGGATTTTTTTTGCATCTATAGTGCAATTTGGATCTAGCTTCATGCTCAGTTTTCCATCTTTTCTATAGGAAATGCCCTTATACCCTGAATCAACTTGGTAGGAGGAGATACCAAGGTCAAATAGAATTCCATCAATATCCTTAATATCTTTGCTTTCGCAAAGATCTTTTAAACTCACATAGTTTGAACAAATTAATTCAAAAGACTTGTTTAGATCAGATAATCTATTTTGTGTGTATTCCAGGGCATAAGGGTCATAGTCAATTCCAAAAAGCATGCCATTGCTATCTATTTCTTTTAAAATAGAATAAGAATGGCCTCCAAAGCCAACGGTACAATCAACATACACGCCGTCTTTCCTTGTTATTATTTTAGAGACCACCTCCTCAAGTAAAATTGGCACATGAGGATGTTGGTCGGTATTGCTCATAATTAAAAGCTTATATCATCCGCGAGATCATCAAACTCATCAATATTAATTTGATCATCATATTTTTTAATTTTATCAGGGCTCCATAGTTCAATTTTTGTAATCATCCCAATTATTGACACCTCTTTTTCTATTCCAGCGTAGATTTTCAAATTATCAGGGACAATAATTCTTCCTTGTTTATCATACTGGACATGAGATGCATGCCTGACCACAGATCGAACAAATTCTCTGTTCCTATTTCTTATTGAACTTAAAGATGCCAGTTCTTGCTCTACTATATTCCATTCAGCGATAGGATAAAGAGCTAGGCATGGATCAAAGCCTCTTGTAATTACAAAAGTTCTATCGTTAATAGGGTCCAATGCTTTTCTAAATTTGGCTGGAATATTGACTCTATTTTTCAAATCAAGAGAATTAGAATACTCGCCAGTAAATCTTAATTTTATCGAATTCATTTTATATAGTATATTTTAAAAGGTTTTATTACCCACACTCACCCACTATTATATTACTATTAACCACTAATATGCAAGAACTATGTTAATTTTATTTATGTTTATATGATTTTTGAACAATTCATAGCTAATTTTTAACGCGCAAAGAAGCACTTCTTGATAATTAATGATCAAGAGCTACAAAATACTTTTTTTGAATTTATTAAAAGGGAATAACTAGAAAGTAATAAAGCTTATATTCGTTTGATAATTTAAAGTGACTGTTTGTAGAAGTTATAGTTAAGAGATAAATCTTTTGCAGTAAACCAGCCACGAATCGAATTATCTTCAGTTCCAAAAAACTGAGTCAAATCGATATCATTCAATGAACATTTTATATGCTGGGCGCTCCAGAAATCATAAGATATTTTATCCTCAATTGGGAAAACCTCTACCTGACCTGGCTCCATAATTTTATTTTTAATTATTGATCCACTATTTACATTAATTTTTGTTTTCGATAGAGCTTCCACCCTAAATGTAAACGGCTCAGATACTACTAATTTTTTTTTATTTCCAGCGATTAAATTATCTGCATCAAAATCAAAATTAGTTAAAGGCCTATCATTGGGCAAAGAACTGTATTGAACCATTTTTAGGCTCTCAGAAGATTCTTTAGTATTTAATTTATTAGAATCATCACTTTTAGGGCTAGAATTGCTGTCTATGCTACTAATAAGAAGAAATGTTAAAATCAAAGCAATTATAGTAATTGCAATTGTTACAATTTTAGCTGTTGGGACCTGGGGCAAGTTCAATTCTTTTTGATCAATGCTATTATCAATATCATCTGACTCTACTGGAATAGAAAAAGTTTTTGATTCAGTTTTTGAGCCTATCGTATAAAATTCGTAATCGTTAAGAGCCTCTTCAGCATCAGCGGAAATATATTTACAATATGATCTAAGAAATAACCTCATATATACATTGGGAAGGCATCCAAAATCTCCTTCCTCTATTGCAATTAGAAACTTAATATCTATCTTAGTAAAATCTGAAATTTCTTCCAGGGAAAGATTTTGGCTCTCTCTTTTGGCTTTTAGGTCATTGAAAAATAGTTTTTGATCACTCATGGTATCTATAAGTTATTATTATTATTGGAACAATTCAAGAAAATTGGACCAAATTAAATTTCTTTAAAAAGTAGAACAGCCTAGAAACAGGAAGACCAACTACATTAAAATAGCATCCATTTATTGATTTTACAAAAATTGAACTAAAACCCTGAATACCATAGCTACCTGATTTGTCATATGGCTCAAAATGCTTTATATAATAATAAATCTCTTCATCTCTTAAATTATTAAACTCAACTAAGGTGGTTTCTGTAAAACTAAAATTAATTTTAGCCTGCTTGTGTATTATTGAAACACCAGTTAACACTTGATGCTTTTTCCCACTTAAGGCCCTAAGCATTCTATGTGCATCCTGTTCATTTCTTGGTTTTTCGAATATACTCTTATTAGGCGATAAAACTATTGTATCGGCTGAAAGTATTGGTTGATTTGGATATATATCTACTATACTATCTGCTTTTTTATTTGAAATAATTTTACAATAAGAATGTGGTTCAATATTTTTATCTACTGCATTCTCATTAAAATGATGAGGAACAAATTTAATATCTATATTAAATTTTAATAAAATTTCTTTTCTTCGTGGACTATTTGATGCAAAGATAAACTTCATCATTTATTAAAAGTAATTTTAATTGTGGTTCCGTCTTTTGATGAATCAGTCACTATAATTGTTCCTTTATGAATATCCTCAATAATTCTTTGAGTTAAGCTCAATCCTAGCCCCCACCCTCTTTTTTTAGTACTAAATCCAGGCCTAAATATATCATTCCAATTTTTTCGCTTAATTCCTTTTCCATTATCTTTAAAAAATATTGATATTGCGCTATTTGTATTTATAAGTCTCAACTCAATTCTTCCTGTTTCTGGATTAGTTGCATCAATCGAATTTTTTATTAGATTCTCGAATGCCCAGCTCAATAGAACTGCATCACCCATTAAACTTGTATTATTTTTTAAAAGTAATACTATTTTTGTTTTAGAACTTCTTGGAAGTCTCTCTGACATGTACATAGTTACTTTTTCTAACAATGATTTAAGATTTATTTTTTTTAAATTTACTTGTGAACCTATTTTTGAAAATCGATCACTAATCTCAGAAAGTCTGGCAAGATCATTTTTCATGGAAGATAAGATTTTATTCCTTTTTTTAACTAACATTCTCTCCCTTAAAAGCTCAACCCAACCCATAAGAGAAGATATTGGGGTGCCTAATTGGTGTGCGGTTTCCTTAGCCATGCCTGCATAAATTGAGTTTCTTTCATTAATTCGAATTAATTGGATTCCAAATGCAGCAATTGTTATGAACAATATTGCAAAACCAAAATTTAAATATGGAAGTAATGCAATGGTTCTAATAATATCTTGATCACCATAATGAATTTTATGATATACCACTTGACTTCCTTCTCCTGATCCATCGTCTCCAGTTATTTCATATGGAATGAAATTTTCATCCATTTGCTTAATTAACCTGTAAACTTCATCTCTATACTCTTTAGAATCAATCTCCCGTTTTATATCTATATTAATAGGAGGTAAAAAATCAAAATTAGGGTTATCATTAATTTCATTTGTGATAATAATTGGAAATTCAAAATTGTGTAATACTGGAAGAATAACATCTGCAAAATATGTATAATCTAATTTTTCACTATCGCTAAGTTCTTTACTGTAATACTCAGCTATTTTTTCAATCTGCCTTCGATTGCCTTCCCTGAGATTTGATATTACAGTACTATTAATCCACAACACAGCTATTGCCATTATTATTGCAAATGCAGATAGAACAAATTTAATACTTGTCTGAAGTTTAAAATTTTTCATTTTTACGATAGAATAAAGAACATAAATAAAAGATTAAAATTACTATCAATGAAAGGTGACTAACCAAAGTACTGTATTTTAAATCTGATGGATTAAATTCCAGAGTTATTTCTGTAGAACCATTAGGAACAAAAAATCCCCTAAAAAGATTATTGACTTCAATAATCTCTAAATCTGATGCGCCTGAGATTTCCCATCCGTGTGGGAAGTAAATCTCACTTAATAATACAAAGTGCCTATTTAATGACTTGCCTTTTGCATTAACAGAAAGCACCATCTTATTCGGCATATACTCTTTAATTAAAATTTCAGAGTTAGAGTTATAAGATACTTCTAAATCTTTATCAAAATCATTACTAGAAATAAAGGAATCTTTTTTAAGATCAAAAAGCTCAGAGTTTAATTTTTGATATCCCTCTAATCGAGAATTAACTTTATTTATTTTTTCTAGAAATTGTACTCTAGGATAGAAATCTAAGTATTCATACAAAAAAACTTTTCTATATGATAGATTTGAAAAATAACTTCCTGTCTTAACTAATTTTAGCATAGGTATATTAACTTCATTTGATAAAATCAAATATTTAACATTAAACATTTTTAATCTATTTATTAATGGGACTGAATTAAAAGATTCATAAATTGAGAGCTTGGCTGGATGATATCCATTAATTGATTCAATATTAAATGCAGCTAAACGATTATTATTATGTTCTGGCCTTAATCTTCCCTCTCTATCAAAAGAAGCCTCAAATACTCTAAAATAGGATTTATCTTTTTTGAGATGATTTATAATTTCATCATACTTTGCATCTAGATGCTTTTGCAAGAAATCTTTGCTTTTCATCGGAAGATCTTGACTATAAGTTGTGTTTAAATCTGGATTAATTATTCTTGAATTTATTCTATAAAAATCAGAGTATGAAAGTGAGATAATTGATATTAGGAATAATCTAGATTTAATTTTTGATTTTGTAAATAAATAAATCAGAATAAAAGTTGAAACTAATAAAATAATACTATAGAATAAATCATTTTGTATTAATTCAACACGCAAATTATTTGTAGTAACACGTCTATCTAAAGCAGCAGAAAAGTCATGAAATACAAGTCTTAAGACTGCAACTCCTAAAACAGAACTTAAAATAATTAAAGATTTTCTTAGTACTCTTTTATCTTTTATGATTTTTTTACATATATTATTTAATCCAATTGCACCCAGAACTGTAATAGAAAATTGAAAAAGTATTAAAATCATTGAAGGTACTCTGAATTTATTGAAATATGGTAACCAGTTATATAATATTTCATATAAGAAAGTATACTTTCCAAATGAAATGAGTAAACTAATAATCAAAATAGTTAAGAAAAAATAACTTAGCTGTCTAGATGTTTTATGAAATGCAAAAAAAGCCATAAATATAATCACTATTCCCGAATAATTAGGGAAATTTGTCATTGGCATAAACCCAAAATAAGTTAATTCACCAAACCCAAAAGATGAAGGAAGTAGCATAGTGAGAGATTCATAAGGATGCATTGACCAAGATGTTGCATATTCAAAAGATGCGCCTCCTGAAGATGAAGATCTTTTTGAAAAGGGAGCATAATTTAATAATGGGATATATATCCAAAGTGACATACAAAATCCTATTATGGATGCAAAAGCCCATTTTACTATAAATCTTATATCGTATTTTGATTTTGAATAATAACTAACATATAAATCATAAATAATATAAATACCCATTAGAATCCAGGTATAGTAGGCTATCTGAACATGTGCTCTTTGAAGTTGCAAGCCAATCAATAAGGCTAAAATCGATATGTACTGTAATCCAGAATCATTTTTTAATTTAAACATGGCCCAAACGACCCAAGGTATGTATGCCGCAGTCATTACCTGGCTACCATGTCCATGGACTATCATTGTAATCATCCAAGGCATTATAGTATAGGCAATAGATCCAAATAGCGAAGAAAGGAAATTAAGTTTCAGGTGATTAAGTAAAAGATACATGCCTAAACCAGCAAAAAGAAAATGAATTAAAAAATTCCAAAACCAGGGTATTGAAAATATTTTTATTAGCTTGATGATGTGATGCGGGTAATAATATTCTGAAATATTTTGCATTGAATGGGTAGATGGGAGTCCACCAAAAATCCACGGCATCCATTTAGGATATTCACCAAAATCAAGAGTAGATTTTTCAATACCATGTTTTATAGACTTAGCTGATATAGAATCCTGTGTCAAGAAAATAGAGTCGGAATACAAAACATCATAAAACAATATACTTGTAGCAAATAATAAGGTGCTAAATACAAATAATATTTTTTTTATGTTCAATTTAATACCCCATTTTAAATATCAAATTTTTAGCCTGATTCTCTAAATCTAAATATTTCGGATTGGCTTTATATGAAAAACCTTTGGTCGGATCAATAGTGGAAATAATTTCACTCAATTGTTCTGGATTATAAGGAATACTACAAAAGTCTAATAAAGATCCTATCTCAAACTCAGCATTAGATAAAATATCTTCAAATTTTATCAATAAAGTATTTGAGCAAGAATTTCTAGTAATTTCATCAAAATATATTTCTATTAATTTAAAACAGTCATTATAAGAATTTAACACCATACTTGAATTATAATTTGAGTGACTTATTGATAATAATGCTTTGATAACATTGGAGCTTTTCTTTTTTCTTAACATATCTGATTTAATTTCTTTTTTTTGTCTATTCATTAAACTTACTGCTATATCGACTGGATGTCTTATAATCTGAACCATTTTAGTATCTGGAAATACTTCTCTCCAAATATTTTGAGTGAATACATTCCTTGGATCTTTCCAACCCCATGGTTTTTCAATATCACTAAATGATTTATTCTTAATAACATTACTCCACCCAAAATACAATGAGTTAGCTCTGCTATCAATTAATTTCTGAAGTTGACATAAAATATCATCTTTAATTTCAACATTTATACTATTAAAAGTCTGTGGATTATCCCATGAAGAGCCCATCAAGGACATCATCCAAATATTAATTCTTTGAAAAAATAAAGATTCATTATTGTCATCTAGTTTATGACCAACTTCCAAGCTAAAATCTTTTAAAATTTTAGTTACCATTGAAGTACCGGAACGATGCATCCCTGATAATAGAATTGGTGGAAAAGCTTTAGACATTTTCATATCTCCAATCCCTCAAATCTAAGCCTGTAGATTTTTCTAATAGCTCTGATTGCTCATTGCTCCATTTTAGATATTTTTCTGGAAGTTCATTCATAATTCTTTCATATTCAGATTTATAGATATTAGGATCATAATTTGTAGAGTTAAAATTATCTATAAATTTCTTAATTTTCAATTTAAGCTTATCAGATGAAATAATGGAACCGGCTATTTTCTTTGCAATTGATTCTTTATATATCATATCTCTAATAAAATCTGATTTTACGATACGCTTTTTATTAAGATTGGGCATTTTCTCTAAATTAAAGTTATTATTAATGCCGATAAATTTACATATAGAATTTATCATCCCGTCATTATATGATGGAAATAAATTATCAAAATTAATAAATAAGAAATTAGACTTATCAAACTGATTAAAGTATAAACTTAACTGTTTGTGATAATTTCCTCTACTTATATAACTATGATTAATAAATGAGAATAAGTTTATATCACTAGTTAATCTTTCATTTTCTTTCTCAATCGCTTCAATAAATGATAGTGTTTCATAACCTCTGTAGCATGACATTAAATAGTGAGAAAATGCTCTATCCAAAGGTTTTCTGAAAATTACTATAAATTTAGAATTGTCTAGATTTTCTTTAATTCTAAAAGAAGCTTTTTTGTAGAATAGATAGGATGGATCAACCTCACAAAAAATATTTTTAGTTTCATCAAATTGTGCAAAATACCAATCTAAGCCTTTATCATATACTTTATCATCACTGAAAAAATGAGTTTCTTTAATAGATGGCAAACTAATATCAGAATGCGCACTTAAAAGCTCATGTATTGTAGTCGTTCCAGACTTCTGAGCACCAAGTACAAAAATAAAATTATAATTTTTCTGCATATATTTTAAAGTTTTATACTCATTATTGATCTAATACAATATTTCATTAAAAGTAATATAGATCGAGGCTTGCTATAATATTTTTTATATAATAAAAATGCTGATTTGATTTTCATTAATATTTTTTTGCTTGAATAGTATCCTCCTAATGAGCTAGAAACCTTATGACTAATTATAACGGACGGCAAGTAAACACATTTTATTCTATTTAGTTTTGCTCTTAAACAAAAATCTACATCTTCATTGTACATAAAAAATGATTCATCAAAGCCACCTAAATCATCATAAATACTTTTTTTGACAATCATGCAGCAACCTGTAACATAATCAGTATTTGATTCAATGGTAAAATCACTAGATGATTTTCTAATACCAATATGTTCAATTATACCCCTATTAAGATTTACTTTTCCACCTCCATACCATATCAAATTCTTATGATCATCAAATATAATTTTAGGGCCATAAATACTTTCAGTTTTTTTAGATTGGATTGACTCTGCCAAATTTATAAAAAAGTTTTCGTCTACTTTAGTGTCATTATTTAGCAAGATTAAATACTCATCTTTATCTATTTTTGCTTTACTTATGCCAAGGTTGTATCCTCTTGCAAAGCCATAATTCTTATCAAGCTTAACTATATTAACTTTTGAATCTAATTCTGTTGGTTCAAAATCATCTGACCCATTATCAATTACAGTTACTTTAAATGACTCAAATTGATTGCTTAAAATTGATTGGACACAATCACGAAGAACTTCTTGGCCATTCCAGTTTAGTATGCATACATGAGGTTTGATATTATATGAAGTAGTATTAATCACAGGCTTTTATATAAAAGTTGAATTTTTGCAGAAAACTCATCCCATGAAAAGCGTTCTCTAAAATTTTTTATATCTGATGAATAATCCTTTTTACTCATAAAAAATTTTTCGATTTTCTCTGAGAGTATTTTTGAATTATTTTTTTCAAAAAGATAGCCAGTTTTGCCATCTAATATCATCTCCTTAATTCCTTTAATATCTGAGGCGACAACTGGTTTTTGATAAGAGTAAGCCAAAGGGATTATTCCACTTTGCGATGCACTAAGATATGGTAAGACTACAAGGTCTGAAGCTGAAAAATAAGTTGCAACTTCATCATCAGGAATAAATTTATTAATCCATTTTATTTCATTGCTAATAGAATGCTGATTTATCATATTATTATAAAATTTTGTATCTGCATATGACTCACCACAAATCAAAATCTGATAGTCTTTAAGTTTATCCACTAAATATTTATTAGATTCTATTAAGACTTGAAGGCCTTTATATTTTCGAACTAATCCAAAAAATAAAATTATTTTTTTACCTGAGAATCCTAGCTTACTCTTTGACCTTATTTTATCCTTAATTGATATATCATTTGAAATTGGATGAAAAACTTTTATGTAATTAGCATCAGGTCTTAAGTCCAATAATTCTTCTTGAACCTGATCGGACATGACAATAAATCCATCAATTTGTTTGAAGATTTTATTTATAAAAAACTTATCAAAAAAATGTTTCTCATGAGGGATTATATTGTCACAAATACATATTACTTTTATTGACTTATAATACTTTTTTATCTTCTTTATTATATATGAGTAACTAATTGCAAAAAATGGATTCCAAAATCTTATAATAATTAGATCCGGGGCATAACTATTTATAAATTTAACGACTGACAGCCAGCTGATAGGATTGATAGAGTCTAATAATCTATGATTATATTTTTCATCCCAAGCGCATGGATCGTGGTATTGACTTTTACCTGGAAATAATATTTCAGGATATTGGCGTTTAAAATTAATTATATTAACAGAATGATGTTTTTTTAATGTCTTATATAAAAGGTAAGTCTGATCAGAAATCCCACCTCTATATGGAGGTGCAACACTTAATAAAGAGATTTTCACGATTTAATTCTCTGGAGCTATTATATCTTCATCAACTTCTTCATTTTTAGATAAATAGCTGACAATTAATTCAGCAATAAATCCAATAGAAAAAATTTGTATACCTATTATAATAAATAATATACCAAGGAATAATAATGGTCTATCTATTGAGTATGGAACATCAAGTAAATATCTATTTACTATCCATTCGTAACTCAAAATAATATTAATAATTAAACCTGATATAAATAAAAGTATTCCTACAAAACCAAAAACATGAAGTGGTCTTTTAGAGTATTTACTAATAAAGAGTACACTCAAGAAATCAAAAAAACCTTTAAACATTCTAGAACCTCCATATTTAGAGTCCCCAAATTCTCGAGAACGATGATTGACAGGTATTTCTGTAACGCTAAATCCATTAGATGAGGCTAAATATGGTATAAATCTATGTAATCCGCCATAAATATTTAAAGATTTAATAACTTTTTTATTATAAGCTTTCAATCCGCAATTAAAATCATGAATCTTAATTCCAGAGAACCAACTTACAATAAAATTGAAAAATTTTGATGGAAGAGTCTTTCCTATTGGGTCATTTCTTTTTTTCTTCCAACCCGATACAACATCCCAGCCCTCATCTATTTTAGAAATTAGATTTTTTATTTCAGATGGATCATCTTGCAAATCTGCATCCATTGTAACCACCACATCACCTTTTGAATATTTAAAACCTCTGTTAAGTGCTTGAGACTTTCCTTGATTTTTATTCAAGGTAATTAGAGAAACGTTTTGATTATCCGAAATAATATTTTTTATTTTTTGATTTGAACTATCTGAGCTACCATCATCAACAAAAATAATTTCATAAGAAATATCTTTGATATTTTTTTTTATCTCTTCATGAAGAGGAATTAGCGATTCCTCTTCATTGAAAAAGGGTATTACAATGCTTAAATATGGATTATTAATAAGGAAGGATTATTTATTTAAAAATTCTTTAACAGCAGCATCAAGATTTTTATCACCTCTAACTGCTAACATTACTTCATTGAAATTCAATGCATTAGTAACTTCAGACCTAATAGTACGAACAACTTTTATGTGCTTATACGAATCAGCTTCTGAGCCTTTATTTACCTTATCTCCAAATGTTTGTTTTTTTGCCATCTCTTTTTACTCCAGATTTTGAACGGAGGTAAGTTAACAAATTTTTCATAAAAAATAAAAATTAAATGAAAAAAATATTATTCCTGATCTTTAAACGTCTTTTTAATATTTACTTGATTAACAACACTATCAAAAAGCCCTTTTAAATTAAAGTTAAAATCATTGTTTTTTTCATATACAGTATCTTCCTTGGTATCAACAAGCTCTAATTCATCTTTGATTTCCTCATCATCAATACCGCCTGCAAGCTCAAGATCAAAATATTCACTATTTTGATCTTCAGGTTCGGAAAATTCAACAGAATCTACATTAGGACTAAAAACATTTAAATCATTTAAATATAAAAATGTAAAAACTGCAATCGCTGCAAATGAAAGACTAAAGTTCAATGCAGGTTTTGATTCAAAAAATATCGATTTAATCTGATCTAATATTTTGTTATTTGATTTGCTACTTAAATTAATTTTCCTTTGAAGATTTCTTGAAAAATCACTGCTTGTAATTAATTGAGGCGTTTTCTTTAAATCATCTATTAATTCGACCATTTGTTTGAACTTAGTCATGCAATTTTTGTCAGACTCTAATTTTTGTTCAAAAATTTTTTTGTCCTCTTTGGAAAGCTCGCCATCAATATACGCAGCAATACTTTCTTCAAACTTTTTAAAATCCATTTAAAAGGATCTCCTTAATTTATTTTTCATTAATCATTTCTATTAGTTTTAGTCTAGCCCTATTTATTCTAGATTTTACTGTGCCAATAGCTAAACCTGTTATATTACTAATCTCATCGTAAGAAAGTTCCTGAATATCTCTTAAAATAATTATATTTCTAAAATCTTCACTTAATTGAGGTATAGCTTTTTTGATTTGTTGATATTTATGAGTTCTTTCGCTATCGTTTTTACTATCACTGCTAGAGTGTCTATCAATTGAAAATTCTCTATCTTCATTTGAGAGTTGCGAAAATGAATATGTTTTTCTCCTTTTAAGCTTTCTTAATTCAGTTTTGGCTAAATTACCCGCAATAGTATAGATCCAAGTTGAGAACTTTGAAATTTCCTTGTAAGAATTACCATGCGTGTAAACTTTGACAAAAGTATCTTGAACTAAATTTTCAGAAACCTGATAATCATTCATATATCCATTAACAAAATTCAATAGTCTATCTTTAAATCTTTCAACGATTTCATTAAAAGATTTTATATCACCCTTTTGAAAATTTAAAATTAACTGTTCATCGGTATATTCACTCACCAGTAACCTCACAAATTTCAACTAGAATAGTGTAAAAAAAGTATTTTTCACTAATTGAAGTTGATTTTATAATCAAATCACAATCCCTTAAAAGAGTTACAGCTTTTAAAATTTGTTCAGCTGAGAACTTCCTACCATATATATTTAAATTCCTTAAGATGATTTTGTTCCTAATAAATTTGCCTTCTTTAATTTTTAGTTTTTGATTGATTAATTCTTTAAATAAATCTAAAAGGTTTAACAGAATCTTAATCATAGGAGTATTATTATTATACAGCTGTGTATAAACATTAATACTTTCTGCTGTATTTTTCTTACCAACAAAGTCCATAAGTTTCCATACTTGACTTTCTTTCTTATGAGTATTTAATTCAATTGAAAGATTTACATCTTCAATCTTTCCTAAAGAATGCAAATATAATTTATCAATCTCATTTATAACATTATTTATATTATCGCCATAATTATCTACAAGATCATTTAATGTGCTGTCAGGTAAGATGAAATTGTTTTTTTTACAATAGTATTTAACCCATTCTTTCATCTTGTTTGGGAAAGGCGTTCTCATATCTACACAAGTTGATAGGTTTGATATAGAATCAACAAACTTATTTGATGAATAAGGATCATTAAAAATAAAGACTACATAGTTATCCAATGATGGATTCTTGCAGTAATCAATTATTTCATCATAAAACTTGGGCTTTATTTTCTTTGCATTTTTTATAACGATAACTGATTGTTGTGAAAATAACGAGTTTGAGTTGAATAGATTTAAAAAATCCTCCTCACTGTCAACACCCATAATGAAAATATTTTTCTTTTCACTTTCTGAAAGGACTATATCAGATATTCCATCTAAAATTAAATCCTGAAAAAAATAATCCTCTCCAAAAAAAGCATGGATTGGCGCAATTTCTTTCGCAAGAACTCTTTTCAGAGCTTGCCCAGGAGACAACAGATTCTTAACCATTATAATCCAAAAATATTACAGAAACCCATATCAAAAAGGAATAAATTGCAAACATCCACAATCTCCTGCCCTCCAAGATTTTAAATAATAACTTTAAAACAAGTAATCCGGTAATCAATGAAAACATAAATCCTAATGCCAATAGATGAAAATCAACTGAAGAATGATATAATATATCATCAATTTTAAAAACCAATGCACCAAGCATTGCAGGGATTGCCATGAAAAATGAAAACTTAGCAGCAGTTTTCTGATCATAGCCTAATAGTAGAGCAGTACAGATAGTTATTCCAGCCCGTGAAATTCCAGGTAGAAGCGCAAAAACCTGAGATAAGCCCATGAATATTGCAAGCTTATATGTTATTACCTTTTGACCAACTACATAACTCCTAATAGAAAGCAGTATAATAGTATTAAAGAAATAAGTATAAATAAGAGTTTTCATATTAAATAATGATTCAATCTTAAAGTCAATAATTTGCATTAATAATACAAATACAACTGCTGGAATTGTAGCCAAGCAAACCTGAATAAAGTATTTAGTCTCATCTTTATGTTTTAATATTAGCCCTTTTAACAAAACCCAAATATCGGATCTAAAGAAGTATAAAATTGATACTAGCGTTCCAAAGTGAAGAATTACTTCAATAGTTATATCACTATCCATACTCCCAAACAAACTTTCAAAAAGTACAATATGCCCCGAGCTACTTATTGGAAGAAACTCTGTTATTCCCTGAATTATTGCTAATAAAATTATTTTTATTTCTTCAATCATCTTTCCCCATAAAAAAAGTTATTCGACCGGCTTGCTCTCCGTCTCTTCTATAGCTGGGCAGAGTCATATTATTATATGTACAATCCTGTTCAATTGATATATTTTTTTCTAGCAAATCAATAGAAATCAAATCATCTTTTATCTGTGATTTGATATCTAAAAGAAACTTTTTGCCGAAAGTTGATGAATTACCTTTTGAAAATAAAGATGCGACATCACTACCAACTTCATAGTTTTTTTTTGAAATCGAGACACCGCAATATACCAAAATATCTTTTGGTATACTTCCATTTTCTATCATCAGAAACACTGCTTTATTTGTTATTTTTTTATAAGTACCACGCCATCCAGAATGCACTAAAGCAAAATTTTCAGTTTTGGGGTCAAACATACACACAGGCACACAATCAGCTACAGAAATAGATAAGTAAATTTTATTTTTCAAGTTTGATACTAGGCCATCAATATTTTTATATATTCCTGGATTATCTATCCATTTCACATTATCTGTATGTCGTTGGATTGGAATTGCCAGATGACTTTTTCCAAAGTTTTCTTTGAATATAAATTGAGTTTGCTCCACTAAGTCATATTTTTTTTCTACAGAGCTACGGATCAGCTCAACGCCACTGAATTGATTTAAATATTTAATTTTAGACTGATACATAGTTTAATATAAGCCGGATGAAGAAGGGTTAAACTATTTCTTTCCAACCAGGAATCCATTTAGTTTTATCTTTTATTTCATTTAAGTCTACCATTATAGAATTATTTCTATCGCAAACTGAAAAAAGCTCAAGTTTCTTATTTTTTTTGTGGACGTTCCTAACTTCATAATGTCTCCAACCATTTATTTTTTCTACAGATGTCCATTTAGTTTTTAAATAATTCATAATTGATAATATATGAATTAATTTGGTCTGATAAGAATAACCATTTTAATATTGTTTAGAATTTCATTTAGTAACTAATATACACCAAATACTTTTAAAGGAATTAAATGCAATTATTAAAAACTAATCAAAACAAATCTGAACGAGTTCTAAGATTTATTATATCTTTACTATTACTGCCTAGTCCTTATATACTTGGCTCATCAACATATTCAATGATACTATTTATCATTGGTGCAATTTTACTTTTTAATGCACTGGTAGGTACCTGCTTCACATATAGACTTTTTGGTATCGATACTTGTAATATAGAAAAATAGATTTTTAAAAGTTTATAGTAGAATTTAATTTTCTATAAGCTTTTCAATTTGTTTTTTTACTTCTATAGGGTTAGAGATTAAATCAAACAACACAAAGCTAGTGCCAGTTCCTGTTAATTGAATCGTACCAAAACCTAAAATTCGTCCAAGTACGCCTTGCTTAATTTCTACTGTCTCAACTTTTGATAATAGTAATTCTTCAGTATTTCTTGAAATTATCCCAACTTTCTTAATGCCTTTTTTAGATGTGATACCTTGCTCTGTATATATTATCTTTAAAGATAAATAAATTGTTAACAGTATACTTACTCCTGATGATACTGAAATAAAAAATAATGATACAACTGGGAAAAACCATATCCACCAATGGTAAGATATAATTAATTCTACTTTTTCATCTTTGCTTAAGGTGCTTTGTATGAAGCTCATTCTAAAAGTCCTAATTTTTTAAATTATTTTCATTCGTTAAGTATTAACAAAATAAATTCTAACTACTATTCTACTAATATTATATTGACTAAATCAACAATATCAAGTATATCAGTTGAACCATCCTCATTAAAGTCTGAACACTCATCACAGGAATCAGATAAAACACAATTTACCATTAATATAACATCCATAACGTTTAATGATAAGTCGTTATTTAAGTCACTTGAGACGGCTGAACACTCAACGCACTCTGATATGTCTTGGTATCCTATATCTACTTCAGAAATACATCCTGGGTAGGGTAAACAGAAATTATTATTTGATAAATTTAGATAATCAATATTACAAAATTCATACGGAATAGTACCTGAGAATTGATTATTATTTAATTTTAAAAAGTATAAATCAAGATCATTTAATTCACTAGGTATCTGCCCGCTAAAATTATTAAAAGATAGATCTAAGAAATAGACCAAACTTAAATTATTTATATTTGAATTGATATTACCCTCAAGATTATTATCACCTAATGATAGAAAATTCAAATTAGTTAAATCAAATAAACTTTCTGGGATTTCTCCTATGAATTGATTGTTTCCAATATCCATACTAACTAATTCTTGTAGGGCACCTATTTCTGAAGGAATTTCACCAGATAATTGATTACCATTTAATAGTAAAGAACTTAAATTATTTAGATTACTTAACTCTATTGGTAGGACACCTGTCAATTCATTATTCCTTAAATCTAATTGCTGTAAATTGATAAGATTTCCTATTTCAATCGGGATTTCACCTGATAAGTTGCTATCTATATTAATATCTAAGGAATCAGGTAAATCAAGATTATTATCATAAATTTGTAAAGAAACTAAATTTTCTAGATTACCTATCTCTAATGGAATTTGACCAGATACTCCACAATCTGATATATGGATATAACTTAGATTAATCAAGTGACCTATGCTAGAAGGTATCTCGCCTAAGAAAACATAAGAATAATTTAGTTCGGTTGTTTGCTCAATATTATAACACTCTCCCCATAACTCAACTTCTATTTCTTCATTACAGAGGGATGGTTCTTCACATTCTGAGGTGTCTTGAGAATTCTCTGATGTAATTGGTCCACTACCGCAATCAGGATAAGGTGGACATAGATTATTCCAATTTAAACCGACAAAAGTTTCTAGAGAAAGGATACATATACTTTCAGGGATTTGTCCAGATAATTGATTATCACTTAAATTTAAATAATATAAATTATCAAGATTTCCTAACTCTAAAGGAATTTCTCCAGTTAACTGATTACTACCTAAATCTAAACTAGTTAAATTTGTCAGATTCCCAATCTCTGGAGGTATCTCACCTGTAATTTGATTATACCCAATATCAAGAGTTATTAAATTAATTAGATTCCCAATCTCAGATGGAATACTTGTGAAATCATTGTCATAGAGGTATAATGATCGAAGATTAATAAGGTTTCCAATCTGAGGGGGAATAATAGTTAAATCATTTCCTCCCAAAAACAAATCAGTCATATTTACTAACTGTCCAATCTCTGATGGTATTTCACCTGATAAAGGTGGATAATCTGAACCTTCTTGATAAGAAAAGTTTATGAATGTCGTCTCCTCAATATTATAACACTCACCCCATAACTCAACTTCTGTTTCTTCGTTACAGAGGGATGTTTCTGTACAATTTTCTATAGGAACACAAAAACTATACGACTCATCATCAAAAACATAACCAGAATTACAAAAACATCCAATTTCACAAACTTCAATACAAGTATCTGGTTCATAATAAGGGTTAGAACAAGTTGGTAAACACTCATAAGGTGTACCACAATCAGACCAAAACATATTTTCATTACAATCCTGTCCCCAAACTATTGAGAGCATCAATAGAATGAAGTACGCCATATTTCGTATTATTTTCATATCTTAATATAATAAATGATGTGTTAAATCAGGAAAGGATCTATAATTAAGGATATAGGTTATGTTTTTAGGATAAACTTTGCAGAGAACTATTATGTAAAATTTCTAATCTCATTTGGGGTTAGTAAAGATCATTTTGCTGTGATGGGTTGGTTTCGGTGTATGGTTTTTCATTATTATGTCTCTGTTTAGAAACCCATACACCTAAATCATTCCACCGTATTGGATTGGTAGAATTGTATTATTAGAGTTTCTGTCATCATTCATCAATAATTAACATAACTAATTCAACTAAATCTACAACATTAAATTGACCATCTTGATTTAAATCAAATACATACAATTGATACATATCCATTTCATCATAAGAATATATTATTAGTTCAACACCTAAAACAATATCTCTAACATCAACAAAACCATCAAAATTACCATCACCTATCAAGTATTCAGGACAGTCTAAAGTATCTTGATTATCAATGGAACCCGAAAAACATTCTGGATAAGGAGGACATAATTGATTGAAATCTAAATAAAAAGATGAAAGTGTTGGTGAGGTACATATTTCAACAGGGATAAATCCAGATAATTGATTATAACTCAAATCAAAATAATCCAAATTTGGTAATTCACCTATAATAGATGGAATTTCACCTGATAATTGATTTTCAGATAAAAATAAGAAATTAAGATTTGTGAGATTACTTATTTCAGGAGGAATCTCACCAGAAATTTGATTACGACTTAAATCTAATTCAACTAAATTATACAAATTCCATAACCCATTAGGTATTGTTGATATTTGGTTTCCGTCTAGGACTAATGAAGTTAAATTTGTAAGATTACCTATTTCCTCAGGAAGAGATGTGATTGGAGGTGGAAGGTTATCATAATAACCAGAACCGTATTCATCATAAATATATTGAGATATAAACCTCTCAAGTTGAGATAAACTTCCTAATTCTGGTGGTAAGTCTGAAACTAAACCTGATGGAAATTCATGGTTATCCAGAAGAATTAATCTTCCATCTCTCCATTCTTGAATACATAATTCTAAAGGTTCAATAACTCCATTATTATTATAATCCATTTCCATATTAATAGTTTCATGACTTTCATCTACTAATACCTGTAAAACATCTAAATCAGATTGATAAAAACATTCACTACTGTCTACTACCCAAACATTCCAAGGTATATAATCTATATTTACATATCCTTCATCACATAGGGTTGAGTCTTCAAATTCAATAACCACCTCATTAGTAAATCCAAGTAATTCTAAGTCTCCACTAGTATAGGATATACTATTCCCACTACAATCAGTTAAATGTACTTGAATAGGGTATGTACCAATATCTGGAAAATCAACTTGATCAATGTTAAATGATAATTGGTTAGAAAAATTCATACCATCAATAGATCCCATCGAGAAACCATGTGAATAACTACCTATTGAAATGTTACTACTACACATCGTACTAGATTCTTCAAATACTTCAATTGTTAACGTCACAGTACTTGGAGTTGTTATATCTAATTCTGATGGAGTAATAGAAAAATAAGTTAATAATGGAGGAGTTATATCTTGTCCCCACCCAATACTCATAAGTGAGAATATGGTCATCAAAGTGATTATTGTATTTTTATAAATCATGACTGAATATACTTAATATTTGAGGGTTTTCAAATAACCTAGGTTATACAAAAGAAAATTATACTTAAAGTTCCGAAACTATAATCATACAATTTCCCTACTCCACTGT